>NZ_JACCFE010000002.1:2452000-3065000 GCF_014256275.1 Rhodococcus sp. 4CII
GTAGCGCCTCGTCGATCGGGGCACCGACCTTGGCGGCGGTCAGGAGCACCGATTCGACGAGCAGGGCCATGTCGTCGGTGACGATCTGCACGGCGGGCCCGATTCCGCTGGGGTCGTCGGCATCGATGCCCCGCACCACCGCGGTGCCGGGGATCCGGAGTCGCCCGGTGTCCAGATGGGTGTGCGCGATGCGCTCGCGCGCCTCGGGATCTCCGTCGTCGGCGGAGGGTCGACCGGCGGCGCGGAGGTAGAGGTCGAGGACGCGCCTGCGGGCGTCCTGATCGGAAAACAGCTGCTCATCGCCCTCGAGCGATTGTGAGGACGTCGAAATTACTCTCATGTCAGTACCTTCCGTCGGAAGCTTCGACACTCCCGACTGGTGCAGTGGCGGGCCGGCACGCCTCTCGGCTGGGTCCGGGGAGAACGCTTGACAGGGGGTTGTCTATACAGGACTATACATCTAAGGCGATAAAAAACGTGAGTCAGAGCACACTGGATTCAGGACATGGGACAGAGCACCCCGGGACCGACCCAGCTGCCGGACTCGTCACAGAGAGACATCAGGCCTATGACACACGAGGGACCTCCCGAGATCAGCCTCGCGCCGGAGCGTCGCACCATCGACGTCGTCCCGGACGACGAGCGCCACGGATCTCCGCGCAGCCAGTTCACGCTCTGGTTCGGCGCCAACATGCAGATCACTGCGATCGTCGACGGCGCCCTCGCGGTCGTCTTCGGCGCCGACGCACTGTGGGCCATCGTGGGCCTGCTGATCGGCAACCTCTTCGGCGGCGCCGTGATGGCGCTGCACTCCGCCCAGGGACCGCGCCTCGGTCTGCCACAAATGATTTCGAGCCGCGCGCAGTTCGGTGTTCTCGGTGCCGTCCTCCCGCTGGTCCTCGTCGTCCTGATGTACCTCGGGTTCGCCGCGACCGGCAGCGTCCTCGCCGGTCAGGCCGTCAACGAGATCCTCCACATCGACAACCCGACCGTCGGCATCCTGATCTTCGGTGCGATGACCGCGTTCGTCGCGGTAACGGGATACAAGTTGATCCACGTCGTCGGCAAGATCGCGACCGTGGTCGGCATCCTCGGCTTCACCTACCTCGCGATCCGGTTGTTCGCCGAATACGACGTGGCCGCGTTCGTCGGGATCAAGGGTTTCGACATCGTCACGTTCCTGCTGGCGATCTCGCTCGGGGCGGGCTGGCAGCTCACGTTCGGACCGTACGTCGCGGACTACTCCCGCTACCTGCCGCGCTCGACGAGCGAGCGGACCACGTTCTGGTCGACGTTCGCGGGCAGCGTGATCGGCTCGCAGTGGTCGATGACGTTCGGCGCGCTCGTCGCGGCCGTCGCGGGCGACGCGTTCCTCAGCGACCAGGTCGGCTTCATCGGCGGTCTCGCCGGACCCGCGGTGATCGCCCTGATGATCTACCTGGTGATCCTGGTCGGGAAGCTCACGATCAACTGCCTCAACGCGTACGGCGGATTCATGTCGATCCTCACCACGGTGACCGCCTTCAACGGACAGTCGCGCATCTCGTCGCGGGCCCGCACCCTGTACATCATCGGGTTCGTCGCCGTGTCGATGCTGATCGCGATCGGCGCCAGCGCCGACTTCCTCAACAACTTCAAGAACTTCGTCCTCGTGCTGCTGATGGTGTTCACCCCGTGGAGCGCCATCAACCTGATCGACTACTACCTCATCTCCAAGGAGCGCGTGGACATCCCGGCGTTGTACGACCCGGAGGGCCGCTACGGTCGCTGGAACAAGACGGCGATGAGCTGCTATGCCATCGGTGTCGTGGCGCAGATACCGTTCCTCGCGCAGAAGCTCTACACCGGGCCGGTCACGGAAATGCTGGGCGGCGCGGACATCTCGTGGATAGTCGGCATCGTCTTCACCGCCGCCCTCTACTACCCGCTCGCCCGGCGCAGCAGCAACCCGCCCGCATCGATGATCTATCCGACGAATACCGCCATGGCCGATTCGCGTCTGTGAAACACCCTGACCCCCAGACTCTTTCCCCTCTCACGTTCGACCATCAAGGAGTACACGACATGACCACCACGACGCCTCCGGTTTCCGGACCCCGCCACGTCTCGGCGCCCCGCGGCACCGAACTGACGACCCTCGGCTGGCAGCAAGAAGGCGCCCTGCGCATGCTGATGAACAACCTCGACCCCGAGGTCGCCGAGCACCCCGACTCCCTCGTCGTCTACGGCGGCACCGGCAAGGCCGCGCGCAGCTGGGAAGCGTTCGACGCGATGGTCCGCACACTGAAGACGCTGAAGTCGGACGAGACGATGCTGGTGCAGTCCGGCAAGCCCGTGGGTGTGTTCCGCACCAGCGAGTGGGCGCCCCGTGTGCTGCTCGCGAACTCGAACCTCGTCGGCGACTGGGCGAACTGGGAGGAGTTCCGCAAGCTCGACGCCCTCGGCCTGATCATGTACGGGCAGATGACGGCCGGATCGTGGATCTACATCGGCACGCAGGGCATCCTGCAGGGCACGTACGAGACGTTCGGTGCGGTCGCCCGGAAGCGCTTCGGCGGTTCGCTCGCCGGCACCATCACGCTGACGGCCGGACTCGGCGGCATGGGCGGCGCGCAGCCCCTCGCCGTGACGATGAACGACGGCGTCGCGATCTGCGTCGACTGTGACGTCACCCGCATCGACCGCCGCATCGCGCACAAGTACCTCGACACCAAGGCCACCGACGTCCAGGACGCCCTGCGGCTGGCGATCGAGGCACGCGACGCGAAGCGCCCGCTGTCGATCGGCCTGGAGGGCAACGCCGCGGAGATCTTCCCCGAACTGCTCGCCATGAACGCCCCCATCGACATCGTCACCGACCAGACGTCGGCGCACGACCCGCTGTCGTACCTGCCGCTCGGCATCGATTTCGCCGACATGAAGGCGATGGCCGACAAGGATCCGGCGAAGTTCACCGAGGACTCCCGCGCGTCGATGGCCCGCCACGTCGCCGCGATGGTCGGCTTCCTGGACAAGGGCGCCGAGGTGTTCGACTACGGCAACTCCATCCGCGACGAGGCCCGCAAGGCCGGCTACTACCGCGCGTTCGACTTCCCCGGATTCGTCCCCGCCTACATCCGCCCGCTGTTCGAGGAGGGCCTCGGCCCGTTCCGCTGGGCCGCGCTGTCGGGCGACCCGAAGGACATCGAGGCAACCGACAAGGCGATCCTCGAACTGTTCCCCGAGAACGAGCACCTGAAGCGCTGGATCACGATGGCAGGCGAGAAGGTGGCGTTCGAGGGCCTGCCCGCGCGGATCTGCTGGCTCGGCTACGGCGAACGGCACAAGGCCGGCCTGAAGTTCAACGAGATGGTGGCGTCCGGTGAGTTGTCCGCACCCGTCGCCATCGGCCGCGACCACCTCGACTCCGGATCGGTCGCGTCCCCGTACCGCGAGACCGAGTCGATGCTCGACGGCTCCGACGCGATCGCCGACTGGCCGCTGCTCAATGCACTCGTCAACACCGCGTCGGGGGCGTCGTGGGTGTCCATCCACCAGGGCGGCGGCGTCGGCATGGGACGTTCCATCCACGCCGGTCAGGTGTGCATCGCGGACGGCACCGACCTGGCGGCCGAGAAGCTCGAGCGGGTCCTGACCAACGATCCCGGCATGGGTGTCATCCGGCACGTCGACGCCGGCTACGACCACGCCGCCGACGTCGCCCGCGAGCGCGGCGTCCGCGTGCCGATGTCCGAAGGATGACCGCAGGCCCGCGCGACCGTATTTTCGAACCACTGGAAGGAACAGCAGTGACGGCGAACACCTCCCGCTCCACAGTGCTGACCGGCATCAGCACCCTGGTGACCAACGACCCGACAGTGGGGGAAGGTCCGCTCGGGCTGCTCCGCGACGCCGCCGTCGTCTTCGACGGCGGCGTGGTGGCCTGGGTCGGCAGCGCAGGCTCCGCGCCGGCGGCGGACATCGGGCACGACCTCGACGGCAGGGCGGTGCTGCCCGGCTTCGTCGAGAGCCATTCGCATCTCGTGTTCGGCGGGGAGCGCGCGGAAGAATTCGCGGCGCGGATGGCCGGGCAGCCGTACGCGGCGGGTGGCATCCGCAACACGATCGAGGCCACCCGCAACGCCACCGACGAACAGCTGCAGTCGAATACACGGCGGTTGCTCGACGAGTCCCTGCGGTCGGGCAGCACCACCGTGGAATGCAAGACCGGGTACGGGCAGACGGTCGAGCACGAACTGCGCAGCACGCGGATCGCAGCGTCCCTCACCGACGAGGTGACGCTGCTCGCCGCGCACGTGCCACCGCCGGAGTACGCGGGCCGCGCCGACGACTACGTCGCCATGGTGTGCGCGGAGATGATCGATGCCTGTGCCCCTCAGGCCAAGTGGATCGACGTGTTCTGTGAGACCGGCGCGTTCGACCGCGACCAGGCGCACGCCGTGCTCACTGCCGGGATGGCGAAGGGGCTGATCCCCCGGGTTCACGGCAATCAGCTCCGCGAGGGTCCCGGAGTGCAACTCGCCGTCGAACTGGGGGCCGCGTCCGTCGACCACGTCTGCTACACGACGCAGGCCGACATCGACGCACTGGCACAGAGTTCGACCGTCGCCACCTTGCTGCCGGGTGCCGACTTCTCCACCCGGAACAAGTACCCGGACGCCCGGGCACTGCTCGACGCGGGTGTCACGGTGGCGCTGGGTGCCGACTGCAACCCCGGCACCAGCTACACCACCAGCCTGCCGTTCTGCATCGCGATCGCCGTGCGCGACATGCACATGACCCCGGACGAGGCGATCTGGGCGGCGACGGCGGGCGGCGCCCGCGCGTTGCAGCGTGACGACATCGGGGTCCTGCGTCCCGGCGCGCGGGCCGACGCCCTCGCCCTCGCCGCGCCGTCGTACCTACACCTGGCCTACCGGCCCGGCGTCCCCCTGGTCAGCGATGTGTGGCGCGGCGGCGAACTCGCCTGGTCCGCGCGCACCATCCACGAGAAGGAAAGGGCACTGCGATGATGGAGAACCTGTTGATCCCCCCACCTCCCTGGACCGGCAGGGTGGACGGCACGTCGAGCCACCACCTGCGCTGGCACCAGTCGGTGACCCCACTTCGCGACAATTCCGAACCCGGCGCGTGCGTGTTCGTCGGCTTCGCGTGCGACGAGGGCGTGGAGCGGAACAAGGGACGCCGCGGGGCGGCCCGCGGCCCGGACGCGTTGCGGGGCGCGCTGTCGTCGATGGCGCTCGCCGAGCCGCTCCGCGCCTACGACGCCGGCACCGTCGCGGTCACCGACAACCGTCTGGAGACGGGGCAGATGGCGCTCGGCGGCGTGGTGGCCGCGGCACTCGACGCCGGCCAGTTCCCCGTGGTCCTCGGCGGCGGCCACGAGGTGGCCTACGGGACGTACCTCGGTCTGGCGCAGGCATCGGTCCGGACCCCGACCCGGCGGATCGGGATCCTGAACCTGGACGCCCACTTCGACCTGCGGTCCGATCCGGTCCCGAGTTCGGGCACCCCGTTCCGGCAGATTCTCGAACAGGAGCACGCGGCGGGCACCTCGC
Source organism: Rhodococcus sp. 4CII (assembly GCF_014256275.1). NCBI lineage: Bacteria > Bacillati > Actinomycetota > Actinomycetes > Mycobacteriales > Nocardiaceae > Rhodococcus > Rhodococcus sp. 4CII. Next base: position 2,457,559 of record NZ_JACCFE010000002.1, read on the forward strand.
TCCAGTACTCGGTGCTGGGCATCAGCCAGCCGAGCAATACCACCGCACTGTTCGACACCGCGCGCGGGTACGACGTCCGGTATCTCCTGGACGACGAGTGCTCGGTCTCCGACCGGCACCGGGTGGCGGTGTTCGTCAGCGATTTCCTCTCCGACGTCGATCTCGTCTATCTCACCATCGACCTCGACGTCCTCCCCGCCGCCGTGGCACCGGGGGTGAGCGCTCCCGCCGCGTACGGTGTGCCTGCGGAGACGATCCAATTCGTGTGCGACGCCGTCGCCGCCAGCGGCAAGCTCGCCGTCTGCGATGTGGCCGAACTCAATCCGTCGTTCGACGTCGACAACCGCACCGCGCGCACCGCCGCGCGGTTGCTCCATCGGATCGTCACGAAGCGGGTCCCGATCGTGCGCTGAGGTCGCCCGGGACCGTCCGCTCACCCCTCGCGCAGCACGGCGCGCAGACGGGTGGCGAACGAGGCCGGGTCCTCGGCGAAACCGATGTGGCCGCCGGGGAACATGGTGGGTTCGATGCCGAGTTCCGCGGCGAGCGCCCGCGCGGTGCGGTCGCAGAGCTGCCCGGCGGACGCCTCGCCGAGGCCGACCAGAACGCGGGTCGGCACCGAGCGCAGGACGGCGACGTCCGGGCGCCAGCGGGGGGTCGGACGCAGCATGTGCGCGTGCTGGAAGTGCTCGTCCGCCTCCGTCTGCGCATCGCGCTCGCCCGCGAACATCTGCTGGAACACCGGCTCGGGCAGGTCGATGTTCGCCAGCGCCAGAAACTTCCGCCACGCCCCCACGACATCCCCGGCAAGGTGTGCGTCGATGATCTCGTCGGTCTTCACCCGTAGTTCCTCGCGGTCGTCCAGCAGTTCGTCCAGCGGCGGCTCGTGCGCCACCAGGGTGTGCACCAGCTCGGGGTGCGCCTGCACCAGCGCGAGCGCACTGACGGCGCCGCCGCTGGAGCCGAAGACGACGGCCGGTCCCGCGTCGAGGTGCGTCAGGATCCGGGCCAGGTCGTCGCCGCGCATCTCGGGGGTGGAATCCTGGTCGCGGTCGTCGACCGGGCTGCGGTGAATGCCCCGCGGGTCCGTCGTCACCACGGTGTGATCGGCCGAGAGCAGATCGGCCGCCTGCGCGAAGGAATCGGCGTCCATCGGGGCGCCCACCAGCACCACGACCGGGCCTGCGCCCCTGACCTCGTAGTACAGACTCGCTCCGGGGACCTGCAGGGTTCCGGGCTCGGCGGTGGCGGTCGGTGTCGGGGTCATACGAGTCCTCCTCGGGGTGATGCGGGTCGAAGGTAGGACCGCCGCGGGCACGCAGAATCATCGGTTGTGGGGGAAATTTGTGCCACAGAGCGGGCACGGCGACCGGAATCGGCAGGAATCGTGGGCGTTGCACTGGAAGCGCGCGCGTCAGGATGACAGGATGATACCCACGCGAACGGTATCTCGATGTGAGGTGCCGGGCGGCAACTGCAGGGAGTGAACGGTATGGCGCAGGGTGTTGTGAAGTGGTTCAACAGCGAGAAGGGCTTCGGGTTCATAGCGCCGGACGACGGCAGCGCGGACGTGTTCGTTCATTACTCCGAGATCTCGGGCAGCGGCTACAAGTCGCTGGAGGAGAACCAGCGGGTGGAGTTCGAGGTCGGACAGGGCCAGAAGGGCCCCCAGGCCCAGAACGTCCGGGCCGTCTGACAGCCCCGATGACACTGTGACGACGAGGTCGCACCCGCGCGGTGCGGCCTCGTCGTCGTAGTAGGCCCCGGGACAGCTATCTCGAGAGGCCGAAACTTCCCACCTGGTTGCCGCCCACGTACACGGCCCCGGTGTAGGTCCCGTCTGCGTTGGGGGCAATCCTGTCGGACAGGAACCCCAGACCCGATGGGGTGTAGTCGATGACGGTGTTTCCGTTCCCGTCCTGCGAAGTGGTGCCCGCGAGTCCGGTCACACCGAACGCGAAGTTGTTGACGACCGTCCCGCCCTGGAACGTCTTGCCCTTCCAGATCAACTCACCCGCAGGCGCGGTGGTCGTTCCCTGATAGGTGCCGGACGGGACGGCTGCGGGTTCCGCCGCGCCCGACCCCGCGCCGACGAGAACGGCGCCGATCAGTGTTCCCGCGGTGACGATCCCTTGCGTGATCGCGCGCATGATGCCTCCCTCTGCAGTGTCGACGGCCCGGCCGTGCCGTCCACGGACCGGTCTGTCGTCGTGTACCCGCTCTCGCGCCCTGGACACCGGCACCCTGGACAAATTCGGCGCTTTCCTCCATAGTCGATATGCCACTAAGTGGCATTGCTATTTCACTAAATGGCATTTTCGATCTTTCCGACAGGAGTTCACGTGTCCGATCAGCTGCTCGATGCCGCCGAGTTCCGTTCCACCGTGCGTGCGTTCGCCAACCGCGAGATCCACCCCGGCGCCGCGTTCCGCGACGAGACGCGGGAGTTTCCGGCGGACCTGGTGAAGCGACTGGGCGAACAGGACCTCATGGGAATCTCGGTACCCGAGGAATTCGGCGGCCTGGGTCTGTCCACCAAGACGCAGCTGATCGCGATCGAGGAGGTGGCCCGCACCGACGCCGCCCTCGCGTCGATCTACACCGCCCACTACCTGGGGCTCGAGCCGATTCTGGTCGGCGGAACCGAGGAGCAGAAGCGGCGGTGGCTGCCCCGGCTCGCGTCCGGCGAACTGCTCGCCGGGTTCGCCCTCACCGAACCGGACGCCGGTTCCGACATCGCCTCCATGCGCACCACCGCGCGGCGCGAGGACGACGGGTGGCACGTGTCCGGTTCGAAGACGTACATCTCCAACGCCAAGGAGGCCGATGTGGTGGTCCTCTTCGCCAAGACCGACCCGTCCGCGGGCTTCCGCGGCATCACCGCGTTCGTCCTCCCCCAGGGCACACCCGGCGTGAGCTACTCCGAGCCGCAGGACAAACTCGGCATCCGATCGGCACCCACCTACACCGTGTACCTCGACGACGTGGTGCTCCCCCACGACGCCGTGGTGGGAATCGAGGGGCGCGGCGGCAACATCGCGCTCACCGCCCTCAACCGGGCCCGCATCGACGTGGCCGCGATGGCCAACGGAATCGCCCTGCGCGCTTGGGAACTGGGCCGCTCCTACGCGGCCGAACGCAAGCAGTTCGGCCACCCCATCGCCGAATTCCAGGCGATCCAACTGCTGCTCGGCGCGTGCGACGCGCAACTCGTCGCCTCCCGCGTCACCGCGGACTGGGTGGCCGACGTGAAGGATGCCGGGGCCGACCTGCGCCGCGCCGCCTCCGTGTCGAAATACGTGGCGACGGAGGCCTGCTTCTCGATCGTCGACCAGACCGTGCAGATTCACGGCGGCGCCGGCTTCATGCGCGAGTCCGAGATCGAACGCCTCTACCGCGACTGCCGGATCCTGCGGATCTTCGAGGGCACCTCGCAGATCCAGCTGCTCACCATCGCGTCCAACGCGCCCTCCCCGCGCTCCACCGATTACTGAGAAGGACCCACCGCCATGCCTACCCTGCCTCCCCTCGACGGCATCCGCGTCGTCGACCTCTCCCGTGTCCTGGCCGGACCGTACTGCACGGCGCTGCTCGCGGACGCCGGCGCCGACGTCGTCAAGATCGAGCCCGTCGCCGGCGAGGACTCGCGACACCTCGGACCGTTCCGCGACGGCGAAAGCATCTACTTCAACGTGCTCAACCGCGGAAAGCGCTCGCTGGCACTGAATCTCAAGGACACTGCGGATCGTCAGGTGCTGCTCGATCTCCTCGACACGGCGGACGTCCTCGTCGAGAACTTCCGGCCCGGTGTGACCGCCCGGCTCGGCATCGACTACGACACCGTGCACGCCCGTAACCCGCGCCTCGTCTACGCGTCGATCTCGGGTTTCGGGCAGGACGGGCCGCTCGCCGGCTCGGCCGCCTACGACCTCGTGGTCCAGGCGATGTCCGGCATCATGAGCATCACCGGCTCCCCCGAATCCGGGCCGACCCGGCTCGGCGAATCGTTCGGCGACCTCGTCGCGGGACTCTTCGCCGCCTGGGGCATCAGCTCCGCACTGGTCGGAACCCGCGAATCGGGGGTGGGACAGCACCTCGACGTCGCCATGTTCGACAGCATGCTGGCCATGCTCCCCACCGCACACAGCCAGCTGCAGGCAACGGGCGTCGCACCGGCGGGAGTGGGCAATCGCCATCCCGTCTCTACCCCGTTCGACACGTACCGGGCGTCGGACGGGTTGTTCGTCCTCGCCGTCGCGAGCCACGCCGGGTTCGAGAAGCTGGCGCACACCATGGACCGTGCAGACCTGCTCGGTGACAATCGTTTCGCCGACGACACCTCCCGCACCGATCACGAACCCGCCCTGCGCACGGAGATCGAGATCTGGGCGAAGGACAAGACCGTCGCCGAGGTGGTCGCGGCCCTCGGTGCGGCCGGACTGGCAAGCTCCGAGATCTGGGACGTGGAACAGGCGTTGTCGTCCGAGCAGAGCAGGCATCGACGGCTCGTCGAGTCGTTCGATCATCCGGTCGCGGGAACCATCGACTACGTCCGGCAGCCGGTTGTGTTCGGCGACAGCGCGCGTCCCGGCGTCCGCCGCAGCCCGCTCCTCGACGAACACCGGCAACCCCTGCTGTCAGAAATCGGATCACGGTAGATTCACGCCGACACCCGCGACCGTCAGGAGACGCACCATGGCCCCCGGAGATGTGACCCGCAGCGCGAGCCGCACCTTCGAACTGCTCGGCGCGATCACCGAGCAGGGTGGGCTGACGCTCGGCGACGCAGCCAAGGCCGCCGGCCTCGCCACGAGCACGGCGCTGCGCCTGATCCGCAGCATGGAGCAGAGCGAGTTCCTCGTCCGCGGCGACGACAACGTCTACCGGGCCGGACCGCGACTTCTCCAGATCGGCGCCCGGGCGATCAGCGACAACCAGTTGCTGTCCCGGGCCCGGCCGGCGATGGTCGCGATCGCGGAGGAGACCCGCGAATCGACGTACCTGTCGACGCACGGCCCCAAGGGCACGGCCCTGTATCTCGCGCAGATCGAGGGCACCCACGCGATTCGGCACATGGGCTGGGTGGGTCAGACGGTGCCGCTGGTGGGCACGGCCGTCGGCGCCGCGCTGCGGGGCGATCTGCAGAGCGAGGGGTACGCGATCGCGCACGACACCATCGAGGACCACTCGACGGGTGTGGCGGCCCCCATCTATGACGCGGTGGGGCGGATCGTGGGCGCCCTCAGCGTCGTCGGGCCGACGTTCCGCCTGGACGACGCCCTCTGCGCGCAGCACGGCTCGGTCCTCGCCGCGCGGTGCCGCGCGCTGTCCGCGGAACTGGGGTCCCCCACCCCGTGAGTGGTCAGGTGTCCACGCTGGTCCGGACGAATTCCCGGAACGTGAGGACCATCGGTTCGCGGGCCCGGCCGCGCCGGTAGATCAGCGAGAACGGCGCCTGATAGCCGAACGACGCGGGCAGGATCGGACGGAGCCGGTTCCGGGCGACCCAGTACTCCGCGTAGTGCTCGGGCAGGTATCCGATGTAGGCGCCGGAGAGGACGAGGATGAGCTGCGCCTCCATGTTCTCCACCGTCGCCGAGGGCTGGGGAAAGCCCTGACGGGCGAGTTCCTGCTCGGACCAGTAGCCGCGCGTCACCATCCGCTGTTGCGTGATGACTTCGGGTGGCACCCGCTTCCGGCCGAACAGCGGATGCTTGTCGCTGCAGTACAGCCAGTGCTGTTCCCGGTGCAGCGCCTGCGAGACGAGTCCGTTCATCGGGGAGGCGAACGCGCCGACCGCGACGTCGATGCGGTCGTCGAGCACGCCGACCTGCAGTTCGTGCGGGGTCTGAATTTTCAGGTCGAGGTAGACGGCGGGATGGTCTTTGCTGAAGACACCGATGACGTCGGCGAGCGGGAGGGTGGCGTCGGTGACGGTGGAATCGAGCACCCCGATGGTGAGGGTGCCCCTGAGCTCGCCCTGCAGCGCGGCGCCGTAGCGTTCGAAGCCCTCGAGTTCTCCGAGGATGCGCAGGCATTCCTTGTGGTAGAGCTCGCCCTTGCTGGTGAGGCTGAACCCGCCGCGGCCGCGGTGGCACAGCACGATGCCGAGGTGGCGTTCGAGCTGGCTCATGTAGGTGCTGATCGCCGAGGCCGACAGGCCGAGCTCCTGCTGCGCGGGCGCGAACCCCTGGTGGCGGACGACGGACGCAAAGATCTGGAGCAGTTTCAGATCGGGCAGCGAGCTGCGCATCGCACTCCTCGAAGGCGTCGAAAACAGGGTGTGAGCCGGCTCGCACCGTTACTTCACGATTTCCTGAAGTGATTATTTGTATCAAGTGATTTATTTCACGTCAATGTTCTTCTACGGTCTAGGGCAACGGTCTGACGAGACCGGCACCGACCGATCCGCTAGGACACGTGAAGGACGCACCATGGACATCACCATCATCCTGATCTACCTGGGCGCGATGCTCGCGTTCGGCTGGTGGGGCAAACGGCGGGCGAGCAACTCCAGCGAATACCTCGTCGCCGGCCGGCGCCTCGGCGGATTCTTCTACACGAGCACCATGGCTGCCGTTGTCATCGGCGGCGCCTCCACCGTCGGCGGGGTCGGCCTCGGCTACAAGTACGGCATCTCCGGGATGTGGCTGGTCGTGTCGATCGCCGCGGGTGTGCTGCTGCTCAGCCTGCTCTTCGCCGCCCGGATTCAGCGCCTGAAGGTCTACACCGTCTCCGGCATGCTCAAACTCCGCTACGGCATCGACGCCACCGGCGCGTCCGGCCTCGTGATGATGGCGTACACCCTCATGCTCACCGTCACCTCGACGATCGCCTACGCCACCATCTTCAACGTGCTGTTCGGCTTCGACCGGACGCTGTCGGTCGTCCTCGGCGGGCTCATCGTCGTCGCCTACTCCGCGATGGGCGGCATGTGGTCGATCACGCTCACCGACGTCGTCCAGTTCGTCATCAAGACCATCGGCGTCTTCGTTCTGCTCCTCCCGTTCACATGGAGCAAGGCCGGCGGCTATGCCGGCATCAAGGAACGCGTGGGCGAGCAGGCACTCGGGCTGGGCACCATCGGCACCGGCACCATCATCACGTTCTTCGTCGTCTACACCCTCGGCATCCTCATCGGCCAGGACATCTGGCAGCGGGTGTTCACCGCGAAGTCGCCGCAGGTCGCCCGCTGGGGTGGCGTCACCGCCGGTGTCTACTGTCTGCTGTACGGCGTCGCGGGCGCACTGATCGGGCTGGCCGCGTCGGCCCTCATGCCCGACATCGGTTCGTCCGACGACGTATACGCCGACGTCGCCGTCCACGTCCTGCCCGTCGGGCTCAGCGGCATCGTTCTCGCCGCCGCCGTCGCGGCGATGATGTCGACGGCGTCCGGCGCGCTGATCGCCACCGCCACGGTCGCCCGGCAGGACGTCCTTCCGCTGATCGCCCAGATCTTCGGCCGAACCCGGCCCGAACTCGACACGTCCGACCCGGAAGCCGACGTGCGCGGCAACCGCCTCTACGTGATCGTGATCGGTCTCGTCAGCATCGTCATCGCCGTACTCATCAACGACATCGTGTCCGCGCTGACCATCGCCTACGACATCCTGGTCGGCGGACTCTTAGTCCCCATCCTGGGCGGACTGGTCTGGAAGCGCGCCACCGGAACGGCCGCCATGGCCGCGATGGCGGTGGGCACCGTGGCCACTCTCGCCACGATGGTCGTCGTCGGCGACGTCATGGCCAACGAACCGGTGTACGTCGGACTCGTCAGCGCACTGGTGGTGTTCGTCGCGACCAGCCTGTTCACCGCACCCACCCCGGCGAACGTCATGTCGGTGTGGAACGCGCGGGTCTCGGGAAAGGCCGAGGACGAGGAAGAGCCGGAGCGCGCCCCGGCGCCGATAGCCTGAAGGGCGACAACACCTGAGGACGAATGCGCTCGAGCGGGAGGAATGATCGTGCCGAAGATCGTCGACCACGACGAACGGAGACTGGTGCTCGCGGACGCGGTTCTCGCGCTGATCGCCAGGGAGGGGATCTCCGCCGTCACCACGCGCGCGGTGGCGGAGGAGAGCGGATGGTCGACCGGAGTGTTGAACCACTACTTCCGGTCTCGGCACGAACTGCTCCTCGCGGCGCTGCGCCGGGCGGGCGACCTCCAGGGCCGGCTGTACCGGGAGATCCTCGACGAGGAGGGCACCGGCCCGATCGAGAAGCTGCGGAACATCACCGCCAGCATCCTCCCTCTCGACGAACGCCGACTCGCCATGACCCGCGTCTTCCTGTTCTTCTACGCGGAGGGGGCGGCCGAGGAAACCGCGCGCGGTGAGATCGCGGCCTTTCTCGCCCGCTGGCGGGGTGTCGTGCACGAGGCGGTCGTCGACGCGCAGCGGGACGGCACCGTCTCCGCCGACCTCGACGCGGACGCCGTCACCCTCGCACTGGTGGCACTGACGGACGGGCTGGCATTGCAGGCCATCCTGGATCCCGTTGTCATGGAAGCGATCAGCACCGAGGACGCCGCCGCTCGCTGCGTCGAAGCCGCCGTGCGGCGGTCCACCGAAGAAGCGGGAGCGATGGGCACATGACCGACCGTGTCATCGTCCTCGACGACTTCATCCCCATCCGAGATCTGTCCGATTCGCTTGCCACCGAAGGCATCTCCGTCGAGGTGGTGCACCAGTCCGAGATCCCGTCCGGTCCCGGCGTCGTCGCTCTGCTCGTCGGACCGGAGATCGCCGGTCTCGCACCCCACCACCTGTCGGATCTGCCGGACCTGCGCCTGCTGTCGGCGACGTCCGCCGGATACGACCACCTGCCGGTGTCGGCGGCCCACGAGCGCGGCCTGTGGGTGACACGAGCGGTGGACTACTGCACCGAGGAGGTCGCGGACCACGCGCTCGCGCTCACCCTCGGACTGCTCCGATCCACCCACGTGCTCGACCGGTCGGTGCACGCGGGCGAGTGGGACGTCACCGCCGCGCCACCGCGGCGCATCGCGGGAACCGTGCTGGGCCTCTACGGTTTCGGCCGGATCGCCGACGCGTTCGCACGGCGCGCCCGAGCCCTGGAGATGACGGTCCTCGTCAGCGGCCGCGGGCTCGGCGACCGTGCCGAGGAACTGGCGGCCGAGGGCATCGAGGTGGTCGGCTTCGAGGATCTGCTGCGCCGCTCGGACGTCCTCAGCCTGCACGTACCCCTCACGTCCGAGACGCGGGGACTGATCGACGAGCGTGCACTGTCCGCGATGACACGCGGCGCGTATCTGGTGAACGTCTCCCGCGGCGGCCTCGTCGACCACGACGCCCTGGCGACCGCACTGCGCACGGGACAGCTGGCCGGGGCGGCCGTCGACGTGCTGCCGAACGAACCACCCGCACAAGACGATCCGGCTCTTCAGATCCCGAATCTCGTGATCACCCCGCACGCCGGGTGGTATTCGCCGCAGGTCGCGCAGCGGCTGGCGCGGCAGTCGGCGCACAATGTCGCGGCAGTCCTGAGGGGCGCATCCCCGGTGGGAGTCGTTGCCGCACCGGGGATGTGATCAGCCCTCTCAGTCCTTGTAGTCGGGGGCGGTCCGATCGAGCAGTCGCAGCAGCGCCGCCCACGCCATCTCGTAGGCCTGATCGTCGGTGTAGTCGTCCGTGGCCGCCTCACCGGCGAACTGCCGCGCGGTGTGCTCGGCGATCTCGGACGAGGGCACCCGTAGTTCACCCGACGCCTGGGCGGCGATCTGGATGTCGCAGGCCTTCTCCAGGTAGAACATTCGAAGAAACGCCTCGGCCGCAGTTTCGCCGACGGTGAGCAGTCCGTGATTGCGCAGGATCATCGCGGGGTGGTTCCCGAGATCCTCGACCAGACGCTCTCGCTCGGCCGAATTCAGCGCGATGCCCTCGTAGTCGTGGTAGCCGACCCGGCTGTAGAACTCCATCGAGATCTGATTCAACGGCAGCAGGCCGCGCTCCTGGGCGGCGACCGCGCACCCGGCCTTCGTGTGGGTGTGCAGAACGCACTGCGCATCGGCGCGGGCCTCGTGAATCGCTCCGTGAATCACGAATCCCGCAGGATTGACACGGTATTCGGAGGGTTCGACGAGTTCGCCGTCGAGCCCGATCTTCACCAGGTTGGAGGCGGTGATCTCCTCGAAGAGCAGGCCGTACGGGTTGATCAGGAAATGATGCTCGGGCCCGGGAAGGCGAACCGAGACGTGCGTGAAGATCAGGTCGGTCATCTTGAAATGCGCCAGCAGGCGGTACACCGCCGCGAGTTCACGACGCAGTTCCGCCTCGGTCTTCACCGGCTCCGCACAGTCCTGCGACGTAACGGTGGGTGCACTCATGCGGGATCTCCTTGTTCACGGAACGGATTTCGCGCTAAATATATCAACTGGTTTATTTAAGCACCAGTCTCCGACACCGCGGTGGCGGCAAGATCAGTCGAGCCGGCCACCCAGCATGCCCCGCAGCGAGCGCAGACAGAGTTCACGTAACTCACTCTCCGCAACAGCGGGGTGGTCGAGCCAGTCCATGCAGACGGCGCGGACGAAGGCGATCCATCCGCGCACCGCGATGCCGACGAGTTCGCGTTCGCTGTCGGGCGGATCGAGTGCGTCGACGATGCGCCGCTGCTGGGCGTCGAGTTCCCGCTCCACGATGGCCCGGATATCGGCGTCGGCCGAGAGCGCTCCGTGGTTGATGGCCCGCACTCCGTGCCGGTGTCCGGCGACGTGCTCGAAGTACGCATCGAGGCCGGCCGCGACCTGTTCCTCGACGGGGAGGGTGGAGTCGGGGGCCGTCACCTCGAGCAGTCGTTCGGATTCGCGTTCGACGATCGCGGCGAAGAAGTCCCGTTTCGTCGGGAAGTAGTGGTACATCAAACCGCGCGACACCTCGGCGAGTTCCGCAACCTCTTCGATCCAGACGTCCTCGTAGGGGCGGTCCGCGAACAGCCGCGCGCCGATGTCCAGCAACTGCGCCCGGCGCTGTTCCGGGGCGAGTCGACGGCGGGCGCTGGTCATGCCAGCCACCGTACTGCTTGACACCGGTTCAGTAAGGCGTACCTTGCGTACTAGACATCAATTCAGTAACGCAGGCCACATCGACACGGGGGTCGACAATGAGCGTCGAATCAATGCGCAGCACGGCGGACGCGACCATCCCGCATCCTCGATGGCGTCTTCCCGTTTTCGGCGACCTCTTCGGAATCAGCATCCGCACTCCCCTGCAGAATTCGATGGAGATCGGCAGGCAACTCGGGCCCATCTTCGAGCGCAACGTCCTCGGCAATCGGTTCGTGTTCGCGTCCGGCGCAGACATGGTGGCGGAACTGTCCGACGAATCCCGATTCGCGAAGCACCTGGCGCCCGGCGTCGCATCGCTGCGTGAGGTGGGCGGCGACGGATTGTTCACCGCGTACAACCACGAGCCGAACTGGAGCAAGGCACACAATCTGCTCGCCCCGGCGTTCACGAAATCCGCGATGCGGTCGTATCACCGCACGATGCTCGACGTCGCCGGCGAGCTCACGGAGCACTGGGACCAGCGCGTGGACGGCCCACCCGTCGACGTGTCCTCCGACATGACGAAGCTGACGCTCGAGACCATCGGCCGGACCGGTTTCAGCTACTCCTTCGACTCGTTCACCCGGGAGCGTCCGCACCCCTTCGTGCAGGCGATGGTCGGTGCGCTGAGCCATTCGCAGCGCACCACGTTCGTGAAGTCCACGGCGCTCGGACGACGGCTGGCGCGACGGTCGGATCGCCGCAACGTCGCCAATCTCGAGCACATGGCCGAGGTCGTCGACGAGGTGATCCGCGCCCGCCGGGACAGCGCCGACGCGGGCCCTGAGGACCTGCTCGAACTGATGCTGCGAGCGGCCCGGGAGAACGACCCCAACCGGATCGACGAGTTGAACATCCGCCACCAGGTGGTCACGTTCCTCGTCGCGGGGCACGAGACCACTTCGGGCGCATTGTCGTTCGCCCTCTATTACCTGTCGCGCCATCCCGAGGTGCTCGCCAGGGCGCAGGCGGAGGTCGACGAAGTCTGGGGCGACGACGAGCCGGCATTCGAGCAGATCGCCAAGCTCCGCTACGTACGGAGGGTGCTGGACGAGGCGTTGCGGCTGTGGCCGACGGCCCCCGCGTACGGCCGGGAGGCGACCGTCGACACGACCCTCGTCGGCAAGTACCCGATGAAGGTCGGCGACTGGGTTCTCGTCCTCATCCCTGCCCTGCACCGCGACCCCGTGTGGGGTGCGGATCCCGAGGCGTTCGACCCCGACAATTTCCTGCCCGAGCGCATCCGGTCCCGGCCCGCGCACGTGTACAAGCCGTTCGGGACCGGTGAGCGCGCCTGCATCGGACGGCAGTTCGCCCTCCACGAGGCGGTGCTGGTTCTCGGCACGATCCTGCGCCGGTACGACATCGTGGGCGACCCCGACTACCGGTTGAAGGTCGCCGAACGACTCACCCTCATGCCCGAGGGGTTCACCCTGCAGATACGCCGGCGCTGACCTTGCGATCGGCCTTGACAGCCCTAAAGTGAGGGTTACTATCAAAATATAGTAACTTCCTTTCGAGTGGAGCTGTCATGAGCGCAACGACGGTAAACGAAGTCCCTCGCCGCTGGTGGGCGCTCGGAGCCCTGTCCGTTGCCATGCTGACCATCGGACTCGACATCACGGTGTTGACGGTGGCGCTGCCGACGCTGGCAGTCGATCTCGGGGCGAACAACTCGCAACTGCAATGGTTCAGTTCGGCGTACACGCTGGTACTCGCCGCGGCGCTCCTGCCGGCGGGCGCGCTCGGCGACCGCTACGGCCGCAAGAAGCTTCTACTCGGCGCACTCGTCCTGTTCGGCCTCGCGTCGCTGCTCTGCAGTTGTGCGAGCACGTCGGGGCAGCTGATCGCGGGACGCACCCTGCTGGGGCTGGGCGCCGCGGTGATGATGCCGCTGTCGATGGCGGTACTGCCCGTCCTGTTCCCCGACGCGGACGAACGGTCGCGGGCCCTGACCATCTGGGTGACGTCCACCGCGATCGGCCTTCCCCTCGGGCCGATTCTCGGCGGGTGGCTGCTCGAGAACTTCTGGTGGGGATCGGTGTTCCTCATCAACGTGCCGCTCGTCGTCGTCGGCGCGATCGCCGTCGCGGCCCTGGTACCGGAGTCGCGCAGCGAGGAGCGAGCGACCACCGACTACCTGGGCGCCGTGCTGTCTTCGCTCGGACTACTCAGTCTCACTTACGGTTTCATCAAGTCCGGCCAGGACGGCTGGGGTGACACCCTGGCCTGGACGTCGATCGCGGCGGGCGTGGTGGTGCTGGGGCTGTTCGCGATGTGGGAGCGGCGGTCGCGGCACCCGCTGATCGACATGTCGTTGTTCGCCAGCCCCGGGTTCCGCTGGGGCACGATCTTCACCACCCTCGTCAATTTCGGGATGTTCGGGCTGTTCTTCACGGTGCCTCAGTACTTCCAGGCCGTGCTCGGGGTCGACGCGCTGGGCAGCGGCCTCCGGTTGTTGCCGTTGATCGGCGGTCTGCTGGTGGGCACCCGGCTCTGCGATCAACTGCTGCGCCGGGCCGGCGCCCGGCCGGTCATCGCCATCGGGTTCGCCCTCCTCACCGCGGGACTCGCGGCCGGGGCGACGACCTCCGTCGATTCCGCGTACTGGTTCACCGCGGCATGGATCTCACTCGTCGGCGCGGGAATGGGTTTCGTGATGCCGGCAGCGATGGGCGCAGCCCTGGGCGCGCTGTCGAACGAACGTTCCGGTTCCGGCTCCGCCCTGATCCAGGCGCTGCGGCAGGCGGGCGGCACGATCGGGGTCGCGGTGCTCGGCACCGTCCTCGCCACCCGCTACCGGTCCGAGCTGGGAGACCTGGACGTGCCTCCGGTCCGCGACGGTGTCAACGCCGGTGTCGCGGTGGCCAAGGCGACCGGCGACCCGTCGGTTCTCGAGCACGTCCAGGCGGCGTTCGTGTCCGGGATGGGTCTGATGCTGTGGATTTGCGCGGGCATCTGCGCCGTCGCGGTCGTGCTCGCGGCACGGTTCACGCCCCGCGACACCCCGGCCCGTGCTCAGGATGAGTCAGAATCGGTACATGTCCATTGATGCCCGCCCCGGCCTCCGGGAACGGAAGAAGGCGCGCACGCGGCTGACCATCCGTACCGAGGCGTTTCGGTTGTTCGGCGAACAGGGCTACGCCGAAACCACGATCGAGCAGATCGCGGAGGCCGCGGACGTGTCGCCGAGCACGTTCTTCCGCTACTTCCCCACCAAGGAACAACTGGTCCTCGCCGACGATCTCGATCCGCCCATGATCGAGGCCATCGAGGCGCAACCGCCGGACGTCCCGCTGATCACCGCGTTCCGGAAGGCGGCCGAGTCCGTCTTCGCCGGCCTGTCCGAGGCAGACATGGAGTTCGAGCGGACCCGTCAGGAACTGCTGTACTCGGTCCCGGAGCTGCGCGGGGCCATCATGCAGGAGATGGTGCGCAGCATCGACATGATCGCGGGCGTCACGGCGCGCCGGGTCGGGCGCACCGCCGACGACTTCGAGGTCCGCGCACTCGCCGGGGCCATCGTCGGCGTAGTCCTCGGTGTGGTCGATCTGCTGCCGGGGAATTTGCCGCTCGCCCTGCGCGCACTGGAATTCCTCGAGGACGGGTTGCCGCTCGGGCGGGACACCACGTCGTAAACCCGGCGCCCGATGTCACAGCGGTCTACTTCGACTGCACCGGTGTGACATCGGGCGGGGCTCGGTCAGGCCGCGGCGCGGGCGAGAGCTTCCGTCACGACGTGTTCGGCGATGGCGAGGGACGACGTCGCACCCGGCGACGGCGCGTTCCGGACGTGGATGACGCGGTGGGTTCCGGTGATGACGAAGTCGTCCTCGAGGCTGCCGTCGGCGTTCATCGCCTGCGCGCGGATGCCGCGGGGCCCGCGGGTGACGTCGGCGCGGCGCACGTCGGGCACGTATTTCTGCGCCTCCTTCACGAACTCGCCGGTGCTGAGGACGGTGCGAGCCTCGCGGACCGCCGCCGCCGTGTTCTGCACCGCGAACCGCCAGAATCCGGGAAACCCGACCGCCGACATCAGGTCGGACGCCGACCACCCCCGACGGTCGTAGGCCTCGCGCCCGAAGGCGAGAAACGCGTTCGGGCCGAGCATGATCCGACCATCGATCCGCTTGGTGAGGTGAACCCCGAGGAACGGGTACCGCGGGTCCGGCACCGGGTAGATCAGCCCCTTCACGAGTGAAGAACGTTCCGGCTCGAGCAAGAAGTAGTCACCGAAGAACGGCACCACCCGGGGTGATCGCGGTTCGCCCGACATCAGCGCGACCCGGTCGGACTGCAGTCCGGCGCACGTGACCACCAGGTCGAAGCCCGCACTGCCGTCCCGGGTGGTGACCACCGTGTCCGCCGACCGGCTGTCCAGGCCCACGACCTCCCGGCCGAGCAGCACGCGTCCACCCGCGGCCGTGATGTCCGCGGCGAGAGCCTCCGCGACCGCCACGTAGTCGATGATCGCGGTGTGCGGTGAGTGCACGGCGGCGACGCCCCGTGCGTGCGGTTCGATCTCGGGGATCTCCTCCCCCGGCAGCTTCCGGATACCCGGGACCCCGTTGGCGGTCGCCCTGTCATAGATGGCGTCCATCCGCGCGACTTCGGACGGGTCGCGGGCCACTACCACTTTGCCGCACTCCTCGTAGGCCACACCCTTGTCCTCGGCGTACTGCCGCAGCAGGGTGACACCGCGCCGGCAGAGGCGCGCCTTCAGGCTGCCGGGCGGGTAGTACAGGCCGGCGTGGACGACACCGCTGTTGTGGCCGGTCTGGTGGGCCGCGACCCGGGTTTCCTTCTCGAACACCGTCACCTCGACGCCGTCCACGCGGTGCAGAAGTTCCCGGGCGACCGCCAGACCGATGATGCCGCCGCCGATGACGGCCGCACGAACCTTCGCCATGACCACCCCTCCGTATACCGTTTTCGAGATATCATCGATGGTATGTCGACCACCCCTCGACGCACGTCCTTTCCCGGGCTGGGGCACCTGTCCGATCGGCGTCGAGCGCTGCTGGACGAACTCGTCACCACCCGCCGCGAGCGGGGGCTGACGCAGACCGAGATCGCCGCCCACATGGGCACGTCGCAGTCGGCGGTGGCGCGGCTCGAACGCGGCGACGTCGACCCCCGCCTGTCGACGCTCGAACGGTATGCGGAGGCCGTGGGCCGGACGGTCGACTGGACGATCTCAGCGCACCGGGAGTCATCACCATGATCTGGCCACCACCCACCCCACCGTCCGTCCCGCAGTTCCCCACACCCTGGCAGCCGGATCCGCGGCAGCCGTCGGAACCCGTTCACGGCACGTCGATCGCCCCTGGCCCCGATTGGCTGACCGAGCGCCTGTTCGACAAGCGGATCGTGTCGCTCACCGGCCGACTCGACGCCGAGGCCACCAATCGCGCAGCGGCGTCGCTGGCGCTGCTCGACGCCTCCGGCGACGCAGAGGTCCAGTTGTGGCTGCAGGGCGTCGACGCCGACGTCGATGCAGCGGCGACCCTCCTCGACACCCTGGACCAGATGGGCGTCCCGCTCCACGTCCACTGCCGAGGCGACGTCCGGCGAATGGCGGTGGCGCTCCTCGCGCCGGCCGGCCGGCGGACGGCGGCACCGCATGCCCGCTTCCACCTACGCGAACCGCGGACGTCTTGCGTCGGTCCGGCGTCCGACGTCGCGGTCGCCGCCGAACAGCACGAGCAGCAGCTGCGGCGACTCCAGCAGCGCATCGCCGACTCCTGCGGGCAGCCCCTCGACACGGTGATCGGCGACATGCGCGAGGCCCGGATCCTCACCGCCGACGAGGCCCGCGACTACGGGCTGATCGACACGATCGCCGGCGCCCGGTCCGTCGAAGGCGTGTGATCCGGCAGCCGCGGACCGCGGCCGCGCCTCTTGCGCCCCGCACCTCGGCGGGGGAATCATCCGAGGATGACGGTCGTACGATCGCGCATCACGGTCCACGGGGTGGTGCAGGGCGTCGGTTTCCGCCCGTTCGTCGCACGACTGGCCGAGGAACTCGGCCTGCACGGCCACTGCGGCAACGACGACGTCAGCGTGTTCATCGAGATCGAGGGCAAGCCGGCCGCCGCGTCGGAGTTCGTGCGCAGGCTCCGCACGGACGCGCCGCCGATGGCCGTGATCGTCGACGCGACGGCGCAGCCGGTTCCGGTTCGCGGGGACGAGTCGTTCCGGATCATCGACAGCCTCCACGTCCCCGGCGCGCGGACGCTGGTGTCGCCGGACGTGGCGACCTGCGCCGACTGCCTGCGTGAACTGGCCGATCCCCGCGATCGCCGGTATCGGCACCCGTTCGTCAACTGCACCAACTGCGGGCCGCGGTTCACCGTGATCACCGATCTGCCCTACGACCGGCCCAACACCACGATGGCCGAGTTCCCGCTGTGCGACGCGTGCCTGGCCGAATACCGCGACCCCGCGGACCGCCGATTCCACGCCCAGCCGGTGTGCTGCCCGGACTGCGGTCCGCACCTGTTCGCCGAGATCGACGGACGCCGGTTCGACGGCGACGACGCCGTCCTCACGACGGTCCAGCAGGCGTTGCGGGACGGCAGGATCGTGGCGGTCAAGGGTCTCGGCGGGTTCCACCTCGTGTGCGATGCCGCCGACGCAGACGCCGTGGCGATGCTCCGCGCGCGTAAGCACCGCCCGGACAAACCGTTCGCGGTGATGACGGCGAACCTGCCCGTCGCCGCCGAACTGTGCGACATCTCCGAATCCGAGAGTGCCCTGCTGCGACATCCGTCCAGGCCGATCCTGTTGCTGCGCAAGGGGTGTACCGCGTCGATCTCCGACGGCATCGCACCCGGGATCGACGACCTCGGCGTGATGCTTCCGTACACGCCGCTGCATCACCTGCTCTTCTCCCGGACACCGGGCAGCGACGTCGATCCCCCGCGGGTGCTGGTCATGACGTCCGGCAACCTGAGCGGCGAACCGCTGTGCTTCGACAACGACGACGCCCGCGCCCGGCTGCGGGACATCGCCGACGTGTTCCTGATGCACGACCGCCGCATCGCGGTGCCCTGCGAGGATTCCGTGCTGGCGGTGGAGGACGGGGCGGTGCTGCCGATCCGCCGGTCTCGCGGGTTCGCTCCCCTGCCGGTGGTGCTCCCGGCGCCCGGCCCGGAGATCCTCGCGGTGGGCGCCGAGATCAAGAACACCTTCTGCCTGACCCGGCAGGACTACGCGTTCTGCTCCGCGCATCTGGGCGACATGGGCAGCCTGGAGAGTCAGCACGCCTTCGAGACGTCGGTACGGCAACTGACGCATCTGCACGGCATCGCACCGGAGGCCGTGGTCGCCGACCGGCACCCCGGTTACTCGACGCATCACTGGGCCCGGCGCTACAGCGAGAGAACCGGCGTCCCCCTGCTCACCGTGCAGCATCACCACGCGCACGTCGCGTCGTTGATGGCCGAACACGGGTTGGTCGGGACGACGGTGCTCGGGGTCGCTTTCGACGGAACCGGGTACGGCTGTGACACCACCGTGTGGGGCGGCGAACTCCTGCTGGTCGGCCCGGACATCCTCGACTCCCGGCGGGTGGGTCATCTGCAGCCCTTCTCGCTGCCGGGTGGTGACGCCGCCGTCCGCAATCCGGTGCGGGTGGCGCTGGCCCTGCTCCACGAGTGCGGGATCGCCGACGTCGACGGGCTGCCGTGCGTCGCGGCGATGCCGGCGACGGAGCGTGCGGCGGTGGAATCGCAACTCGTCTCGGGTCTCGGCTGTATAAGGACGACGAGCGCCGGCCGCCTGTTCGACGGGGTCGCGTCCCTGCTCGGGGTGCGGCATCGCATCACCTACGAGGCGCAGGCCGCCATCGAACTCGAGGCGCTCGCCCGGACCGCCGCGCACCCCGCCGATCTGGCGATGGAGGTGGAGAACGACCAGCTCGGACTTCCCCTCCTGCTGTCCGGACTGGTTGCCGGACTACGCGACGGCATGCCGCCGGCGGCGCTCGCACTGGGCTTCCACCATGCCCTCGCGGCCGGGACGGCGGCACTCGTCGACCGGGCCGCCACCGCCACGGGCGCGACCACGATCGGACTCACCGGAGGAGTCTTCCAAAACCGTTTATTCCTCGCACTGGTGAGAGCACACTGGGAGAGCAGCGGTTATCGAGTCCTCACCCACCACCGGGTGCCTCCCAACGACGGAGGACTCTCCCTCGGCCAGGCGGTGATCGGTGCCGCGGCAACCATGCGCGGACCGTGACGTCGGCAGCCCCCGACCGGCCGGCCCGGGACGGGAGCTAGTGGATGACCACCACCGCAGAGGCGGGCGGGCACCTTGTCGACACGGATCTGTCTGCGGATCTCGCTGCCGCAGCGTTGTCCCTGGCCCGCAGATTCCATGACGGCGCGACGCTCTGGGTGATCTCGCCGCAATGGGAACCGCACGCCCATCACGTGGCCGTCGAATTCGTTCACCCGGTGATCATGGGCAAACGGGCGTTGCCGTCGGTGGCGCTCGTCGAACCGGATCCGGTGGCGCAGGCCCGGGTGGCGAGCAGACCCGGCGACATCCTGCTGGCGGTGGCGTCGGCGGACGAGCCCGCGGTGGTCGACGCGATGCGCCGGGCACCGGCGTGGGGCGCGATGACGTTGTGGATCGGGGCGGGCCCCCGACCTCCGGCCGGTGCGGCCAACCACATCCTCTGGGTCGACTCGGACGACCCGATGGTGCCGGCCACCGGGCGTTTCGTCCTCATGTACCACCTGCTGTGGGAACTCACCCACGTCTGCTTCGAGCATTCGGGGCTGCTGAAACCCGAGACCTCGGACTGCGACGAGACGGTCTGCGTCACGTGCAGCGACGAGGGCCGCCTGGGCGAGGTGGTGATCGAGCCCGCCGAGCCCCTCGGTCCGGCCCTGGTCCGCACCGCCGCCGGCGAGGAGTGGGTGGACGTCAGCGTTCTGGGCGACGTCCGGCCGAACGACCTCGTGCTGGTGCATGCGGGCGCGGCAATCACGCGACTCGACGACACGGCTCTCAACGACACGGGTACGGAGGCGGACCGATGACCACGCACGACTCGGAGAGCACCAGCTTCCTGTACCCGTTCATCGACTCGGAGGAGACCGACGCGCAGAGCCTCCTCGACGACCTCGCCGCCTCCGCGCGGGGGAAGGCCACCGAGAGCGCGCGCCTGCAGAAGGAGTCCCTCGACGAATACGGGGACGGCCTCACCGCCGCCGGCATCGACATGGCCGACAGGTTCCGCCGCGGCGGCCGCCTCTACACGTTCGGCAACGGCGGCAGTTCCACCGACGCCGCCACGCTGGCGTCGCTGTTCAGCCGTCCCGCCCGCGGACGCCCGGTGGCCGCCTGGTCACTGGCCGCCGATCAGGCCGTGGTGACGGCCCTGGGCAACGACGTGGGCTTCGATCTGATCTTCAAGCGGCAGATCATCGCCCACGCCCGGGAACACGACGTCGCGATCGCGCTGTCGACGTCCGGCAATTCGGACGATCTGATGACCGCGCTGACCGAGGCCAAGCAGCGGGGTCTGCTCACCATCGGATTCGCCGGGCACGAGGGCGGCCGGATGGCGGCGATGGCGTCTGCCGGCGAACTCGACTTCTGCTACACCGTCCACTCGCAGAGCATCCACCGGATCCAGGAGAGCCACGCGATGCTCGGGTACCGGCTGTGGTCGGTCGCCCAGGACCATATGGCGCGGATCGCTCCCAAATCTGTGGAGGCTTCATGAGCACGACCGAACCGGCCACGTCGGCGGAACGCGAAGACCGCGTCCTCGAGCGGATCGACAAGTTCCGGCAACGCCGTCCCCGGCTGCTCGACGAGGTGGTGACGCTCGCGCACGGTGCGGGCGGAAAGTCGTCGGCGGCGCTGGTGGACGCGGTGTTCGTCGAGGCGTTCCGCAACGACGAACTCGAGCAACTCGGTGACGCGGCCGCGCTGAGCATGCCGTCGGGTGAACGGCTCGCATTCTCCACCGACTCGTATGTGGTTCAGCCGCTGCGCTTTCCAGGCGGTTCCATCGGGCACCTCGCGGTGCACGGGACCGTCAACGATCTGGCCGTCTCCGGCGCGCGCCCGCGGTGGTTGTCGGCGGCGTTCGTCATCGAGGAGGGTTTCCCGATCGCCGAACTGCGGGAGATCGTCGCTGACATGAGCGAGGCCGCGGTCCTGTCGGGGGTGCAGATCGTCACCGGCGACACCAAGGTCGTCGGCAAGGGCGCCGCCGACGGCGTCTACATCTCCACCGCCGGTGTCGGTGTCATCCCGGAGGGCAGGCGGCTGTCACCGGACCTCGTGCGCGCGGGCGACAAGGTTCTGCTGTCGGGGACCATCGGCGCACACGGCATGGCCGTGATGCTCGCCCGCGGCGACCTGGCCATCGAGGCCGACATCGCCTCCGACACGGCCCCCGTCAATTCCTTGGTGGAGGCGTTGCTGGAGGCAGCCCCGTCGACGCGGTGGATGCGGGACGCCACCCGCGGCGGTGTCGGCACCGTGTGCAACGAACTGGCGCACGCCTCGCAACTCGCCGTCATCATCGACGAGCACTCCCTGCCCATCGAGCCTCAGGTGCTGGGCGCCTGCGACATGCTCGGCATCGACCCGCTGTATGTGGCGAACGAGGGCAAGTTCGTCGCGGTCGTCGCGGCGGAGGAGGCGGACGCAGCCGTCGCGGCGTTGCGGGCCCATCCGCGGGGAGCCGATGCCGCTGCGGTGGGCGAGATCCTGGCCGAGCCGCCGGGCATCGTCGCACTGCGAACCTCGTTCGGCGGCAGCCGGATCGTCGACATGCTCGTCGGCGACCCGCTTCCCCGAATCTGCTGACGTACAGCCCGAGAGGAGAACCACGATGTGTCTGGGGATACCCGGTCAGGTGGTCGACATCGTCGATGCCGAACAGCATCTGGCGAAGGTGGACGTGAACGGCGTCCAGAGAACGATCAGTGTGCGACTGCTCGCCGAAGAAGGTCTCGTCGTCGGTGACTGGGTGCTCGTACACGTCGGTTTCGCGATGGCGAAGATCGACGAGATCGAGGCGCAGCTGACGTTGGATCAGGTGCAGAAGATGGGCGCCGACTACGTGAACGAGATCGACGCGTTCAACTCGTCCGAAATCGCGTGACTACAGCAAGAACGAGGTAACAGGGATGAAGTTCGTCGACGAATTCCGGGACCCGGCGGCGGCGCGCGCCCTGGTCAAATCCATCACCGAACTGGCCCGCGGCGACGAGTTCAAGTTCATGGAGGTGTGCGGCGGCCATACCCACACGATCTATCGGCACGGCATCGAGCATCTGCTGCCGGAGACCGTTGAACTGGTGCACGGCCCCGGATGTCCGGTGTGCGTCATCCCGATGGGCCGCGTCGACGACGCCATGTGGCTCGCCGAGCAGCCCGGCGTCATCTTCACGACGTTCGGCGACATGATGCGGGTGCCCGGATCCAAGGGCAATCTCATCGAGGCCAAGGCCCGCGGCGCGGATGTCCGCTTCGTGTATTCGCCGCTGGACGCACTCAAGGTGGCCCTCGACAACCCCGACCACCAGGTGGTGTTCTTCGCCGTCGGTTTCGAGACCACCGCGCCGTCCACTGCGGTGACGCTGGTCCGCGCGCGGGCGCTGGGTGTGAAGAACTTCAGCGTGTTCTGCAACCACGTCACGATCGTTCCGCCGATCAAGGCGATCCTCGAATCCCCCGACCTCCGGTTGTCGGGTTTCCTCGGTCCCGGCCACGTGTCCACCGTCGTGGGGCTGCGCCCGTACCGGTTCGTGAACGAGGTGTACGGGAAGCCGATGGTGGTCGCGGGTTTCGAGCCGCTCGACATCCTCGCGTCGGTGCACATGCTGCTCCAGCAGATCCGTGAGGGTCGCTGCGAGATCGAGAACCAGTACAAACGGGTGGTGCGCGCGGAGGGCAACGTGCAGGCGCTGAAGCTGATGGCCGAGACGTTCGAGTTGCGACCGCACTTCGAGTGGCGCGGGCTCGGTTTCATCTCGCACAGCGCGCTCAAGGTCCACCGCGACTACGTCGAGTTCGACGCCGAGGAGAAGTTCTCGATGCCGGGTGTCCGCGTCGCCGATCCGAAGGCCTGCCAGTGCGGCGAGGTTCTCAAGGGCGTCATCAAACCGTGGGAGTGCAAGGTCTTCGGGACGGCCTGCACACCGGAGACCCCGATCGGCACGTGCATGGTCTCCCCGGAAGGTGCGTGCGCCGCCTACTACAACTTCGGCAGGCTGCACCGCGAGACGGCCCAATTGCTCGGTCAGCGAGGCTGACCGGTGATGCCGCGCGAACACACGATGCCGTCAGGGCACCGCGTGTTCGCGCAGTACGCGCACGCCCCGAACGCCCTGGGCTACTGCGGCCCTCCCGGTTCGGAGCGACTGCAGGCGGTCGCGTGCGGTGGGGCGCCGGACACCGACGTGGTGTGTTTGGCGAAGCAGTTCAGCGGCGCGTGGCCGTACCAGGAGGTGATCGCGCGACTGGCCGGGATCCCGGACCCCTTGGACGAGAGCGTCGTTCGTGCCTACTGGACCGCGGACGAGCTCTCCGACCGCATCGACCGCGCCGAATTCGGCGTCCAACTACTCGCCCGCCTCGCGTCGCAGGCCGGCCAGTACTGGAAGCACCTCACGGAGGACCTGCTCGGGGAGGCGGCGCCCACCCACAACTTTCACGTGTTCGCGGTGTATCCGTGGTCGCGGTTGCTGCACACCGGAATGCCTCAGCCGCTGCAGGTTCTCGACTCGTGCCGCATCCGCTGGGGTGAGGTGGTGGGTCTCGATCACGATCGTGCCGTGGTCCGGTCCCGGCGACTGCAGTGGGACGGTACCCGGCTGTCCCTCGGGCCCGAGCAGGACGACCCGGCCGACTACCGCGTGCCCGAAGGGGCTTTCGTCGCCGGCCTGACGGTCGGCGACCACGTCGCGCTGCACTGGGATTTCGTGTGCGACCGCCTCGACGCCGATCGGGTCGGCAGGCTACGCAGGCAGACGGAATGGCAACTTGCACAGACCAATCAGCGGCTTGTCGGGGAGGTGTCCCCAGCCACTCCGAAACGGACCGGCGCGAATGTTTCTCAGTTACCATGACTACAACTCACGGCCTGAGTGGCCGGATCGGAGCCGACATGAACAAAATTCTGAACTCCCTGTCCGAGGACGAGTTCGTGCTGATTCGTGAGACCAAGAAGGCGCAGATGGCCGATCTCGACGAGGACGCGCTGATCAAGCTGCACACCCGCATTCGCCGCGCCCGGAACAAGCACGTCAAGCTGTACCGCCAGGAAGGCGCGGCGAAGGTCGAAAACAAGGGTGCGCGTGGAGCCGGGAAGGCGGCCAACGTGCGCAACGCCGACAAGGCCGAGGTCTTCGAGGCGGCACTGAGCCGGGTGAGCCGCCAGTTGGCGACGGCGGCCCGCGCCAGCGCCCGGGATCTGAAGGGCGAGCGACTCGCCCGCGCGCGCAGCGATGCCCCCTCCTTCAGCGAACTCGGCGACGGTAACGGCAAGGTCGCGTCGTCCGGTAAGGCACGCGTCGACGCCACCCGGAAATCCTCCGGCCGCAAGAAGTACGAAGCCTCCACCATCGCCGAAGGCGCACGCCGGCAGGCGAAGAAGGACAAGCGGTAACTCCGAGTCCGGGGCTGCCTCAGACTCGCACGACCCGCATTCCGGCGGAATCGAAGGGTGCCGTCTGGTCGTGCTCGGCCGAGTCGTCGGTGACGATCGTCGTTCCCGGCGGGATCGGCGCCCACGCATGGAACGGGCGGCGTCCGAGTTTGGCCGCGTGCGCGAGCACGTACACCTCGTCGGCGCGTTCGATCATGATCTCCTTGAGGCGGGTCTGTTCCAGTTCGGCCTCGCAGATGCCCAGATCCGCGGTGACGGCGTCTGCCCCGAGGAACGCGCGGTCGAAGGTGACGCGCTGGAGTGCGGCCTCGGCCAACGGGCCGACGAACCCCTGGCTGAGGTGGCGGAGGGTGCCGCCGATGCACTCGACACGCACGGAGTCGGCGTCGGCGAGCGACTCGAGGGCCGTGAGACCGGCCGCGATGACGGTGATGTTCTCGATCTCGCGCAGGAACTCCCCCATCGCGCCCACGGTGGTGCCGGCGTCGAGGAGGATCGTCTCACCCGGGCGCACCTGGTTCGCGGCCCATTCCGCGATCGCCCGCTTCGCGTCGAAACCCTCGAGGGCACGCTGGCGGAGTGACGACTCCTGCTGAGGGTCGAGCGCGATCGCACCGCCGTACGTTCGGGCGATCAGCCCCTGAGACGTGAGCTGGCTCAGGTCCCGCCGGATGGTGGAGGCCGTGACACCGAACTGCGCCGACAGGTCCTCGACGCTGGCCAGCCCGATCGACCGGGCCAGTCGCACGATCTCGGACCGGCGTGCTTCCGACTCACGAACCGCCATGTCTCGTCCCCCTACTTCACAACCGCTGTGCTGGTTGCCAATTCGGCAGCCTGACGAAGAGCTTCGACCATACTACCGGCCTCCGCAATACCCTTGCCCGCGATGTCGAAGGCGGTGCCGTGGTCGACGGACGTCCGGATGACGGGCAGTCCCACCGTGATGTTGACGCCCGCCTCGATGCCGAGGACCTTCACCGGCCCGTGCCCCTGGTCGTGATACATCGCGACGATGAGGTCGTAGTCGCCGCGTCCCGCGAGGAAGAACGCCGTGTCCGCGGGCAACGGACCGTGGACGTCGATGCCGTCCGCCTTCAGCACCTCGACCGCGGGAATGATCTTCTGCTCTTCCTCGCCGTAGCCGAACAGTCCGTGCTCGCCGGCGTGCGGGTTGATGCCGCACACCCCGATCTTCGGTTCCGCGATCCCGGATCGCACCAGCGCCTCGTGCCCCCGCCGGATGGTCCTTTCGACCAGGCCGGGTTCGATCTTGGCGACGGCGTCGAGCAAACCGATGTGGGTGGTCACATGGATCACCTTGAGTTTCGGCGTCGACAGCATCATCGACACCTCCTCGGTGCCGGTGAGATGCGCGAGGAGTTCCGTGTGCCCCGGGAAGATGTGGCCTGCGGCGTGCAGCGCTTCCTTGTTGAGCGGGGCGGTGCAGATCGCCTGGACCTCCCCGCGCACGGCCAGTTCGCTGGCGACGCGGATGTACTCGTACGCGGCGTGACCGGCAATCGGCGACAGTTCGCCCCACGGCAGGTCGTCGGGCAGGAGGTCGAGATCGATGACGTTGACGCGTCCGGGCACCGACTCGGCGTCCGCGATCGACTCGACGGTCACGATGTCGGCGTCGATGCCGAGGACGTTCGCCGCAAGACGCAACCGCTTGGCGTCGCCGACGACGACGGGGTTGCACCAGGACCGGGTGGCCTCGTCCAGCAGTGCGGGGACGATCACCTCGGGGCCGATTCCGGCACCGTCGCCCATGGTGACGGCGACGGCGGGAAGGTTGGCGGTATCGGTTGACGCGCTCATGTGAGGTCCTCGCTGTGTGGGAGTGGGGGTGGGCCGCTGACCGCCGCGCAGGTAGGCCGCGATCGCGGAGAGGCTGGTGGCGTCGCCGAAGCTGCCGGGTCTGGTGACGACTCGCCGTCCGTCGGACGCCACGGAGGCGACGGCGCCGTGGTGGACTTCGTGGACGGGCCGAAGGGACGTGATCCCGAGCGCGTCGACGACGGCCCGCGCCGTCTCCCCGCCGGTGAGCACGAGATCGGATCGACGGCCGTGTTGCACGGCGGCGACGAGCCTGCCCAGCGCCGCCGACAGACTCCGGGCGTTCGACGGGCCCACGTCACCGGTCACCGTCACCACGGCCTGGCCGCTGTCGAGTGCGCGGCGCACGGGCGCGGTGTCGACGGCGCCGAGCAGAAGCGCCCGGGCGTCGACGGGCACGTGCCGGGCTCCGTCGGCGACGAGTGCGGCCACCTGTTGCACGGCAACGGGTTCCGCCGTCCCGACGACGGTGAGCACGGATTCGGGGTGGGTGGTCGCCGGGGCGGGAACGTCGCGACGGGGCAGCGTGCGCGCCACGGCGGCGGCGAGGGCGGACGTCCCGACCAGTCGCACCCCGGGAAACGCGCGGCAGGCCAGGACTATCGAATCGAGGTCGGCGTCCGTCTCGACGTCGCAGATCGCGACGGCGCCGTCGGACGCTGCGCGGGCCAGCGCCTCGGCGACATCGGCACCGCGGGGCACGTTCCGGGTGGGTCGGCCCGGGAAGAGTGCCGCGATCGACTCCGGGGGCGGCGTGGATTCCGCCGACCAGGCGCCGGCGGCGTGGAGCGGTGTCGAACCGAGGTGCACGGTGCCGCCGCGCACGGTCCGGTCGACTGCAGGAAGGCCGGCTGCGAAAACCACCAGGCCGGTCTCGGCAAGGATTCCCACCTCGGCGCCGATGTTGCCACGTAGGAGCGAGTCGATCTTCTTCACCACGAGCGTGCCGGCGGGAATGCCGGCGAGTGCGTGCCGTGTCGTCCGCGCCGCCTCCGCCCCGCTCATCGACCGAGTGTCGAGATCCGCGACGACGACCCCGCCCGGTTCGTGAGCCTCGGCGGCGCCGAGAAGCAGCGAGACGGCCGCGCTCCGGCCGAGGAAGGCGCTCGCCACTTCGGCCGCGCCGGACAGGTCGTCGGCGAGGACCGCGACGGTCGGATCGGATCCGATCGATTTCGGTCTCATGGTGCCGCCTTTGCCCGATTAGGTGCGCGTTTCGTGCATCTAATGCTAACATAATTGCGCGTTACGCGCAGCGCGTTCACAGGGACGCTCCCGCGCACTGCACGATCGCCTGGCCCGTGATGCTCCCGCCGTGCGGTCCGAGGAGGAAGCCGATCAGCCCCGCCACCTCGTCCGGCGCGATGAAGCGACCGAGCGGCGGAACCTTCGGCGGGGTCGACGTGCGTGCCGGATCCTTCAGCATCGGAGTGTCCGTCGGGCCCGGCGCGACCACGTTGACCGTGATCGCCCGGTCCACCAACTCGGCGGCCCAGGACCGGGACATCCCCACCAGGGCCGATTTGGTGGCGGCGTACTGGCTCTTGCCCGCCGCTCCCGACATCGTGCGGCTCCCGACCAGGACCACCCGGCCGCCGTTGCGCATCGACGGCGCGAGCGCGTCGACGAGAACCTCGGCGGCCGCGACGTGGATTCGCCACATGTCCAGGCCGTCCTCCACTCGCAGTTTCCCCAGGGGCGCGGACGACTGCAGGCCGGCGGCGTGCACGACGGCGTCCACCGCACCGACCGCCGTCGCCTGCTCGGCCACCGCGTCGAGATCGCCGAGGTCGACGGGCACCCAGTCGAATCGGTCGTGCTCGATGCCGGGGTCGCGGCGGCTGAACCCGATGACCGACCATCCGTCGTCCAGAAGCCGGTGCGCGGCGGCGGCGCCGATGCCGGAGCTGACCCCGGTCACGAGCGCCCTCTTCGGTCCGCCCGGGGTCACGACCGGCCCCCGTCGGCAATCCAGCCCGCTTCGAGTTCGACGTATTCGATCGCCTGACGAAACCGGGTGAACGCCACGTGCAGGCGGCCGTCGTTCCCGGTGGTGATGCTGGGGTACGAGTACTCGCGGTTCAGGCCGTCGCGGGAGTTGTTGGACAGGCAGTAGCCGTCCCCGGTTTCGAGGTCCCGGCGGAGCGGCCACGTCCGGCCGCCGTCGTCGGAGATCGCCAGCGTCATCGGCGCGCGGGGTGCGCCCCAGAACGCGCTGCGGCTGTCGCCGTCGTCGAGGGGTTCCGGTTCCGCGTCCGCGGCGGCGGGCACCGCGTCGGCGAGTCCGTCGTCGTCGATCTCGTCGTAGAGGGACGTCCGCCGCGCGGTGGCGTCGGCGGCGCTGGACTCGTTGAACACCAGGGCGAGCCGGTCGCCGGGCAGGACGACGAACTGGACGGACGAGTTGTTGTTGGGAAGTTCGGTGGCCACCGGCGCGGTCCAGGTGTCGCCGTCATCGGTGGAGGTGCTGCGGTAGATCGAATCCGCCCAGCGGCTGCGGTACAGGGCCACGAGCGTGCCGTCGGAGAGGCGGCCGATGTTCATGTGCACACAGCCGACGCTGCCCGGCACGACCACCTCCCGCCAGGAGTCGCCGTCGTCGTCGGAGATCATCACGCTGCTGTAGTCGCGATCGCCCACCCACTTGCGGCCCTCGAGGCGGACGCAGTGGAACACCGGGAGCAGGAGCCGCCCGGACGGGAGCGCGGTCACCGGTTGGCGGACGAACACGCCCCCGGCCTCGGTCTCCGGCAGCAGCGTGTGCGCCTCCCCCCACGTTCGGCCGCCGTCGGCGGAGATGCGCCGCATCACCCGCGCCGTGTCCTGGTTGCCGGCGTGCTGCGACGTCCACAGCAACCAGACCGCCCCCGACTTCGCGACGTGGAGAACGGGATTCTGCTCCGACCTCGTCGGATCATGGGACAGCTGCACGGGTTCCGACCAGGTGTCCGCGCCCTGCGCGAGCCGGGAGAACCAGACGCTGATGTCCGGCACCCCCTCCTGGGTGCCGGCGAACCACACACAGGCGAGGGATCCGTCCGGCAGGACCGTGAGATTGGCGGCGTGATTCTGCACCTGCGGAGCGGGAAGCAGAGCGTCGCGGCGGCCACTCTCGGCGGCGGGACGTACGACGCCGTCGGCGGATCGGGTGTCGGTTGCGGGACTCGGTGTGGTCATCTGCGTCTCCAGTGCGTCGGGTGGGCGGGGCGAGCTGTCGGTGCGGGCACGGTCAGGCGTGCAGCGTCGCGACGCTCAGGTCGTAGGAGTTGGTGGGGCGCAGCCCGACGCCGTCGATCCGCGAGCGCCGCGCGAGAACGGCCTTCGGGACGAACGACCACAGGCACGGGCACGTGTCCCAGATCTGCCGTTGCGCATCCGCGAGGAGTGCGGCACGCCGGGCGGCGTCGGCCTCCTCGGACGCCTGGGTGATGATTCGGGTGATCTCGGGAAAGATGTACCCGTGGTAGGTGTCCCGCGTCGCTTCCTTCTCCGCGGTGCCCGCGTACATGCCCTGCATGATGGTGAGGGCCAGACCCGTCGGGCTGGGGAAGCCGTTGCCGAGCACGTCCCAGTCACCGGCCTTGCCCTGACGCCACTGCGAGATGTCGCCGCCGGGCTCGAACTGCTGCAGACTCGTGCGCACGCCGACCGCGGACAGCATCTGCAGCACCGATTCCATGATGTCGGTGTCGGCGGCGAATTCGCCGGTCTCCCAGATGATCTTCAGCTCGAGGTCGCGGACCCCGAGGGCGTCGAGTTCGCCGCGGGCCCGAGCCGGGTCGTAGGTGTACTCGCCGGTCTCGACGGCGCCGTCGAGAGTGAGGGGGATGACCCCGCGCGAGGGGGTGGCGGAGCCCTGGAGAACCTGGTCGGCTGAGGGCGTGTCCGTCGATGGCGTAGGTGAGGGCCCGACGCACCCGCGCATCGGCCAGCGGGTGCCCCTGCGGTTTCCGGAAATTGAAGAACAGCTGGTTCAGCCGCACTCCGTCGATCCGGTCGATCGAGACACCCGACAGTCCGGCGAGCTGATCGGCGGCATCCGGGGTGATGGAGTCGATGACGTCGACCTCGCCGCTGCGCAACGTCACCACCCGGTTCGATTCGTCGGGCACGAAGCGGACGCGCACCGATTCGATCTGGGCCGGCGTTCCCCAGTAGTTCTCGTTGCGGACCAGGGTGTAGTTTCCGGTGCCGCGGTCGCTTTCCGTCACGACGTACGGTCCGGTCCCCACGCCGGACTGCAGCTCTTCGGGGACGTTCGCGGCCGCCGGGGTGACGAGGATGTTCGACATGAGGTAGTCGAGTACCGGGACGGGGCGCTCGGTGTTCAGCGTGAAGCTGGTGTCGTCGATCTGGCCGACCGTGGGCCATTCGGGGAAGAACCCGCCGACGAAGGATCCGTCGACCTGGCTGTACATCTGCAGGGCCGTCGCGACGTCCCGGACCTGGACCGGGCTGCCGTCCGAATAGCGGATTCCGGGACGCAGGTGCACGAACCACTGGGTGGGCGAGACGAGTTCGAAGCGATCGGCCAGGACCAGCTGGGGCCGCAGGTTCCGATCGATCTCGGTGAGTGCCTGCCGCACGCCGCGCTGCACGGTGAGTGCGGCATCGAACTGGTTCAGTTTGTTGTCGAGGCTCACGAGCGATCGGTTCAGGGCCAGGCTCACGGTCCTCGGTCCGGGCGTTCCGGTCGGGGTCGCGCATCCAGCGGCGGATCCGAGCGTGAGGCCGGCACCGAGGAGCAGACCCGACCGGAGCAGCGTTCTCCTCGAAAAACGCTGTTCGAAAAGAGAATTGGTCATCGTCGACCTCTCGGGACTCAGGGTGTGGGGCGCGGCGATCCGGTACGGCGCGAGATGGTTGCCCACCACGCGATGTGATCGCCGGCACATCCGAACTCTACTCAGAGTTGCTTGAGATGCGCAAGATGAGGTCGAGACTTGCGCACAACGCGCATTAGTGCGATTGTGAGCTGAGTTACAAACGAAGCTGCTGTACCCGACACGCCGCGGTGTCGATACCTCCCATCGCCGGCGTTATCGAAAGGTCGACGATGACCCCTCACGCAGACACCGAACGGCCGGTGACCGAATGACGCAGCACGCCGCCGACACGGCATTTGCAGCCCAGCCCCCGGGCTCGGCCTCCTCGGCGCCCCGCCGGACCCGGACCTCCCATGTCCCGAGAGTGCTGACGGCGGCCATGCCCCGCTACGTCGCAAAACGCCTCGGACAGAGCGCGCTGGCCGTCTTCCTGACCCTGACCACCGTGTTCGTCCTCATCCGGATGGCGCCCGGCGACCCCGCCTACTCGATGGCCGGGCCGCTGGCCACCACCGACGATCTCGCCCGCATCCGAGCGGACATGGGCCTCGACCAATCCGTGTTCACCCAGTATTTGCTGTATCTGCGCGGCCTGCTCCACCTCGATCTCGGGACGTCGTACTCGTTCCAGGCGCCCGCCTTCGACGTCGTCATCGCCCGGCTCCCCTACACGATCACCCTCGCCGTCTCGGCGATCGTGCTCACCACCCTGGTGTCCATTCCGCTCGGCGTGTGGATGGCCCGCCGCGCCGACACGAGACGCGAGCTCGGTGCCAACGTCGTCACGATCGCCGGTCAGTCCATGCCCGACTTCTGGACCGGCCTCATGCTCATCACCCTGTTCGCCGTCCTGATCCCGGTGTTTCCCGCCGCCGGCTTCACGACCTGGTCGAGCCTCGTGCTGCCGACGGTGACCGTGGCGGTGCTGCAGATCGCCCTCATCTCCCGCATGGTGCGCCGCGAAATGGTCGGCGCGTTCGCCTCGCCGTACATGACCGTCGCCCGCGCCCGGGGCGTCTCGGAGCGCGAACTGATCTGGCGGTACGCCCTGCGGAACTCGGCGATCCCGGTGCTGACCGCGCTTGGCACGCGGTTCGCGTCCATGCTCAACGGTGTCGTCGTGGTCGAGGTCGTCTTCGCGTGGCCGGGCGTCGGATCGCTGGTGGTGCGGGCGCTCGAGACCCGGGACTACCCGCTCATCCAGGCCACCGTTCTGGTGACCGCGGTGCTCGCCGTCCTCGTGCAGCTCGTCGTCGATCTCTGCTACCCGCTGCTCGACCCGCGCGTCCGACTCGGAAAGGGAACGAACAAATGACCACCGTCATCGCTCCCCCGGCACAGGCGCGGCCGAGCGCCGTCACCGCCCGGGACATCGCCAGGGCCGGCGCCACCCGCCGGGCCCGCGACAGTCGCGTGAAGATCTGGGTGGGCAGCATCTGCGCGCTCGCCGTCATCGCCCCCGTCGCACTGGCGCAACTGCTTCCGCTTCCGTCGCCGGACGCCACCGACCTCTCCCAGCGCCGGCTTCCGCCGCTGACGGACGGGCACCTGTTCGGCACCGATCAACTCGGCCGCGACCTGCTCTCCCGCGTCCTCTACGGCGGTCAGGTGTCGCTGACGATCGGCATCCTCGCGGTCGTCGTGTCCGGGCTGATCGGACTGTGCTTGGGGGCCCTCGCCGGGTATCTCGGCGGCTGGACCGACACCGTCGTGAGCAGGCTGCTCGAGGCCCAGCTGTCGCTGCCGCTCCTCATGATGCTGCTGCTCGTCGTGGCCCTGTTCGGCCCGTCGATCCCGGTCATCACCTTCGTCATCGCGATCGCCCAGTGGCCGGAGATCGCCCGGCTGACACGCTCGCTCGTCCTCGTCGAACGCGAGAAACCGTATGTGGCGGCGTCCCGGGTGCTCGGGCTCGGACGTACCGCCATCCTGTTGCGCCACGTCGTCCCCAACGTCATCAAGCAGGCGTCGCTCGTCGTGCTGTTGCTGCTCGCCCAGGCCGTTCTTCTCGAGAGCGCGCTGAGCTACCTGGGGGCCGGGCCGCAACGCCCGTTCGCCACCTGGGGCCGGATCATCTCCGACGGCCAGGACTACATCACCACCTCCTGGTGGCTCGTCACTCTTCCCGGTCTCGTCATCGTGGTCCTCGTGATCGGGGTGAACCTGCTCGGCGACGGGCTCCGCGATCGGCCGAAGTCGGTGCGCCTGCAACCGAGTGTGTTGCACAAACTTCGGACGCGGAAGGGACGTGCCTGACATGGACAACCTCCTGAGGGTCGACGAACTGCAGATCGAACTCATCACCGCGCGCGGTGTCATCCGCGCCGTCGACGGTGTGTCCTTCTCCATCGACGCCGGCGAAACGGTGACGATCATCGGCGAATCCGGCTCGGGCAAATCGACCACCGCGATGGGCATTCTCGGTCTGCTCGCCGACGACCTCGCCGTCCTCTCGGGTGCGGTGCGGTTCAAGGACTGCGACCTCCTCGGAAAACCGAAGGCGCTCGCCAAGGTCCGGGGACGGCACATCGCCCTGATCCCCCAGGATCCGATGACCGCGTTGAGTCCGGTGCACACCATCGGATCCCAGTTGCGGGAGGCCGTCCGCCACAGCGGCATCACCGGCCGGGCGAAAGAGACCGCGCGGGCCGTGGAACTTCTCGAGCAGGTGCGGATCCAGGACCCGGCAGGACAACTCGGGAAGTACCCGCACCAACTGTCCGGCGGGATGCTGCAGCGTGTGCTGATCGCCTGCTCGCTGGCGTCGAGCCCGGAACTGATCGTCGCCGACGAACCCACCAGCGCCCTCGACGTCACCGTGCAGGCGAGCATCCTCGACCTGCTCCTCGAACTGCAGGAGCGCACCGGCGTCGGCATGCTCGTCATCACCCACGACCTCGGTGTCGCCCGGCTGATGTCCGACCGCATCTACGTCATGAAGGACGGCCGGTTCGTCGAGAACGGTGACGCCGAAGACCTGGTCCGCCATCCCGGCAGCGCCTACACCAAGAAGCTGCTCGACGCCGTCCCCCGGCTCGGCGACTACACCACGACCGTAGGAGCGTCGACATGAAAGCACCTCTGCTGTCCGTCGAAGATCTCGTCGTCGAATACCCGGTGACCGACGGGGTGTTCCGCGCGGTCGACACCGTCAGCTTCTCGGTGGACAAGGGGGCGACGCTGGCCGTGGTCGGGGAATCCGGCTGCGGCAAGTCGACCATCGCGAAGTCGATCGTCCGGCTGCTCACCCCCACGTCCGGCCGCATCCTGGTGGACGGGACCGACATCGCACAACTCTCGGAGAAGGCGCTGCGCCCCTTCCGTTCTCGCGTGCAGATGGTCTTCCAGGATCCGTACGGGTCGCTCGATCCGCATCTGACGGCCGTCGACATCGTGGGCGAACCGCTGCGCCTGCAGGGCGTCCGGAGCAAATCCGAGCGGGCCCGCAGGGCGGCGGCGCTGATCGACCGGGTCGGCCTGCCCGCGTCCGCGCTCCATCGCCGGCCCGCCGAGTTCTCCGGCGGTCAGCGGCAACGCATCGGCATCGCCCGCGCCCTGGCCAGCGACCCGGAACTGCTCGTGTGCGACGAGGCCACCAGCGCGCTGGACGTGTCGGTGCAGGCGCAGGTCCTCGACCTCCTCCGCGAAATCCAGCAGGACACCGGTCTGACCTACGTCTTCATCTCCCACAACCTCGGCGTGGTCCGCGAGATCAGCGACACCGTGATCGTCATGTCACGCGGGCGGGTGGTCGAAAGCGGTTCCACCACCGACGTTCTCGAACGCCCCGCCGAGCCGTACACCCAGGCCCTGCGCGCCGCCGCGCTCGATCCCACCACCATGGTCGGGATCAAACCCCGTCACCTCGTCTCACGCCTGTCCGGCGCGACCGAGGTTCACCGCACCGCGTCCCGAGGAGTAGCTTGATGCCCGAACTCGACCTGACCTCATTCGTGCTCGGCACGATGACCTTCGGTGACACCGTCGACTTCGACGGTGCCGCAGCGATGGTCGACGCCGCGCTCGATGCCGGAATCACCCACATCGACACCGCCAACGGCTACGCCGGCGGCGAATCCGAACGGATCCTCGCCCGGCTGCTGGCCGGCCGGCGCGACCGTGTCACCCTCGCCACCAAGGCGGGGATGCCCCACCCGGACGCGGGCGACAATTCCCCGCTCTCGCCCGCGGGCCTCCGGTCGAGCGTCGAGGCGAGCCTGAAGAGGCTGGACACCGATTACGTCGACCTTTTCCATCTCCATCAGCCCGACCGGGCAACACCGCTCGCCGACACCTTGTCCACCGTCGCGGACCTGGTGTCGGAAGGCAAGATTCGCGCCCTCGGTGTCTCCAATTTCGCCGCCTGGCAGATCGCGGAGGTGAATCACACCGCCGACGCCGTCGGCGCACCCCGGCCGATCGTGGCACAGCAGCTCTACAACCTCTTGGCCCGACGGATCGAGGAGGAGTACGTCGAGTTCGCGGCGGTCACCGGCCTGATCACGATGGTCTACAACCCGCTCGGTGGCGGTCTGCTCACCGGACGGCACTCGTTCGACGCGAAGCCCGCCGACGGTCGTTTCGGTGATTCGCGGCTCGCGCAGATGTACAAGGAGCGGTACTGGAACACCGCGATCTTCGACGCCATCCAACAGCTGTCCGTGATCGCGGACAAGGCCGGCATCCCCCTCACCGAACTCGCTCTCCGCTGGCTGGTGTCCAAGCCCGCCGCGGGCCCCATCCTCCTCGGCGGATCGAAGGTCGCGCACCTGCAGTCGAACATCGCCGCCGTCGCGAAGGGCAGACTCGACGACGAACTGATCGACGCGTGCGATGAAGTGGGCAGCGCCCTGCGCGGACCCATGCCCAACTACAACCGCTAGGAGTAACTCCCCTCATGAGCGCCCAGGAATTTGCCGCCCGACTCCGCGGCCGGGAACGGATCGTCGGCTACTGGGCCGTCATCGACAGTCCGGTCTCGACGGAATGGCTCGCCCACGTCGGCTGGGACTACATCGCCCTCGACCTCCAGCACGGCCTGATCGGGTACTCCGGGATGGTCGCGGGGCTCACCGCGATCGACGCGTCCGGTTCCTCCGTGGGAATGGTCCGCGTGGAGTCGAACGATCCGACCCCGATCGGCCGAGCGCTCGACGCCGGTGCGGCGGGAGTGATCGTTCCGCTCGTGAACACGGCCGAGGAAGCGGCCCACGCCGTCGCGTCGGCCACCTACCCGCCGGCCGGAATCCGCTCGTACGGGCCGATGCGCTCCCAACTGCGGATCGGCCCGACACCGGCGGACGCCAACCGCGACACGGTGCTCGTCGTGATGATCGAGACCCCGCAAGGCCTCGCGAACGTCGAGGAGATCTGCGCCGTCCCCGGACTCGACGGCGTCTACGTCGGACCGTCCGACCTGCGCCTCGCCGTCGGCGGCGCCCACCCGAACGATCTGAGCGTCGACGACGAATTCGAGGCGGCCCTCGTCCGGGTCCGGGAAGCCGCCGCCGCAGCCGGCATCGCGGCGGGCATCCACACCCCCGACGGATCCGTCGCGGCGCGGCGCCTCGCCGAGGGTTACACCTTCGCCACCGTCGCCTCCGACCTCACCCACCTCAAGGCCGTCTCCGCCGCGCATCTCAAAGCGGCCGCCGGGGAGTAGATCGGTCACCAACGGTCCACGCGCCGTCCGCATCGCCCGTCCCGGTGATGCGGGCGGCGCACCTACTCGTGCACCTGTGGCACACGTGTGCGGGTCAGAACCGGAGGA
Source organism: Rhodococcus sp. 4CII (assembly GCF_014256275.1). Taxonomy (NCBI): domain Bacteria; kingdom Bacillati; phylum Actinomycetota; class Actinomycetes; order Mycobacteriales; family Nocardiaceae; genus Rhodococcus; species Rhodococcus sp. 4CII. The sequence goes on from NZ_JACCFE010000002.1 coordinate 2,494,707, forward strand.
GGACCTTGCTCGACGAGGACGCATCCTTGGCCAGTGCGAAAGCGGTGAGCGCATCCGCGACGCCGTACTCGGCCGTGACGATCGGATCGACCACCAGCGAGCGGTCGGCGAGCGCGGCCACGACCTCGTCGATCTCGTCGTTGAACCGGAACGAGCCGACCAGGTCCAGTTCCCGGGTGATTGCAATCGACACGGGTACCGGCTGATCTCCGGACGGAAGCAATCCGACCATGACGACGCTGCCGCCGCGTGCCGTCCCGTGGATCGCCGACGTCAGACCGCGATGGTTGCCGGAGCATTCGATGGTGACATCTGCCGCCACCGCCGCGATCGCGTCGGCGTCGGTGGCGGTGAGTGTCCGGTCCGCGCCGACTTCACGCGCGATGGTCAGCGGGTACTCGTGCATGTCCACCGCCGTAATCTGTCCGGCACCCGCTCTCTTCAGTACCGCGACCACGAGCGCGCCGATGGGTCCCGCCCCGATGACCAGGACCGACCGGCCCTTCACGTTCCCTGCCCGCGCGACAGCATGCCAGGCCACGCTCGCCGGCTCGGCCAGCGAAGCGAGGCGGAGGTCGAGTCCGGCTGGGAGGACACGCAGCATGCGGGCCGGGACGGCGACGTGGCTGACGAACAAGCCGTCCGCGTGCGGGAAATGTGCCGCACTGCCCAGATACGTGCAGCCAGGCGAAATGTTGGGGCGATCCGCCGGGTACGTGGTGCTGTCCCCGCCGGGTGTCGCGGGGTGAATCGTGACGGAAGTGCCGACGGCGGGTCCGCTTCCGTCCGTCGCAGCGACCAGAACGGTGCCCGACGCCTCGTGTCCCAGCCGCATCGGTGCGCGAAGAATCGACTCACCCGCCGCGCCGTGCTGCCAATAGTGCAGATCGGACCCGCAGATTCCGCCATAGGCGATCCGGATCACCGCTTCGTCCGGCTTCGGTGCCGCGATCGGCACGTCCTCGACGCGCAGGTCGTTCGCGCCGTGGGCGACGACCGCCTGCGCGTGCGTCGGAACCTCTGCGGTCTGCGTGCCGGTGGTCTGGGTGGTGTTCATCGGTGAAGTCCAGTTCTGTCGGAGATCGGAGCGTGTCATCGGGTGACGGGCTCGGCGGTGGTGAGGAGGCCGAGTTCGTCTCGTCGGGGCATGCCCTCCCAGTCACCGGAGACGGCGCAAGCAAATGCCCCGACCGTCACCGCGGTCCTCAGCCGGTCGAGGGGTAACTTTCCAGCGAGCCGCTCCGCGATGTAGCCGGCGACGAAACCGTCTCCGGCGCCGACGGAGTCGACCACGGTCACCGGCACTGCGGGCAGTGACAACGTTTCTCCGTCGATGAGGGCCAGGCATCCCTGCTCGCCCAGTTTCAGGACACTCTCGGTGGGGCCGAGATCGCAGATGCGGGCGGCGAGTTCGGCGGGCGTCCCCTCGCCCACAGCGATCGCGGCCTCGTCCACACCCGCGAAGACGATGTCTGCCAGTTCGATCAGCTCACGGAAGACGGGACCCGCGTCCGCCGGCGACCACAGCGCACGGCGGTAGTTGAGGTCGAACGACACCGGAATGCCCAGTGCGCGTGCCTGTTCGACGCAGTGCAGGGTGGTCTTCCGGGCTGTGTCGGAGAGGGCGGGCGTGATGCCGGTGACGTGCAGCAGCGACGCCGACCGCAGGCGGTCGTCCGCGACGTCCGACGTAGTGAGCCGCGATCCGGCACTGCCGGCCCGGTAGTACCAGACGCGGGTCGCCGTGGCGGTTCGCCGTTCCTTCACCATCAGCCCGGTCGGCGCATCCGGGTCGCGGACGATGTCGACGGTGATACCTTCGGCCCGGAGTTCACGTTCGATCAGGTCGCCCAGGCTGTCCCGGCCGACGCGGCCGATCCAGGTGACGTCGGCACCGAGCCGCCGCAGTGCGATCGCGAAGTTCGATTCCGCGCCACCGATTCCCAGGTGGAGTGCCGATGTGTGGGCGAGCGCACCGGTGTCCACCGCGCGGGTGAGAGCCATCGTCTCGCCGAAGGTCAGCACCGTCATCACACGACCGCCAGTTCGGCAACGACGTCGCCGAGGCGCCGGCAGCGTTCCGCGAGCTGCCCGAGGTCTCCGCCGCGGAGTGCGTCCCCGATCAGGGGACCACCGAGGCTGACCGCAGCCGCCCCGGCCGCGATCCACGCCGGCACGTCCTCGATACCCACCCCACCCGAGGGAACGACCTGGATGTCGGGGAACGGCCCCCGCAGGTGCGCGATGTACTCGGGTCCCACCACGGACGCCGGGAACAGCTTCACGGCGGTCGCGCCCGCGTTCCATCCGCTCCACAATTCGGTCGGGGTGAGTCCGCCCGGGTAGATGGGGATTCCCGCGCGGACGGCGGTGGCGATGACGTCGAGGTTGGTCGTCGGGGTCACGAGGAAGTCGGCACCCCGGTCGAGGGCCGTGTGCGCCTGGTCGACGGTGGTGATCGTTCCGACGCCGATCTCGACGTCGTCGGGTGCGAACTCTCGGATCGCGCCGAGGGACTCGAGGGTTCCCGGGGTGCTCATCGTCAGCTCGACGGCGCGCACGCCGTTCTCGGCGAGTACATTCACCACAGGCGCGTACAGGTCGGCGTGCGCCGCGCGCAGAACCGCGATGACGGAGGGGGTCATGCTGCCGTCACCTCACGGTCGGTGGCGTTGGCTGCCAGCGTGAGGTCGCGGTCGCGAGTTTCCGGTGCCATCGTCGAGGCGATCAGAACGGTCACGGCCATCACGATCATGTAGACCGCCACGGGAATCCAGGAACCGGAGAAGGCGGTGACGAGGGCGGCACAGATCAGTGGTGCGACTCCGCCGCCGAAGATCGAGGCGAATTCACGTCCGAGAGTGACGCCGGCGTAGCGGTAGCGGGCGCCGAAGATCTCCGGGAAGTAGCTCATGGTGACGCCGACCGCACCCTGGCAGGCCAGGATGAATCCGACGATCATCGCCATCGTGATCAAGAGATGTGAGCCGGTGTTCAAGGCCAGGAAGGTCGGCACGGGCAGGATGATGAGGGCGATCACGATCGAGATGTACACCGGCTTGCGGCCCACCCGATCGGACAGTCTACCGAAGCCGTACGCCGCGATTCCGCCGCAGACGGCCCCGATCAGGAGCACCTTGGGGATGAACGTCGGATCGACGTGCACGTCATTTTTGAGGTACGACGCCATGAAGACCTGGTAGGTGTAAGACTGCGCGCTGATGCCGATCGTCATGAACATGACGATGAACAGTGGCTTCTTGCCGTTCGCGAAGATCTCCTTGACCGGGGTCTTCGGTGCCTGGTGCTGCTCCTTGAGTTCCTGGAACACCGGGCTCTCGGTCAGCTTGCGACGAATGACGAACGCGGCGACCGTCACGAACAGACTGCTGATGAAGACGAGACGCCACCCCCAGGACATCAGTTGCTCTTCGGGGAGAAGTTGCGCGCCGATCCAGGCCACTGCGCCGAGCGCTGTGCCCAGCGCCGCTCCGGTCATCACCAGGGCGGCGAGTCTGCCGCGCCTGCCGATCTGCGCTGTCTCGGTGAGAAGTGTTGCACCACCAGACTGTTCGGCCCCCGCGCCGAATCCCTGGAGGAACCGGCAGGCGACGAGGAGTGCGGGTGCGAGGAGGCCGACCTGACTGTAGGTGGGCAGGAGACCGATCGCGAGCGTCGCTCCGCCCATCAACATCAGTGTCGCGACGAGTACCCACTTGCGGCCGAGGCGATCGCCGTAGCGGGAGAAGAACAGGCCGCCGAGCGGACGGGCGAGGAATCCGACCGCATACGCACTGAAGCTCGCGAGAATTCCCGCCGCGGGAGAGATGTTCGGGAAGAACAGGGTGTTGAAGATCAGCGCCGACGCGGTGCCGTAGATGACGAAATCGTACTGCTCGAGGGTGGTTCCGATGAGCCCCGCCCAGGCCGCCCGGCGGACCGCGGCCGGGTCTGCCTGGGGCGCTCCGCCTGCGCGGTCGTGGGATTTCGGGTTCACCGTGGGGTCGATTGTAGTGTCCATGGATTCCTCCATTGGTGGTTCCCGGAATGTACCGGGTACAGGGGTGAGAGTGTCGGATCGCCGCTCGGCACTACAGCGAGTGCGTCGCCTCGAGATCGGAGATGAGGCCCGCTGCCTCGCCGGCGGCGACCGCCGGCCCGTGGCGGACGATGATGTCGACGAAGTCGGCGATCCGCGAGACGAACTCGGCGTGCGATGCGAGAGTGCTGGGGAACACTGCGCCGTCGCGGAAGACGGAGCGAACGAATTCTGTTGTGGAAGCGGCGTGGTGAGCCATTCCTGCCAGGCGCGGTCGAGCGGGGTCGGTCATGTCGTGTGCGTGGGTGCCGGGGTCGAAGCCGGGCAGCGGTGCGATGCAGCAGAGGTACGCGGCCACCGTCAACGCGAGGTGCTGGGGGACGTCGCCGCGACCGAGGTGTTCGAGTGCCGGGATCGGGACACGCTGGGCCAGCTTGACCGATCCGTCGGATCCTACCTGCGAGGTCCGATGTCCCAGTGCGGTATTGGACCATCGCGAGAAGAGCTGCCGGACGTAGTCGTCCGTGTCGACCGCGTCGGGGACGGTCACGGTAGGCAGGTACTCGTCGTGGAGAATGCGGTGTGCCGCGTCCGCGATGAACGACTGGGACACCGACTCCGGGATGGTGGCGTGCCCGTCGAGGGCTCCGAGGTAGGCGATCAGCGAGTGCGTCCCGTTGAGCAGGCGTACCTTCATCAACTCGTAGGGCTCCACGTCGTCGGCGAACAGTGCCCCACCGTGCTCCCAGGTGGGACGGCCGGCGGCGAAACGCTCCTCCATGACCCACATGGTGAACGGCTCGGCGGGAACGGCGATGGTGTCCCGCACACCGAGGTGTGCCAGGGCTGCCTCGTTGTATCGGTCCGAACCGGACGGCACGATGCGGTCCACCATCGAGTTGGGGAACGTGACGGCCGCGTCCATCCAGGCCAGCACGTCGTCGCGGAGCGGCTCCGCGAAGGTGCCGACGAACTCGCGCACCAGCCGTTCGGTCTGGCGACCGTTCGACAGCAGGTTGTCGCAGCTCAGAATGGTGATCGGGGTGCCGTGCGTTCCTGCTCGCAGCGTCAGCCCCCGGGCGATCTGCCCGATCGTGGTGCGCGGCGTCAAGACCTCCGCGAGATCACGCCGGACGGCGTCGGAGTCGAGGTCGAGCGCGCCGGTCTCGGGCGACACGGTGTACCCGTGTTCCGTCACGGTGATCGTGACGATCTTCGTCGCCGGATCGGCGATCGCGTCGACGACGGCCTCCGGATTCCGGTCGGCCACCAGAGTTCCGGAATGGGAGCCGGGAACCGTGACCCGAGAGCCTTCGGGCGAGATCTCGACCACGCTGTAGAGCAGGTCCTGCACCTGCATGGCCGCGGCGACGGTGCCCGACCTGCTGGCCACCCCGAGGATGCCCCAGGGTCCGGGGTCGCGTTCCATCGCCAGCGCGGTGTAGACGGCCTGGTGGGCACGGTGGAAGTTGCCGAGCCCCAGATGGACGATCCCGGTGCCTTCCGGCACCCGCCGGTGGATCAGCGCCGCTGCGGGAACACTCACGCGGGACAGCGTCGGTTCGGTCATGCTCGTCACCAATCCGTGATCGAGCCGTCGCGGCGACGGGCGACCGGGAGGTAGGCCTGTTCGTAGGGATACTTCGCGGCCAGTTCCTCGTTCATCGTCACGCCGACACCCGGTGCGGCACCCGGGGTCAGGTGTCCGTCCGAGAACGACCATGCGTGCGGGAAGACCTCGCTGACCAGCGGGTCGTAGCCCATGTATTCCTGGATTCCGAAGTTCGGCGTCGCCAGTCCGAGATGCAGGCTCGCGCCCAGGGAAATCGGCGAGACGTCCGACGGACCGTGCGGTCCGCCCCGCACCTGGTACACCTCGGCAAGCGCGAAGATCTTGCGCACGTGACTGATTCCACCGGCGTGGACGATGGCGACGCGGATGAAGTCGATCAGCTGCTCGGTGATCAGGTGCTGGCAATCCCAGATGGTGTTGAACACCTCGCCGATTGCCAGCGGGGTCGTCGTGTGGTTCCGCACCAGCCGCAACGCATCCTGGTTCTCGGCCGGGGTGACATCCTCGAGCCAGAACAGGTTCACGGGTTCGAGGGACTTGCCGAGGCGCGCCGCCTGCTGCGGGGTGAGTCGGTGGTGGGCGTCGTGCAGTAACTTGAGGTCGGGACCGACGTGCTCGCGGACCGCCTCGAGCACTCCGGGAACATGGTTGAGGTAGGCGTCGGTGTCCCACACCTCTTCGACCGGGAGGGCGCCGCGGCTCGCGGGCTCGTAACCGGCCGCCCCCTTGTGCACGCCGTACACCGAATCCAGTCCGGGAACACCGGACTGCACGCGGATTGCCTGAAAACCCTTCTCCCGCGTGGCGTCGACGGAGTCGAGCAGCGCGGGCACGTCCCATCCGGTGGCGTGGGTGTAGGACAGGATGCGGTCACGGACCGCGCCACCGAGCAACTGGTAGACGGGCTGTCCCAGGGTCTTGCCCTTGATGTCCCAGAGGGCGACGTCGACGGCGCCGATCGCGGCCATCGTGACCGGTCCGCGGCGCCAGTACACGCCGCGGTAGAGGTACTGCCAGGTGTCCTCGATTCGCGTCGCGTCACGCCCGATCAGCAAGGGAGCGACATGATCTCGAAGATACGACGCGACCGACAGCTCGCGGCCGTTGAGCGTGGCGTCGCCGTATCCGACGACGCCGTCCGCGGTGGTGATCTTGAGGGTGACGAAGTTGCGGGTGGGACTGCAGACCAGCACGTCCGCAGAGATGATCTTGTCGGTCATGCTCGTGTTCCTTTCGAGCCGACGGCAGGAGCGACGACGTTGCGCAGTTGCTCGCCGCGGGACAGTCGAGTGATGTTGCCGGCGATGTCGTCGACGCGGCCGAGGAAAGTCTGTCGCGACACTCCGGAAGAGTGCGGTGTCATCAGGATGTTGGGAAGCTCGGAGAACGGCAGGGCGCTGGGCGTCCCGCGACCGTCGGTATCGGGGTAGTCGTACCAGACGTCGATGGCCGCAGCCGCGATGGTCGACGAGGACAGTGCGTCGAACAGCGCCTGCTCCTGGACGAGCGGTCCGCGCCCGACGTTGATCAGCACGCCGTCGCTGCCGAGTGCGCGCAATTCTTCGGCGCCGATCATGCCCCGTGTTCGGTCGTCGAGCGGTGCGGACACGACGACCACGTCGGAGTCGCGCATCAAGCGATCGAGTTGGGACGCGTCGGCGGCCCACTCCAACCCCGCAATCGCGGCGTCGACGTTGCCGCGGCCGGTTACAGCCGAACCCGTCGCGCCGAACGCGCGGAACAGTTTCCAGGTGGTCGCACCGATGTGCCCGAACCCCACGAAGCCCACCCGCGCAGCCTGCAGGGAATTCGATTGGGTGAGGCGGTCGTCATACACCGAGGTGGCCCAGACGCCGCCCCGCAGCGCCTCGTCCTGGGCCAGAACACCGCGACGGAGCATCACCGCGGCCGCCGCGACGTATTCCGCGATCGACTGCTCGTGATGGAAGGTGTTTGCCACCAGCGTGTCCGGCGCGAGGGCATCGAACGCGATGTTGTCCGTCCCTGCACCGGCGACGTGGACGAGACGCAGCCTCTCCGCGGACGACGCCATCGACGGTGTGAACCTTCCCCCGACATAGACGTCGGCGTCGCGCAGGTCCTCGGCCAGGGCCGCTTCGTCGAAGCCGTCGTGCCAGGACAGCCGCGCATCGGGTGGAACCGCGGCCTCGAGCCGGGATCGGTGCGGAATCAGGTTGCGGTCGGCAACAATGATCTTCATCTAGCGGTTCTCTCTTCCGGGGCGAAACACCCGATCGTGCGCCGGTCCGGCCGAAGCACGGACGACCAGTTGAGTGGGGAGGTGGATTTCTCGGATATCGGAGTCCGGCTCGTTCGCGCGCTGGAACACCAGATCCAGGCTCAGCACGCCGGCTCGTGCCATCGGGACGTTGACGCTCGTCAGAGCAGGGTTGGCGAGTTCGGCAAGCGGCGAATCGTCGATGCCGACGACGCTGAGGTCGTCCGGAACCGAGAAGCCCATGGCCCGTGCGCCGTTCATGACGCCGATCGCCATCGGATCGTTGTGCGTCATCACCGCACTGGCTCCGGTGGCGATCACGCTGGCGGCGGCGGCGTGCCCACCCGCGAGGGTTTCCTGCTGCCAGCCGAGCAGGCTCAGCTGCACGTCACGCGCCGCGCAGAACTCCTCGACCGCGGCGACACGCCGTTGGTTGGACCACGACTGGGGTGACCCCTGGACGTAGGCGAGGTGTTCGTGCCCGAGGGCGACGAGGTAGTCGATGGTCTGGCGAATGCCGTCCTCGGAATCGGCAACGATGCAGTCACATTCGGGTGAGGAGCGGTTGACCAGCACCAAGGGGGTGTCGCCGGCGAGCTGCACGATGTCCGATGCGGGAAGCCGTGGAGCGCAGACCACGAGCGCGTCGACGCGACCCTGCAACTCGCCGAGAACCTCACGCTCACGGTCGGCGCTGCCGTCGGTGTCGGTGAGGAGCACCGTCTGGCGTCGGTGCCACCCCTGAGCCTGCGCCGCCTTCACGAAGCTCGCGAACACCGTGTGTCCGATGTCGGGCACCACGACCGCGACGGTGGTGGCGGTCGCCCTCACCGCATCGTTGCGTGTCGGTGACGCCGCCCGGTAGCCGATCTCGTCGGCGACCGCAATGATCCGCGCGAGCGTGTCCGGTCCGATCCGGTCCGGGGCACTGAACGCCCGCGACGCGGTGGACAGGGATACCCCCGCACGGCGTGCGACCTCGGTCAAGGTGGGTGCCACGGTGCTACCGCCTCGCTGCTCGTTGTGACTGACGACACAACTATCCACAGCTTGCGCAAGATTGTCAATATATTGCGCAAGCTTTGCGGCAACGAGTGTGCCGAGCCTCTATCAGACGTAGGAGGAGTAGGCCGCTCACGGCAAGGGGTCGTGACGGATACTCCCGGACTCCACACCAGCGCTTGCAGCCGAAACTTGATGGTTTGGATCGCCGAGGGCGATTCCGATATCTGGATGTCGTGGTCGGTCCAGTTCGAGTAGCCCGCGACGACCGACCCCACTGGGCCGGTGAGCAAACCCGCACATGAAAGTTACATCGGCACTCCACGGCGTGGCGGGTGACAGGCGGCGCCACATCCTCACGTACCCTACGGTGTCCGCTGCACCGTCCCAACCAACTCGACGGCCCTGATTCCGTCTGGGCTGCATTGGTCATGACGTCGGTGACCAGCGCGATCGCCTGTCGCCACGCAGCTCCCACCTCCGTGGTCCACGTGCGCGGTTCACACACCATTTCCAGCGCTGCGACAAGGGCGATGCCGACCGCGCTGTAGTGCGAGTCGTCGATTCCGGTTTCGGTGATCTCGCCCCAGCTGAACCAGATACGGAAGCACGAATTCCGGTGCCTCCAACCGATCGATGACATAGCCGATCGCTCGGACCAACAGGTCGCGTTGCGTATCCAAGCCACTAGGCGATCTCGAGTGCCGCATCACCGTGACCACCTTCCGCATCGCTACCTCGAACGGTGGTCCTCCCCCGAATGAACTCCGCGACGCGCGCGATCGCCTTCCGCGCCTCAGGCACGAGATCTGCGGCCACCTGGAACACGTGGAACTGTCCATCCCAAATCTCGAGAGAGGCCGGAACACCTGCTTCCACGAGACGATCGAACATCAAGCGTGAGTCGGGGCACAGCAGATCTTTGGACCCCACCTGCAGCAGAACCGGAGGTAACCCACGGAGGTCTGCGTCGACGGGAGACTGCGGCAGCCCCGACACGCCGCGAGAGCGGTGTTCGACCTGCATGGCGAGAGAGCTCAACGCCAATAGCGCAGAACGGGGAAGAACCGGGCATCGTGCAGACGTGGGATGTTGCAGCTTGCTTGTCGGGTCCAGGTCTGTGAGCGGCGACAACGCGACGAGCCCGGCCGGCCGTGGCAGCCCTGGGCCGTCGAGGGCGAGCGCCACCATGAACGCGAGGTATCCGCCCGCGGAATCGCCGGCAATGACAATTTGCGTGGGCGAGAATCCTCGCGCAAGCAGCCACTGATAGCCGGCGACACCATCGGCTACCGCGTCTTCGATCGTATGCGTCGGCATGAGCCGGTAGTCGACGCTGAGCACGCTGGCATCGGCCGACTGCGAGATTCGCGACGCGAGTCGCCGATGCGTGTTGAGGCCACAGGACAGAAATCCACCACCGTGCAGGTAGAGCACCACACTGTGGAGATCGGCGTCGTGCGCCTGGATCCAATCCGCATCGCAGTTCGTCAGGCGCACGCGCCGATGCCCTACTCCGTCCAGCGGAGGTAGTACACGCGCCGCCTGGTCCACCGCTCGCGCGGCCCAGCTCGTGCTCGGCACTCGCGCCCAGACACCGAGCGCGGGCTTGATCGTCACACGCAACAGGTGCGCAATGGCCTTCGACTGAAGGCTGCTGCCAGGGAGAATGTTCGGTTGGCCGAGTGCGTTCCACTCGGGCCCCACCTCCGACCGGTGAGTCCGGCCCACATCGCAGGTTGCCTCCGCGATCTGCCGTTCGATCGAACTGGGGACCGCCATCGGAACTCCACTTCTTTCAGATGGTCACGACTGGCTGAAAGCAACCGGCGTTAACCTCGTATTAACGCAGCTCCAACGTATGGTGCACATCACCCCAGCGCATTACCCCGTAGGGGTGGAAATATAGCCCCTTCGGGGCATTGCTCACCGATGGAGTTAACGGCCGATCCCCCTACCAGGGCAACGGGTATGTCGCAGGACGGGCGGTCCCACTGTGTCAACGGCATTCGTCGACAGCACGCACACCGGCGAAACGTGCTGCGAGGAATTCGATCGCACCCGGCGCGCCGGTGATCAACATGGTGTTGCGACTTCCGCCCGGGGGCCGAAACACCTGCGCCGCATCGCCCCCAGATCGGTGACCCGGTACCGACAGCAGTAGGGCTGTTCTCCGCGAGGGCGTCTCGTAACGCGGGAACTCCGAGTCGACGCACCCGCACTCAGCGCCGCTCAACCCCTCCGAAGCGGGATCAAAACACCTCATCCGGGTGACGCACCCGCCTCGGCCATGCATGAGACTCGAGTCACAGAGCATGAGGACGTAGGGGGTGACACTCAGGCGTCCGGCTCTCTTCAGCCCACCCCAGAGAGAAGGTTGATCATGACAACAGTCGAATCCGCCGACACCACAACAATTCCCGACGAAATAGGCAGGCAGATCGTTCTCCCCGAGGGGCACAGCGACGACGCGAAACTGTACGACGCCTACCGGTGGCTCCGCGAGAACCAGCCCCTCGGGCAGGCGCGGGTAGTGGGGTACGACCCCCTCTGGCTGGTCAGCAAGCACGCCGACCTGATGGAAATCGAGCGACAGCCAGAGATTTTCAGCGCTGGTGGTGGCGAGAACAAGGGCTCGCACAACCCGATTCTCAGCAATCAGGCCGGTGACGAGTTCACGAAGACACTCACCGGTGGAAGTCTCCGCATCCTCGACGCGCTGCCCTACCTCGACCCGCCGGAGCACACCACGATCAAGGACGTTGCGTTCGACTGGTTCCGCCCGGCGAACCTCAAGAAGTGGGAAGACCGCATTCGCGAGACCGCGCGGGAATCCGTCACGCGCCTCGTGTCCGGAAAGCAAGACCTGGATGCCGTGCACGAGTTCGCGGTGTTCTTCCCGCTGCACGTCATCATGTCGCTCTTCGGCGTTCCCGTGGAAGACGAACCACGCATGATGGCGCTGACGCAGGACCTCTTCGGAGTCGCCGACCCGGATGCGAAGCGCGACGACATCGAAACCCTGTCCCCCGACGCCGCGGCACAGCAGTGGGCGGCGGCGATCGCGGACTTCTACGCGTATTTCGATGTTCTCGTCGAGAGCAGGCGCGCCGAACCGCGCGACGATCTGGCTACTCTCATCGCCGTCGCGAAGGACGCGAGCGGGGAATATTTCCCCAAGACCTTCGCCTACGGATGGTTCGTTGCCATCGCCACCGCCGGCCACGACACCACGGCCAGCACCCTCGCGGGATGCCTGCAACAGCTCGCTGCACGTCCCGACATCCTCGAGCGCGTCCAGGGCGACCTCACCCTGGTTCCACACCTCGTGAACGAGGCACTGCGGATCGTGTCGCCGGTGAAGCAGTTCACCCGTGTCGCTCTCCGCGACTACGAACTCCGGGGACGCACCATCAAGGCCGGTGACCGCCTGATGCTCCTGTTCCAATCCGGCAACCGGGATGCCGAGGTCTTCGACAATCCGGACACCTTCGACATCGACCGACGCCCCAACAAGCAGATCGCCTTCGGCTACGGTCCGCACATGTGCATCGGACAGCATCTCGCCAAGCTCGAGATGAAGGTCATGCTCGAGGAGCTGCTGCCCGCCCTCCGGCGCGTGGAGGTAACCGGCGATCCCAAGATGATCCAGACCAACTTCGTCGGCGGACTCCGGCGTCTCCCTGTCCACCTGACGTTCGCGTGACAATCATGACCAAAGTTACCTACCATCTGCCCGACGGGACGACTGAGCAGGTCGACGTCGAACCCGGCGAGACGCTCATGAATGCATCGCTCCGCAACAATCTCCCCGGAATCGTTGCCGAATGCGCCGGCAGTTGCGCCTGCGCCACCTGCCACGTTCATCTCCCGAAGGAGTACGCGCACTTCTTCGCCGAGCCGACCGACGAAGAGGCGGATCTGATCGCATATCTGGATGCGGCAGATGGCGATTCCCGCCTGTCCTGCCAACTCGTCGTCGGTGACAGCGACGCCGAGATCCACGTCCGAGTCGCAGACAGCAGGTGACATGGTGACGATGCAACTACACGGCAACACGGCAATGAACGTCCGGCATGCCTGCTACCTCGTCGCCGGGATCGCGGCGCTACTCCTGACGTGGCCATTCGCGTTCGACTGGATGGGCGACGGGGGCAACATCATGAACCCGGTCGAGTTCTTCGGAGACGGCATCGAACCGGGCGGCACGGCGGCCTTTCTGAGCATCGACATGTTGATCGCGTGGGCGGTCTTCATCGTGTGGGTTCTCACGGACACCGTGCGGATCGGGATGGGCCGCAAATGGGGCGTGGCCTTCGTTCTGCTGTCCTACATCGGCGTCTCGATGGCCTTTCCGTTCTATCTCATTGTTCGTGAGCGGTTCCTGGGGAGACACGTTCCCGGACAGCCGGTGTCGGCGTCGGACGGCCGCGAATCGAGTGCGTCGACGAGCACGTAACACCTGTAGTTGCCCGACACGCGAAGTGCGCCAGGACCCTCGTCCTGGCGCACTTCGCGTTCCGTCACGACGCCGATGTGCTGTCACACCACCCGGCGGGCCTTCATCCCCTCGAACACCGGTGCGACGCGTACCACGTCGCCGGTCGTCGGGGCGTGGACCATCTGCCCGTTCCCCACGTAGATCGCGACATGCCCGGGGCCCGCCGGGCCCCAGTTCCCGAACAGCAGATCGCCCGGCCTCGCATCCGCGAGCGGCACCTCCACACCGACATTCCATTGCGTCTCGGAGGTGCGGGGAAGGGACATCCCCGACGTGGCCGCGTGGACGGCGTAGGACGTCAGACCGGAGCAGTCGAAACCGCCCGCCGAGGGACCATTCACGTTCCCGCCGCCCCACACGTATGGGAGACCGAGGTACCGGACGGCGGCTTCGACGATCTTACCGCCGATACTGTCGGCCCCGCCTCCGAAAACGCCGAGAAGGGAGGCATATCGGGACTCGGATCCGCGGATCTTCGCGACATAGGGCTTCGTCTGATTCTCGTAATCTGCCGCACCTGAGGGCATACCGCGACTATTTCGGACTGCGCCCACACCTGCGTTGTACCCCGCGATCGTGAGGTCGAGCGTGTCTCCGACCACCTCACCGTCCGATTTCCACTGTTCTATCTGGTCGTACATGTCACAGAGAAGGTGGCCGGATGCCATGACCGAGTCTGCGACGTCGAGGATGTCGGCCTTCCCGTCGTCGTCGGCGTCCTTGCCGTACCTCGCCCAGGTGGCGGGCATGAACTGTCCCGGACCACGTGCGCCGGACGGTGACACCGGAGCGGCTGCGCCGTAGCGAAACCCGTTCTCCGCGGCGTACAGCGCAGCGAGAACGGGTGCCTTCACGCCGTCGCAGATGGCGCCCGCCTTCTGAAACCACGGAACGAAGACGGCGATCGAACCGATAGCCGACGAAGCAGCGGCGGAAGAATCGAGCACCGACGGCACCCATTGTGACAGCGCGCCATCACTCTCTCCCTGCGCAAGGGCATCGTCCGTCGTCGGTGACGGCCACCACGACGGGGAATACGGCTCCGTAGCGACCGGCCCTGAGGATTGGGGACTCACGTTGCCCTCACGTCGGGGATCTCTGGGGGGCAACGGATCCTGCGGGGTCGCCGGCACCGGCACGGGCGGTAGATATGGGGCTACCGCATCCTGAACGGCAACGGCCGCGGCGTCGACGGCTCGACGAGCCGGGTCCTGAGCTTCTCGGGGCAGATTCGCGATGGACTCGTCGATCTGCGCGTCCAACTCCGGCGCGGCCTCCACGATCGATTGAACCTGTTGCGTTGCAATGCCTTGCGCGAGCTCTGGCAGGTCGGCGCCATGCACGAAGCCCCCGATTGCCGCGGCTACCCCGACGATGATCGCCGAAGGGTCAACAGACATTGTTTCCTCCTGAAGTGTAAGCCAGGCCAAAGAGACTCATGAGATGTGACCCGAGTCTCTCCCGCGCGCTTTCCTCGCCGCGTCGCACCAGAGGGTGGTTCGGGTACTTCATCGGAGCTACGGACCGACCCGCAGCGACAGGGCCGCGGATCGCCATCTCCCCCCACCGGGGGGGTCAAGGGGGAGATTCGAGCGAACTTGTCCTTCACCCCTATTTTTCGGCCTTGTGACCTACCTAACATCACCCGTACGCAAGTGATGCCCGACAACGGGCAAACGCCGAAACAACCTGAATCTAGGAGCAATCGTGCAGATCAGCGCCGCCGTAATCAACGAAGTGTCGGGAGACTTCGCCATCGAGACCGTGTCTCTGAGCGAACCCACGGAACACGAAGTCCTCGTCGAGATCGCCGGCGTCGGTCTCTGCCACACCGACGTGGCCGTCAAGGAGGGTCATCTCCCGTTCCCCCTCCCGGGCGTGGTCGGCCACGAAGGCAGCGGCACGGTCGTGAGGGTCGGATCGGGGGTCACCAAGGTCGCTGAGGGCGACAAGGTCGCCATCAGCTTCAACAGTTGCGGCCAGTGCGCCCACTGCGTGAAGGGCGAGCCTGCCTACTGCCACAGTTTCATGGCGTTCAACTTCGGGGGCGCGCGTCCGGACGGCAGTTCGGCACTCACCTCGGGCGACGCCACGCTCGGCGGCAACTTCTTCGGCCAGTCCTCCCTCGCGACACATGCCATCGCTCACGAGCGCAATGTCGTGAAGGTCGCGGACGACGCGCCTCTCGAACTCGTCGGTCCGCTCGGCTGTGGAATCCAGACCGGCGCGGGCGCGGTGTTGAACTCACTCGACGTCGCTCCGGGATCGTCACTGGTCATCGTCGGAGCAGGTTCGGTCGGCCTGGCGGCAGTGCTCGCTGCCGTGGTCCGCGAGGTCGGCGCGATCATCGTCGTCGAACCTCACGAGTCGCGGCGCGAGCTCGCGCTCTCCCTCGGAGCTACCCACGCAGTCGATCCGGCGAATGGTGCACTTTCCGAGCAGATCCGGGCAATCGTCCCCGACGGCGTCGACTACGCCATCGATACGACGGCCCTCCTTCCGGTGCTCGACCAGATCCTGCAGTCACTCGGTGTCCGGGGCTCCCTCGGCCTCATCGGGGTCCCCGCCGACCCGACCGCCACACTCCCGATCGGCATGATGTCGACGCAGCTCTTCGGTCACACGATTCGCGGGATCGTCGAGGGAGATGCCGACCCCGACACATTCATTCCTTACCTTCTCGATCTCCACCGTCAGGGCAGGTTCCCGTTCGACAAGTTGATCACGACGATGCCGTTCTCACAGATCAACGAGGCTGTGGCCGTGCAGCATCGAGGTGAGGCAGTGAAGGTCGTCCTCGTCCACGAGTGATGGCAACCCTGCCTGCCCGTCGGATGCTCCGGATAAGTGAGAAAGGCTGTTCGATGTCAGTAGATCTGAAGGCACGCCCGCCGAAGGCGAGTGCTGTCCGGAAGGCCGTCCAGGTCGCGCCGACGGCGGTCGGCGCGTTCTACGCGACGTCGATGGAGACGTTCCGATGCATGTTCAAGCGCCCCTTCCACGCTCGCGAGTTCGTGCAGCAGGCGTGGTTCATCGCCGGTGTATCGATCATCCCGGCGCTGCTGATGGCGATTCCCTTCTGCATGATGTTCGTCTATCAGATCAACATCCTGCTGGCCGAGATCGGTGCGGTCGACCTCAGTGGCGCCGGCGCCGGCGTCGCGATCATTCGGGAAATCGGCCCGGTTGTCACGGTTCTCGTCGTGGCAGGTGCCGGCTCAACCGCGATCTGCGCCGACCTGGGTTCGCGGACGATTCGTGAAGAGATCGACGCGATGAAGGTGCTGGGGATCGATCCGATTCAACGGCTCGTTGTGCCGAGGGTGCTGGCGTCCACGTTGATCGGGATGTTCCTGAACGGCCTCGTTTCGGCGGTCGGCCTGGTGGGCGGCTATATCGCGACGGTGTACATGCAGGGTGCGTCGCCGGGCCAGTACGTCACGGCGATCTCGATCCTGACCAAACTGCCCGACTTCCTCGTCAGCGAGGTGAAGGCGGCGGTGTTCGGTCTGCTTGCAGGACTCGTCGCGTGCCATTTGGGACTCAACGCGAAAGGCGGACCCAAAGGTGTGGGAGACGCAGTGAACCAGACCGTCGTGTTCAGCTTTCTGCTGCTTTTCCTAGCCAACTCGGTTATCACGACTCTCGCGCTGCACTGACAGCGCTCCACCTCTAGCCGCGAAGACGGCTGTCAACGGGAGAATTCTGTGTCGAAAGCTACTCGGGCCACCGGCGCGAGACCCAGGGTTGCCACGGTCGCGCTCCGCGTGGTCGACGCACCGGTCGGCCACATGGAGGAGATGGGCCGACAGCTCCACTTCTACAGCCATGCTGTCACCGCGATTCCGCGCACTTTCCGGCGGTACCGGAAGGAAACGCTTCGGCTACTCGCCGAGGTCAGCATGGGCACCGGCGCCCTCGCGGTCATCGGGGGAACTCTCGTCGTCATCTCCCTGCTCACCACCGCGGTCGGATACGAAGTGGGCCAGCAGGGTGCTACCTCGATGGGGCGCATCGGGATCGGCGCGCTGTCCGGATTCATCTCGGCGTTCTTCAATACCCGGGAGGCCATTCCGGTCATCGCGGGTATTGCGCTGACGGCGACGGTCGGTGCGGGTTTCACCGCGCAACTCGGTGCGATGCGCGTGAGCGAGGAGATCGATGCCATGGAGACCATGTCGATTCCGTCGCTCCCCTACCTGGTGACGACCCGGGTGATGGCCGGGATCATCGCGGTGATTCCGCTGTATGCGGTGGCGTTGTTCGTCGGATACGTCGCCACCCAGCTTGTTACCGAATACCTCGGCGAGGCGAGCGGAACGTACCAGCACTACTTCAACGTATTCCTCGTGCCCAGCGACGTCGCGTGGTCGATGGTGAAGGTCCTCGCGATGTCGGTGGTGGTGATGTGTGTGCACTGCTACCACGGTTACAACGCGAAGGGCGGGCCGGCGGGAGTCGGCGTCGCGGTCGGGCGGGCCGTGCGCACCTCCCTGATCGCGATCATGGTCATCGACCTACTGGTCGGAATCGCCGTCTACGGTGGCTCCGCCGGCGCCGTGAAAGTGGCGGGCTGACATGGGTGGCCATATCGAAGAGCGAAGCCGCCTGGTGTACGTGCTCCTGGGGGTGTGTCTGGTGACGCTGTTCGCGATCGCGACGGCGGTATCCGTCGGCATCTACCGCGGATCGTTCGCCTCGACGGTGCCGGTGACGTTGTACTCGGCGCGGTCGGGTCTGATGCTCGAACCCGGATCAGACATCAAGATGAGAGATGTCGTCGTCGGGCGGGTGTCGAAGGTGCAGCTGGTGGACGACCAAGCCCAGATCACGATGGACATCGACGAGAGCCGTACGTCGGCGATCCCGGAGAACATCACGGCCGTCATCGATCCGACCACGTTGTTCGGCCGCAAGTTCGTCACGCTCGTGCAGCCGGAACATCCCTCCGCGACCACTGTGTCGGCGGGCTCGGTGGTTCGGGGCACCGGCGTAGCCACCGAGGTGAACGACCTCCTCGACTCGCTGGTGACGGTGCTGCGCACCGTGGAACCGCAGAAAGTCAACGCGACGTTGAGTGCGTTGTCCACGTCGTTGCAGGGCCGCGGCGACCAACTTGGAGACATGATGGTCGAGCTCGACACTTACTTGTCCGAGTTCAACGGCAGCCTTCCCACGTTGCAGCGCGACCTGGCCAAGGGCGCGGAGGTCTCCGACGTCCTCGCCGACGCGGCTCCGGACCTCCTGCGGACCGTCGACCATGTCAGCACCACAGGTGACACGTTGCCCGCGAAAAGGGATCAGTTCAGCGCGTTCCTCCTCAGTTTCAGCGGTTTCGGCAACAGCGGACGGAGTTTCTTCGAGGCTTCCGGTGACCCGTTGGAGAAGTCGCTGGATGCGCTGGAACCGACGACGGCACTGCTCGCGCAGAATGCGCCGATGTATCCGTGCTTCCTGGCGAGCATGGACCAGACCAACAGGTATCTCGAGCGCACCGTCGGTGGTAGCGATCAGGCCGGGCTGAACATCCTCGGCACCCTGTTGATGGGCGATCCGCCGTACACGTACCCGAAGAACGCGCCGAAGAACGGTGCGCACGGCGCACCGCGGTGTTACGACCCCGGGCAGGCACCCGGGCACACCGATTTCGACGACGGCAGCCACGCCTACCAACCCGCGCACGGTATCGACGATCTGATCGGCAACCCGTTCGCGCAGTTCATGTTCGGAGGTGGACGCTGATGACGAAGGCACCGGGAATCAAGTTGCTGATCTTCGTCCTGGTCACCTCGCTGACGGGGTTCGGTGTGGCGACGGTGGTGGGCAACATGCGCTTCGGTAGCACAAACACCTATCAGGCCGTCTTCGCGAACGCGTCCGGCCTGGGCAACGGCGAGGACGTCAAGGTCGGCGGTGTTCCGATGGGCAAGGTGAAAGGGGTGGAGTTGGCCGCGGACGGCACCGCGGTGGTGTCGTTCACCCTGTCCACCGAGCGCCCTCTGACGGAGGGGACCACGGCACGGATCAAGTACAAGAACCTGATCGGTGACCGTTACGTGGAGTTGTCGAACGGACCGGGTGCCATCGGTGCGCTCGACGGCCCGATTCCACTCCAGCAGACCACCCCGGCACTCGACCTCGACCAGGTGGTCAACGGGTTCCGGCCCCTCCTGCAGGGGCTCGACCCGGATCAGACCAATCAACTGTCCGCCTCCCTGATCGAGGTACTCAACGGCCAGGAGGCGAGCATCGGGCGTCTGGTGAGTCAGATCGGGTCCTCGAGCAACACGCTGGCGGACCGGGACCAGGCGATCGGTCAAGTGGTGAGCAACTTCAACACCGTCGTCGGGACCGTGAACAATCGCGGTGACCAGTTTTCGACGCTCATCGATCAGCTTCAGCGGCTGGTCGCGGGCCTCGACGGTGACCGTGATCTGATCACCAACTCCCTGGTGAACATCGACCACGTCACCGACAGTCTCGCGAGTGTGCTCGACCAGAACCGGCCGGCGATCGCGCAGGACGTCGTCGCGTTGGGTGATCTCGCGGGCAACCTCAACGCCAACACCGACACCCTGAACATGGTGCTCTCCACATTGCCCGAGGACTACCGCCTCATCAGCCGCGTCGCGGGCTACGGCAGTTTCGTGAACTTCTTCGTCTGCGGTCTCGCGATCAAGTACGCGTCCGGGCCGGGCCCCGGCGGCGTCACACCGATGTTCAAGGCCCCCGCAGAAAGGTGCCAGTGATGGCTCAGA
Source organism: Rhodococcus sp. 4CII (assembly GCF_014256275.1). Classification (NCBI taxonomy): domain Bacteria; kingdom Bacillati; phylum Actinomycetota; class Actinomycetes; order Mycobacteriales; family Nocardiaceae; genus Rhodococcus; species Rhodococcus sp. 4CII. Next base: position 2,514,819 of record NZ_JACCFE010000002.1, read on the forward strand.
AGTCCTTCCTCGAGCGGGATGCGTTCCGCATGGGACTGATCGGAACAGCCGTCCTGATCGGGGTCCTCTTCCTTGCGCTCAACTTCAAGTCCATCCCCGGTATCAACACGGCCACTACCTACCATGCCGAGTTCGCCGATGCCAGTGGCCTCGCCGTCGGTGACACCACGCAAATCGCCGGCGTGAAAGTCGGTGAGGTGAAGAAGCTTTCGATCAGTGACGGAAAGGTCGACGTCGAGTTCGATGTCGACAGTGGTGCGGTCGGGCTCGGCGACGACACGACGGCAGCGATCAAGGTCGAAACTGCTCTCGGTCGGCGGTACGTGGAGATCACTCCGGGGCGTCACGGCGAACTCGCCGAGAACTCGACCATCCCCCTGGCGCAGACCAGCTCGGGATACGACATCACCCGGGCACTCGAGGAGGTCACCGACAAGGTGTCCGAGACCGACACCGTCAACCTGTCCGGCGCACTCGAGCAGGTCTCTTCGGTCGAGGACGAGCTTCCGCCGGACCTGAGGTCCTCTCTCGACGGCCTGTCCCGCCTGTCCGAGACGGTATCGAGCCGGGACGAGGAACTGCGTCGGTTGCTCGCGGGTGCGGCCGACGTGTCCAAGATCCTCGCGGATCGGGACGGCCAGGTCTCTGCACTCTTCGGCCAAGGCCAGTCGCTTTTCGCCGCGCTGAACAACCGGGCGGACACCATCCATCACGTCCTCGTGCAGTCCCGGCAGGTGGCCGATGCCCTCACCGGGCTGTCCCGCGACAACGCAGGCACTCTCGGACCCACTCTCGATCAGATGAAGACTCTGGTGGCCACATTGAACAGCAATTACGACAACATCAACGCGTCGCTCACCGGCCTCGAACGGTTCGCGAGGCAGGTCGGTGAGGCGGTGGGCAGCGGACCGTTCTTCGGGGTGCTGCTGCACAACATCGTCCCGGCCAATCTCTCCGGGCAGCTTCCCGGAAGTTTCGGGGGGCCGCGCTGATGGCATCGGTACGTGAGATGGCACGGGCACTGCCTGCGAGACTGCTCGCCGTGGTGATCGCGGTCGCCATAGTCGGGTTGCTGACCGCCGCCTGGATCGAAAACCACTCCGTCAACCACGTCACGGCCTACTTCCGGAACACCACCGGCATGTACGTCGGAGACCGAGTGATGATTCTCGGCGTCGAGGTCGGCCGCATCACGACGATCGAACCGGACGGCGAACGGGTCCGGGTGGAGTTCGATTACGACAACGAGTACGACGTCCCCGCCGACGCGAAGGCCGCGGTCGTCGCGCCCACCCTGGTGACCGGCCGCTACATCCAGCTGGCACCGGCGTACTCGGGTGGACCGACTCTGTCGGACGGCGACGAGATCCCGCTCGACCGGACCGCCGTACCCGTCGAGTTCGACGAGATCAAGAAGCAGGTGGTCAAACTCAGCGAGGATGCAGGCCGCACCCCGGAGCACCCTGACGGTTCACTCAATCGCTTCGTGAGCAGCACCGCCCACACCCTGGACGGAACGGGTACCGCACTGCACGATTCCCTCACCCACCTCTCCGACGCCGCCACCACACTGAACGCGAGCGGCGAAGATCTGTTCGGCACCGTCGAGAACCTGCAGAAGTTCTCTTCCGCCCTCGCCGCCAGCGACCAGCAGATTCGGGCGTTCAGCGGTGAACTGGCCAACGTGTCGGGGCTGCTCAACGCCAACCGGACCGAGCTCGACGCACTGCTCAGCAGCATGCTGACCACGTTCCAGGAAGTCACGAAGTTCGTCGAAGACAACCGTGGGGCACTGGTCGAGAATGCCGGGCAGCTCGAAACCATCACCCGGTTGCTCGTCGATCGGCAGGACACCCTGATGTCGATCCTGCACGCCGGACCGACGGCGCTGTCGGACTTCTACAACATTTACGATCCCGACGCCAACTCACTCACGGGCGCCCTCGCCGTGCCCGAGATGCCGGACCCGCGCTCGCTCATCTGCGCGCTCTTGACCACGGTCGACGCACCCGCGAATGAATGCGCCACCGCTGCCGGGGCTTTCGCCGCACCTTTGGCCAATGCGGCCGTGCAACAGGCAACGTCAGCACCCGTCGCCAATCCGACTCCGCCGGCAGGCGCGCCGGGATCCCACGGCCCGAGTGATCCCGTCGCCTCCATCACCCAGAGCTTCCAGAACCTCATTCTTCCGGAGGGACCACGATGACGAGTTCAATTCGGAGGTCGGCGCTCACCGTGACCATGCTCGTCGGCGTCGTGGCCGCGGCGGCCGGGTGCCGATTCGACGGGATCAATTCGATCGGGCTGCCCGGCAACGTGGTCGGGGGCGACGCACACGAGGTGACGGTCGAGCTCGCGGATATCCAGAATCTCGTGGGCAACTCGCCGGTGAAGGCCAACAACGTCATCGTGGGGAATATCAGCCACATCGCAGGTGACAATTGGGGTGCCAAACTGACACTCGAAATCGATCCCGACGCCGAGATCCCGGCGAACGTCAGCGCCAAACTCGCGCAAACCAGTGTGCTCGGCTCCCAGTACCTCGAGCTGACGGTGCCGCCCGGTGTCGAGGCGGTCGGCGCACTCGCCGACGGGGACGTGATCCCCCTCGACCGCACCAGTCAGTACCCGTCGACCGAAGAGGTGCTTTCGGCGCTGGCCCTCGTGCTCAACGGCAGTGGTTTGCAACAGATCCGCACCGTGACCTCCGAGCTGAACCGCGTTCTGGGTGGCCGCGAGGAATCACTCCGCAGCCTCTTCGGCAACCTCGAAGAGTTCGTCGGCGGTGTCGACCAGCAACGCGACGACATCGTCCGCGCGATCGACGGGCTCGATCGCCTCGGCGCGGAACTGGCCAGCCAGAATCAGACGATCGATCGAGGCATCACCTCGATCCAGCCGGCGATGCAAATCCTCGACGAACAGCAGAAGCAACTCACCACGATGCTCGACGACGTGGGGCGTTTCGGTGAGGTCGCCACGAAGGTGCTGGAGAGCAGCCGCGACGATCTCGACGCGAATCTGCGGTCGCTGCAGCCGGTGCTCTCACAGCTCGCCGCGGCCGGTGATCACCTGCCAGAATCGCTGAAGATCGCTGGAACCATACCGTTCCCGGTCACGACCACCCAGCGCGCCGTGCGGGGCGACTACATGAATCTCTTCCTCACCCTCGACGTCAGCGCCGAGACGGTTGGCGGAAAGGTTCTCGGCAGCATTCCTCTCGACGAGTTGGCGGGACTGAACCCGGCTCGCCAAGCGGTGAATCCGCTGTTGGCACCCACCGGTGCAACGACATCCGGCGGACCAGCGACGTCCGCACCGCAGAACGGAGCACCGCGCTGATGAGATCGAAACTCGTTCGCTTCCAGCTCATCGTCTTCAGTGTCGTGGCAGTTCTCGCCGTGGGCAACGCCGCGGTCAACTACCTCGGGCTCAAACGGGTCACCGGGATCGGCATGTACACGATCACGGCGGAGTTCGACCGCGCCGGAGGACTCTATGTGAACTCCCTGGTGACGTATCGCGGCGTCGACGTCGGCGTCGTGAAGTCGATCGTCGTTCGCCCTGATCGGGCGTCCGCAGAATTACAGCTCAATTCCGACTTCGCTGTTCCGGCGAACAGCCAGGCATTCGTCCGCAGCGTCTCGGCCATCGGCGAGCAATATCTGGACATCGTTCCGGAGTCCTCCGAAGGCCCCTTCCTCGCGGACGGTGACGTGATCACCGAGGCGAACACTGAGATCCCGGTGCCCGCCTCCGAGGTCGTCGACAAGGTGAACGTGCTCCTCTCCGAGCTGCCCAAGGACGACCTCCGAGTCACCGTCGACGAGGCATACACCGCCTTCAACGGGGCGGGACCGGCCCTGTCGCGGCTCATCGACTCATCCCGCCCCCTGATCGACCTCGCGCAGGCCAAGATCGGTTCCACCCGAACCCTGCTCGACGACGCCGAGCCAGTCCTCGCCGCCGGGGTCGACTCCCGTGCCGACATCGCGAGCTTCTCCCGCGATCTGTCCTCGTTCTCCGAGCAGTTGGTGATGAGCGACGCACAGCTTCGCGGTGTCCTCGACAACGGATCGCAGTTCTTCGACACCGTCAGCGGTACCCTCGACGACGTCCGCCCCACCGTTCCGCTGCTGCTGGCGAATCTCCAGACCGTGGGTGAGGTGGCACGGGTCAACATTCCCGGGATACAGCAAATCCTGGTGATCTATCCGGCGGTGTCCGCGTCGATCAACTACATGCACCGGGGAGTCCAAACCGACGACCGGGTGTACGGCCAGGGCGCCCTGGACGTCAAACTCGGCAACTCCGCGAACCCGGTCCCCTGCACCGAGGGTTACCAGGAAACGCAGCGCCGCGACCCCAGCGACGTCAGTTCGGCTCCGGCGCCGGAAAATTCCTACTGCAAGCTCCCGCAGGCAGATCCGCGGGTCGCACGCGGAGCACGGAACATCCCCTGCGCGACGAATCCCGCGGTGCGCACCGCCGAGATCGCGAACTGCCCCGGCGGCCTGCCGTCCACCTGGCCGGAAATGCTGGCACGGCCCGGACAACCGTATTCGCCCCCGTCGACCGACACCGGCGCACCGAACACGGGACCGATCGCGAGCCTGCCGGCTCCCGAAGTTCCCGAACCCCTGACCGTCGCACCGGCTTCATGGACGCCCCCGCAGGCGATTGTTTCCGACGGCACCACCAGCGTCCCGTATGACCCGATCACCGGGAACTTCCGGGCACCGAACGGCGATCTGTACTCGATCGCCAGCGTTTCTGCACCAAAGCTAGAGGAGGAATTGACATGGCAGGCACTACTGCTCCGGTAGAGGTCGAACCGGACCTCGATCACGCCGGAAACGATGCCGCGGCCGCGACAGCCGACTCCGAGGTGCGTAACAGTACCCGAGGGTTCATCGCGACGATGGCGGCAATCGCACTCGTCGCCCTCGCCGCCCTTGTCGTCGGCGGCGTCTCGTGGACGAACCTGCGAGCGGAGCAAGCAGCACAATCACGAGACGAACAGATACTCGAGACGGCCCGCCAAGTGGTCGTCAATCTGGTCACGCTGAGGCATCAGAGCGTGGACGAGGACATCCAGCGCGTCGCCGACGGCACCACCGGGCCGTTCCGGGACCAGTTCACCAGTGCGTCGGGAAGTTTCGGTGACGTGCTGAACCAGGGACAGGTGGAGTCGACCGGCGAAGTGAAGGAAGCCGGCCTCGTCACGTCCGACGACGACCACGGAGTAGTCCTCGCCGCCGTGACCTCCACGGTGAAGAACACCGAGGCACCCGACGGAGAGATCCGGGTGTACCGCATGAAGGTCTCTCTCGATTCGGTAGACGGCCGCTGGCTCGTCTCAGATGTGGAGTTCGTAGCATGAGAAACACACTCGCCCGGATACCGGAAGCGGTCGCCTCCTGGTCCTTCGCGCGGCGGCGGGCCACCCGATACCTCGCCGTGCTCCTCGCCGGTGGGCTCGTCGCGGCGGCCGTCGCCATCACACTCCAGGTTCACGATCGCCGGCAGGTGAGCATCGCGCAGGCACAGGCGCGCGACCGCGCCACCCAACTGGTCGCGGACGTGCTCTCGTACGACTTCAACACCATCGACGCCCACTTCGCCGACATCCTGCCCAGTCTTGGCGGCGACCTGCGCGGCCAGTTCGACAGCGTCGGCAAAGAGGTCATCATCCCGTCGGCGAAACAACGCCAGGTCGTGACCTCGGCGACCGTCGTCGAATCCTCCGTCGTCTCCGCATCGGAACACGCAGTGACGCTGCTGTTCTTCGTCAACCAGTCAACCACCAGCACCGACAGCGCCGCCCCGAAATTGGACGGAAGCCGCGTCCGAGTCGGCATGACCGAACAGGAGGGCGCGTGGGTCATGACGGAAATGACCCCGGTCTGACCAGTTCCCCGAAACATGGGGATCAGCCGATGTTTTCGCAATAGTAGGAGGTAGTCGTGGGTGTCGAGGTATCCGTCGAAGGACTGACCAAGTCGTTCGGCTCGCAGAAGATTTGGCAGGACGTCTCATTGACCCTTCCCGCCGGCGAGGTCAGTGCGTTGCTCGGGCCGTCGGGTACGGGTAAGTCGGTGTTCCTGAAATCGCTGATCGGGTTGCTCCGCCCGGAGCAGGGGTCGATCGTGATCGACGGCACCAACATTCTCGAGTGCTCTTCCAAGGAGCTGTACGAGATCCGCAAACTGTTCGGGGTGCTGTTCCAGGACGGTGCCTTGTTCGGGTCGATGAACCTGTACGACAACGTCGCGTTCCCGCTGCGGGAGCACACCAAGAAATCCGAATCCGACGTCCGCAAGATCGTCATGGAGAAGATGGAACTCGTCGGTCTGCTAGGGGCCGAGGACAAACTGCCCGGCGAGATCTCCGGAGGTATGCGCAAACGCGCCGGCCTCGCCCGCGCCCTGGTGCTCGACCCGCAGATCATCCTCGTCGACGAACCCGACTCCGGTCTGGATCCCGTCCGCACCACCTACATCTCCCAGACGCTGATCGACATCAACGCCGAGATCGACGCGACGATCCTGATCGTCTCGCACAACATCAACCTCGCACGCACGGTCCCGGACAACATCGGGATGCTCTTCCGCCGGAAACTGGTGATGTTCGGACCCCGCGAAGTGCTGCTCACCTCGGATGAACCGGTGGTCAAGCAATTCCTCAACGGCACCATGATCGGCCCGATCGGCATGTCCGAGGAAAAGGACGAAGCGACCATGGCCGCCGAGCAGGCCATGGTCGACGCCGGCCACCACGCCGGCGGTGTCGACGACGTCGAAGGCATCGTCCCGCAGATGAAAGCAACCCCCGGAATGCCGTTCCGACAGGCCGTCGCCCGCCGCCAGGAACGTGTCCGCGAGATCATGCACACCCTGCCCGAGAGCGCCCAGATCGCCATCCAGGAAAGCTTCGAGGAGGGCTTCGGGACCTACGACACCGAGGAATTCCCGCTGTACGAGGAACCCCTCGAATCCGTGTAATCCACCGCCCCAGCGAACGAATCGGCAAGAACAGCAACACAACTCAGATCAACGAGAGGAACCCGTCATGACGACGAACAACAACGCCTTCTTCATCGGAGGCGAGTGGCACGCGCCCACTTCCAGTGGCGTGATCACGGTCGTGTCACCCAACGACGAGCAGGTGGTCGGTCACGCCCCCGACGGGGCCGAGGCCGATATGGACGCCGCTGTCGTTGCGGCGCGCCAGGCCTTCGACGATCCGACCGGGTGGTCGCAGTGGGAGCCGTCGCGGCGAGCACAGGCACTGAACCGCCTGGCTGACGCGCTCGACAAGCGCGCACCCGAAATGGTCCAGGCTGTGAGCTCACAGAACGGCATGCCCGTCGCCGTCGCCGAAAGGCTGGAAGCGGTCTTTCCTCAGATCCTGCTCCGCTATTACGCGGGCCTGATCGAGAACGACGGGTTCGAGGAAACTCGTCCGGGCCTGCTGGGCGGATCGACTCTCGTGACCAAGGCCCCGATCGGTGTGGTCGGCGCTATCGTTCCCTGGAACTTTCCGCAGACGCTCGCGGCATTCAAGTATGCGCCGGCTCTCGCTGCCGGGTGCACGATCGTCATCAAGCCGTCTCCCGAAACGGTCCTCGACAGCTATGTTCTCGCGGAAGCCATCGAAGAGGCGGCCCTTCCGGCCGGCGTGATCAACATCGTGCCCGGTGGCCGCGACCTGGGCGCGTACCTGGTCTCGCACCCCGGCATCGACAAGGTCGCGTTCACCGGGTCGTCGGCTGCCGGTCGCAACATCGCCGAGGCCTGCGGTCGACTGCTCAGGCCGGTCACGCTGGAACTGGGTGGAAAATCGGCGGCCATCATCCTCGACGACGCGAACCTGGATCTTGCCACCGTCGGGGAGCAGTTGTTCGGCGCGACCATGTTGAACAACGGACAGGTCTGCTACCTCGGCACCCGTGTACTCGCACCGCAGTCGCGTTACCAGGAAGTGGTCGATACCTTCAGCGCTCTGGCCGGATCGCTGACCGTGGGAAGTTCCCTCGACCCCGCCACGATGATCGGCCCCATGGCGAGCGCCCGGCAGCGTGACCGCGTGGAGTCCTACATCGCGAAGGGCAAGGGCGACGGCGCCCGCATCACGGTCGGTGGCGGACGTCCCGCAGCCCTCGACAAGGGATGGTTCGTCGAGCCGACCATCTTCGCGGACGTGGACAACAACTACACCATCGCCCAGGAGGAGATCTTCGGCCCGGTGCTGTCGATCATTTCGTACCGCGACGACGAGGAGGCGATCCGTATCGCGAACGACAGCGACTTCGGGCTCGGTGGCACCGTCTTCACGGCCGATCACGACCATGGGGTCGCCGTCGCCCGGCGCGTCCAGACGGGAACGATCGGCATCAACGGCTACCTGCCCGATCCCACGGCACCCTTCGGTGGTGTCAAATCCAGCGGTCTCGGCCGCGAACTGGGCCCGGAAGCACTCTCCGCCTACCTCGTGCAGAAGTCGATCTACTTGTGACACCCCGGGTGCGGGTGCGGCAGACGCGCCGTACCTGCACCCTCCACGGAGCACTCATCCCGACGGGGTATTTCCCTCATCCTGAAGGAGGAGAACGCGTCCGTTCATACCTTCTATCGCACGCCGGTCGGCATTATGATTAGACCAATCACTCTGGCCTGCCTCCTGTCGAGGAGAGGCACCTGAAAGCAAGGATCCGCGCATGGATGTAATGGAATACGCGGGAGCCATTCTCCCCGAGGACCGCTACAGTGCGGGCACCCTCGAGGCGTTCCGATCGAACGGCTATTGGCGCGACGAGAGCCTGGCCGAGCACGTGGACCGCTGGGCGACGGTCGACCCGGACTTCGTCGCCGTCACCGACGGCTACGGATCACTCACCCGAGCCGAGCTGCGGGCGCAGGCGTACCGTCTCGCGGCGTCACTGAAAAAGCTCGGCGTCGTCAGCGGTGATCGCGTCCAGGTCCAGTTGCCGAACTGGAACGAATTCGTCGTCATCTACGTGGCACTCGCCAGGATCGGCGCCGTGCTCGTGCCGACGATGCCGGTGTACCGGCACGACGAAGTCCGGTACGTTCTCGAGCACTCCGGTGCCAAGATCTCCTTCGTCACAGAGGAATTCCGGAAATTCCGGTACACCGACATGCTGGCCGAGGTCCGCCCGGAGGTGCCCGGACTCGAGCATGTCGTCGTCGTGCGCGGAGCAGCGGGGGCAGACGAGATCGCGTTCGATTCACTCACCGCCGGCGACCACGTCCCCGGTGACGACGAACTCGGGCCGCCGCCGTCCGCCGATGCGGCCCACGCCATCATCTACACCTCGGGAACCGAGTCGCGGCCGAAGGGCTGCCAGCACACCTTCAACACGCTCTCGTTCACCGTCTACGGACTCGGCGGGCACGTGATGGGCCTGAACCCGGACGATGTGATGTTCATGCCCTCCCCCGTCACGCATGCGACCGGACTCGCCGTGGGTGTTGCGGCACCGCTGATCCTCGGCAGCGGCATCCATCTCCTCGACGTGTGGGAACCGGGCGAGGCGCTCCGACGTATCGCGGAGTACAAGGCGACGATCAGCATGGCCGCAACACCGTTCCTCCAGATGGCCCTCGGTGCCTTCGATGCCGGCGCCGACCACGACGTCAGCACGATGCGAATGTGGGTCAGCGCCGGGGCTCCCATCCCGGAAAGCCTTCTGAGGGAGTGGAAGAAAGCTCTGCCCGCTTGCACACTGCTCCCGGTGTACGGCAGCAGCGAGGGACTGCTGGTTACCGCTGTGCGCGCCGACGACCCTATCGAGAAAGTACTTTCCTCCGACGGACGGGCCTTCGACGGGGTCGAGCTCGAGATCCGCGACGAGGAGGGCGCCGTCGTGACGGCCGGCGAGGAAGGCCAGATGTTCTACGGTGGGCCGGGTATCTTCCTCGGCTACTGGCGCGATTCCGAGCGCACGGCGGCATCGATCGATAGTCGAGGCTTCCTCGCCTCGGGTGATCTGGGGCGGGTCGACGCAGAGGGTTATCTGCGGGTCACGGGACGGATCAAGGACCTGATCATCCGCGGCGGTATGAATATCTCCGCGCGTGAGGTGGAAGAACACCTTCTGGCACATCCGCGTATCACGGGCGCGGCCGCGGTGTCCATGCCGGATCCCCGCCTCGGCGAGAAGGTGTGCGCCTTCATCGAGGTGAACGGTCCCGCGCCGACCTTGGACGAGCTGGCCGACTTCCTCCGAAACGAGCGGAAGGCCATGATGCAAAAGATTCCCGAGAAGGTGGTCGTCGTCGATCAGCTTCCCACCACCGCCACCGGAAAGATTCAGAAGTTCTTGCTTCGCAAGCGGGCGGCCGAACTGACCGGCAACGAGTAGGGCCACCCGGCACTGCCGAGTACCCCGAGCAGGGGGCTGTCGCAACGATGTTGCGGCAGCCCCCATTTCGTTCCCCCCGGCCCCCGACGAAGCAATCTCACTCCAAGGGCGTACGAAGATCACTCGTCGAGGTGACGTGTCACCGGCCGGGTAAAGGAGAGACTTAGTTGACGTCCTCTCGGCCGTGAACGACCGAGAATCCCCTCGAGACTCGCGTCCCGAGGTTCCTGTTTCACCGACAGTTGCCACCCCACACCTTAGGTGCGGGGCGGTCTCATACCATCTCCGCAGGCTGCCACCGTCAGTCCGACGGCCAAAATGTTCCTCGCCGCGTTCACATCCCGATCGTGGACGGTGCCGCACCGGCACGTCCACTCCCGCACATTCAGCGGCATCGCCGAGACGATCACCCCACACACCGAGCAGGTCTTCGACGACGGATGAAACCGGTCGACCGCCACCACCCGCCGCCCGTACCAGTCGGCCTTGTACTCGAGCATCGACCGGAACTCGGACCAACCCGCATCCGAGATCGCCCGAGACAACTTTCGATTCCTGACCATGGTCCGCACACTCAGATCCTCGATGGCGATCACTTGATTTTCGCGCACCAGCCGAGTGGAGAGTGTGTGCATATAATCGCGCCGCCGATCGGCGATCCGGCCATGAATCTTCGCGACCTTCAGTCGGGCCTTGGCCCGGTTACGGGATCCTTTCTGCTTCTTGGCCAGCACCCGCTGCGCCTTCGCCAACCGCGCACGGTCCCTGCGCTCATGACGCGGGTTGGTGATCTTCTCCCCCGTCGACAGCGTGTACAGGCTCGTGATCCCGGCATCGAGTCCGACCACCCGATCGACCGGTTCGAGTTCGGGAATCGTGTCCTCGACGAGAATCGAGATGTGGTACTGCCCGCGAGCGTTACGCGACACCGTCACCTGCGACGGCGTCGCCCCGTCCGGGAGCGGCCGCGACCACCGAATATCCAGCGGTTCGGACTGCTTGGCCAACCGGATCTGCCCGCCGCGGTAGGTGAAGCAGTTCGAGAAGTAGGTCGCCGAATCCTTCGACTGTCCCTTCCTCTTGAATTGTGGGTAGCGGGACTGCTTGCGCCAGAACCTGTCGTAGGCGCCCTGCAACTGCCGCAGCGACTCCTGCAACGGCCCCTTCGACGGCTCCGACAACCACGCGGTCTCCGCATCCCGCTTCCATCCGGTGAACATCTTCGAGGTATCCGCATAGCTCACCCGCCGCCCCTCCTGCGACCAGGCCCGCGTACGCTCCGCCAACGCCCGGTTGTAGACATACCGGGTGCACCCGAACGTCCGAGCTAGCTGTTCCGCCTGCACCGCAGTCGGATAGAAACGGTACTTGAACGCCCGCCTCACCACTCTCCCCGCCATAACGCAGACACTAGCCCCACGGTCCGACAAGACCAGATCGGCTATCCCGGATCTGAAGGACCGGGTCTTGCGCCGAGAGATTCACGGATCACCTACGTGCTGCCCGACGGAAGCGAGTCGACGATCGACGTCCCGGCCGGCCGGAGCATCATGGACGGCTCGGTCCGCAACAACCTTCCGGAGATCATCGCCGAATGCGGAGGGAGTTGCTCCTGCGCAACGTGTCACGTCATTCTCGACGAGGACTCCGCGGGCCTGTTCGACGAGGCCACCGACGAGGAACGCGATCTGCTCGAATATCTCGAAGGGGCGCGGTCACATTCACGCCTGTCATGCCAATTGATCGTCAACGGGCAGTGCGACGGTGTCCGAGTCGTCGTACCGGACACCAACGGTTGATTCAGGTGGTGCGGCGGGACGAGGCGTCGGAGCCGGAGTCGATCATCTCGAGGTATCGGTAGATCGCCTCCGACCGGTTCATCGCCCCCAGCTTCCGCAGGATCTTCTTGACGTGCGATTTCACGGTGAAAACACTGATCACGAGTTCATCCGCAATTTCCGTGTTGGATTTTCCCGCCGCCAAGAGCTGGAAGACTTCGCGCTCGCGCCTGGTGAGTTCCTCCAGGCCCGGTGCGCGAAGATGGGAAGGCAGCGGCCCCGGGGACAACGACGCGACACCGGCGCCACGCGGCTTTCCGAAGACGACTTCGGCGGTCGACAGTCCCTCCGCCTCACGACTTTCCTCTTGCAGGCGTTCGACGATCAACCGTTTCTGCTCGCTGAGCCGTTCGGAGACAAGTGCCCGTTCGAAGAGCGTCCCGAAGCTATCGGCGAAAGCATCGAGAAGATCTCGTTCGGCGACACTCGGCTTTCGCTCGTCCGCGCGACACGCGTGAATCAGGCCGATGACCCCGGTGGAGACCGCAATCGGAGCCACGACATACCCTCCGGCACCAAAGACCGAGACACCTGCGACGGCCGTGGAATTCCCCGTCGAAAGCTGCGGAGTCGGCAGTACCAGGACTGCAGCGCGTTTGTGGACTGCCTCTTCCTCAGGCGACCCCGGCGCTATCGCTGTCGACGCGAGTGCACTCACGTCGGGCGCAGAGCCCTGCTCGAACTGTGTCTCCACGATCGTCCACGCGTTGTCGTGGACTTCCGAGAGCAGCACACAGCCGAGGCCGGTCATCGCGGCGGCCTCGGAACACACGCTCCTGGACAACCCGGCCACCGTTTCGGCACCGCGCAGACGACGGATGGCGCCCGCGAAGTCGGCGGCACCGACAACCCCGGACGAGGACGGTGCCCTGTGCAGACGGCGGCGGACATCTCGAATCTCGACGAGGAGCCGCCCGAGGAGCACCTTTTTGTCCGCTGGGATCGACGACAGTCCCCGGAGTCCTGCCTCCGTCGCCTCGTCCAGCATGGCGAGCACGAGGCCCGGTGACGCCTTCCGCGTCTCCGTCGGAGCCTCTGGCCCGAAACCGTATTCGTGACGCATGCGTCCGAGCAGCGAGACGGCCGTCTTCATGACTTCGGCATCGCCTCGCGATCGTGCAGAGCTCTGTGCCGGGGTCATCGTCGAGTCTGGTGGGAATAGAGCACTGCCGCCGCCGCCCGGGTCGGCACACGCAGCTTCTTGAGGATGTGCTTGACGTGTGACTTCACCGTTCCCTCCGAAATCACGAGTGTTTGCGCAATCTGATTGTTGGTGGCCCCGGTCGCGATGTGCGACAGGATCTCGCGCTCGCGGAACGTCAACACCGCATCGACCTCGACCGCGGACATCTCGTCGACGGCCCGCAGAGGGTTGCGAGGATGCTCATTCAGACGAGGACGCAGGGCCAGCTCCGTTTTCTGCATGCGTTCGAGCATCGTATCGGTGGCATCGAAGGAGGCTGCCAGTCGCGACCTCTGCGCGCAGATCCGTTCCCGCAATACCGCGTGCTCGTACACGAGAGCGAAGAATGTCGCGAAAGCGTCCAATCGGTCGCGGTCGTCCGGGTCGAGCGACTCCCGCACGCCAGGACGATCGGCATGAACGAGGCCTATCACTCTGCCTTTGGAGACAATGGGTGCGGCGACATAGCTGGAGCATTGTGATGCAATCACGATCTCTTTGAACGTCCGGTCGTCGTCTGCCGGCGCTGGGACAAGGGCGGGCACTCGCCTGCGAACGAGTTCCGTCTCCAGCCGCGCCTCCGACAACGAAAACTCCGCGCAATCCACGAAGTCCGAGAAATCCATCGGCGACCCGTCGAACTCGGGCTGTACGTAAAGTCTCTGCGGCCGCCACAGCGATCCACTGATCGCCGAGATCATGGCGCGCGCGAACGGGAGCGCCGAACAGATCGCCAGAGGTGCCGCCTGGACGATGTCATCGGATGCGAGATCACGTAGCCCTGCCGCGGCATCGTGGACGGCACGCAACTCGGCGGCACGGCTGATGGCCGCGCTCTCGGCACACTGCTCCTGGTGTTCTTCGATCCGGACCAAGAGGAAGCATGCCTCCTCGATGTCGGCCTCGGGCAGGCTTCCCTCGGTCAGCGCCTGCCCGAGTTGATGTCGGGCGGCGGCGAGTGCGACGTAGGCATCATCGGAAGTGCAAGCACGAAAACCCGGGCCGAGGATCTTCGCTGCCAGTTCTGCATACTCATGCGCGTGCTGAACAAGGTCCTCGTCCCGCACTGCGACTGATTGCGCCGTCCGACTCATCACGCTCCGTAGTTCAGTTGCCTCACGACGCGGATTGCGTCGCAGGGCAGACGTTCCTCATCCGACAACTCGTTATATGTGACTGCCATCACTTAACACGATTCGCGCGCTGCAGGCAAGGCGCGTCATACACAGGATGGGTCGCCAATAGCGTTGAGAGGGAGCATGTTCCATAGGTCGGACCCGACACTGTGCGCCCAACCGTTCGGCACAGTGCTCGTTACTAAAACAATGTTACCATTGAAAAGGTACGACCGAAAGGACTTCGATGGACGCCGTGGTGTTGCAAGAGTTCGGGGAGCCGGACGTCTTGAGGATGGAGTCGATTCCCGATCCGGCTGCGAGCTCGGGCTGGGTCACCGTCCGACTGAAGGCCGCCGCGCTCAATTGGCACGACGTTCTCGTTCGCCAGGGCAAGTACTCGTCCCCACTGCCGCACGTCCTCGGCGCCGACGGCGCGGGTATCCGCACGGACACCGGCGAGGAGGTTCTCGTCCTCCCGTCGCTGTGGTGGGGTGACCGCGAGGCGGCCCCCGGCGCGCAGTGGGAGATCCTCGGTGACCACCAGCGCGGCACCTACGCCGAACTGGTCCGCGTCCCGGAAAATTGCGTCGCTCCGAAGCCGCGCGGCCTCAGCTGGGAACAGTCGGCCGCCCTGCCCCTGGTCGGACTCACGACCTATCGCGCCCTCTTCACTCGCGGACGCCTCCGCGCCGGCGAGAATCTCCTCGTCCTGGGCGCAGGCGGCGGCGTCGCAACCATGGCCGTGATGCTGGCATCCGCGGTGGGGGCGCACGTGACCGTCACGTCGTCGTCGGCGTCCAAGATCGCGCAGGCCCAGGAGCTCGGCGCGGCGAACGGCGTGCTCTATACCGACCCCGAGTGGCCGGAAGCCGCGCGAGAGCTTTCCCCGGACGGGCAGGGGTTCGATCTCGTCCTCGACTCCGTGGGGACGTGGGAACAGTCCATCGCAGCTCTGCGACCGGGTGGCCGGCTGGTCGTTCTGGGGGCGTCGCGCAGCGAACTCGCCAGCCTCGACGTCCGGCCGTTCTACTTCGGCCAGTACGAACTGATCGGAACCACTATGGGCAGCCCAAAGGATTTCGCCGGGCTTCTGACGCTGCTCGACGCGAAGGACGTCCCTCCGGTCCCCATCAGTGCCGTATTCCCGCTCGCGGAGGCTGCGGCGGCACACAAGCATCTCGAGCAGGGAAGCGGGTTCGGCAAGGTCGTTCTGTCCCACGGCTGAGAGCGGTGTCTATCATCGACCGCAACGTGGTTCGGTGACGAGGAGAGGACGCGCAGTGGCGAGTGAACCGCCGGCGCCCGCCGACGACGATCGCGGTGATGTGGTCGACTGGATGCGCACCGAATGGGCGGGGTCGCAGGATTCGGCCGAACTGGAGTTCGCCACCACGATGGCGTTGCTGCGCACCCACCAATGGGTGGTCCGGGCGATGGACCAGGAGTTGCGCTCACTTCGATTGTCGCGCAATGCCTATCTCATTCTCACTTCGCTACAACTGTCCGAGGATCACACTCGGACGCTCGGCAAGTTGAGCAAATACCTCATGGTCCATCCCACCACGGTCTCGATGGCGGTCGATCAACTCGTGAAGGCCGGCCTGGTCGAACGCCGAGCGCACACGACGGATCGCCGCACCGTTCTCGCCACGCTCACCCCGGCCGGCGTGGACGTGGTCGAGGACGCCAACGCTCGACTCGCGGGCGTCCGCTTCGGCCTGGCCTCGGTCGATACCGAGACGCTCGAATCCCTCGTCGAACAACTGCAACTCGTCCGTCGCGCGGTCGGCGACGTCGAAACCGGGCACTGAGTCGAGCACCTCTTCTCTGCTGACAGGCCGACGGCGACGGCCTGCAGCTACCCGTCGGACACCTCTTGCCTCAAATGCTTTGGCGACCTACTATTCAAACCTAGAATACTTCTCACGGGGACGGACGACCGCCCGGCATTCTCACTGCACGCCGGCGCTTCCTCTTCCGCATCCCCAAGCCAAGCAACGCACAGGAGCACATTCCGATGGTTTCTTTCGCCTTCACCGACGAACACGAAGAGTTTCGAAAGACGCTGGCAACGTTCAGCGATCGCGTCCTCCTCCCCGGTTACCGCGACCGAGCGGCATCAACCGAGTTCCCCTTCGACATCATGAAGAAAATCGGCGACCTCGGTCTGCTCGGCATCGGCCTGCCCGAGCAGTACGGCGGAACCGGCGCCGAAGATCCGGTTCTGCTCGGAATCGCGACCGAAACACTGGCCTACGGCGACGTGAACATGGCGTCGGCGCCCGTCCAGATCGGTCTCGTCGCCTCCCAACTGGCACTGTGCCGGGACGAGATTCAGGAGCGCTATCTCCCTCCCCTCATCAGCGGTGAGCAGACCATCGCGATCGCACTGACGGAACCCGGGTCGGGTTCCGACGCAAGCGCGCTGACTACCACGGCAACGGCAGTCGACGGCGGATGGCTTCTCAACGGCGAGAAGACCGCGATTTCCTGGGCAATGAATGCCACCGCCGCACTCGTCTACGCGCGCGAGCCCGGTTCCAGCCGTGCACGGGGCGTCAGCTGCTTCGTCGTGCCACTCGACGCGGAGGGGGTCAGCGTCAGCCACATGCCCGGCATGGGCTGCCTTCCCCTGGGGTGGGGCAGCATCCACCTGTCCGACGTCTTCATTCCCGAATCGCACGTCGTCGGTGAATTCGGCAAGGGATTCCATTCGGTCATGGATCACTTCGACTTCAGTCGCGCCGCCCTCGGTCTGATGTGCCTCGGAGCGGCGAAGCAGAGCCTGGAGGAAGCCGCCGCGTACGCCCAGCAGCGCGAGACATTCGGGCAGCCACTCTCCGAGCACCAGGGACTGGCATTCCAATTCTCCGAGCACGCCACCTATCTGGAGGGCGCACGCTGGATCTGCTACCGAGCCCTGTGGCTCCGTGAGACCTCCCAGCCCCACACGTCACTGGCATCGATGAGCAAGTGGTGGCCGCCCGTCGTGGCCAAGAACGCGATCGAGTTCGCCATGCGAGTGCACGGAAATCTGGGCTACTCCACGGAATCACCGCTGCAGCAGCGCTACCGCGACGTCACCGCGTACCTCGTCGCGGACGGCACCGCCGAAATCCAGAAGCGAATCATCGCCAAGGACATCTTCGCTCGCGGCACCGTCTCCCTCTGACCCACCTCACCCGAAACGGAGTACACCAATGGGAACGCACGAAATTGCGCCGCCGAAGGAATTGAAGGAAAGCAGTGCGCTCATCGTGGGCGGCACGGCCGGGATCGGTCTCGCGACCGCCGTCGGCCTCGCCCAGGCCGGCGCTCCGCGCGTTCTGGTGGTCGGACGTAGCACCGAGCGCGGACAGACTGCCGTCGAACGCATCTCGTCTTATAACTCGTCGTGCGAGGTGACCTTCCTGTCTGCCGACGCCACCACCGTCGTCGGTGCAGCGCATATCGCTTCTGAAGCCGAACGTATTCTGGACGGCGTGGACATCCTGGTATCCACCACAGCCGCCGACGTCCGGCCGGAACTCTTCGCGAACATCCCCACCGACGACATCGCGCGGACCTTCAACCAACTGGCGTTGCCGTCCATGTATCTCGCGAGCGAGATCGTCCCGCACATGACAACGCGGAAGGGCGGCGTGATCATCAACGTCGCGTCGGATGCGGCCAAGACCGCCACGCCGGGCGAGTCCGTGATCGGCGCTGCAAAGGCGGCGATCGTCATGTTCACCCGCGCCCTGGCCATCGAAGCCAAACGCAGCGGAATCCGCGTGAACGTCCTGACTCCGTCCCTCGTCAACGGAACCGGGTCGACCGAACGCATCACCTCCGACGGATTCAGCGCCAAACTGTTCGCCAAGGCCGCTCAGCAGGCTCACCTCGGCGTTCCCGAGTCGGAAGACCTCGCGGCCCTGGCCGTCTTCCTCGCCTCCCCCGGCGCGCGGCGCCTCACCGGACAGGCCATCAGCGTCAACGGAGGAATATCCGCGGCGTGAGTCCCGCGGATACGGGAGTGGCCGGTGGTCGCTGGACCACCGGCCCCCTGCCGCGCCTATGCGTACACGGCAAATGCCTTGTTGGAGTTGAAGACATCGGTCACCACGAGGTCCGACCATTCCCGGCGCAAGCCGAGTTCCTCGACCGCACCGAGCATGCAGAACCAGTTCAGGATCTCGTGCTGGCCGGCGTCGACGACTTCTGCGCTGGTGTAGTTGCGCATCAGCGCGAAGTCGTCTTCGAGCAGGGCCTTGTAGATGCGCATGTCGGCCTCGGTGTCGGGACGCATATGCCACAGCTTGTCCGCCAGGAAGGCATGCGACCAGCTCGAGGAGGCGACGAACGCCACTCGGAGGTCGCGGTCGCGGAAATGTTGCGCGACCGCTCGACCCACCTGGAAACAGCGCGCCGGCGTCGGGCCCGCCGGGTCGAGAACCTCCGACTCGATATCGGCGAATCTGGCCAATCCGCCCTTTCGTGCGATGGCGTGCTGCCCATAGCAATTGACGGTCATCGGGATGAAGGGGTACGACATCTCCGCGCCGGCGTTCTCGTAGTCGAGGAATAGCTGTGTGTTGAGGATGGCGTGCGGAAAGTGTGCGCCGGCACGTTTCTTGTATGAGTAGGCCATGTCGAATCCGCGCTCGATCAGGCCGTCCGTGAGTTGCCTGGCTCGAGCAACGTCACCGTGCATCACGATCTCGAAGTCGTCGGGCTTGCCCCAGAAGTTCGGGCTCCCCCTTTCGTTCATCACCTCGAACGCGGGTACCTCGAGGTCGCCGTAGGCGAGCACGCAGAACGGTGGCACCACCTCTTCGCGAAAGTTCTCGTACTGGTCGTCGCCCCACACCACGACGACGTCGGGGGCGAATTCGTCGATTGCTTCACGGACCCGACTCAGATCCGCCACCAGTTCCGCACGGTGTGCGGCTGCGGCGGCCGTGCCGCCGTCGTCCGACCACTCGCGCCGCATGCGGTCCGGCCAGTTGGCCGGGTCCTTCTCCTCTGCCGGGATGTCCGGGTCGGTGAGGGTCCATCGCAGCAGGCCCGCCATATGCTCGTCGGTTCCCGCCAACAATGGGTAATGGGTCATGCCGCAGGCGAGGAATTTTCCCATGGGCCGTCCTTTCTGAGGTGACGCCGCGGCGCCGTCACACGCGCCGGGCGGATCGCTCCCTCATCGTGTGATGTGCCGATGCCGCACGCACCACAAGTTCCACTGCCCGGAACGCGGCGTCAGTCGTCGAACGGGAACAGATCTCCTCTGCCCTGGGAAAGCATCTGGGCCGTGTCGCGGCTGATGCGGTGAGCAGTCAGTTTGACGGCGTTGATCATCGACTCGGAGACCGGCTTCGACGAGTCGAACTGGACGGCGATCGCCCCCATCGGCCGGCCTTTGATCAGGACTGGCGCAGCGATGTTTCCGAGGCCGAGTACCACACCGTCCTTCGTGATCGCTGCCCCCGACACCCGTATGCGATTCAATTCGTCGGAAATCTGCACCGGATCCGTCACCGACTTGGGCGTCATCCCCACGAGAGGGGCCGCGAGCAGTTCGGTGAGTTCGTCCTCGGGGAGGTAGGCCATCATCGCCCGGCCCATCGCCGACAGGTGCGCGGGGATCCGGGTGCCCACCTCACCGATAGGCCGCGCGTGATCCACGGCGAAGAGGGCCTGCAACACGACGACCTCGTTGCCCCTGAGGACGCCGAAGTGCACCGATTCCTTCGACCACGCCTGCAACTGTGCCAAGTGCGGCAACGCGACCTCGCGCATTCCGTCCACCGGCATGGAGGAAACCAGCTGCAGCAGGCGGATGCCGAGTCGGTACCCCGCACCGTGTTCCTCGATCACATCCAGCTCACCCAATCGCTGCAGCAATCGGTGGACCGTCGACTTGGGCAAGCCTGTCTTGCGGCTGATCTGAGTCAGTGTCAGAACCCGATCACGCTCGTTGAACGCTCCGATGACCGAGAACGCCTTCGCCAGGATGGAGGGAGGCGTACCCTCCGCGCCACCGACGTCTTGCTTGTCTTCTGCCATGTGCACCATCCGGGCCTCCGCACTCTCCGCTCCGCCGACCCACGGGGAACCCACTGTAACGGCGGTCACAATGTGCCGGTATTCAGGGTACGGGTTTCACCACCCGGTTCCAGCCCCCGGAACATCCCCGGCAGCCACCGCGCGGAGGCCCCTAACGTTCCTCGAATCCGGCGCACCCGACGACGTGGGTGAGTCGGCGAAATGACGGATGCATGCGACAGGAGGCCCTCGTGGTTCCACCCGGCACCATCGATGTGCATGCGCACTACTTCCCCCGGGACGCGCCTCCCTCCGAGGTCATCGCAGGTTTCCCGCGAGCACCTCGATTGGTGATCGACTCGCCGGAGACCGGTCGCCTGGTCCGCGGGACCGACGACTTCCGCACCGTCCGGCGCGCCCTCTGGGATGTGCCGGCACGATTGGCGGACATGGACCGCGCAGGCGTGGCGGTGCAGGCGATCTCCCCGGTACCAGTCATGCTGGAATACGGAGCTCCAGCGGCACCATTCGCCGGCTACTGCCGATGGGTGAACGAATCCGTCGCTCGTGCGGTGGAAGACGGCGACGGCAGGCTCGTCGGAATCGGCACTGTTCCCCTGGGGTCTCCTCCCGAATGCGTGGCCGAATTACGTTATCTTTCGGAAGTTCTGGGGCTTCGTGGCATCGAGATCGGCACCCGTATCGACGGAATGGAATTGGACGATACCGCGTTGGAGTACTTCTTCGACGCCGTCGACGGCCTCGGACTCGCGGTCCTGGTCCATCCCGTCGACGGTGGCGGCGGCGCGGTGCGCCGTTCCGGATTCACTTACGACTTCGGATTGGGGATGCCGTCGGACACCGCGTTGGCGGCGACGGCCCTCGTCTTCGGAGGGGTCCTGGACCGCCACCGTGGCCTCCGCATCGCCATGGTCCATGGATGCGGCACCTTCCCCTGGGCATACCCGAGACTGCGCCTCGGCGCACAGATCGCCGGCACGCACACACCGGAGGAGCTGGACCTCCTCGTATCGCGACTGTATGCAGACACGTTGGTGTTCGATGCGGCGCACCTGCCGGCCTTGGTGCATCGCTTCGGCCCGAACAGGGTGCTGCTCGGTAGCGATCACCCGTTCATCCCGGGCCAACCCGAAGGCGGCCTGACGGACTTGGATTCTGCGGCAGAGCATTTGCCTCCCGGAGCGGTTCCCAGAATCCTGCGCGACAACGCGCTCGAGTTCCTCGGTCTGTCTTCCGGCGAGCTCGTCACCGATCACTTCTCACCGATAAAGGAAGATCACTATGGCACTCACTGATGAAAACCTCGTCGACGTTCCCGGGCTCGCCAGCCGCTGGGTACGACTCGCGAACGGCGCCCGCGCGCATTACATGACTGCCGGCACTTCGGGCCCCGCCGTGGTCCTGCTCCACGGCGGTCTGCCCGGGTCGTCAGGCCTCGCGGGGTGGCGCTTCATGGCGCCCTACCTCGCGGAGCACGGTTTCCGCGTCTACTGTCCCGACATGCCCGGCTTCGGCTTGTCGGACACGCGGGAAGAGTACTGGCCGGACGGCATGGAGTCCTTCGTCGACTTCATCGACCAGTTCGCCACCGCACTGTGCCTCGACGAGTTCCACCTCGCCGGAAATTCCATGGGCTGCATGAACACGGTCAACTACACGGTTGCACACCCGGACAAGGTCAAGAGCTTCATCCTGATCGCGGGAGATGTCGGCGACGTGGTCCCGGAACACCTGACCCCGCCGGCCGGCGAGTTCCGCCTCACCGCCTACGACGGCACCCGTGACGGAATGCGCACGATGATGGAGGCGATCATCCATCGAGGAGAGGCAATCAGCGAAGATCTGATCGACATGCGTTACCTCTCGGCGAGGGACCGCATGGATGCACACGCCAAGTTCTGGCCCACCCTCCTGCAGTACCGTCGAATCACCGACTGGACGGACGAAAATCGCGCCGCCCGTCTGGTGACGAAGGGGCGCCTGGACCGGTTGAGCACACCCGGGCTCTACCTCTACGGCCGACAGGACATCCTGACTCCGGTCGAGTGGGGATACGTCCAGGAAGATCACCTGCCCAACGTCCAGTTCTTCTATCCCGACGAGTGCGGCCACCAGGGCCAGACCGACCGGCCCGACCTGTTCAACCCGGTCTTCCTGGAGTTCTTCCGGGACGGCAAGGTGTCCGGGGATCTCGCCGATGCCGCGGGCGTCTCCGACCGCCGCCCCGAATTGCCGCTGATCGATCGCTCCCTGGTTACTGCCTGACCTTCCCGCCGAAGGGCCGACACCGGATCTCAGGATCCGGTGTCGGCCCTTCGGCCGTTTCTGTCCATCGCCGTGAGGTGTTCCAGCGGCCGGAACCACGCACACTCCGGATGCGGCGGGTGGCTACGTTTCGACTATGTCCTTCCTGATCGTCGGCGCCTCGGTTGCAGGCACCAGAACAGCAATCGCTCTGCGACAGCGCGGTTTCGCCGGGCGCATCGTGCTCCTGGAGAGCGAGGAGCACTGGCCGTACGACAAGCCCCCGCTGTCCAAGGATCTCTTGGCCGAGGGAGATGTCCCGGACGTTCCGCGCCTCCTCACTCCCGAACTCGCAGCGGAGTTCGACCTCGACGTCCGGCTGGGCGTGCACGCCACCACCCTTGACCCGGAGCGGCAGGTCGTGGTCACCCACACCGGCGAGGAAATCACTTACGAGCGGTTGGTCATCGCGACCGGCGCGCGAGCCCGCACCTTGCCGGTGCCCTCCGGCCTGGCCGGTGTCCACACGCTACGAACACTCGACGATGCGACGGCTCTACGAGAAGGTCTCGCCGGCAGACCCCGGGTGGCGGTGGTGGGGGCCGGGTTCATCGGCGCCGAATTCGCCTCCGCGGCGCGACGCCGCGGTCTCGACGTCACCGTCATCGAGACACTCGCCGTCCCCATGAGCCAGATTCTGGGCGAAGAAGTGGGACGCGAAGTCTCCTCGATCCATGCGCTCCACGGCACCGAACTCGTCACCGGAGCGCGTGTCGAGCGATTCCTCGGCAGCAAGCAGGTCGAAGGCGTGGCCCTTGCCGACGGGCGTGAAGTACCCGCCGACCTGGTGGTCGTCGGCGTCGGTGCAGAACCGAATACGCAGTGGCTCGAGGGCAGTGGACTTCCCATCGACGGCGGGGTGCCGTGCAACGACCGCTTCGAGGTCGAAGGCTTCCCCTCGATCTTCGCCATCGGAGATCTCGCCCTGCGTCGCCACCCGTTGTTGGATGTCACCGCACGGATCGAGCATTGGACCAGTGCGGGCGAGCAGGCCGACGCGGCCGCTGCGATCCTGACCGGCGCCGAACCGCCTGCACCGCAGCTTCCCTACGTGTGGTCGGACCAGTACGGCTCCCGGATCCAGATCGTCGGAAGGCCCTCACTCGGCGATCTCGCCCATCGCGAAGGGTCGATGTCGGAGGGCCGATTCCGTGCCGTGTACACCGACGCCGACAACACCCCGATAGCGCAGGTCAGCGTCAACGACGCCCGAGTCGTCGCTGCATTTCGCAAGAACCACCGTCGCGGCGGGAGTCTCGAGGACCTCGTCGGCGAAAGCACTCCCGCCCGATAAGGAAGGCACTCATGCGTCAGATCCAGCATTTCAAAGGTGGCCCCGACAAGATCCTTCACATCGAGACCGAGGGTTGCAAGGTCAACGTGATCATCGGAACCCACGACCTGAGCAACGAGGTCTTCACGACCGTGGAGATTCTGCCCGCCGAACCGGACGACGACGGAAGGAACTGGATGGCAATCGGTCCCACTGCCGTGCTGGTCGTTCCGGCCACCGGCTCCGATCCCGACAGTTGGCTCTTCAGGGATATCGCCGCAGCCAATCCGACACCTCACCAGAACGGATCATCCTCATGACCGCAGAGCAATTCGTCATCGACGACCGCGAGAACAACCTCTTCCGGGTCAACCGGGAGGCCTTCACTTCTGAAGACGTGTTGCAGCGCGAGCGAAAAGAGATTTTCGGCAAGACGTGGCTCTATGTGGGTCACGAGTCCGAGATTCCCGGCAAGAACGATTTCCAAACCCGCGACGTCGGCGGCCGGCCGGTGATCTTCAACCGCGACCGCAACGGTGACGTGCGGGTGCTGCTCAACACCTGCCTGCACCGCGGGTCCTCCGTCTGCCGGCACTCCTCGGGCAACGCCAAGATCTTCACGTGCTTCTATCACGGCTGGGCGTACCGGAACTCGGGTGAGCTGGTCAACGTGCCCGGTAACGAGGACTACAAGAGCGAGCCGGCAGCGGTGTACAAGGGTCTGAAGTCTCCGGCACAGGTCGACTCCTACCGCGGGCTCTACTTCGTGAACTTCGATCCCGACGCACCCGATCTGCTGACGTTCCTCGGTGAAGCCCGCTACTTCATCGACCTCGCGGCCGATCAATCCCCCGAAGGCGTCGCCATCCTCGAGGGCACGCACAAGTATTCGCTGAAGGCCAACTGGAAGCTCCTCGTCGAGAACAGCATCGACGGATACCACGCCAAGTCCGTGCATCACACCTATTTCGAGATGATGATGGAACTGGGTGCCACGCCCCCGATGCTGGGCCAGGACACCGTAAACGGGGTCGCGCCGGCCGGTATGGGCACCGAATTCCCGAACGGGCATGCCACACTGATGTATCCGGCCAACGGGCTCCCGCTGGCGACCGACAGTGTCAAGCGCACCCTCGCCGGCCTTCGAGCACAGGCAGAGCAGGCCTTCGGTGAGAACTACGCCAACGCGATGTTCGGTCTCGCACGAAACTCGGTGTTCTTTCCCAGCCTCATTTTGATCGACCTCAGCTTCGGACTGACGCTGCGCACCTTCTACCCGGTCAGCGCTTCGGAAACCCTCGTCACCGGCTGGCAGATCATCCCCAAGGGTGTCGACGAAGAGTTCGTCAAATATCGCATCAACAACGCGCTCACGTTCTGGGGACCGGCGGGGCTCGCAACCCCGGACGACGTCGAGGCGCTCGAGCAGGCCCAGAAGGGGTTCGGCGCACGCGGCGAGATCGGCTGGTCCGACGTGTCGAAGGGAATGGGCAAGCCGGTCCCGGCGGCCAACGACGAACTGCAGATGCGGTCGTGGTGGCGAGAATGGAACAGGCGCATTACCGGAGAACAGCTCCCCACCGAGGGAACGTCCTTCGTTCCCTTCGACAAACAGGGTGTCGATGCCTGACCTGGCTGGACCACACCGAATCATCCACAATGCAGCTAGTCATCTCAGAAAGACATCCCTATGACTTCCCTGTCGGAGACCCCCTCCATCACCACTCGTAGTGCAGTAGAGGAGTTCCTCTTCCACGAAGCCGCCCTGATCGATCGATGGCGGCTCGAGGAGTGGCTCGACCTGTTCACACTCGATTGCACGTACGAAGTGCCCGCCACGGACCGTCCGGATGCAGACCCAGGACTCACGTGGTCGCTCATCCACGACGGTCGCACCATGCTCGAACAGCGCGTGATCCGCCTCAAGAAGCCGGAAGCGCACGCCGAGTTTCCGCATTCGCAGACGAGCCGGATCGTCGGCAACGTGCAGATTCTGGACGAAACCGACGAATCGATCTCCGTCACCGCCAATTTCATCATCAACCGGGCCAAGGCCGGCAAGTTCGACACCTACGTGGGCCGCTACGACTACGACTTGGTACCCCGGAATTCGTCGTTCATGATCCGCCGGAAACGGGCCGTCCTGGCCCACGACATGCTCGATCCCCAGGGCAAGATCAGCTTCATCATCTGAACGCATCCCCGCTGTACGAAAGGCCGACCATGGCACCAGAAATGTCCACCGAAGCACTGATCTTCGCGTGCAACGAGGACGATCTGACCGACGGCGAAAACCTTCGGTTGGACGCGGATGGCGGGATCGCCGTCTATCGCGTCGACGGCGAGTTCTTCGCCACGTCCGATTCCTGCAGCCACGAGAAGTGGTCGCTGGGCGAGGAGGGCGAACTCGAGGGGCACGAGGTGCTCTGCACGCTCCACATGGCCCGCTTCGACGTCCGCACCGGGGCGCCTCTGTGCTTTCCCGCCGTGCTGGCGCTGAAGAAGTACCGCACCGTGGTGACCGACGGCCGGGTGTACGTCGCACCGAACGAAGACTGAACAGCCTCGCGCCCAGCGCATTCCAGCGGAAGGTAGTACCCCCACATGAACAGGTTCAAAGGCCGGACCGCGATCGTCACCGGGGCCGGCAGCGGAATCGGCCGCGCCATCGCCGTGCGACTTGCAGACGAGGGCGCGGATCTCGTCCTCGGAGATCTCAGTGCGAACGCGGTGGAGGCGGTGGCCGAACACCTCCGGCCCGGCAACGCGGCGTCGGTGACCACGGTGGTCGGGGACCTATCGCGGCGGGAGGACGCCGCCGATCTCATCCGACGGGCGGTCACCGACCGTGGCGCAGTGGACGTGCTGGTGAACTGCGCGGGCGGCGGTGTCATCCTGCCGACGTTCGACCACACCGAGGAGACGCTGCGGGCCACCATCGACCGCAATCTCTGGACGACCCTGTACACCACGCTCGAAGCACTCCCCCACATGGTCGACGCCGGATACGGCCGGATCGTCCACATCGGGGCGGAATCCGTACGGAACGGGCTGTACCGGCACGCGATCTACAACGCCGCGAAGGGCGGAGTCCATGCGTTCGGAACCGGTCTCGCGCGGGAGTTCGCGGATTCCGGCATCACCGTGAACACGGTCGCTCCGGCGTGGATCGAGACGCCGGAGGCGGCCGCGAAGTTGGCGTCCGCAGCCCCCGAAGTGAAAGAGGACATGGCGGTCTTCGGCGCCCAGATGCGCAACCTCATCCCGATGGATCGACCGGGAACAGTCGAGGAGGTCGCTGCGGCGGTTGCCTTCGTCGCTTCGGAGGAGGCCTCCTACGTGACCGGTCAGGTGATCAGCGTGAACGGCGGCAGCTCGATGCTGTGACCGCGACGTGCCCGGTGTCCACCCCGCCCTTGCCACAGCCAGGGTAGAAAGTTTATGGTCAGTCCATTCGCATGAGAGAGGAGATCAGCGTGTCGATCAGAGTGGGATTGTCGGTCACCGACGCACTCCTCGTGCCGAAACCCGCAGATCGGCGGCTTCTTCTCGATTCCGCAGCAGAGGCGGGAATCGACCACATCACGGTCGGTGACCACATCAGCTTCCACGGTGGGACCGGGTTCGACGGCATGGTGTCGGCCACGTCCGTGCTGTCGACCCACGACACGTTGTCGGTGATCATCGGTGTGTACCTGCTCGGACTGCGGCACCCGATGCTCGCCGCCCGCCAGATCGCGACGCTGTCGCAGATCGCGCCCGGCCGGCTGGTCCTGGGTGCCGGCGTGGGCGGCGAAGACCGCTCCGAGATCTCGAACAGCGGCGTCGACCCCAGCACCCGCGGCCGTCGACTCGACGAGACCCTCGAGGTGCTGCGCGCCGTCCTCACCGGTGAGGAAATGACGCATCACGGTGAGTTCTTCACCCTCGACCGGGCACGCATCCTGCCGGCGCCGCAACCGGCTGTCCCGATCCTGATCGGCGGCCGCGGCGACTCCGCGATCCGCCGGACCGCGCGCTACGGCGACGGCTGGCTCGGCATCTTCTGCACACCGCGACGCTTCGCCGAAACCCGTACCGCCATCCTCGACGCGGCCGCGCGGGAGAACCGGACTCCCGACTCGTTCGGCGTCAACGTCTGGTGCGGACTCGACACCGACGCCGAGACCGCGGATCGACTCGTCGGCGACAAGATGCAGGCGTTGTACCAGTTGCCGCGGGAGAAGTTCCGCCACCTGGCCCCCGCCGGCACGCCCGAGCAGGTCGCCGAGTGGCTCAGTGCCTTCGTCGAGGCAGGCGCCGACAACATCACCCTGGTGCCGGCAACCACGTCGATGGAAGCGGCCATCGAGCACACGGCCTCGGTCCGCGCGCTGCTCCTCGAGCATCATCGCTGACGTCGATGTCCACCGCAGACGAGGGCGCCGGCCGTAAGCATCTGCCGCTGAGCGTGTTCGACGAACTTCTCGACGACGCCGCCGTCGCGGTCGACTGCCTGTCCGCGATCGTCCGGGTCTGCTCGGAGACCACCGGCAAAACGGTGACCCTCTTCGATCGTCAGGGACATTCCGTCGCGTCCACCCGGCCCGGAGCCAGTAGACAGGCGACGTTCCCGCCACTCCGAGAGATTCTGCGTGGGCACACCGTCGCCTCGCCGCCCACCGCAGATCCCGTGTTGCTGGCGGCCGAACTCGGCACCGGATTGTCTCGGCGGAAGCTCCTCAGCGCCGTCGTCGAACGCGGCGAACACCTCGGATGGCTTGTCGTGGACGAGTACCCCACGCCGTTCCAGCCCACGGACGAGTACGTGACATTGCGCTGCGCCCGCCGCATCGGAGCGCAGTTCCTCACCCAGCGTCGCATCACCCGAGTGGCCTGGAACGCGCGGTCGAACTTCGCCCGGCAACTCGTCCGGGGTTCCGGCGCCTGGAAGGATCTCGCGGCCGGCGCCGAGTATCTCGGCGTGAACGTCCACGCACACCGCGCCCTGGTCTACGTCCGCGATTCCGAGCGCGCACCCGAAGATCTCGACCGTTCGCTCGCCGAGTACACCGAGCGGGCCCTCGGCCTGGAGGTGCTGTCGACGCGGGGGTCGGAGGGAATCCTCCTGCTCATCGAGGCACCACCGCAGGTCGCGTCCCCCGCTGTCGTCGGGCGCATCACGTCGGTGCTCGAGACCGCGGCCGCCGAGTTGTGCCCGGCGAGCGGTCTGATCGCCGGGGTGTCGTCGGTCTACGAACCCGATTCGTTCGCCCGCGCATACCGGGAGGCACGGGAGGTGGTGCGCTGCATCGACCGGTTCACTCACGGAACGCGGCACCGGGTTCTCGCCGTCGACGATCTGGGACCGGCCCGGCTGTTCCTCGCGAACGGCGAGGTCTCGGCGCTCCGGCACTTCATCGACGACATGCTCGGGCCACTCCTGGACGACGACGCGGTGTCGACGGAACTGATTCGCACCCTGGCCGTCTGGTTCGAGGAGAATCGCAGCATGCGTCGCACGGCCAGCCGGCTGAGCGTGCACGAGAACACGGTCCGGCTCCGGTTGTCGCGGGTGCATGCCCTCACCGGACTCGACGTCACCGGTGACGCATCACATCAATTGAGTATCCAGACCGCGCTCCTCGTCCTCCGATTGCGCGACCATCCGGCCTTCCACATCGAAAACCGTTGCGCCGACACGGGGAACGACGCCGCGGCCCTTCCCGACGAACGGAGATCCGCATGACCGACTCGCGCCGCCGCAAGGCACTGGTGACCGGTGCCGCACGCGAAGGCAGTATCGGCAAGGCCATCGTTACGCGGCTCGAGGCCGACGGGTTGGACGTGATCACTCTCGACCGCTCACCTGGATGCACGTATCAGGCCGACATCTCCGCCGACGAGTTGCCGCCACTCGACGACATCGACGTCTACGTCGCGAACGCGGGGCTGACGACGATGTTCGGTGCCGCACACAGCATGTCGATCGATAAGTGGCGGAAGGATCTCGACGTCAATCTCACCGGGACCTTTCGAGTGCTCCAGCAGTGTCTTCCGGGGATGCGGGAGCGGCGGTACGGACGCGTCGTCGTCATCTCCAGTACCGCAGGCACGCAGGGCATGCCGGCCCAGGTGTCCTACAGCACCACGAAGGCCGGCCTGCTCGGTCTGGTCAAGACCGTTGCGGCCGAGAACGTCGCCCTGGGCATCACCGCCAACGCCGTCCTTCCTGGCATGACCGCCAGTTCCGGCATCCTGTCCATGCCGCAGGACATCCAGGACGCGTGGCTCGCGTCGATGCCCAATGGCTTCGTCGAGCCGGCCGACATCGCGGACGCCGTCGCGTTCTTCGCCTCCCCCACCGCCCGCAGTGTCACCGGTCAGTTCCTCACCGTCGACGCCGGCGACGGCCTGAACACCCGCACGGTCACATCCTCGGTGGCGCAGCGCTGATGGCGTCCGCGGGGATGCGTGCATTCGTGCTGGACGACACGACGGGCCCCGGCACGGGGCGCGTCGGCAACCTTCCGGAACCCGTCGCCGCGCATCCCTGGGCGGACGGAAGGCGGCTCCTGATCGACGTGCACGCCGCGGGTGTGTCGTTCCCGGACCTCCTCCAGAGCCGTGGGGAGTACCAGCACGCCACCCCGCCGCCGTATGCGCCGGGCGGCGAGGTCGCCGGCATCGTCCTGGAGGCTCCGGAGGGATCCCGATTCGGGCCCGGCGACCGCGTCGCCAGTCTGACACTGTGGGGCGGGATGGCCGAGCGCGCTCTCGGCCTCGAGCAGTACACCGCCCGTCTTCCCGACACCATGAGTTTCACCGACGGTGCCGCGATCGTCCTCAATTATTCGACGGCGTGGTTCTCGCTGTACCGGACCGGGTTCCGCTCCGGCGACACCGTTCTCGTGCACGGTGCCGCGGGCGGTGTCGGGACCGCCACGGTGCAGGTCGCGTCGGCGCTAGGAGGCACCGTGATCGGGGTCGTCTCCACGGACGCGAAGGAGGAGGTCGCGCGTGGGGCGGGCGCACAGTCGGTGGTCCGGAGTGACGGCGACTGGCTCTCCCGGGTCAAGGAACTCACCAACGGGCTCGGGGTGCAGATCGTCGTCGACCCGGTGGGCGGAGACCGGTTCACCGACTCGCTGCGGGCACTCGACGTGGGTGGCCGACTCGCCGTTGTGGGGTTCACGTCGGGAGAGATCCCCACGGTCAAGGTCAATCGACTGCTGCTACGCGATCTCGGTGTGGTGGGTGTCGCGCTCGCGCCGTACGTCTCCCGGTTCCCCGAGGTGGCCGAGCGAATGACCCGAGAAATCGAAGAACTGCTCTCCCGCGACGCCATCCGCCCCGTCGTCGGACACGTGCTCCCCCTCGAGGACGGTGGCCGGGCTCTGCGTCTCCTCGACGATCGGCAGGCCACCGGGAAAGTCGTGGTCACGGTCCGGGAGTGAGCGGGGGTGCTCAGTTCACCAGCACGCCGCCGTCGACGGGGAGACTCACCCCGGTCAGATACGCGGACGCGTCGCCCGCCAGGAACACCACGACCGCGGCGATGTCTTCGGGGTCGCCGATGCGTCCGAGGGGAATCTTGGCGTCGATGATCTTGCGCTTGTAATTCTCGCTGTAGTGCGCGGTCGCCTCCGACGGAAAGACCCCCGGCAGAATGGCATTGACGCGAATTCCACTCGGCCCGAGTTGCGCGGCGAGGTCGCGGGTCAGGCCGAGGACGGCCGCCTTGCTCGCGCTGTATGCGGCGGCGGGCATCTTCGCCGTCGTGAGTGCCATGACGCTGGAGACGTTCACGATCGAACTGCCTGCCCCCATCACCCGCGCGCACGCCTGGATCATCCAGTAGGAGCCGTGCAGGTTGACGTCGACGACGGACCGGAAGTGGTCGGGCGGATCCTGCGTCACGTGGTGGTACTCGCCGCCGGTGCCCGCATTGTTGACGAGGACGTCAACCGTTCCGAATGCCTCGACGGCGGCGTCGACGAGCCGATTGCACTGATCCACCTGCGTGACGTCGGTCTCGACCGCCACCGCGCGGGGGTTGTATTGCCGCACCAACTCCGCGGTCGCGGCCAGTTTGTCGCCGCGCCGGGCGCCGAGGACGACGTCCGCGCCCGCCTGCGCCAGCGCGAGTGCGTAGGCCACGCCGAGACCGGAGGATGCTCCTGTCACGATCGCCACCTTCCCGCGCAAGGAGAATCGCTCCAGCATGTTTCGGTCATCGGCGGTATTCGGCATTGTCAAGCTCTATCACGGCCTCGGGTGACTGCCGAAGAGTCACACGAAACGCCACTGGAGATTTCTTCAGCGACAGCCGTGCCCGTGCTTGCGGGACCGACGGGCCGGTCCGATGGTGGATTCGTGACGGAATTCGACGTGAACTCGCTGACCACACGGGCAACCGCGACGGCAGGCCGCGTGTGGCCGGGATCTGTGGTGTCCGCGCCAACGCCGCTGCCGGGTGGCGTGTCGAGTCTGACCTACCGGGCCACGCTGACCCGACCGGGCCTGCCCGACACCGGCATCGTCCTCAAGATGGCACCGCCCGGACTGGAACCGGTCCGCAACCGCGACGTCCTCCGCCAGGCGCGCATCATCCGCCTGCTCTGCGCCGCGCCCGGTGTCCGCGTACCGTCGATTCTCTTCGAGGAGGACGGGACACCCGAACGGCCACCGTTCTTCGCCATGACGCTGGTGGACGGCCAGTCCTACGAACCACTCCTCGACGTCGCCGATTCTCCCCCCTCCTCCGGCACGGTCGCCGTCCGTGCCCGCGCGGCCGCCGGGATGCTCGCGCGGATGCAGAACCTCGACCCCCTCGCGCTGGGCGTGGGAGACGAACCCGTCGTGACGGTCGCGGACGAACTCGCGCGCTGGCAGCGACTCCTCGACACCGTCGACGACGACATCGCACCGCGGCACGCCGAACTCCATGCGGCGCTGGTGGACCGGATCCCGGCACCGGTCGCACCCACCCTGCTGCACGGCGACTACCGACTCGCGAACATGCTCTTTTCCGGCGAAGACCTCGCCGCGGTCATCGACTGGGAAATCTGGTCGATCGGCGATCCCCGTACCGACCTGGCGTGGTTGCTGATGCACACCGACCCGGTCCACCGGTTCCGGCGGTCCCGTCCCGCGCCCGATGTCGAGGCCGGCACCGGGATGCCGTCCCGCAGCGAACTGTTGGGCGCCTACCTCGCCGAGCGTGATGTGCCGCTTCCGGACCTGGACTGGTTCCTCGCCTACTGCCACTACAAGACGGCGTCGACCATCTCGGTCTTCGTCAAGCGCAACCGGAGGCGCACCGATCCGGACCCGGCGCTCGTCGTCGCCGCCGACAGCCTCGCCGAGGTGATCGAGCGCGGCCTCACCGTCCTCGGGGCACCGGTGGCTCCTCAGGCCTGACACCTCCGGCCGCCACCACCTCCGTGACATTGTGAGGTACCACCTCGACGACGACCTTCCCGACCGCGGCGCGGTCGTCGAGCGCGCGGAGGGCGCTCGATGCCTGGTCGAGCGGGAAGGTCGCCCCGACGTACGGCCGGATCCGTCCCTCGGCGGCGAGCGTCTCGACGGCGTCCCGGACCATCCGTAGCGTCCCGGGATACTCGGTTTCCATGTTGTCCATGGTGATTCCCGTGACGGTGAGGTTGCGGTGGAGGAGGCGATTGACCTTCACGGTGGGAATCGAGCCTCCGGTGAATCCGACGACGACGAGTCGGCCGCCCTGACGCAGCGCGCGGAGCGAGTCGGTGAACCGGTCGCCGCCTACCGGGTCGATCACCACGTGGACGCCCCGCCCGTCGGTCAGATCGCGGACGTCGTCGAGCCAGGTCCCGTCCGACCGGACCACCGCGTGTGCACCGCATCCGCGCGCGACCTCTTCCTTCCCGTCGCTGGAGACGACCGCGATCGCCTTCACCCCGAAGGTGTCCGCGAGATCGAGCGCGGCAGTGCCCACTCCGCCCGCGGCGCCGTGGACGAGGACGTACTCCCCCGGCTGCACCTGCGCTCGATGCAGCGCGTACCAGGCCGTCGAGTAATTCATGTACAGGGCAGCCCCTTCCACGAACGACAGCGTCGCCGGGAGCTTCACCGTGTAGTCGGGCAGAGCCAGGGCACGGTCGGCGAGCGCTCCGTGCCAGACGATTCCCCCGACCCGGTCGCCCGGCCGGAAGTCGGTGCCGGCCGGTGCCTCGACCACGACACCCGCGAACTCGCTACCACATACGTATGGTGTCGGCACGCCGTTCTGGTATTTGCCCCAGGTCTGCAACGGGTCGATGAACGACAGACCGGCGGCGTGCACGTCGACCAGAAGCCGCTGCCCGTCCGCCCGGGGGTGGGCGCCGACAGGTTCCGGTACTTCTGCCAAGGTGACGGCCTCCGGGCCGGTCAGTTCCTCGACGACGACTGCGCGCATGGACGTCACTCTCCTCGTGTTCAGTGGAAGTAGGCCACGACCGCGTCCGCGACGCAGGCGGGCTTGTCGGAATCCTCGATCTGGAAGGTCTGCCGGATCGTGAACCGGTATCCGCCGTCGATCGGCCGCGCATCCTGCAGTCGCGCCGTCATGCGGATCCGTGCACCGACCCGGACGGGATTCAGGAACCGCACCGTGTCGAACCCGTAGTTGAGGCCCAACGAGTGCCCGTTCATCTCGAAGATCTCGTAGAGGAACTTCGGCCCGAGCGACAGGGTGAACATCCCGTGGGCGATCGTGCCGCCGAATCCGGCCTCCCGGCCCCGCTCGGGGTCGAGGTGGATTCGCTCGAAGTCCTGGGTGTCGTGCGCGAACGCCGTGATGCGGTCCTGGGTCACGTCGTACCAGTCCGTCGTGCCGAGGTCGGTGCCGACCCTCGCGACCAACTCGTCGATCCCGTTCAGCTTCAGCATGACCGCATGCAACCACGGCAACCACCCGGTCCACAGGGACCGGAGATCCGGCACTGGAGAAATCAACAGTGCGCGGCGGCGATGTCGTGGCCGCGCGCCCCCTCGCTCCCTACCGTCCGACGCATCGGTACCCGAATCGGAGGACGCCCCATGGACTGGACCATTCCCGACGACGTGCAGCAGTTCGTCACCGACCTCGACGCGTTCATCGACCGTGAGATCGCACCGCTCGAGGCCAAGCACCCGCAGTTCTTCGACCACCGCCGCGAGTACGCCCGCACGGACTGGGAACGGGACGGGTTTCCGAAGCAGGAATGGCGTGAGTTGCTTCTCGAGGCGCGACGTCGATCCGACGCCGCCGGCTTCTTCCGGTTTCCGCTGCCCCGGGCGCTCGGCGGCAACGACGGCAGCAACCTTGCGATGGCCGTCGTCCGCGAGCACCTCCTCACCCGGGGGTCGGGTCTGCACTTCCCCCATTCCGACGAGGCATCGGTGGTCGCGAATCTCCCCCTCGCCCTCGTGCTGCACGAATACGGCACCGACGAGCAGCGGGAGCAGTACCTCGAGCCGCTGATCCGCGGTGACATCGAGATCGCGTTCGGCCTCACCGAGCCGGGCCACGGCAGCGACGCGACGTACCTGGAGACGACGGCCCGGCGCGACGGCGACGACTGGGTGATCACCGGGGCGAAGCGCTTCAACAGCCTCGTCGACTGTTCCCAGGTCGACCTCGTGTTCGCGCGCACGTCCGGGCAGGCAGGCAAGGCGGACGGCATCACCGCGTTCCTCGTGCCGACGAACTCCCCCGGGTTCTCGGTGCCGTTCAACCACTGGACGTTCAACATGCCCAGCGACCATTCGGAGGTCCATCTCGACGACGTGCGGGTCCCCGCGAGCGCCGTGGTCGGCGAGGTCGGCCGCGGACTCGACTGCGCCCAGTTGTTCGTCCACGAGAACCGCATCCGGCAGGCGGCGTCGTCGCTCGGCGCCGCGCAGTACTGCATCGACGAGAGTGTGCGGTACGCGCAGGAACGGGTGGTCTTCGGCAAGCCGCTGCACGAACATCAGGGCATCCAGTGGCAGCTGGTGGAACTGCAGACGGACGCCGAGCTGATCCGCAACACCATCTACAAGACCGCGGCGATGATGGACGAGCTCGGGAAGACGGCCGTCACCGACAAGGTCGCGATGGTGAATCTGCGCAGCAACCAGCTCGCGTGCCGGGCCGCCGACCGCGCGATCCAGATCCACGGCGG
The DNA here is from genome assembly GCF_014256275.1 of Rhodococcus sp. 4CII. Lineage (NCBI taxonomy): Bacteria > Bacillati > Actinomycetota > Actinomycetes > Mycobacteriales > Nocardiaceae > Rhodococcus > Rhodococcus sp. 4CII. Next base: position 2,551,113 of record NZ_JACCFE010000002.1, read on the forward strand.
CGTCGGATACACCCGCCACAAGCAGTTCGAGCACATCTACCGCCACCACCGCCGCTACCGCATCACCGAGGGCACCGACGAGCTCCAGCTGCGCCGCATCGCGAGCAGGATGTTCGACTTCGGAGTACCGAGGAGAACGGCTGTGGGAACCGCCTGAGGCTGTTTGGTCTGGCCTTTGCATTTGGCCTGTCCATATGCTCTCATGCTGTGACGAGCGCCACTCCGGTGGCTCGCCCGCACCCCCAAGTCCACTGTCCGACCATCGACATCGATCGACAGGAGCTCCCATGAGCACAGCGTCCACGCGGCACCTGAACCGCTGGTGGTACGTCGTCACAGGTTTCGTGACTCTGCTGTTCGGCACGACAGCGGTCAACGTCCTGTTCAACATTCTGGGCAAGCCCATGACCCAGGAGTTCGGCTGGGAACGAAGCGTAATCAGCAACGGTCTGTCCATCGAAACGATGCTGGTGGGGATCAGCATCGTCATCCTGGGCTTCCTCATCGACCGGTTCGGGCCCAAGATTCCCTCGGTTCCGATGTCGCTGGCGTTCGGAATCGGCCTCATGCTGATGGCCGCGCTTCCGAACAACCAACTCGTCTTCTACCTGCTCTGTGTGGTGATCGGCGCCGGAGCGGGCGCCGTGAACCCGGTGGCGCACTCAACCGTGGTGAGTGCGTGGTTCCAGGACCGTCGCGGCATGGCACTGGGCATCCTCATGGCCGGCCTCGGCTCGTGCGGTGTGCTCATGCCGTATCTGGCCAACTGGATGCTCGGCGTCGGCGGATGGCGCCTGGCATTCCTGGTCATCGGCGCCCTGTGCACGGTCATTCCGGCCTCGGTCTACGCCTTCGTCACCCGGATGCCGGCCGAACACGAGGCCGAGCGCGTGGCCGCGCGTCTGCAGGGCCGGATGGCCGGCGAGTCGCTGCTGACCGTGGCGAGGAAGTACCGGCAGTTCTGGTTGCTGTCCGTCGCCATCTTCTTCGTGTCGTCGGCGACGTTCGGCCTGATGTCCCAGATCGTGCCCATGACCACGGACAAGGGGATCAGCCAGGGCACCGCCGTCTCCATCCTGTCGGTGCTGAGCCTCGCGTCGGTCGGCGCACGACTGCTGGTCGGCTACCTGCTGGACAGGTTCTACGCCCCCGCGATCGGCTCGATCATCTTCGCCCTGTGCGCTGTCGGGGTCTTCCTCATGATCACGTCGTCGCAGATCGGTCTGCTGTTCGTCGGCGCCGCCCTCATCGGTCTGGGTCTGGGCTCCGAGGGCGATCTGGCCGCCTACATGGTGAGCCGGTACTTCCCCAAGCACTCCTACGGCCGGGTGCTGGGATTCATCTACTTCCTGTACGCGCAGGGGTCGGCGTTCGGCATCTTCCTGCTCGGACAGGTCTACAGCGCCACCGGTTCCTACAGTGCCGGCGCGCTTCCGATCATCGTCCTGGTCGGCATCGGCATCGCGTGCCTGCTGATGATGGGTTCCTACCGCTTCACGCTGGACCACCGCGAGATCGGCGCCGACAATGAGACCGTAGAACAGAAGGAGCACGTATGACCGACGGATTTCACGACGCCCTGGTGACGCGCACCGCCGAGGACATGCCGGAGAAGTTCTTCGACCGGTTCATGTTCAATCTCCACCCGGACGGAGCAGCTGCACCGTCGGTGATCCTCGGTGCGGGCGTCTATCCGCCGCGGAACGTCGTGGACGGTTTCGTCGTCCTCACCACGGAGTCCGAACAGCGCAATCTCCGCTTCTCCACCGAGCACTCCGACACCGACGGTGCCTCCGTCGGACCGTTGAAGTGGGAAACCGTGGAGGACAACACGACCTGGCGAATTCAGCTAGGCGAGAACAAGACCGGACTCGAACTGGATCTACTCTGGCGCGCACGGGCGCCGTACTGGCTCGGATCGGTGGACGTGAAGAACACGGACGGCAACGTCACCGCGTTCGATCACCTCTTCCAGCCCGGTCGCTACGAAGGCACTCTCACCCTCGACGGAACCACAACGGACGTCGGCGGTTGGTACGGCCTGCGGGACCGCTCCCGCGGGGTGCGCACGATGTCCGGGGGTCAGGGTCTGCACATCTGGTACCAGGCCCAGTTCCCGGACCGCACGTTCGGATTCCTCCTCGTCGAGGACCGCGATGGCGGACGGATCCTGTTGGAGGGCGCCGTCATGCACGACGACGGCCGCCTCGACGACATCACCGACGTCCGGCACGACCTGGTATTCACGTCGGGCAACGACCTCGTCTCCGGCACGGTGGAGGTCGTGACGGCCGGCGGCGCCACCTATCGCGTCGACGCGAACGCCTCGGCCGGCGGCGGCTTCATGGCGGGCGGCGGCTACGGCGGGCACCACGGAAAGGTCCGTGGCCGCGACTTCGAGGAGTTCGACGTCTACCCGCTGGACGGGACCGTGGGGCCGAAGACTCTCGACTCGGCCCTGACCGACCGCTGCTGCACGTTCGACTGGAATGGGCAGACCGGATACGGGATCTTCGAGTTCGCGCTGTCGCGGTCCTCGTCCTACGCGTACCGCGCCAGCATCGCGGCGTAGTCCGACGCGTGTCACTGCCCCTGCACCCTCCGACAGTGCAGGGGCAGTGCGCTATTCACGGAAAGCGTCCAGGCCCTCGCTGGCCATCCGGACCATGTGGTCGGCCAGACCGGCCGTGCGGGTCACCTTGGCCGGCCAGTACGCGATCGAGAAGATCATGCCCAGGCACGACTGGGTGGCCACCGACACCTCCGCCGGTGACGCGGCGGGGATCGACCGCGCCACCGCAGCCTCCCAGCCCTGGACGTACTGCTTGCGCCGGCGATTGATCGCCTTCCGCCACGGATCCACCAGCGACCGGTCCTCACGCTGGCTGACGTTCACGAGATGGCGGTGCCGGGCCGCGAAGAGGGCGTGGTGGCGGATCATCCGCCGCAGATCGTCGTCCGCATCCTCGAGCACCGGTTCGGTGGCGCCGATCAACTCGTCCATCGCCTCGTCGAACAGGGTGGCCAGGATCTCGTCCTTGCCCGAGAAATGGCGGTAGATGGCGGGACCGCTCAGGCCGGCACGAGACCCCAGTTCATCGACACTCGTACCGTGAAAGCCTTTTTCGTAGAACAGCTCTGCGGCAGTGTCGAGGATCTTCCGGTTCCGGTCCACCGCGCCATTCTAGCACCGGTTGTGAACGATCGTTATAATGGATCGATGACGATACCAGCCGAAATCCCCTCCTACCTGCAGGTGGTCGCCCTGCCCCGCGAGTGCGGGCCGGTGCTCGTTCCGTCCGCCTACGAGGACGAGAACGGCCACATGAACATCCGCCACTACTTCGACCTCGAGGCGCAGGCGATCGCGGAGGTGTTCGACCGGATGGGCATCACCGACGACTACCGCGCCACCCGCGGCCAGGGGTTCTTCACCGCGGAGCACCACATCCGCTACTACGCGGAGGTGCACGTCGGCGACCGGGTGTCCGTGCACGCACGGATCGTCGCACGCTCCGACAAGGTCGTGCACGCCATGGCGTTCCTCGTCGACGACACCACCGAACGCCTCGCCAGCACCCTCGAGGTCACCGCCACCCACGTCGACCTCACCAGTCGCCGGGTGGTGCCCTTCGCGGACGACGTCGCCGGTGCGGTCGACCTGGAGGTCGCCCGCACCGACGTCGACTGGCCCGCCCCCGTTTGCGGGGCGATGGGCATCCGCGCCCGGGCCCGGGCCTGAGCGTCGTTCCGACCGCTCGGGGCAGATGCGCATCTTCCCGGTCCACGTCGATGACGTGGTCGGTGTCCAACTCACATGGTGTCGGACGGCCTCAGGTCACGGATTCGTGACTCGATTCCCGCTGCCGCTCTGCGCATCTGGGAAACGAGTCCCGCCTCCATGCCGGCCCGGAGGCGGGTCGTCGGCAACGCGACGACCAGGGCGCCGAGAGCGTCCCCCTCACCGTTGCGGAGACAGACCGCGACGGACGACAAGCCGACCTCGACCGCATCCACCGCTGTTGCGTACCCCTTCTCGGACACAGCCCGTAATTCCCTCTGCAGTAGGGCGAACTCCGCAGGCGCCAGCCGGTCGGCCGACAGCGCATGGTCCGACTGGTACAGATCCGCAAATGCACAGTCGTCGAGTTGCGCAAGCAGCACTCGGCCGCCGGCCGACGTGCGGGCAGGTGGAACATGCCCCTGACGATTACCGACCCTGAGCAGTTTCTCCGACTCGACGGCTCCGATCACCCGGGATTCGATGCCGGTGCGCACGACGAGATTTACCGTCTCCCCCGTCAGCGAGGCTAATTCGTGCATCGAGTCGAGGCACGCATCGCGGAATGTCCGGGTCCAGGACGACCCGGTGGGTCCGACCCCGATCGACGGCCCCGGGAGGTACCTCCGCGACTCGTCCTGCACGACGAAGCCGTGGTAGATCAGCATGGCGAGCAACCGATGGGCGGTCGACTCGGCCACGCCGATCTCCTCGGCGGCGTCTTTCAACCGGAGGCTGCCGTGGTCGCGGACTGCGTTCAGCAACAGAAGCGCATTGTGCACGGACTCGATCATGTAAGTCGGCTTACTGATCGGCCTCGTCTTCATACCGGGATGATAGTCCGGCGTCGCAGCATCCGAGAAGGACACTCAGACGGAGACAAGCCCGCGGGTGTCGGCCTGGAACCGGCCGAAGTTCCTGTTCAACTCGGACAGGTGCCGGGTACTCATGACCACCCCGTACCCGTCGCGGCCCGCGCATGTCCACCGCATCATGGCGTTGTGCACCATCGCGGTCGGCGCCGCGATCCAGGGCGCCCCGACGTTCGGCGTGGCCTGGAGTCGGAACTTCCTCCCGCGCACGTCGGTGACCGTCATGTCGATGCCGGTACACACCATCCCGAGGTGTGTGCTGGTCATCTCGAGTTCGTCGGTGAGCCCATACACCTCGCCGTTGTCCATCACGTATCCGTGCGAGAGCTGGAATGCGTCCGGATTCGCCGCCTCGGGGTTCCAGGGGCAGATCATGTGGAAGGCGAGGTCTTCGCCGAAGGTCGCCGAGACGATGTGGTTCGGCTTCCCGGCCTTCATGGGGTCACGCGGTCCCCAGCTCCGATCCATCCGCTCGATGGAGTCCACGACGTACTCGCGGCCGCGGACGATCATGGTGCCGGTCGCACGGCCGGTGGCGTCCCCGTGTCCGATCACCTTGCGTGCGCCCGGCTCCAGGTCGGCGTGGATATCGGCGGCCGTGCCCGCTTGTGGGCTGTGCTGCGGATCGTGAATGTCGAACGGGTCCATGAGATTCACCCAGTCGACGTGGATCTCGGTGCCGTCGTCGGCGACGTAGTCGATGCGGAACTTGCGCGGCGCGTCGACCGCATCGATCGACAGTCCGATCGGCGAATCGATCCGCGTGAACGATGCCGGCGCGGGAAGATGCGGATTCTCGTTGTAGTGCAACAGTTCCGCTCGGGTGTCGGTGAGCGAGCCGCAGACCATGACCTGGTTCCACATCACCCCGAGGCTCGGGCGCACGTTCGTGTAGATCAGCGTGTAAAGATTCGCCTCCGGTATCACGATCGGAAACAGGATCGTTTCGACCCACAGATGATCTGCTTCAGGGGGATTCTGGTACTCGAAATGCTCGGCGCCAAATGCCATTGTTCTCATTCCTCAGTTCTGATTGATCGAGTGGGTTCGGGATCGTGCGGCCGTACGGGCGGCGAAAATGCCCGCGATCACTGTGAGTGCGACCACCGCCATCGCGTAGTAGGCCGGGACGGTCGCACCGCCGAGGCCGGCGAGTGCCGCCAGGATGATCGGGGTGGGGCCCGCGAAGAGGGTCGTCGCCATCTGCCATCCGAGCGACAGTCCCGTGTACCGGGTGTCGGTCGCGAACATTTCGGACAGCAGTGGGGTCACCGCCGCGATATTCGCGGCGACGACGGGCGTGACGACCACCATCGCGCCGACCGCGAGTGGAAGCACACCGCTCGACAGCATCACCAGCGACGGATAGATCAGCACTATCAGCGTGACCGACGAGACGAGCAGTTGAGGGATCCGTCCCACCCGGTCGGACAGTCGCGCAAAGGGAAGCACTGCAACGCAATACGCGACCAGACCGACGAAGGTGATCAACTGCGCGTCGGCGGCCGAGAAGTCCGTGAACTGCTTCAGCGCTGACGGCATGTAAATGAAGTACAACGCCATCATGCACGAGTTGGTCGCCGCGATACCGATGCCGATGAGCACCGAACGGTAGTCCCGTCGCAGCGTCGTCAGCAGCGGAGACTTCTGCACGCGCCCCTCCCTGGACAGGGCGGTGAACGCCGGGGTTTCCTCGAGCCGGAAGCGGATGTAGAGGCCGATCAACCCGAGCGGCAGCGACAGCAGCAGTGGCAATCGCCATCCCCACGAGGACATCGCCTCGGGCGACAGGGTCCGGGTCAGCGCCATCGCCGTTCCCGATCCGAACAGCATCGCCCCACCCACTGTCAGCGAAATGAATCCGACGAAGAAGCCCCGCCGGGAAGGCGGCGCGAATTCGGCGATGAGCGACGTCGCCCCGCCGTATTCACCGCCCGCGGAGAGTCCCTGCACGAGACGCAGCGTTGTCAGGAGAACCGGTGCGGCGACACCGATCTGGTAATACGTGGGCAGCACACCGATGCCTGCCGTGGCGAGGGTCATCAGCGTGATGACGACGGAGAGCACGACTCTCCTGCCGTACCGGTCGCCCAGCGGCGCGAAGATCACCGCGCCGAGGGGGCGTGCCACGAAGCTGGCGGCAAAGGCTCCGAAGGTCAGCAACAGGCTGACGAACGAGTTCCCCGTGGGAAAGAAGGCCTGCGCGATGCACGTCGCCACGTAGCCGTAGATGACGAAATCGTAGTACTCGACGAAAGTTCCGAAACTGGCGGCTATGATCGCGCGCCGACGCACGTCTTTCGAGACCGTACTGTCGGGGGCGGTGGAAATCACCTCGGATGACATGCTTTCTCCTGATCCATGGGGCAGACGGTGCGTCGGCTAGCGGACGCGGGACGTGGCGGCGGTGCCGAGCAGAGAGCGGAGCGGCGGGACTGCAGCCGGGTCCGGATCGACACCCTGGGGCAGGAACCACGACCGCTGCATCTCGACGAGTGGTCGTGACTGGTCGAGCACAACGCGGCCGACCTCGACGCCCAAGGCCGGGTCCGTGGTTCGCGCCGATCGGACGATTCCGGCGATCGCTCGTGTCAACTCGTCCGTCGCCCGGTCGAGTTGTCCGTATTCCGGGACGGCGAGCCGGTCGGTGGTACGCGCCTCCTCGAGGGCGTCCACGAGCAGTGACCGGGCATCGTGATCGACTTCCCGGTAGCCGCTGAGCCGCTCTGCCAGAGCGAGATACGTTCGGAACTCGTACAGCTTCCGCGGATACTCGTGGTGCGCGCGGTCGCGGTAGAAGTCGAGCACGCCGGCGATGACCCGCACCTGCTCGGCGGCCAACGAGTTCGATTCGCCCAGCGCCGGTGTCACCGTCGTGCGTAGCGAGCGGGCGGCCGCGTCGAATGTGTTCGCGGACTTGTTCACCATCAGAGAACCTCCTCGAGATCCGTGCCGAGTTGATGCGCCATCAGATATCCGGTCGCCTCGAGTCCCGTCAGCAGGACGTCCTGGTGGGTCTTCCCGAGCTTCGAGACGCGGTAGGCCGAGCCGAGCGCGGTGACGACGGACTGATATTCGTTCAGGATCCGGTAGAACGTCAGTTTGTCCGGTTCGACGGTGAGGCCGGATGCCGCCTCGTACTGCTCGAAGAAGTCGGCGGTCGGCAGCAGACCCGTCGCGAGGAACTCCGCACCGTCCTCGGACAGGTGGCCGAACGGGTACAGCGTCGCCCACGCCAGGTCGCGGTGGCGGTCGCCAAGGAAGCTGCGCTCCCAGTCGAGGACGGCCGTGACGGATCCGCTGCCCTCGTCGAACAGGAAGTTCCCACCGCGATAGTCGCCGTGGACGAGACTGACACGGTCGAGGACGGGCAGGTTGTCCTCGAGCCAGCCCTCCGCCACATCGAGTAGCGGAAGGTATTCGCCTCTGTCCTCCTCCCACACCCGTCTCGCCCGATTCAACTGCCACAGGGCGCTCTCGGTGCCGCCCACCGCGGGCATCTCGTAGTGGTCCAGTGGGGCTGCCGCGACATCGAACGTGTGAATACGCGCCAGCAGATCAACGAACTGCGGCGCCAGGACGTCGCGGAGTTCGGGACCGAAGTTGATGCCGATGCCGGCGATCCGGCTCTGGGCGCGGCTCGGCTTCGCGGATCCGTGCACCCAGGTATAGACGAGCGCCGGCTCCGGGAACCACCTCCCGTCCTCGTCGACCCATCGGACGGTCGGCACCGGCACCGTTCCGGCGAGGGCGTTGATCACCTCGAATTCCCGCATCCTGCTGGTGGCATTCAGGGACTCCGGCGGCTCCATGCGCAGAACGAGGTTCTCGGTCACTTCGCCGTCCACAGCGTGGTCGTACCGGAGGGTGAATCCCATCTGGATCTTCGACGCTCCGCCCGTCAGCCACCGCGCGTTCCGCACTTCGAATCGTGAAGACGGCAGTACGTCTCTCAGCATGTTCTCGAGTGCCGCAGCGAGAAGGCCGAGATCGAAGCTGCGGTACCCGTCGCCCGCCCGCCGCTCCATCTTGCGGGTCAGCATCCTGTCGTATTCGGCTTCGGTGGGGAACCGCGCGCGAAGCCCCTTGATGACCTCGGGCGTGGGCGCGTCGCGATCGGCGTCTGCGATCAGTCCGGGTATCTGCCGATCCCGGTGGATGGTTGCACTCATGTTTTCCTCATCACGCTCATGGCGGGACACGCCGTGACCGGAGCGCTACGGCACGGCTCTCCGGGAGATTGGGCCTTGCGAGTCGGGCGGTCGTCGCCTCGACGTCCGGAACACTAATGTGACCGGGCACACACGTACAGAAGGTTCTGCTGTGCAGAGGATGGGATTGCGGCAACCAGGTCCTCGACAGATATTGCAGACCAACGTCGCACCATCGGCGCAGGTCACAGAGTTCTTCACCGTCCCTCTTGAAAACGCTCGTTATCAGCGCTACCTTCGTCATAAGGTAAGACCAAAAGAACTTCGCGGGGCTGGCGTTCCGCGGGCAACACGAAAGGACCAACAGGTCGATGAGTGACTTCACGAGTGACTTCACGGATGTGACGTACGAGGTCGAGAACGGACTCGCCTGGATCACGATCAACCGGCCCGAGCGGTACAACGCGTTCCGCGCGAAGACGGTCGACGAGTTGGTGAAGTCGTTCAAGAAGGCCTGGGGCAGCTCCGAGGTCGGAGCGATCGCGCTCACCGGCGCCGGCGAGAAGGCCTTCTGCTCGGGTGGCGACCAGAAGCAGCGCATGGAGACGGGCGACTACGGCCCGTCCGACAGCGGCCTGTTCGAGGTCGAGGCGCTGCACCGCGTGCTCCGCGATGTGCCCAAGCCCGTGATCGCCGCGGTCAACGGCGTCGCGGTCGGTGGCGGCCACGTGCTGCACCTGCTGTGCGACCTGTCCATCGCCGCCGACCACGCCATCTTCGGGCAGAACGGCCCGCGCGTGGGATCATTCGACGCCGGCCTCGGCACCGGCTACCTGGCCCGCGCGATCGGCGAGAAGCGCGCCCGGGAGATCTGGTTCCTCTGCCGCCGCTACAGCGCCGAGCAGGCCCTCGACTGGGGGTTGGTCAACAAGGTCGTGCCCGGTGACCAGTTGCGGGCCGAGGTCCGGGCGTGGGCGGACGAGATCCTGCAGCTGTCGCCGACGTCGCTGAAGGTGCTCAAGCAGTCCCTCAACGCCGACACCGAGCACTTCATCGCACAGGGCAACATGGCCTACTCGACCCTCAAGCTGTTCGGTGAGTCCGCCGAGGCGATCGAGGGCATCAGCGCATTCAACGAGAAGCGCAAGCCCGACTTCTCCAAGTTCCGCGGCGCCTGACCCATGACTTCCGGACGGCGGGGCTGTCTCCCGCCTCGCCGTCCGGCAACTCACTTCCCAGGACTCGTCACAGAGAGCAGCAGGCCACATGCGTTTCACCCCAGAGCAACGAGAGTTCGCGGTCGCCGTCCGCGAGTTCTGCGACGCCGAATGCAAGACCCTCCAGCAACGTGACCTGCTGACCGAGGGCGGCACCCTGGCGAACAGCCCTCTCATCCTCGACAAGTTCGCCGGCCTCGGCTGGCTCGCCGTCTCACTACCGGAGGAGTATGGCGGTGGCGGCGCCGGAATGGTCGAGGAATGCATCTTCCTCGAAGAATCCGCACGCGGCCTCGCACCCATCACCGCCTATTCCACCGGCCTCACGGCAGCTCAGACCTACCTGCGCTACGGCACCGAGGAGCAGAAGCGCACCATCGTCGGGAACATGGCCGCAGGCAAGCTCGAGGCGATCGCCCTCAGCGAGCCCGGCGCGGGTTCCGACCTCGGTGGTGTCCGGATCAAGGCGGAACTGGTCGACGACCACTACGTCATCAACGGCCAGAAGACATGGATCTCCGCGGCCCACATCGCCGAGCACATCCTGCTTCTCGCCCGGACCGACAACACCGGCAGCAAACACCAGGGCCTGACCCTGTTCATGGTCCCGACCGATACGCCAGGCCTCGAAATTCACGAAATCAAGACCATGGAGGCCCGGACCTGCAACGACCTGTACTTCACCGACGTCGCCGTCCCTGCGAGCGCCGTCGTCGGCACACCGAACCAGGCGTGGCGCCACCTCATGCGGGGACTCAGCGTCGAACGCCTCATCATCGCAGCAATGGCACTCGGCGGCGCCCAGCGCTCACTCGACGACGTGATCGCCTTCGTCACCGAGCGCGAGCAGTTCGGCCAGAAGATCAGCAGTTTCCAGGCCATCCGGCACCGGATCGCCGATCTAGCCACGGACATCGCCTTCGCGAAGTCCTTCGTGTACGAAGTCGCAGAGCGGATCGACGCGGGCGAGGAAGACAACCTCAACCGCGAGGGCTCGATGGCTAAGCTGAGGTGTACCGAGATCGCGAAGAAGACCGCACTCGAGGCGATGCAGATGATGGGCGGCTACGGCTACACCCGCGAATACGGCATGGAGGAACAGGTCCGCCGCTCCCTGGCGCCGCCGATCTACGGCGGTACCAACGAGATTCAGCGCGAGATCATCAGCAAGAGCCTGGGCCTGTAGCCCTCGTTCCCGACCATTAGGACCAGCGCATGACCACATCCCCCTTCGCGTCCGACGCCCTCGCGGGCAAGCGCGTGCTCATCACCGGCGGCGGCACCGGACTCGGTCGCGGCGTCGCCCGCCACCTCGTCGACCACGGCGCCGAAGTCCACCTGTGGGGCCGCCGGCCCGCCGTCCTCGAAGAGGCCGCCGCGGAGGCATCCGTCTCCCGACCGGGCTCGGTGCACTGGCAGACCGTCGACGTCCGCAACGCCGAACTCGTGTCGTCCGCGATGGACGAGATCTGGACGCTGCACGGCCCACTGACGGGTGTGATCAACAACGCCGCCGCGAACTTCATCGCCCCCACCGAATCGCTCAGCCCCCGCGCCTTCGAGGCCGTCACCTCCACCGTGATGAACGGGTCGTTCAACACCACCCACGCCGCGGGCCGCCGCTGGATCGAAGGCGGAACCAAGGGCGTCGTCCTGTCCACGCTCACCACCTGGGTGTGGAGCGGCTCCGCGTTCGTCGTCCCGTCCGCGATGGCGAAGGCCGCCGTGCACTCGATGACGATGTCGCTCGCCGTCGAATGGGCGCGCTACGGCATCCGCCTCAATGCGCTGGCCCCCGGACCGATTCCGACGGACTACGCGTGGGAGATGCTCAACCCCACCGAGAAGAGCGCCGTCGGCGCCACCCAGGCCGACCAGGTGCCGATGGGCCGGATGGGCACCATGGAGGAACTCGCCAACCTCACCATCTTCCTGCTCTCCGACGCCTGCGACTACCTCACCGGCCAGACCATCGCCATGGACGGCGGCCAGATGCTCGCCGGCCCCGGCACTTTCGCCGGACTGACGTCGATGAGCAACGAAGACTGGGCCGCCGCCCGGGAAAAGAGCAAAGCCGCAAGCGAAGCCGCGAAGGCGCAGCGCGGCGTCTGACCACACCGTACGAGGGAGGCCTGCCGACGAGACTCGCGTCCGTCGGCAGGCCTTCTCCGTCTGTCCAGGAGAGACATGACCATCGAGGACGTCACCGCACTCCCATTCATCGCAACCGGTGCCGAAGCACTGTTCCGGGTAGCACCCGTCACCGGCGACGCCACCCACGGCACCTCCACGATGACGACCGGACCGTGGCTCTCCGACGAACGGGGGATGCCGTGCCGCGGCGCCCTCGGTGTGCTGATGGACGACGTAACGGGATACCCGACCACCGCCCGCGCCCGGGCCGGGCACTGGTCCGTCACCACGGAACTTCACCTGGACTTCTCCCGCAGCCCCGCCCTCGACGGGTCGATCCTCCGCGCAGAGAGCGACGTCGTCGCCGTCGATCCGAACGGGGGCCTGGCGAGTGGGCGGATCGTCGACGAGTCCGGACGGGTAGTGGCGATCGCAAGTGCCCGGCTCCGCTTCGTCGACGCCGAGATGCCAACGGGTTCGGCGCCCGTCGATATCATCCCAGCCCGAGTGAACGCGACCTCGATCATCGAACTGCTCGGCGCTCACCACCGACGGGACAACGCCTCTGCCGGGCTGGAACTCGAACCGTCGGAATTGCTTCGCAATCCGCTGGGCAACGTCCACGGCGGGATCCTCCTGTGCGCCTCCGAGATCGCCGGCCACTCCGCCGTGGCACCCGAGGCCGAGTTCCAGACCACGTCGATCGCCATGGCGTTCGTTCGGCCCTGCCCGGGCAACGAACCGATCACCTTCGCCCCTAGAGTGATATACCGCGGCCGCACCTTCACCGTCGTCCAGATCGCCGGACGCAATCGGTCTGGAAAGACATGCACCACAGCGACGGTCACGTGCCATCGCGTGTGACCGTCTTCGTGCCAACAGTCAGGCGCCGGTACCGCTCATCGCACGCAACTCGTGCTTGAGGACCTTCCCGGTCGTGTTCCGCGGGAGAAGGTCGACGATGCGCAATTCGAGGGGAAGCTTGTACCGGGCCAGTTCGGCGCCGGCGAATTCCCGGAGTTCCTCCAGGTCGAGATGCGCTCCATGTGCGAGCACCACCACCGCCACCACACGTTCTCCCCAGCGATCGTCCGGGGCGCCGATCACCGCGACCTCGGCGACGGCCGGGTGGCCGTACAGCACGCTCTCGACCTCGGCGGGGTAGACGTTCTCACCACCGCTGATGATCATGTCCTTGAGCCGGTCCGCGATGTAGTAATAGCCGTCCTCGTCCTGGTAGGCGACGTCACCGGTTCGCAACCAGCCATCCGGGCCGAGTGCGGCGGCAGTTTCCTCCGGCATGTTCCAGTATCCCGGGGTCACGGTGTCGCCGCGCACGCATAGCTCTCCGTGCACGCCCGGCGTCGTGACCACGTTTCCGGCGACGTCGATCAGTCGCACCTCGTTCAGCATGCCGGCGGTGCCGCAGGACCCGAGTTTGTCGAGCGCGCGATCGGTGCCCAGGAACGTCGCACCGGTCGCCGCCTCGGTGAGACCCCAGCACTGGCTGACGGGAATCCCGCGTGCCCCGTACAGCCGCAGCATCGGTTCCGGGACCGGCGCGGCGCCCGCGACGATGATGCGGACGCTGGACAGGTCGGCTGAGTCGAAGCGCTCGTGCTTGCTCGCGAACAGCATCATGGCCGGCACCATGAACAGCGATGTCACCCGATACCGCTCGATATCGTCGAGCAGCGTCCCCGCGTCGAACTGCTCGTGGACGACGACGTGGCCACCGGCCATCAGTGTCGGAAGCGTCATGACGCACATTCCGCCGGAATGGAAGAGGGGCGCCGACGTGAGCGCCACGTGCTCGGCGTTGTAGTTCACCGCCAACATCCAGTTGACGTTGTTGGTCCACAGGTTCCGGTGCGTGAGTATGGCGCCCTTCGGTCGCCCGGTCGTTCCCGAGGTGTACAGGATCAGGGCGGCCGAATCTGCGTCGACGGCGACTTCGCCGACGTGGCGGGGTCGCTGCGCCAGCAGGTCGTCGATTCCTTCCCAGCCGTCCGTGCCCTCGCCGATCCGCAGCCAGCGCTGCACGCCGAGCCCGTCGCGCACGTCGTCGACGGGGGACGTGTGCGCGGGGTCGGCGATGAGCAGGCGGGCGTCACTGTCCTGAATATTGTGCGCGAGTTCGCTACCCGTGAACCGGAAGTTGAGCGGCACGAATACCGCACCGAGTCGAGCGGTGGCGAAGAGTGCCACGAGGAACCGGCTGTGGTTGAAACCGACGTAGGCCACGCGGTCGCCCGCGCCGACTTCGCACGCGGCCAGCACGTCCGCGAAGCCTTCGATCTGGTGCTGCAGTTCGGCGAACGACAGGGTCTCACCGGCGAAGCTGAGTGCGGCCCGGTCTCCGTCCCGCTCGGCGCGGCGACGCAGCCACGTGGCCAGACCGATCGGATCCATGCACACTTCCCTTCTGAGACAGCGTTGACACAGAGGTCAGACCACGGACGATGCCAGCCCGGCCGCGCGGTGGGCGGCGTCGAGGAAGGCACGCACGAGTGCCCCGTCGCGGTAGTACTGATCACCGACTCCGGCGACGGCCCGGCGGCGCCCGTATTCGTACAGCACCGCCAGCTTCCACAGGGCCAGTGCCGTGTACCAGTTCAGGTTCGACAGGTCGGCGCCGGTGGCGGCCGCGTACCGCTGGGCCAGTTCGTCGCGGGTCGGGTACCCCTCCTCGAGGACCGCCACACCGAGGTCTTCGGTCGGGGTCCGCTGCTCCCCCTCGACCGGATAGGACGCGAGGAAATAGCCGAGATCGAACAGGGGGTCGCCGATCGTCGCGAGCTCCCAGTCCAACACTGCGGCAATACGTCCCGGCGAGTCCGGGGCGAGGATGACGTTGCCGATGCGGTAGTCGTTGTGGATGATCGCCGCACCGGACTCGGCGGGCACGTTGGCTCCGAGCCACGCGTCGATGTCCGCGAACTCCGGCGGCGGTGTGCCGTCCTCGGCCGCCACCAACCTGCCCATGCGGCGCAGGTGACGCTCGTTGAATCCGTCCGGACGGCCCAGATCACCCAGCCCGGCGGCCTGCCAGTCCACCGCGTGCAGCGCGGCGAGGGTGTCGATCAGCGCCTCACCGATGCGACGCCGATCTGCGGGCGCGCTCAACGCGGACGGGGTCTCGATGGTGACCACCGGCCCTGCAACGTAATCCATCACGTAGAACGGGACATCGAGCACGTCACCGGTCTGGCCGACGGCGAGGACGTCCGCCACCGGCACGCCACTGCCCGCGAGACCGCCCACGAGGCGTGCCTCCCGCAGCATGTCGTGGGCGCCGGGCGGAACCGGCGGAGGCGGGGGACGGCGGACGATCACCTGACGGACCCCGTCGGACACCAGGAACGTCAGGTTGGAGTGCCCGTCGCCGATCCGGGACGTCGTCAGCGGGCCGTCGGTGATGCCCCGATCGCGCAGGAACGTCTCCAGCGCACCGAGCGTGTCGGGCGTCCATTCCCAGGTCATGCGCTCGCCTCCATCCGTGTTCTCATTCGTTGATACCTACTGGCCGGTGAAGCGCGGCGCCCGCTTCTCCTTGAACGCGGCAAGCGCCTCCGGCATGTCGGCGCACCGGGTGAGCAGCGCCTGTCCCCGGTTCTCCAGCTCCAGGGCCGCCGAGTACGACGTGACTTCCTGGTTCCGCTGCAGTGCCCGCTTCGACATCCGGACACCGCCCGGGGAGTTCGTCGCAATGGCCTCGGCCACCGCGACGGCCTCGTCGAACAGGTCCTCGCTCGGCACCACCCGGTTCACCAACCCGATCCGGGCGGCTTCCTCGGCGCCGACGAAGCGCGCCGTGTAGGCGATCTCCGCCGCGCGGCCCGGCCCGACCAGTCGGGTGAGCTTCCACGATGTGCCCAATTCACCCACGGACAGGCCGACCTTGACGAACGCCGCGTTCAACTTGGCCGTCGGTGCCGCGAGCCGAATGTCTGCGGCGAGCGCGAGAGCCAACCCACCACCGGACGCCGCACCGTGAATCGCCGCGATCACCGGGAACGGCAGGTGGTACAGCGCAGCCAGTCCACCGGTCGCGGTCTCCTGGAACCGCAGGAACTCGCGGACACCCATCTCGGTGATGACGGAAATCTCGTCCAGATCGAACCCGGCACAGAACACCCGATCGCCCGCGCCCCGGATGATCAGCGCCCGCGCATCGGTGTCACGCAAAGCGTATGCGGCGGTGTTGAACTCCTCGAACATCTTCACGGTCATCGAGTTCATCCGGTCGGGCCGGTCGATCGTGAGGACGGCAATCTTGCCCTCGAGCACCTCGAGGGTGAGGGTCTCCAGTTTCGGTGGCGTGTAATTGTTGAGCACCGCCGTATTCTCCCGCGTTTCCGTCTGCGTCATGCCGGTCACCGTCCTGTGAATTTCGGGCTGCGCTTTTCCTTGAACGCGGCCAGGGCTTCGGGCATGTCGTCGCCGCGAGTGAGCAGCGCCTGCCCGCGATTCTCGAGTTCGAGCGCGGCGGCATACGAGGACACTTCCATGTTCGCGTGGAGCGCGCGCTTCGACAGCTGCACTCCGGCAGGAGAATTCGCACTGATGAGGCGGGCCATCGCGAGCGCCTCGTCGAGCAGGGACTCGGCCGGAACGACCGCATTCAGCAGTCCGAGGGACTCGGCCTCGACGGCCTCGATGAAGCGGCCGGTGTAGGCGAACTCCGCCGCCCGGGCGGGACCGATGAGCCGGGGCAGGTGCCAGGAGGCGCCCAGGTCGCCGGCGGACAGGCCGATCCGCACGAACGCCGCGTTGAACCGCGCCGCCGGCGAGCCGATCCGGATGTCGGCGGCGAGGGACAGCGACAGTCCACCGCCCGCGGCCGCGCCGTTGACCGCCGCGATCACCGGGACGCGGATGCTGCGGATCGCCGCGAGCGCCCGCGCCGCCAGCTCCTGCTGGTCCAGCATGCCCATCGGCGTCAGCGACGACAAGCCGTCGGCGTCGTCGAGGTCGAATCCGCCGCAGAACGCCTTACCGGCACCGGTGAGGATCACGACGCGCAGGTCGTGCTCGTGATCGAGTTGCAGCGCCACCTTTTCCAGTTCGACGAACATGGTGTTCGTCATCGAGTTCATCCGTTCGGGGCGATTCAACGTCACGACGGCGATGCCGGGTTCCGGCCGCTCGAGCGTGAACGTTTCCCATGTGGTGGGCTCGGTCACGAGTTCACTCCTTCTCAGTTCGGCGATCCCAGGTGGTCGCCGCAAGTGTCGTGGTGGTCCGGACGCGGGGCGTCCGGCAGGTCAGGTCTCCGCGGCGGCCTCACGCACCGCGCCCGAGCGCAGCCAGTCGGCGACGCGGCCGGTGTCGATCTCCCAGTCGGTCAGGATCTCGGTGGTGTGCTCGCCCGGCAGAGGCGGACGGCGATCCACCGTCGCCGCTGTCCGGCTGAATCGGGGTGCGGGCGCCGGCTGGACGAGCCCGTCGACGTCGACGAAAGAGCCGCGGGCGACGTGGTGCGGGTGGGACGGCGCCTCGTCGACGTCGAGGACGGGCGCGATGCACGGCGTGAGCCCCTCAGCAGCGTCGAGCCAGTCCGTCAATGTGCGGCCGCGCACGGCGTCGGCGAAGATCTTCTTCATCTGCGGCCACTGGGAGCGGTCGTTCTGATCCGGCAGGTCGTCGGGCAGGTCGAGCAGTGTCACCAGGTCGGCGTAGAAGTGGGGTTCCATTGCACCGACGGCCAGCCACTTTCCGTCGGCCGTCTCGTAGGCGTCGTAATAGGGCGCACCGCTGTCGACGATGTTGGTGCCGCGCTCCCTGTCCCAGGTCCCGTTCTGCGCGAACCCGAAGAAGGGCGTTGCGAGCAGTGCGGCACCCTCGACCATGGCCGCATCGACCACCTGACCGAGTCCCGAGCGTTGCCTTTCGAAGAGAGCCGACACGACGCCGAGGGCGAGAAGCATTCCCCCGCCACCGAAGTCGCCGACCAGACTGAGCGGCGGTGTGGGCGGTTGACCCTGTCGCCCGATCAGCGACAGGGCGCCGCTCAGTGCAACGTAGTTGATGTCGTGACCGACGTGCTGCGCGAGCGGTCCGTCCTGCCCGAAACCCGTCATGCGGCCGTAGATCAGCCCGGGATTACGTGCAGCGCAGTCGTCCGGCCCGATGCCGAGTCGCTCGGCGACCCCGGGGCGGAAGCCCTCGATCAGGACGTCGGCGTCGGCTACGAGCGAGAGCACCACCTCCGCACCGTCCGGGTGCTTGAGGTCGACGGCGAGCGAACGACGGCCACGGTGCAGCAGTTCGGCGCGGAAGTCGGCGTTCGGCCCGACCAGCCCGGCACCGGCGGCACGGTCCACGCGAATCACGTCGGCACCGAGATCGGCCAGCAGCATGGCACAGAACGGTCCGGGGCCGATCGAACCGATCTCGACCACCCTCAGACCCGACAGCGGTCCGGTGAACGAGCGTTTTGCGGTGTCCGCCACCATCTACCCGCCTCCCGTCGATCTTTGGTCCGATAATAATACCTTGAAATGGTTCGGGGAGGAATCCCCCACCGGTCGCGACCGGGCATGTGCGCTGGCGACCAGCACGACCGACAGCAGTACCACCGCTCCCCCGGCCACCAGCGCCGGAGTGACGGGCTCGGACAGCACGACCGAACCGAGCGCCACGGCCACCACCGGATTCACATACGTATGGGTGGCCACCAGCGGCAGCGGTGCGTGGTGAAGCAGCCACGCGTACGCGGTGAAGCCGATGATCGAGCCGAACACCACGAGGTAGCCGAACGCACCCCACGCGCGGGGTCCGATCTCACCGTCCAGCCGCTCCCCTGTCGCGACCGATGCGAGCGCCATCGCCACACCGGCGGCCAGAAGCTGGTACGTCGCACTGACATACACGTCTCGAGGCAACCAAATTCGCGGCTTGATCCACGACCCGAACGACCACGAGAGACTGGACAGCACGATGACCGCCACGCCGAAGAGCGGGAGTCCGGACTGCGCACCACCGTGCGGCAGCACCAGGATTGCGAGACCGATCAGTCCGACACCGACACCGGCCAATTCGAGAACCCGGGGGCGGTCACCGGCCAGGGTGCGGTAGAGGCAGATCCACAGCGGCACCATGGCGATGAGGAGTGCCGTCACCCCGGAGGGCACTCCGTGCAGTTGGCCGACCGAGGTCAGGCCGTTTCCGCAGGCGAGCAGCAGCACGCCCAGGAACGTGGCCCCCGCCGTCTCCCGCCAGGTGAGGCGCAGCCGCCGCCAACCGCCGCGAAAGGCCAGGAAGGCGGCCATCAACACAGCGGCGAGCAGGAACCGTGCACCCATCGAGCCGAGCGGCGGGGCCTCCTCGATCACGAGCCGGATCGCGAGGTAGATCGATCCCCAGATCACATAGACGAGGAACAGGGCGAGCCCGATCGCACCCCGTCCGGCACGCCCGGACGACATGGCGCTCAGGAGAAGCGCGGAGCGCGCTTCTCGAGGAAGGCGGTGATGCCCTCCTTCGCCTCTCCGTTCTCGAACAGGTCCTGCTCCTGGGCGACCTCGAACCGGAAGCCCTCCTCGAGCGGCGTGTCGAAGGAGGCGTCGACCGTGCGGATGACGGCGCGCTGCGCGGGCAACGACATCGTGCACAGTTCGGCCGCGAGCGCCTGCGCGGCCTCCGTGGCGCCACCGGCGTCGACGAGCCGGTCGATCAGACCGATCGCGTGCGCCTCCGGGGCGAGGACCTGACGCGCACTCAGCATGATATCCAGCGCGCGGCCGCGGCCCACGAGGCGCGGAAGTCGCTGTGTTCCACCGGCTCCGGGAATCAGGCCCAGTTTCACCTCGGGCAGTCCGAACTTCGCGTCCGCGCCGCCGACCCGCAGGGTGCAGGCCATGGCGAGTTCGAGGCCACCGCCGAGCGCGAGGCCGTCCACCGCGGCGATCGAGATGCGGTCGGCCGATGCAAGTCGGTCCAGTGCCCCACGGAGCCGATCCCCGTACGCAGTAAACGATTCCGCGTCCACGGACGACATATGCTTGATGTCCGCGCCGGCCGCGAAGAATCCCGGAATGTCCGAGCGGACGACGACGACCTTCACGGAGCCGTCGGCGTCCGCCGCGTCGAGCGCCGCGTTCAGGCCGTCGATGATCGGCAGTCCGAGGGCGTTCGCCGGCCTCCGCTGCAGAGTGATCGTCACGACGCCGGCATCGACGTCGCTCCACGCGACTGCGGGCGTTGCGGTTTCCGACATGCACACCATCCTTCTCGGTCCAGTCCCAGCGAGTGGGGAATTGACCCAACCATACTAATTGTCGGACCGAAATGGAAGATCAGGGTCGACGCGGAAACTTCTCGAACTCGGGGCGCCGCTTGGCCTTGTACGCCTCCCGGCCTTCCTTCGCCTCGTCCGTCGAGTAGAAGAGCAGATTCGCATCGTGGGCGAGCTGCTGAATACCGGCCATGCCGTCCTCGGCGGCGTTGAAGCTCGCCTTCATGAGCCGCAGCGCGAACGGTGAGAGCTCGAGCATCTCGCGGCACCACTGCACGGTTTCCCGTTCCAGGTCGGCGAGCGGGACCACGGTATTGACCAGCCCCATCTCACGCGCCTCCTGAGCGTCGTACTGTCGGCACAGGAACCAGATCTCCTTGGCCTTCTTGACCCCGACCAGTTCGGCGAGCAATCCCGCGCCGTAGCCGCCGTCGAACGACCCGACCTTCGGGCCGACCTGACCGAACCGGGCATTGTCCGCGGCGATGGACAGGTCGCAGACCAGGTGCAGGATGTGCCCGCCGCCGATCGCGTAGCCGGCGACCATCGCCACGACCGGCTTCGGCAGGCGCCGGATCTGAATCTGCAGGTCGGTGACGTGGAACCGGCCGACACCGCCGGCCTTCCCCGGCTCGGTGAGGTAGCCGGTGTCTCCGCGCACCCGCTGATCGCCGCCCGAACAGAACGCGTCGGGCCCCTCCCCCGTGAGCACGATGACGCCGACCGAGGAGTCCTCGCGGGCGTCGACCAACGCCTCCGAGATTTCCATCAACGTCTGCGGACGGAACGCGTTGCGCACCTCCGGCCGGCAGATCGTGATCTTCGCGATCCCGTCGCCGCTGTGCTCGTACCGGATGTCCTCGAACTCCCCGACCGCCGTCCAGGACACGAAATCCGTCGATTCACCATTGTTCGTCATGCCACGATCATAGGCACATCTGTAAACGATCGTTACCGCCCGACCCCGCGAATGCCGAAGGTGCGGCCCGGAAACCGGGCCGCACCTTTCGAATCGGTGTCCGTCAGGACATCGTCAGGCCACCGCTGACCGACAGGGTCTGTCCGGTGACGAATTCGGCTGCATCGGACGCGAAGTACGCCACCGCGGCACCGATGTCGGTCGCCTGGCCGAGCCGCTTCATCGGCACGGCGCGGGTCATGCCGCCGATCACCTTGTCGGCGTCCTGTCCCGAGCTGTCGGCGAATTTGCGCAGCGCCGGGGTGTCGGTCGGGCCGGGGCACACCGTGTTCGCGGTGACACCCTTGGTCGCGACCTCACGGGCGAGGGTCTTGGTGAAGGCGATGATGCCGCCCTTGGCACCCGAGTAGACGGCCTCGAGCGACGAGCCGACGCGGCCGGCGTCGGAACCGATGTTGATGACCCGGCCGAAGCCGCGCTCGACCATGCCCGGGACGGTCGCCTGGATGACCCGCAGCTGGCCCTTGAAGTTGATGTCGAGGATCCGGTCCCAGAACGCCTCGTCCGTCTTCAGGAACGGCATGAAGTCGTCCCATCCGGCGTTGTTGACGACGATCTCGACGGGGCCGAACTGCTCGGCGACCTGCTTCACCGCGGCCTGCACGGACGCCGTGTCGGTGACGTCGACGGGCACGGCGATCGCCTCGCCACCGGCGTCGCGGATGCCGGCTGCGGTCTGCTCGGCGACCTCGAGGTTGAGGTCGGCGACCGCCACGCGGAAGCCCGCGGCGCCCAGAGCGTCGGAAATGCCCTTGCCGATGCCCTGCGCACCGCCGGTCACGAATGCAACTCGATTACTCATGTTCTTCTCCGTCTGTGTCTTTCGTGAATTGATGGTCGGCCGGTGTCAGCGCCGGGCCCACTCGATGGGGCCGGCGACGATGGAGTGGCTGGTGAGCTTGCGGCCCAGCACCGTCTGCGCTTCCCGCGCCGCGTCGATGACGCGTGGAAGGTCGAGTCCCGTCTCGACGCCCATCTCGTGGAACATGCTCACCAGGTCCTCGGTGGCGATGTTGCCCGTCGAACCGGCCGGAACGGGGCAGCCGCCCAGCTCCCCGAAGCTCGATTCGAAGCTCGCACACCCGGCCTCGAGTGCCGCGTACGCATTGGCGAGACCCTGACCGCGGGTGTTGTGGAAGTGCGCGGTCACCTCGACGCCGGGCAGCCGGTCGAGTGCCGCGGCGAAGAACTCCGACGCGTACGCCGGATTGCACATGCCGGTGGTGTCGCCGAAACCGATTTCGGTGGCCCCGGCCTCGGCGAACCGTTCGGCGAGGTCGAGCACACGGGTCAGCTCCACCTTGCCCTCGAACGGGCACCCGAACGACGTCGCGATCACCGCGGCGCAGTCGAGGCCCTCGGCAACGATCCGCTTGGCCATGACGTCGTTGTCTGCCATGGTCTCGTCGACGGTGCGATTGACGTTCTTCTTGTTGTGGGTCTCCGACGCACTGACGAAGATCGCGACCTCGTGGAACTTGTCGCGCACCTTCAGTGCGTTGTCCAGACCCTTGCTGTTGGGGACGAGCACCATCAGCTTCGTGGTGTCCGGCACGTCGATACGCTCGAGCACCTCGACCCCGTCCGCGAGTTGAGGGATGACGTCGGGTCGCACGAAACTGGCGACCTCGATCCGGGTGAATCCCGCCCGTCCGAGAGCGTTGATCAACCGGACCTTGTCGTCGGTCGGGATGCGCTCCGGTTCGTTCTGGAAACCGTCGCGCGGACCGACCTCACGAATCTGGACCTGCTGGGGACGCGCCATGGCGTCGACTCCTTTCCCCTCACTCCGTTGCGGACGCAAGGTCGTACTCCTCGAGTTCGAATTCCAGTTTCTCGCGGTGCTCGGGTGCCGCCACCGCGATCATGCGCCGCGCACGCTCGGTGAGGGAACACCCGCGCAGCGCCGCGGCACCGTGTTCGGTGACCACGAAGTCCACGTCGGCGCGGGCGGTGGTGACCGCGCCGTACTCCAGAGCCGTCTTGATCGTCGACTCCCCGCGCGAATCGGCGCGCATCGCGATGATCGAGCGGCCGCCGGTCATCGCCGCGGCCCGGGAGAAGTCCACCTGGCCCCCGACTGCACCGGAGTAGGTCGTGTTGCGCAGCTCCGCGCCGACCTGCCCGGTCAGGTCCACCTCGATCGCCGAGTTGATCGACACGAACGACCGCAACTGCGAGAGCACCTGCGGCGCATGGGTGTAACTCGCCGGCCGGAAGGCCACCGGAAGCACCGGCAGCCTGTCGTACAGCGCCGCCGTTCCCAGCGCGGCTCCGGTCACGTGCAGTCCCGGGTCGATCTCCTTCCGCGCCCCGGTGAGGACGCCGCGGTCGATCAGCCGGAGCGCCGCGTCGGAGATCATGCCCGAATGCAGCCCCAGGTCCTTGTGTCCATCGAGGGCGGTGAGAACGGCGGACGGCAGCGTCCCGACGCCGATCTGGATCGTGTCTCCGTCCGCCACGAGATCGGCGACGTTCCGTGCGATCGCCAGTTCCACCGCGGCGGGCTCGCGGTCCGGCGCCTCGAGCAGCGGCCGGTCGGTCTCCATCACCGCGGCAAACCGCGACAACGGAATTCGTGGCGCGCCGAGAGTGACGGGCATACGCCGGTTGATCTCGGCGATGAGCACCGGTGTGTGGTCGAGAGCGTCCGCGATGTAGTCGACACCGACCCCGAGCGAGCAGTTCCCGGCCGAGTCCGGCGGTGACACCTGCACGAAGCCGACGTCGCACGGCAGCCGCCGTTCGGCGAACAGCCGCGGCAGCGCCCCGTAATGGCAGGGCACGACCTCGAGGCGGGCGAGACGGCGGAGTTCGCCGAGGCCACCGTAGGAGACGACGGACAGTTCGTCCGGCAGTTCGCTCGTCAACCGCCGATTCCAGGTGAGTCCCACGAACGCCCGGACAGGGCCGATCGACGAGACCTGGTCGAGCAGGGCGTGGACGAGCGGGGTAGGTTCCGCGCTCGTCTGGCTCCACCAGATCCCGTCGCCGGGCCGGATGTGCGGTGTCAGGTCGATCATCAGTCGATCCGCTGGATCAGTGTGGCAGTTCCCAGGCCGCCGCCGCAGCACATGGTCACCAGGCCGATTTCGGCGTCGCGCCGCTCGAGTTCCGCGACGATCGTGGCGATGAGCCGGGCGCCGGTCGCGCCGACCGGGTGACCGAGCGCGATCGCACCGCCGTTGACGTTGACCCGGTCCATGTCGGGCTTCAGTTCCCGCTCCCAGGCCAGGACGACCGAACTGAACGCCTCGTTGACCTCGAACAGATCGATGTCGTTCATGCTCATCCCGTTGCGGTCGAGCAACTTCCGGGTTGCCGGGATCGGACCGGTCAGCATGATGATCGGGTCCACCCCGACGGTGGTCTGATCGAGGATCCGCGCCCGGGCCCGCAGTCCGTGCGCGTCGACCGCCTCGCGGGAGGCCAGCAGGACACCGGCCGCCCCGTCCGAGATCGGCGACGAACTGCCCGCCGTGATGCGGCCGTTCTCCCGGAACGCCGTCTTCAGCCCGCCCAGGCTGTCGAGGCTCGTGCCGGGGCGGATGGTCTGGTCGCTGGACCGCGTCTCGCCGGCGAGGTCGAGGGGGATCATCTCGGCGTCGAAACGGCCTGCCTCGACGGCCTCGGTCGCCAGACGATGGGAGCGGACGGCGAACTCGTCCATCTCCTGCCGGGAGATCTCCCATCGATCCGCGATGAGTTCGGCGCTCTCGCCCTGGTTCACGAAGTCGTACCGGTCGCGCAGCGCGTCCGGCCACGGGTCGCCGTACAGTTCGGAGATCTTGGCCGGTGAGTTCATCGGCACGTGGCCCATGTGTTCGACACCGCCGGCCACGACGACGTCGTGGGTGCCGGAACCGACGAGGGCGGCGCCCATCTCGACCGCGGTCTGGGCGGACCCGCAGCGACGGTCCAGGACGACGGCCGGGACCTCCGGCGGGTAGCCCACCTGCAGCCAGGCGTTGCGGCCGATGTTGCGGGACTGCTCGCCGAACGGTGCGGTGCAGCCGATCACGAGGTCTTCGACGACGGCCGGGTCGAGGCCGCTGCGGCGGATCAGGTCGGTGTACACCGCGCCGAGCATGTCGTTGGGATGGGTGTCGCGGAACCAGCCGCGGTCGGGGTGCGACTTGCCCATCGGCGTACGGGCGGCTTCCGCGATGATCACTTCACGGGCGGAGCGCTGGAAAGGGTTGCGCTTGTCGGCCATCAGATCACCGTTCCTCCGTCGACGGGCAGCACCTGGCCCGTGATGTACGCCGCGCCGTCGGACGCGAAGAACACGAAGCTGGCCGAGATCTCGTCCGGTTCGGCCCAGCGGCCCAGCGGGATCCGCGCGAGCGTCTTGGCGGCGAGCTTCTCGTTGCTGCGGATGTTCTCCGTCATCTTGGTGGCGGCCAGCGGGGCGAGCGCGTTGACCGTCACCTGCTTCTTGGCGAGTTCACGCGCCAGCGACTTCGTGAGACCGATGATGCCGGCCTTCGCGGCACCGTAGTTGGCCTGCCCGATGGTGCCCACCAGGCCGGCCGCGGAGGTCACGTTGATGATGCGCCCGCTGCCGTCGGTAGGCAGGTACGGAAGGACGGCCTTGCTGCACACGAAGCTGCCGACGAGGTGGATGTCGACGATGCGGCGGAAGTCCTCTTCTTCGAGGTTCGGGAACATCGCGGGCGCGATGGCGCCCGCGTTGTTGACCAGGATGTTGAGTGTGCCGTCGTTCAGCGCGGCGGCCTGCTCCGCCGCAGCGGCGGCGGCCTCGCCGTCGCGGACGTCGAGGGCCGCGGACTTCGCCGAGCCACCGGCAGCGGTGATCTCCGCGGCCACCGCCGCGGCGGCGTCGCCGTCGACGTCGGTGACGAGCACGGCCGCACCCGCGCGCGCGTAGGCGTGCGCGACCGACGCGCCGATGCCGCTGCCGGCACCGGTGACGAGTGCGGACTTTCCGGTGAGTTCGAACATCAGTAGCTCCTGGGGAGGCCGAGGACGTGCTCGCCGAGGTAGTTGAGGACCATCTCCTGGCTGAGCGGGGCGATCTTGGTCAGGCGGGCTTCGCGGAAGTACCGGGCCACGTGGTACTCCTCCGAGTAACCCATCCCACCGTGGGTCTGCAGGGCGCGGTCCGCGGCCTGGAAACCGGCGTCGGCGCAGAGATACTTGGCCATGTTGGCCTCACGGGCGCACGGCTTTCCGTTGTCGTAGAGCCATGTCGCCTTGCGCAGGACGAGTTCCGCGGCGTCGAGTCGGGCGAGCGAATCCGCGAGCGGGAACTGCAGGCCCTGATTCATGCCGATGGGCCGGCCGAACACCTCACGCTCGTTGGCGTACTGGACGCCCCGGCGCAGCGCGGCCCGGCCGATGCCGAGTGCCTCCGACGCGACGAGCATGCGCTCCGGGTTGAGGCCGTCGAGAATGTACTTGAAGCCCTTGCCTTCCTCACCCACGCGGTCCTCGATGGGAATCTCGAGGTTGTCGATGAACAACTCGTTCGACGTGACCGCGTTGCGCCCCATCTTCTTGATCGGGCGGATGTCGACCTTCGAGCGGTCCAGGTCGGTGAGGAAGAGCGTGAGTCCGTCCGTCTTCTTCTTCGCGTCCTCGAACTTCGTGGTGCGCGTGAGGAGAAGGATCTTCTCCGATTCCATCGCCTTGGAGATCCAGACCTTGCGGCCGTTGACAATGTACTTGTCGCCCTCGCGCCGCGCGAAGGTGGTGATCTTGGTGGTGTCCAGGCCGGCACCGGGCTCGGTGACACCGAAGCACACGTGCAGGTCGCCGTCGACGATCCGCGGGAGCGTGCGCTGCTTGAGTTCCTCGGAGCCGTGCACGATCACCGGGTGCATCCCGAAGATCGACAGGTGCATCGAACTCGCGCCGTTCATGCCGGCGCCGGATGCGGCGACCTCCTCGAGCAGGATCGAGGCCTCGGTGATGCCCATCCCGTGCCCGCCGTACGCCTCCGGCGTGGTGATGCCGAGCCAGCCGCCCTTGGCGAACGCGTCGTAGAACTCGGTGGGGAACTCGTGCTCGCTGTCCTTCTCCACCCAGTACTGCTCGTCGAACTTGCCGGCGAGCTCTCGCACCGCATCTCGGATCGTCGCCTGATCCTCGGTCAGATCAAAGTCCACAGCACGTCCCGTCGTCGTTGGTTCCGTTTGGACTTAAGTTACTAAAGGACAGACCAAAAAGTCAACGACCAATCAGCCAGCGGCCGGCAGCAGGGGCAGATCCCGTGCGAGGCGCTCGTTCCAGATGCCCGGGCCACCGAACAACTTCTCGTTCAGCTTGGCGCGCTTGTAGTAGAGGTGCAGATCGTGTTCCCACGTGTAGCCGATGGCGCCGTGCATCACGAGAGCACTGTCGGCCGCCAGCACCGCATCGCGCGGCACCTGAGCCTTGGCGACGGCGGCATGTATCGCACGGTCGTCCAGACCGAGATCGACCGACGCCGCGGCGTAGTAGGCAATGGACCGCCCAGCCTCGACGGAGACGAGAATGCCTGCCGCAGCGTGCTTCACAGCCTGGAACGACCCGATCGGGACACCGAACTGCTGGCGCTGCTTGCTGTAGTCCACGGCGAGGCGCAGCATGCGGTCCATCGCGCCGAGCGAGTCCGCGGCGACGAGCACGGCCGCGCGCAGCCCCGCGTCCTCGAGCGCCGCGGCCGCCTCGATGTCGAGGCGTTGCCCGGCGACGCCGTCGAACCGGACGTCGGCGGCCGCGCGGGACGGGTCGAGGAAGCGGCGCGGTTCGACCGTGACACCGGCGTCGTCGGCGCGCACGAGGTACAGGGCAGCGGTTCCTTCGGCCGCCGCCACCGGGACGACCAGTAGTTTCGCTCGTTCGGCGCCGAGCACCGTCGTGACGCGACCGGTCAACTTACCGGCGTCGACGCTTACCGAGTCGGCGAGTCCGAACGGTCGGGTCGCGTCGACGGCCACGGCCGCGAACCCACCGCCCGCCAGGACGTC
This sequence comes from Rhodococcus sp. 4CII, assembly GCF_014256275.1. NCBI lineage: Bacteria > Bacillati > Actinomycetota > Actinomycetes > Mycobacteriales > Nocardiaceae > Rhodococcus > Rhodococcus sp. 4CII. Next base: position 2,579,459 of record NZ_JACCFE010000002.1, read on the forward strand.
GGTGGCGACATCGGCGGGCAGAAGGGGTGCGGCGAGGACGGACGCGGTCCAGGCACTCGACGGCGCGGCGTACCGGCCCAGTGCCTCGGCGGTCAACGCCAGTTCGAGCAGACCACCGCCCTGACCACCGATGCCCTCGGCAAGGCCGGCGGAGAACCAGCCTTCCTCGACGAACTTCTGCTCGAATTCGGCAGGATCTCCCGATTCACCCCATTTGCGGACATTCGCCGGAGCGGCAAACCGCCCGAGCCAGCCGTCCAGGGCTTCGGTGAACATTTCCTGCTCTTCTGACAGTTCCCAGCGCATAGAACTGGTCCTCTCGATGAGACGAAGAATAGGCTGCAAGACGAATGCAGCGAGAACCCAATGGTATATTAGGTCTGACCGTTAGACCAGAGAGGGCGGGGAGCCATGCCACCAGCCGTGCCGAACACCACCCGGAACGGACGTTCCTCCATTCAGCTGACCCCGATGGAGGTACCGAAGGCGTCGGACGTCCTCGCCAACGAATTGCGTGAGCGCATTCTCAGCGGTGATTACGTCGAAGGCACACCGCTGCCGCCGGAGCGCGAACTCGTCGTCCAGACGAAGATGAGCCGCACCACCGTGCGCGAGGCCCTGCGCATCCTCGAGGTGCAGGGACTCGTCCGCATCAAGGCCGGCCGGGCCGGTGGCGCCTTCGTGCAGCGACCGGGCGAGCAGTCGATGGCCGACACGGTGGCCCTGCTCATCCGCGGTCGCCAGATCCGCCTCGCCGCCCTGCTCGAGACCCGCGAGGCGATCGAGCCGTTCTGCGCGCAACTCGCCGCCCGTCATCGCACCGACGAGGATCTCGCGCGGCTCGACGCCGCCAACGAGGACATCGCCGGCGCAGGCGACAGCCTCGACGACTTCCTTCAGGCGAACATCGACTGGCACGTCGCCGTCGCGAGCGCCAGCCACAACGAACTGTTGTCGGGTCTGATGATCTCGCTCTCGCGGGCCATCTACGCCGCGACCGAGAACGAAGGTTTCATCGACGACAAGGTCCGCGAGATCACCGTCAAGGCGCACCGCTCCGTCACCAAGGCCATTCGTGACAAGGACGCCGACGCCGCCGTGCGTCGCATGAGCCGGCACGTCCACTCCTACGCCGAGTCGATCAAGGACTTCGAGAAGCGCACCGATATCCCACTCGACGAATAGCAGTCCCGTTTGCTGTGTCGACGACAAAGGCCCCACACCGTGCGATGTGGGGCCTTCGTCGTTACTCACGACGCTTGGTCGCTACCGCCCGCCACCACTGCGCGGATCTCGTCGATCGCCTCCGGGTTCTCGGCACCCGACAGGTCACCCGGGTCGGTCCCCAGGGCGGCAGCGCGCACCGCCCGACGCAGGATCTTCGCCGACCGGGTCTTCGGCAGTCGCGACACGCGATGAACCACGCTGGGGGCGAAAGGTTTTCCGAGTTCCGCGGCAACGCTGGCGATCAGTTCGGCCGAGATGTCGTCCGTGTCCGCGTCCGCGCGGGGAACCCAGAACGCCCACACCGCCTCGCCCTTCTTCGGGTCCGGGACACCGACCGCCGCCGCCTCGGACACCGCCGGGTGCGCCGTCAGGACGGCCTCGACCTCCGCCGGCGCGAGACGCTTTCCCGCCACGTTCATCACGTCGTCCGAGCGGCCCCGGATGTACCACTGGCCATCGTCGTCGACGAGGGCGTAGTCGCCGTGCCGCCACATGCCGGGGAACGTCGACCAGTACGCCTCCAGATAGCGCTCCTCGTCCTTCCACACCCCCGCGTCATCGACGGCCACGGCTGCCGGCAGACGAGTTCACCCTGTTCGCCGCGCAACGACCGTCCCGCGTCGTCGACGACGTCGACATCCATACCCAGGGACGGACCGCCCAACGAGCAGCTGCGGATCGGCTCCACCGGATACGGTGCCAGGAACGAGCCGCCGACCTCGGTGCCACCGGAGAAGTTGATGACCGGCACCCGGCCGCCGAAGACGTCCCGCGCGAGCCACTCGTAGGAGTCCGGGTCCCACGGCTCACCGGTGGACCCGATCGTGTGTACCGAGGACAAGTCGTACCGTGCCGCGACGTCCGTCTCCCGCCCGCGCAGGGTCCGGATCAGCGTCGGCGAGACCCCGAGCATCGTCACCCGATGCCGCTGCGCGAGCTGCCACAACCGGTCGGTGTCCGGCACGTCCGGCGAGCCCTCGTACAACACCAGGGTGCCGCCGTTGGCGTGGGTGCCGATGATCGACAGCGGCCCCATGATCCAGCCCATGTCGGTGATCCAGCAGAACACCCCACCGGGCGTCAGATCGAACGAGTACGCCACCTCGCTGGCCGTCTTCACGAGGAACCCGGCGTGCGTGTGCACGGCGCCCTTCGGCTTACCGGTCGTGCCCGAGGTGTACGCCAGCGCGAACGGCTCGGCGGCGTCCATCGCCTCGACCGGACCCGGGTCGCCGCCGTTTCCGAGCAGCTTCGCCCAGGAGATGTCGCGGCCGGTGGATTCCACGTCGGCGCCGATGTTTTCGACCACGACGACCGACTGCACCGTCGGGCACGAAGCGAGCGCCTCGTCGAGAGCAGGCTTCATCGTGACGGACTTGCGACGCCGCACCGTTCCGTCCGCGACGATCACCACCTTCGCGTCCGCGTCCACGATGCGGGACGCGATCGCGCTCGGCGCGAAACCGGAGAACAGCGGAACCAGCACCGCCCCGAGCCGCGCGACGGCGTACACCGACACGACCGCCTCGGGGATCATCGGCAGGAACAGGGCGACGGCGTCACCCTTTCCGACACCGAGTTCCCGCAACCCTGCCGCAGCGCGTTCGACGTCCGCCGCGAGTTCGCGATACGACAGGCTGCGGACCGTGCCGTCCTCCGCCTCATGCGCGACGGCCGTCCGGTCGGCGGCCGCCGGGTCGGTGAGCCACCGCCCGAGACACGCGTCGACGACGTTCGTCTTGCCCCCGACGAACCAGTCCGGATGCTCGATTCCGCGGGAGGTGTCGAGCACCTCGCGGTACGGGGTCTGGAACGGCAAGCCCAGATCGCGGACCACTGCGTCCCAGTACCACCGCACGTCGGCGACGGAGCGGGCGCGGAGTTCGCCCAGACCCGAGAGCCCGTGGGCGCGGGCGAGGCGGGTGACGTTGGCGTTCTCGACGTACTCGTCGGTGGGGTGCCAGGTGTAGTCGGACACGGTCAGCTCCTCGGCATGTCGAGCATGCGCTCGGCGACGATATTGCGCTGGATGAAGGTGGATCCGCCGGCGATGGCGGTGCCGCGGGCCTGGTACGCGAGCCGCTGCCACCGCGCCGTCTTCTGCTGGTCGTCGTCGAGGGCGAATTGCCCGCCGACCGGTTCGAGGGACAACCGGAAGTCGGCGAGTTCCTCGACGAGGGGGCAGAAGAACAGCTTGCCGATGGACGTGACCGGTCCCGGTGGGCCGTCGTTGGCCGCGAGCGTGATGACGCGCTGGCCGATGAGGTAGTGCACGAGGGCGCGGCCGTACAGGTCGGCGACCTTCTGCCGGATCACCGGGTCTTCGCCGAGCGGGCGGCCCGTGTCGTCGGTCATTCCCGCGATGTCCGACACGATGTCACCGACGGCGCGCTTGGTGTTGACGCGACCCGTCGCGATCGCCACCCGCTCGTAGGCGAGCGTGCCCATCGCGACCTTCCAGCCGCCGTCGACCTCGCCGACGACGAGGTCGTCGGGAATGAACACGTCGTCGAGGAACACCTCGTTGAATTCCGCTTCGCCGAGCATGTGGGCGAGCGGCCGCACCGTGATGCCCTCACTGTCCATGGGCACCAGGAAGTAGGTGATGCCCTTGTGCCGCGGCCCGCCGCCGGTGCGGGCGAGCAGGATGGCGTGGGCGGCGATGTGTGCGCGGCTGGTCCAGATCTTCTGCCCGTTGACCTTCCAGCCCCCGTCCACCTTCGTGGCCTTGGTGCGCAGCGACGCGAGGTCCGACCCTGCCTCCGGCTCGGAGAACAGCTGGCACCAGATTTCCTCGCCGGTCAGGATGGGGCGGAGGAACCGCTCCTTCTGAGCGGGTGTCCCGAAGTCGATGATGGTCGGGCCCGCGAAATCCTCACCGATGGTGTTGAGGCGCTCCGGTGCACCCACCCGGTCCATCTCTTCAGTGAAGATGGCCTTGCGGATCGGGTCGGCGGCCTGGCCGCCGTACTCCTGCGGCCACGACATCCCGCCGTAGCCTGCGTCGAAGAGCAGCCGCTGCCATTGCTGCCAGAACGGCACCTTGTCGACCAGATCGACCGGTTCCGGCCACGGCAGCGTCGGGACCGCTTTCTCGGCCCACTCCCGGACTTCTGCACGGAATGTGGCCTCGTCTGGGGAATCAGCGAGCTCCATTGCACCCTCCTCACGAATTTAGGCTCAATGATACTATAGGTCAGTCCAAAAAGGAGGACCGGATGTCCGACCCACTTCCCGCCGGCGTCGTCGACCGCGTCGAATACGACGTCGAACGCGGCAAGATCCGCGAATTCACGCGCGCCACGTTCACCACCGATCCCGTGCACACCGATCCGGCCGCCGCGCGCGACGCCGGATTCGACTACGTGCCCGCGACTCTCACGCACACGGTCGTCGCCGGACACCAGCGCGACCAGCGCGCGTTCGTCGACTCGCTGGGCCTGGCCCTCGCGCGGGTGGTGGTCGGTTCGGTCACGTGGACGTACCTGCGACCGCTCACCGCCGGCGACCACGTGATCGGCACCCGGCGCGTCGTCGATGACGTACAGCGAGAGGGCAAGCGCGGCGGGACGATGCGCGTGGTGACCCTCGAGACCGAGTACGTCGACGCCGACGGCGAACCCGTGGTGCGCCTCGAAGAGGTCCTGATCGAACGAGGAGAACAGCGATGAGAACACCGGCCAAGGTCCGCGTCGGCGATGCCCCCGATACCCGAGTGGTCGGCCCCGTCAGCCAGACCGACATCGTCCGATTCGCCGGCGCCGGAGGCGATTTCAATCCCCTGCACCACGATCCCGGGTTCGTCGCCACATCGGGTTTTCCCGGTGTCATCGCGATGGGGCAGATGCAGGCCGGGATCCTGGCGGGATGGCTGTCCGACACGTTCGGCGTCGAGCACGTGCGCTCCTTCGGTGTCCGGTTCGTCGCGCCGGTCTTCCTGGGCGACACCCTGACCCTGGGCGGCACGGTGGTAACGATCGCCGAGGCGAATGGCGAGTCGCTGGCGACACTCGATCTCGTCGCCTCCGGCGACAAGGGCCCGGTCGTCACCGGATCGGCGACGGTCGTGGTGGCCGCGACCTGATCATTCTTCTCGAACCACGAGAAAGGGGGCGAAGCCGATCGGCTTCGCCCCCTTTCCTTTCCGATCAGCTGACGGCTTGTGCCCGCTGCTGCCGGTCGGCCTCGATCTTCGCGGCGATCTGCGCACGGAGCACGTTCTTCTGGATCTTGCCCGTGGCAGTCGTCGGCAGTGCCTCGACGATCTCCAGCCGCTCCGGAACCTTCTGGATCGCCACTCCCTGCTCGAGGAGGTAGGTCTTGATCTTCTCGAGCGTGATGTCGTCGTATCCCGGCGCCGGGACGAGGTAGAGACACACCGCCTCGCCGAGTCTCTGGTCGGGCATCGCGACCGCGGCGACACCGCGGACGGCGGGGTGCGCGGCCAGGAGATCTTCCACCTGACGGACGCTGATGTTCATGCCGCCGCGGATCACGATGTCCTTGGTGCGGCCGGTGACGCGCACGTAGCCGTCCTCGTCCATCCGGCCGAGATCTCCCGAGAGGGAATAGCCGTCGGGAGTGAACAGCTTGGCCGTCTCCTCGGGGTTGTGGAGATACCCGAGCATGTGCATGGCGCCCTTGTAGGCGACGTCGCCCTCTTCGCCGCGCGGAACCTCGTTACCGAGTTCGTCGACGATCTTCACCGACTGCATCGGCAGCGGACGCCCGTCCGAGGTGAGCGACCGCTCGGGATCGTCGTGCACCGTGCACATGGTGGTCGTGACATTCTCCGAGCGGCCGTACAGGCTGAGTACCTGCAGACTCGGGAAGAGTTCGGCCGCCTTCGTGACGAAGCTGGCGGGGATCGGGGCACCGGCCGCCACCCACAGCCGCATGCTGCCGATGTCGTGCAAGGCGGGGTCGTAGGCGTCCATGAGCATCTGCAGGAACGTCGTGGCACTCACCGCGACCGTGCAGCCGCGTTCCTTGATCTGCGCCATCCCCCGGACCGGCTCCCACACCTCGATGAGATGCGACGCCGCTCCGTGCATGAGCGGAAGGACGATGCTGGTGACCAGGCCGGTGGTGTGCGTGATCGGCGAGGGGCCGAACTGCACGTCGTCGGGTGTGTAGGCAAATCCCTTGGCCAGCAGACGGGATCCACAGGCGATCGTGTTGAACGTGTGGATGCAGCCCTTGGGTCGGGACGTGGTGCCGCTGCTGTAGACGATGACGAACGGCTCGTCCGGCCCGACACCCGGCCCGAGTTCGGCGATCGCCTCCTCGGGGCCGATCTCCGCGAACAGCGACTCGAACGACACCGCTCCGTTCGGTAGTTCGCCGCTCCCGCGGACGACGACGACATCCTCGAGCGAGTCGACGGCACCCAGGATGTCGGTGTACATGCCCGCATAATCGAACTTCTTGAAGCTCTGCGGCGTAATCGCCAGCCGCACACCCGCGTTACCCAGGATGTACTCGACGTCGTCGCGGCGGTAGATCGGCATGATCGGCACCAGAACGGCGCCCAATCTCGACAGCGCCACGGCGATGATCGCGAATTCGATCCAGTTCGGAACCTGCACCGACACGCGGTCGCCGGTGGTGATTCCGTGGCGCCGCAGCCCCACGGCCAGGCTCAGCGCTCTGTCACGCAGCTGCCGGAAGGTGATGCCACCGCTGGTGTCGTCGGTCAGAAAGATGCGGTCGCCCCGCTCGGCAACCTGGACCTCGAGCATGTCGAAGAAGGTGTCGCGGTGCCACTGCCCGGTGGCATAGAACTCTCGGATCTGTTCGTCCGAATAGCGATCGGTGACCGATGCGAACGCCATGAGAAGCCTTCCTCTGAGCGCAGATGTAAAGAGGGAATAGAAAACCCTGTGTTGGCCCTCACAATATAATGGTTAGACCGAAAGTGCAACGAGTTCGGGAGTCGGTGATCAGCGCAGGCTCCATACGGGAGAACGCTTTTCGCGAAACGCTGTGACTCCCTCGACGATGTCCTCGGTCGTGAATGCGAGAGCGAGCTGGGACTGCAGGGCTGTGAGCGCGTCCGGCAGCGACATGTCCCGGGTGTTGTTGATCGCCTCCTTGCCCAGACGCATGAGCAGCGGCGATTTGCCCGCGAGCCGCTTCGCCCACGCCCGGACCTCCGCCTCGAAGTCGTCGTCCGGAATCACGCGGTTCACGAGCCCCAGCTCGAGTGCATCCGTGGCCGTGATGAGCTCGCCGTACATCATCAGCTCGTTCGCCTTGAGGCGCCCGACGTTCCGATAGATGAGGGCGGAGATCATGAACGGGAAGACACCGACATTGATCTCCGGGCACCCGAACCGGACCGACTCCTTGGCGAGCACGAAATCGCACGCCAGCGCGAGACCGAACGCACCCGCCAGCACGTCGCCGCCCGCCGCGCAGATCACCGGCTTCCCGAGGCCGCCGATGAGTTGATACAGGCGCGGGAAGCGATCCAGCCCGGCATATTTGACGATCGTCGGCGTCTCGCTCGCGAACGCCTTGAGGTCGCCGCCCGCCGAGAAGACCTTCTCGTGCGACGAGGCCAGCACGACGACCCGCACGTCGTCGTCTTCCCGAGCGCGTTCGAGCGCGGCGAGGAGCTCGTCGAGCAGGTCGTCGGACAGCGCGTTGCGGGTTTCGGGGCGATCGAGAGTGAGGACGGCGACATGCTCGTCGACGTCGTATCGCACGGGGTGCGCCATAGGGCCGATCCTTCCATTTTGGTCGTACCATTCGACCCTAGTACGATGGCCGCACCCGGGACAAGAAACCCGTGCGAATCGTTTTCCGGAAAGCGTGACGTATTTGGACTGACCATATACATTAGGGGGAGGCCGCGGACGGTGCAGCAACGTCCCAGGTGACACCTTCTCTATACTGTGCGTTGGGTCACAGAAATGGGCGACGGTGTCTTCGTCATCCGTGCGGCGGCCACGGCGCGAGGAGTGGTGAGTGGTCATTTCGACGAGTTCGTTCGAGCTTGCCGAGCAGGCAGTTGCAGAGTTGCAGGAGCTTCTCGGCAGCGAGCCGAACCTGATCCGTCTGGCGGACGGCGAACCCGATCTCACGGTGATCCGTGCGTTCGCGGCCAGGAAGTTGCGTGAGGGCGTCGCCTCCCCCGAGCACACCCTGCGCCTCGCAGAACTAGTGACCCGACTCGACGCCGCGAGTCGCGACGACATCGCCCGCCGACTGCGCGTGCACACCGCCCAATTCGAGGCTCTGCAGCAGGTCGTCCGCGCACTCGACAGCGGTACGGACCGTCTCGCGGAGGTCGTGACCCAGGAACTGTGCACCAGCCTGGGATACGGCAAGGCGATGTTCTCCGTGGTCCGCGGTTCCACGTGGTCCCCCATCGCGTTAGCCGTCAACCCGGAGCTGAGCGGGGACTTCCACGACCTCATCACGGCCATCGACGGCCGCGAGATCTCGCTGCGTGAGGCCCCGCGCGAGGCGGAACTGGTCCGCCGCCGCAAGCCGTACGCCGTGGACGCCGTCGACACCTATCGGCACACCTACCGCCCCCTGATCGACCTCTCGCGTCCGGCCGGATACCTCGCCGTGCCGGTCGTCGTCGACGCCCGCGCAGTCGCGATGATCCACGTCGACCGCCAGAGCGACAGCCTGTCCGACACCGACGTCCACCTCGTCGCGGTGCTGGCCGGCGCCTGCGCCTCGTCGAAGGAACGCGCCGAACTGCGGCGGCAGATCTCCACCCGCAACGAGCACGTCGACGCCGAGATACAGCGGCTCACCCAGGCACTGCGGCACCTCGAACAGCCCCTGACGATGCCGGAACTCGACTGCGACCTCCCCCGCGCCGGCACGCCGAACGTCGCCGACACGGCGCCGATCGTTCCGCGCGCGCACACCCTGACCGCCCGCGAGCGCGAAGTGCTCACCCTGATGGCGACGGGAGCCACCAACGCGGCCATCTCCCGCCGGCTGTGCATTTCCGACGGCACCGTGAAATCCCATGTCCAGCGGATCTTCAAGAAGCTCGGCGTCTCCACACGGGCCGAGGTGGCGGCGCTGTGCGCCAACACCAAGACGGTGTCCGGTGGCTGACGCTCCCCACGCCGACGAGAACACCACGGACACCGAGCTCGATCGCGCCGTCGCGGACATCCTCACCGAGATGCGGACGGCCGATCCGGCCCGCGCGACCGAGCTCGGGAAGTGCCTCGTCGAGCTCCTCGACCGCAGAAACGCCGCCGACGCGACCCGGACCGCCGAGCTCGGCGCTGTCGCGACCGGCATCGATCGCGCCGTGCGGGCGTTGGACGACGCCGCCTCGAGTGCAGAACTCATGCAGCGCGCGTGTGAGCGCGTCGCGGAATTGTGCTCTGCGAGAGCAGTTGTCCTGTCCCTCCTCGACGGGGACCGCATTGTTCCCGCGACCTGGTTCGGCGCCGACCCCGGCACGATGCCGTCCCCACCCTCCGCCTTCGACCTCGTGGACGGTTCGCCGGAGGCGCAGTCGCTCGCCACGAACACGGTCGAGATCGGCGCCGACACCCCCGCCGCGCTGCGAGAGTTGCTGGGCACCAATGGTGTCACGGTCCTTCCCATCGTGGTCGGTGGCGCTGCGGCCGCGCTGATGCACCTGAACACCTCCGTGGACGACACTCTTCGCCACGCCCTGGGGGTGTTCGCCGAAGTGCTCGGCGGGTGCTTCGAGCGGGTTGGGCTGGAATCGCGTCGCGAGCGCCAGAACGTCCTGCTGCAGGAGAGCGCCCGGCGGTGGACCGACGACACCGACCTCGACGCACCGCCTCCCCGCGGCACGTACGAAGTCGCACCGGCGCAGGCCGACCGCGACGCCGCCGAGCAACGCCTGCTCGACCCGCTGACCGACCGCGAGGCCGACGTCGTCCGATTGCTCCTCACCGGGGCGTCGAATTCCACGATCGCCACCGAACTGGTCATCACCGTCGACACGGTCAAGTCCCACGTGAAACGGATCCTCCGCAAACTCGGCGCGACCAACCGCGCCGAGCTGATCGCGAAATATCAGTCCCCGACCCGGTGAACCGGACCGGAACTGTCAGGCGTCCGAGGACGGGACGGTCACGGTGACGGTGTCCACGTCCGGCGTGAGCACGAGCTGGCAGGCGAGACGCGAACACGGCTGGACACCGTCGAGGAACTCGAGGAGGTCCTGTTCCTCCAGCGTCGGCTCGCCGAACGCCGCACTGGAACCGTCGTCCAGGTACACATGGCAGGTGGCGCACGAGCAGCTACCGCCGCATTCGGCAACGATGCCGGGGAGGTTGTTGCGTACCGACCCGTCCATCACGCTCTGGCCGGCGGGGACATCGACGGACGACGTCGAGCCGTCCGGGAGCTGGTAAACAACGGTGGGCATGGCGATCTCCTTCAGATTGACCGATGAAACATCTCCGCGGCCGTCTTCCCGGGCGGCTCGCCGAACCCGGTAAAGGTCCGGCCGCGTTCTCCGTATCGAAAATTGTGTCGCCGGTCACTGCCGGGGCGCATCACCACTTCGACTGATTACCCCCCTCCCGTGGGGTGATTCTTGCCGCGCCGACCGCGCTGCGCGCTGGGGTGACCCGGCACACATCCCCCGTTAGGTGGACAACTTTCGATCAATGGTGTGATGCCCCTCACTCTTCTGGCTGCCAGGCTGAAGTCACTCCAGTCGGCGAGGGCGCCGCAACGTTTCGGCGCCGCACCTCACTGCACCACGAAGGGGAATCGATGAGCACTACAGAGCAGACCACGGAACTGATTCCGGACACCATCGCCCGTCAGATCGTTCTGCCCGAGGGGCACCGGGACAATGACGCGCTGTTCGAGGCCTACCGCTGGCTGCGTGAGAACAACCCGCTCGGGCGTGCGCAGGTCGAGGGATACGACCCGATCTGGCTGGTGAGCAAGCACTCCGACATCATGGAGATCGAGCGCCAGCCCGACATCTTCACCAGTGCCGGCGGTGAGGACAAGGGCTCCGTCAATCCGATCCTGGCGAATCAGGCCGGCGACGCGTTCACCAAGAGCATCAACAACGGCAGCCTCCGCATCCTCGAGACCCTCACCTACCTCGACCCGCCGGAGCACACCGCGATCAAGGACATCGCGCTGGACTGGTTCCGCCCCACCAACCTCGCCCAGTGGGAGAGCGTCATCCGCGACCTCGCCAAGGCTGCCGTCGCCCGGCTTCTGAAGACGGACGGCCGGATCGACTTCGTCAAGGATTTCGCCCTCCACTACCCCCTGCACGTCATCATGAGCCTGTTCGGGGTACCGGAATCGGACGAGCCCCGCATGATGGCCCTCACCCAGGAATTCTTCGGCACGGCGGATCCCGACGCGGCACGTGAAGACGTCGAACCGCTCACCCCGGACGCTGCCGCGAAGCAGTGGGTGGCCACGATTCAGGACTTCTACGCCTACTTCGAGAGGCTGCTGCAGGACCGGCGGGCCAACCCCCGGGACGATCTCGCAACGATCATCTCGGTGGCACGTGACGAGAGTGGCGAGTACTACCCGAACGAGGTGGCCTACGGCTACTTCATCGCCATCGCCACCGCGGGTCACGACACCACCTCGAGCACCCTCGCGGGCGGCATGCTCGAACTCGGGCGGAACCCGGAACTCCTCGCCAAGGCGAAGGCGGATCCGGCGCTCGCGCCGCACATCGTCAACGAGTCGCTGCGCTGGGCGTCGCCGGTCAAGCACTTCATGCGTCAGGCGACGCAGGACTACACGCTGCGCGGCCGCGACATCAAGAAGGGCGACCGCTTCATGCTGCTGTACCAGTCGGGCAACCGCGACGCGGACGTGATTCCGGACCCCGACACCTTCGACATCACCCGCAGGCCCAACAAGCACATCGCGTTCGGCTACGGCCCGCACATGTGCATCGGCCAGCACCTGGCGAAGCTGGAACTGCGGATCATGTTCGAGGAATTGCTCCCCCACATCGAGTCGCTCGAGCTTGCCGACGACACGAAGATGATCCAGACCAACTTCGTCGGCGGGCTCAAGAACATGCCCGTCCAGATCGAATTCACCAGGTAACAAGATGGTCACCTCACATCCGTCACACACCGTGGTGATCGTCGGGGCCGGGCATGCCGGCGGCACCCTCGCCGGCATGCTGCGGCAGCAGAAATTCGACGGTCGCATCGTCCTGTGCGGGGACGAAACCCATCCGCCCTATCACCGCCCGCCGCTGTCGAAGAAGTACGCCGACGAGGAGTTCGTCCAGTGGCTCAAGCCGGAATCGTTCTACGCCGACAACGAGATCGACACGCTGCTCGGTGATCCGGTCGTCCGAATCGACCGCGACGCCCGGACTGCGACGACGGCGTCCGGCACGGTTCTCGAGTACACGACACTCGTGCTCGCGACGGGCGCCGCGCCGCGGACGCTGACCCTCCTGGGAAGCGATCTCGAGGGTGTACTCAGCCTGCGCACCCTCGCCGACGCCACGATGCTGCGTGAGGCCGTGCACACCGGATCGGCGCTGGCGATCATCGGCGGTGGGTACGTGGGACTCGAGGTCGCGGCGTCGGCCCGCGCCCGTGGATGCGACGTCACGGTGATCGAACGGGAGGACCGGGTGCTGGCCCGGGTCGCGAGCCGGGAACTGTCGACGGCGCTCACCGACTTCCACCGGAACCGCGGAACCCGCATTCTCACCGGGGCCGAGGTCCGGGGAATCACCGGCTCCGACGGCCGGGTGGCCGGGGTCGAACTCGGTGACGGAACCGAGATCGCCTGCGACGTCGTCCTGGTCGGTGTCGGCGCCATCCCGAACGACGCGCTGGCACGCGAGTCCGGCCTCGAGTGCCTCGCGGGAATCGTCGTCGACGGGTCGGCCCACACGAGTGATCCGCACGTTCTGGCGATCGGCGACGTGACCTATCGACTGCACGACACGCTCGGAAAGATGGTGCGGCTGGAAAGCATTCCGAGTGCGGTCGAGCAGGCGAAGCAGGCGGCGGCGGTCATCATGGGCGCGCCGATGCCACCGCACGAGGTGCCGTGGTTCTGGTCGGATCAGTTCGACCTGAAGATGAAGATGGCGGGCATGATCGGTCCGGATACGCAGGCGATCCTGCGCGGAAATGCCTCCGACACCTCGTTCGCGCTGTTCCACGTCGACAGCGACGGGATACCGGTGGCTGTCGAGACCGTGAATGCCCCGGGCGAATTCATGGCCGGAAAAAAGTTCATCGGCAACCGCACCAAGGTCGACCGCACCGCCCTCGCCGATCCCACGACGCCGTTGCGGGAAACCGTTCTCTGATCATTCGATTTCTACCGGTCCTGCCGGGGCCGGCCCACACCACAGGGAGTATTGATGATGGAAGCACTCGCAGCAGTCGCGAGAGAACCGCACACCGAGTTCACCCTCGAGCCGATCACCATCGACGGACCGAGGGCCGGCGAGGTACTCGTCGAAATCGAGGCCGTCGGCATCTGCCACACCGACCTCGCCGCCCGCGACGGCGCCCTCCCGACCGCACTGCCCGCCGTCCTCGGGCACGAAGGATGCGGTGTCGTCCGGGAAGTCGGCGACGGCGTCACCAAGGTCGCACCCGGCGACCGCGTCGCCATCACCTTCAACAGTTGCGGAACCTGTCCGTCGTGCACCACCGGGGCGCCCTCCTACTGTCACCAGTTCATGCACCTCGCCTACGACGGCGTCCGCGAAGACGGCACCGGCCCGATCACCACCTCCGACGGTGAATCCCTGACCGGTCTGTTCTTCGGGCAGTCCTCGTTTGCCACCTACAGCCTCGCGTTCGAACGCAACGTGGTGAAGGTTCCCACCGACGTTCCCGCCGAACTCCTCGCCCCACTGGGCTGCGGCATTCAGACCGGCGCGGGCGCCGTCATGCGCTCCCTGAACTGCCGGCCCGGATCCGCGATCCTCGTCGCCGGCGCCGGATCTGTCGGACTGGCCGCCGTCATGGGCGCCGTCGTGCAAGGCTGCACCACCATCATCGCCGTCGAACCCCACCAGTCGAGGCGCGATCTCGCCCTCGAACTCGGCGCCACCCACGCCCTCGATCCCGCCGCAGGCCCGGTCGCCGAACAGGTCCGCGCCATCATCCCCGCCGGCGTGGACTACGCGATCGACACGTCCGGGATACCCGCCGTGATCGAATCGCTCATCGGCTCCATGACCTTCCACGGCAAGGTCGGTCTGATCGGCGTGCCGGCCGACCCGGAGTCCTCGGTGCCGCTGAACATCATCAACTCCCTCGCCATGGGTCTCACGATCACCGGAATCATCGAGGGCGACAGCGTCCCCGACGAGTTCATCCCCGAACTTGTCGAGCTGTACAAGGCCGGCCGGTTCCCGCTCGACAAGCTCGTCACCACGTTCCCGTTCGCCAAGATCAACGACGCGGTCGACGCGCAGCACCGCGGCGAGGTCCTCAAACCCGTGCTCGTGCAGGACTGACCACCCCCTCACCGAACTTCCCGAGAAGGACACCCGATGACGATCGACTACACCGATCTCTACATCCGCGGCGGATGGGCCCGGCCGTCCGGCGCCTCCACCATCCCGGTCATCTCCCCGACCACCGAGCAGCAGATCGGCTCGGTACCGGAGGGCGCCGAGACCGACATCGACGACGCCGTCGACGCCGCGCGCGCCGCACTCACCGAGTGGGCGTCGTGGACCGCCGCGCAGCGCGCCGAGGTGCTGGGCCGCTTCGCCGACGAACTCGAAGCCCGCGCCGAGGACACCGCGACCCGGGTGAGCAGCCAGAACGGCATGCCCATCACCCTCGCGCGGCAGTTCGAGGGTGGCTTCCCGCCCGTCCTGCTCCGCTATTACGCCGAGATGGCGGCGAAGCAGGAAGACGAGATCCGGCCCGGCATGCTCGGCGGCTCGACCCTCGTCACCCGCTCCCCGATCGGCGTCGTGGGCGCCATCGTCCCGTGGAACGTGCCGCAGGCCATCACGTTCCTCAAACTCGCCCCCGCCCTCGCCGCCGGGTGCACCGTCGTCCTCAAACCCTCACCCGAGACGGTGCTCGACGCGTTCCTCATGGCCGAGGCCGCCATCGCCGCCGGGCTCCCCGCCGGCGTGCTGAACATCGTTCCCGGCGGACGGGAACTCGGCGCCTACCTCGTCGCCCATCCCGGCATCGACAAGGTGTCCTTTACCGGCTCCACCGGGGCCGGCCGCGCCATCGCCCGCACCTGCGGCGAACTGCTCCGCCCGGTCACCCTCGAACTCGGCGGCAAATCCGCTGCCGTGGTCCTCGACGACGCGGACCTCGCCGCGAACCTCGAATCCTTCTTCGCGGCCACGCTGCTGAACAACGGGCAGATCTGCTGGCTCGGCACCCGCGTCCTCGCACCCCGCTCACGGTACGACGAGATCGTCGACACCATCACCGATCTCGCGAGGGGCCTGTCGGTCGGCGACCCCCTGTCCGACAGCACGCAGATGGGACCACTCGTCTCCGCCCGACAACGGCACCGCGTCGAAAGCTACATCGACAAGGGCCGCGCCGACGGCGGGCGCGTCACCACCGGCGGCCGCCGACCCGGCAACATCGACCACGGCTGGTTCGTCGAACCCACCGTGTTCGCCGACGTCGACACCGGTCACACCATCGCCCAGGAAGAGATCTTCGGACCCGTCCTGTCGGTCATCCCCTACACCGACGACGCCGAGGCCATCGCCATCGCCAACGACTCCGACTACGGACTCGGCGGCTCGATCTGGACCGCCGACCCCGAGCGCGGCGCCCAGTTCGCCCGCAACGTCGCCAGCGGAACCGTCGGCATCAACGGCTATTCCAACGATCCCACCGCCCCCTTCGGCGGGATCAAGAGCAGCGGCCTCGGCCGCGAACTCGGACCCGAAGGACTCGCGAGCTACCAGCAGCTCAAAAGCATCTACCTCGACGTGCGATAACCCACCGGGTGCGGCCGTGCGATTTTTCGCACGGCCGCACCCGCATACCCCGGCAAAAGAGAGAAGGAGACGTCGTGACCAGGGAAGAACTCGACATGCTCGACTTCGCGGTCAAATGGGCACCCTTCGGCGGCGGCGACGAACACATCCTCCCCGAATTCGGGATCTTTCCGGCCGTGTTCTATCGCCGGTTGCAGCGTCTCCTCGCCCGCCACGCCACCGTCGACGACAGCGTCAGGCTGCGGCTCGACGAGCTGTGCACGAACAAACTCGCGCCCGCACCGACGGGCAGGAAGCGGTCGTACTCGCGGGTCCGGACCGCGCGCTCGAGCACGTCTCCGGCACGAACCAGGTGACACCTTCACAGAAGATCTCAGTCACAACGTAGTTCGTCCCTCGAAAGTTCTCGGCAGCCCATCCGGCCTACCGCCACCGTCGTCTTCGGCACCATGCTCCCATCGCAGACCGATCGGAAAATTACATCAATCTACTTTGATGTATCTGGTGGTATGCTCGTGTCGTGGTATCGGTCCGTCAACCCGTCCCGTCCTTCGTGCAGCTGGCCGCTCATCCGTTGCGCTGGCAGCTGTTGACGACCCTGTCCGGCAGTGACTACCGGGTGCGGGAGATGGTGACGCTGATCGGTGAGCCGCAGAACCTGATTTCCTACCACCTGCGCCTGCTGCGCGACGGCGGACTGGTGAAGGCCACCCGCAGCAGTTTCGACGGCCGCGACAGCTACTACCACCTGAACCTGAGCCTCTGCGCTCAGATGCTGGCCGGAACGGGCGCCGCACTCCACCCGGCGCTCGACCTGATCCCCACAACCGCGCCGCTCGACCCGACTACACACCTGGCGGTGTTGTTCGTGTGCACCGGGAACAGCGCCCGCTCCGCCATCGCGGAAGCACTGCTGCGCCGCCACACCGACGGCCTCGTCGAAACAATCAGCGCCGGCACCCGCCCTAAATCGCACATGCACCCCAATGCGGTCCGGGTGCTACGAGAAGAGTTCGGAATCGACATCTCCGACCAGGATCCCCGCCACCTCGATACCCTCGCCGACCTCCGGTTCGACACCGTAATCACCCTGTGCGACAGGGCCCGCGAGGTCTGTCCGGAGTTCGGCGACGACACACGCTGGATCCATTGGAGCATTCCCGATCCGGCGTCGGCAGGGGACACCGACGCGGACACCTACCCAGCCTTCCAGGCCACCGCCACCGAGATCGACACCCGCATCCGGTACCTGCTGCCGACCCTTACCGCCGAACCGTGAAAAGGAGTGCCCGATGACCACCCCGGACCAATACGCCAGCGTCCGCTACCTCGTCGACGACGTGCCCGCCGCCATCGCCTTCTACACCCGCCACCTCGGCTTCACCCTGCACACCAACCCGGCCCCCGCCTTCGCCGACGTGATCCGCGGCTCCCTGCGCCTACTGCTGTCCGGCCCGGCCACCTCCGGCGCTCGCGCCACCCCCACCGACATCACCGGCCCGGGCGGCAACCGCATCCACCTCATCGTCAGCGACCTCGACGCCGAGATCGCCCGCCTGCGCGATGCCGACGTCGCATTCCGCAGCGACGTCGTCACCGGCCCCGGCGGCCGCCAGATCCTGATCGCCGACCCCGCCGGCAATCTGATCGAACTCTTCCAGCCCGCCGCCCGCACGCCTCCCCACCGATCCTGACCGAAACTCGGCGACCTGCACGAACAGCAACTCGTCGCCGGGCTCGAAGGTGCGGGTGTCGGAGCGGTCGAGCAGCTCGTCGTACTCCTTCTCGGCGGCTTCCAGATCCCAGGAGCACCGGACGAGTTCGCACGGCACCGCGTCGAGAGCTATATCGACTAGGGCGGCGCCGACGGCGGACGCGTCACCACCGCGGCTATTTCGGTGCGGATTCCTCGACGACCCTGAGCCAGTGCGCATGCGCCTGCGCCGACCACTGTTCGCGGCGTCGCTGGAAGAGCACCGCGCCGTCACGGCCGATCCATTCCGGCAAGAGTTCCTTGGGGAGTTGTGGGTCGAGCCTCATGAACCTCTGTTGCAGACTCACGAGTTCGATGTAGGCAAGCAGGAGTTCATCGTCGTCGCCCGGCTCGGATGCACCGTCCTGTGTGAGCAGTGTTTGGTAGCTTTCGGCTAGGTCGGTCAGATCCCACGCTCGATCCACGACTTCGTGGTTGCCCAGCCCTCCCGGGCGAAGATTGCCGGTGAGAACGAGTGCCGATTCGGTCAGACCGAGCGTCGAGATCAATTCGCTCAGTTCTCGTGCCCTGTCGACGTGCGGTGTAACCCAGACTCCTGGGGTCGGATTGCCCATCCCCAACCAGGTCAGGCCTCCGTTGAGACGGTTGCGAACCGAGTTCTTGCGCTGGGGCACCGTTATCGTCAGCACGAGCCATTCGTCGTTCCACGGCGATGGCCCGTCGAGGAACGCATGCGACCGCTTGATACCGTCGGCGGCCAGCGCCCGACCGTGGTCGGCGAGATGCCAGCGCACCCCACGACCGACGCGTTCCCGCTTGATCCACTTGGCCGATGCTGCGCGCGAGAGCAATTGCCGCGCAGCGTGATCCTCGATCCCCATCCCACCGAGGACCTTCATCAATGCGGCGGTCCACGCTCCCTCTTCGGCGTCGTACAAGAACTCGCCGATGACCGTCAACAGCATCGACCGCGCACTCGGCGGCGGCAGTGGCTGCCGAGCAAGACGGTTCGACGCTATCAATGAGTCCTCCTACTGTGTCGCAACGAACGTACTCACTTCGACCCGTGAAAAGAACTCGTAGGCCCCCAACTTCTCCTCCAACGACTCGATGTCGACGCTCGACGCGGATGCGGGTGTCAGCGTCACGGTCACTTCTCGACGCAGACCGGTGTCGTCGAGCGCGATATCGCAGACTACGGGTGCCCGGCTCGAGCTCGACACGACGTGACGAACCTCGTCCTTCAAAGCCAGTGCGCGGAGCGCAGGCTTCGATATCTTACCGACGGGAGTCAGCGGCAGCCGATCCAGCACCGTGACATGGACCGGGGTAGCCGCTTTCTCCTGCACATGTTCGCGGCAGAACTGCAACAGGTCGGCGGACTCGGCAACATAGCCCGCCTTGAGCTGAACATACGCGACCGGCATCTCCCCCTTCGCCTGGTCCGGTCGACCCACGGCAGCCACCACCTCTACCGCCGGATGCGAGCCCAGCGCCTCCTCGATGTCTCGTGGATCGATATTGTGACCACCACGAATGATCAGATCCTTGCTGCGTCCCGACACCCAGACGAATCCCGCGTCGTCCACGGTTCCCAGGTCGCCCGTCCGTCCCCACACTCCCCCGCCGGGCACACCGGCCACGAAGAAGCCGGCATCGAGATGCGCATCGTGGTATCCGGGGCTTACAGTCGGTCCGCCGATCAGCAACTCGCCCTGCTCCCCTGGATTGCAGTCACGAATCCACTGGCCGTCGATATCGAGAATGACAGCGCGCACCTGGGAGTGCGGCAGGGGCCGGCCGGCAGAGCCCACGCGCGGTTCGACACCGTCGTTCGGATGCCCGGTGATCGTTCCGTGAAACTCTGTGCCGCCCCAACATTCGCGCAGCCAGATGCCGAACCGATCGTGGAAAGTCCGGATCAGAGCAGTGGACACCGTGCTTCCGCCGACGTGGAAGTCGGTCAGCGTCGTCGAGCCCTTCGGTGCGTCCGCGGCGTTCAAGATCGCGAATGCTGTCGTCGGGGTGGCCATCGTCGATGTCATACCGTAGCGCTCGACGATCGCCCAGAAATTCTCGACAACGTCCCGTGACCGGAAGCCACCGGACGTCAAAGTCAGCAACGTCTGTCCGTAGACAACCGATCGAAGTGCAAGCGCGATGCTTCCGCCGCAGTGAAAGTTCGGCATACCGTGGCCGACCACGGCACCTTCCTCGCACCCCATCAGTGCTCCGACGTTCCACGCCACGACGAGTTGACCGCTCTGCGACATGCGCACCAATTTCGGCGCACCCGTCGTGCCACCGGTAGGCATGACCATCGCATCCCGATGGGGGTCGTCCTCGACGTCGACGGTGCGGCCGCGATGTTCGGTCAATGCTTCAGTGAACGTGCTGTTGTCACCGCCGACGAGAAGGACATCCCGAAGCGTCGGGACACTGGTCAGAACCGCATTGGCGTCCACACCGCGTTCTCGAAGGATCTCGTCGGTCGTGACCAGAACGGTCGCCGAGGTGAGCTTCAGGATGTTGACGAGCGAGGCGAGTTCGAGAAAGGGGTTCAGCGGCACGGCCGTACCCACCCGCTGAGCACCCCAGGTGGCGAACAATCCCTCGGGCACCATCGGAACCATCACGGCGACGACACTCGGTGCGTCCGCAGCACGCTCGAGGAACACCGATGCCGATGCCTCCACCCCTCCGAGCAGCTCGCGATAGGTGACCTCTCGGGTCGGCGTCATGAAGTCCGGACCGTCGAGATGCAGAATCGCACTCTTGTCGGGGTGCCGACGAGCCGATTCGGAAAGACATGCGTGAATGGTCGAGCCGGGTAGCAGGTGCTGGTGTCGCTGCTGTTCCACGTCGAGGATGTCCTCGCTCGACCGGACACGACGGCGCACCAAGGGCGCACGTGTGCTCATCTCAGGCAACGGAGATACCACCGTTCACACTGATCACCTGTCCTGTGATTCTGCGCGAGAGTGGAGAGGCGAGGAACAGAATTGCGTCGGCCAGATCCTCGGGCTCGGTCAGACCCAGCTGAGCCTGAGAAACGATCTTGTCGAAGATCTTCTTGCTGAACTCGGCATTCATGGCCCGATCGTACGATCCGGTGTTGACGATGAGTGACGGTGTCAGAACATTGACACGAACGCCGTATCGCTTGGCTTCGACAGCGAGGGTTTGCGAGAATGTCACGATCGCAGCCATCGCGGCACCGATTCCGGTCTCTCCCGGGGTGGGGACCTTCGCTGCGTCCGACGCGATGGTGACGATCGCGCCGTGTCCGCGCTCGCGCATCACGGGCACGACGGCCCTGCTCATCAAGATCGGCCCGATTGCCTGCTGAACCAAGATGTCGATCAACTTGCCGGGTTCGATGTCGTGCAGCAACGTGGGCTGATATTGCGCGACCGTAGAGTTGACGAGAACATCGACTGCGCCCAGATGTTCGTGTGCCTGCCGGACGACTTCGTCCGCTGCCCCGGCTTCGTTGACATCTGCGGCGACGAACAGGACGTCGCATCCGGGATTGGTCTCTGCGAGCCGGGCAAGTGCGTCCTTGCCGCGACGTTCGTTGCGGCCGACCAGTACCTGCTTCGTCGCTCCTGCGTCGGCGAAGTATCTCGCGGTGGCGAGACCCACCCCCGACGTCCCACCCGCAATGAGAATGCCTGAGCCGGAGAAGTCGTACCCGCGCTGCGCGGACAGTTGCGATGTGTGGGGAGCGTTCACTGTGTGTTGCTCGCTTTCATTGAAGGTGACGGAGACGTCTGTGTGATTGCCGAGTCCTGCTGCGGAGCGTGAATCTTGACGATGTAGGCGGCGCTGACGGCACCGAGAGCGCATAGTGCGAGGCACAGCGCGCTGACGGTCCAGACACCGCCGGCGGTGGGCTCGAGCGCGGTCGCGACCAGTGGTGCGAATCCGGCAACCAGCGCCGCCAGTTGCATTCCGAACGATCCTGCGGTGTATCGCACAGCGGCGGGCAGGCTCTCGACGACGAAGGCCGGGAAGATACCGTTGACCACCGCGTGCCCCAGCCCCGCGACGAGGATGAGTGAGATGAACACCAGCGCCAGGTTGCCGACGCCGAGCATGGCGAAGTAGAAGAACAGAAGTACGGCCTCGCTGAGCAAACCGAAGACGATGAGTCTGCTCCGGCTGACCTTGTCGGAGAGTGCCCCCCATACCGGGTTCATGAGGACGACGACCAGCGTGGCTGCAGAGACCACCCACAACATGCTCGTTCGAGGGATACCCGACTGGTTGACGGCATAACTGAGGCTGTACACGGTGATGACGTACCAGATGGACATCATTCCGGCCATGATGAACGTGATACCGAGGATCGTCATCGGATGCTTGGACAGCGCGTCGCGGATCGGATTGTGCTTGACCGCAGCCGCGTCAGAGGACGAAGCGGCACGGTCGGCCTGACTCTGCTTGAAGTCGGGCGTCTCGTCCAGACCGCGGCGGATCAACATTCCGACGAGGACGATGACGGCACTGAGCAGGAACGGAATCCGCCAACCCCACGAATTGAACCGTTCGTCCGGCATCAACGTGACGACGGCGAAGACGATCGTCGCGAGGAGGGTTCCGCCCTGGGCGCCCGCGGTAGAGAAACTGCCGTAGAAGCCACGCTTGTCCTTCGGGGCATGTTCGACCGAGATCAGGACAGCGCCACCCAGTTCACCGCCGACTGCGAGTCCCTGCAGGACCCGCAGGACGACGAGGAGAACCGGGGCAAACGAACCGATCGAGTCGTACGTCGGGAGCAAACCGATGCACACGGTCGCGGCGCCCATGACGGAAATCGTGAGCAACACCGCGGTCCGGCGGCCGTACTTGTCGCCGATGTAGCCGAACAGCAACCCGCCGAGTGGGCGAGCTACGTATCCTGCGGCGAAGGTGGCGAAGGACAGCAGCAGTGCGACGTGGGTGCTGACGTCGCGGAAGAAGAGGTCGCTGAAGACGAGGGCTGCGGCAGTTCCGTAGGCGACGAGGTCGTAGTACTCGATCGCCGATCCCGAGAAGGCGGCAAGAGATGCACGCCGGGACGTTGTTTTCGATGGTGGCGTGACTATGTCGAGAGGCAGGGACGAAGTCATATCTGCTCCTGGAGCACTGGAAGAGGAGGGATCGCGACGAAGGGTCGACCGCGACGTCGATTGCCGAGCGGTCCGCGAATGGAATGACCATAAAATGTGACGTGCATCTCGTCAAGTGGACCGGCCGGACGGATTCGTGTGAGGCCTGTTGCATGCAAACGTATTTCGTCATTTCGCGCGAGCCGGCAGCAAGCCGCCGCACATCGCTCCCATGATCTCGGTTCGCACATTCGTAGCCTCCACATCCGTCTCGCACTCATCAGAGTAGCCCATCTAGCTGCAACGTTGTACAAATTTTTAAACATCTAGTTGCAACTTGTGAAAAATGGGCGCATGATCGCTCCTGTCGGGTACGTCACAGCCGAAGACGCGTGCCTGGGTCCAGCGCCATGAGTTACACGAGAAAAGGACGGGCGAGAACCATGCCGTCGACATTCACACAGGCAATGCGCACCATGAGCGCTGTCGCCGATAGTCCGAACGACTATGTCGCACAGTGGAAAAAACGAACCGGGAGAAAGGCACTCGGAGTATTTCCGATGAACTTCCCCGCCGAACTCGCGCACGCCGCAGGTGTACTTCCCGTGATCATCCAAGAAGACCGGCAACCGATCACCGTCGGTCGTAATCTGTTGGGTGAGTTCAACTGTGGGTACACCCGAAACGTCGCCGATCAAGCAGCACTCGGCCGATTGGACGTCTACGACGGCTTCTTCCATGCCGACCATTGCATCCAGTTGCTGGGTGCCATCGATGTCGTGCGCGAGGATGCATCGGACAAGCCGGTCTACTTCGGCCAATTGATGTCCTCGATGAGCGATGAGTGGGCATTCCCGCAGGTACTGGGAAAAATGGAGGATTTTCGCAGCGAACTCGAGAAGTTCGTCGATTGCAGGATCTCCGACGCGAATCTCTCGCGAAGCATCGACATCTTCGACGCCAACCGGCGCCTGATGCGGACGATCTTCGAGAACAGGCGGTCCGGCGACGCCGCACTGACATCCGCCCAGCTCCAGGTCCTCGTCAAGTCCAGCATGATCATGGACAAGGAGGAACACACAGAACTGCTTCGCGACGTGATGGGCGACTCGAGCCATGTGCCGCGCGACGACCGCATCCGCATCCACCTCTCCGGCCACTTCTGCCACGCCCCCAAACCGGAACTCCTGGACGTCATCGAGGACTGCGGAGCCATCGTCGTCGACGACGACCTCTTTCACGGAACCCGGTACGTATCAACAGATGTCGGATCTGAGAGCAATCCCCTCGAAGCTCTCGCGTCGGTGTACCTCCGGCGCAACACCGCCGTACCCTGCCCGACCCGGGTTCAGCACGAGGTGGATTGGGACCGATTCCTCGTCGACTCGGTCGACGCCAGCGGCGCGCAGGGCGTCATCGTCCTGATGGCGAAGTTTTGCGAACCGCACATGCTCTTCTACCCGGAGCTGCGGAAAGCATTGGAAGCCAGGTCGATTCCGCTGCTGCTCATCGAAACCGAACACGAGGGTCTACCGATGGAATCCATCCGCACCCGGGTGGAAGCGCTGGTGGAGCGAATCAGACGCAAGCAACTGTCCACCGTCTAGCACCCACACCTACCTTCGGAGGAATTTACTGTGTCAGCCCCCACGCTCGGCAATTCCAACAAGATCGTCATCCCGACCGCCACCAACATGGTGGGCGACTACTGGGAGAACCTGTTCACGGCGAAGGAACGCGGCAAGCAGGTGGTCTGGTACAACGGCTCGGCCGTGAACCCAATCTTCCAGGCCGCCGGCCTCGAGTGGTGCCACGGTGAGGCGTTCTCGGCACGCCTGGCCGCACAACAACTCGAGAAGCCGGCTCAGCTCGCCGGCGAGGAATACGGGTACATCGGCGAGTTGTGTTCATATGCAAGAACACATCTCGGCTGCGCCGTACTCACCAAGCAGGCCAAGTCCGAGGATGAGAACGGCATCGTCGGACTCGTCGACCAACAGCAACTCGCCTCCCGCCTGCCTGCACCGGACTTCTTCGTCAACGCGTACGCCGGCTGCAGCACCGGCCAGCAGTGGGACGAGATTTCGTACCGCGTCTTCGGAAAACAGGTACCGATCTTCAACGTCTCCCTCCCCTTCCTGCCCAGCAACAAACCCGACGCAGGCTACCTTCGCGGCGAGGAGTGGGAGCAGGCATCACGTTATGTGGCCGATCAACTGCACAAGCTGATCGCCTTCCTGGAGACCATGACGGGCCGGCCGTTCGACTGGGATGCGCTACGGCAGAACATGTCCTACATCAAACGCGCCTCGGAACTACGTCGCGAGGCGATGGCGCTGTGCCGTGCCGCCCCGACACCTGCCACCTACTGGGACTGGATCGCCAGCATCGCGCACATCAACTTCATGCCCGCCGGACCGGAACTGGTCCAGTACTTCGCCGACGTCAAAACCGAAGTGCAGTACCGTCTCGACCACGCCATCCCCGGCGTCCGCAACGAGCGCTACCGCCTCTACTTCGACGGCATCATGAACTGGAACAAGCTCGGCTGGCTCTCGCGCAAATTCGCCGACGCCGACGTCGCCGTGGTCTGCGGAAGATACACGCACAATGCGTTCTGGCAGGAACCGCACCTGATCGACACGGAAGATCCCATTCTCGGTATGGCGCAGCACTATTTGCTGTGCCCGACGAACCACGGCGTCAAGACGCTCAAGCACCTCACCAACCGCGATTGTGTCGACTACGGAATCGACGGAATCGTCTTCCACGCCTCGCGTACCTGCCGAGCATTCACCAACCCCCAGCACCTACTCGCGAAGTCGGCGCAGAAGGAACTCGGAATCCCTTCGATGTTCTTCGAAGGTGACGTCGCCGACGCATCCTTCTACAAGGACGAGATCCTCGAAAGCCGTCTGGCAGCCATGCTCGAGGGCATCGACGTTCGCCGAAGCCGGGTCTGATCGACGTGACGGAATACTTCATGGGAGTCGACCTCGGATCGACGTCCGCCAAAGCCGTCATCCTCGACGGGTCCGCAGTATTTCTGGGCGCGAGCGCCATTCAGATGGGCGCCGTGAGCCGAGCTGGAATGCGGCAGGCAATCGACGACGCCCTCGGCCGGGCCTCGGTGGCGCCGTCGCAGATCACGGCCACCATCAGCACCGGCTACGGTCGCCGACTTGTCCCTGGCATCGGGCGGACGTTCACCGAGATCACCTGTCATGCGCGCGGCGTCGCAGCACTGTGCCCCGGTGTCCGCTTGATCGTCGACATCGGTGGGCAGGACAGCAAGGTCATCGCTGTGGACGAAGAGGGACTCGTCGAGGACTTCGCAATGAACGACCGATGTGCCAGCGGCACGGGGCGATTCTTCGAGGTACTCGCGAGGGCCATCGAGTGCGAGGTCGAGGAACTGGCCGATCTCGCCATGTCGGGTGACAAGAACCTGGAGGTCAGCAGCATGTGCGCGACCTTCGCCGAAACCGAGATCGTGTCGCTGCTCGCGAGCGGGTGCGAGCGGACGGACGTAGCCGCCTCCGTTCACCGGGCCGTTTCCGCCCGGACGCTCGGTTTGATTGCTCAGGTGGGCAAGAAGACGCCGGTGGTCATGACCGGTGGGGTGGCGAAGAATGCCGCGGCGGTCCATTTCTTGAGCTCGGCACTGGGGGTGCAGATGGATGTCCCGCCGGACCCGCAGATCACCGGCGCCTACGGTGCAGCTCTCCTCGCGCTCGAAACGTGCGGCACCGTGGCTTCGCCCCCGGACGTCGAGCTCTCCCCCACCGGCCCGCCCGCTGCCCACTCGTGCGGAGACTGCACCGGTTCGATCGAGCTACACATGCCGGCCGTACCGGCGTCATAACCCTGCCGCCCACCTGCTGAACAGACCGTAGCTGCACCAACCACCTGACGATCGAGCCATG
The DNA here is from genome assembly GCF_014256275.1 of Rhodococcus sp. 4CII. NCBI lineage: Bacteria > Bacillati > Actinomycetota > Actinomycetes > Mycobacteriales > Nocardiaceae > Rhodococcus > Rhodococcus sp. 4CII. The sequence goes on from NZ_JACCFE010000002.1 coordinate 2,606,354, forward strand.
TCCACGATGTACGGAGATCAATGAAGCACACGCGTAATTCGTTCTGCCGGATCTGCATCAACCACTGTTCGATACGTGTCGACGTTGACCAGGGAGTCGCGACCGCGATCCACGGGAACAGTCGCAATCAGGTGTACGGCGGATACACCTGCGTCAAAGGACGATCACAGCACGAATACCTCCGGCACGCCGATCGTCTCGTGCACTCGCTGGTGCGGACACCGGACGGCCATTTGCGTGTCCCCGTCGAGCAGGCCATGGACGAGATCGCCGCCAAACTTGCGGACATACGCGATCGGTATGAACCTCGCGCGATCGCCAGCTACGCAGGGACCATGGCGCACATCACCACCGCGCCGACTGCAGCACCCGTCCACAACGCCCTGTTCGATGCCCTCGGCTCCGACATGAGGTTCGACCCGAACACCATCGACAAAGGCGGGAAACAGGTCGCGCAGTCCCTCCTCGGGTACTGGTCCGCCCCGTCCCAAGGATTCGACGCACCGGAGGCCATCCTGCTGATCGGGATCAACCCGGTGGTTACCTGCACGGGCTTTCCAGCAGGCTCGCCCAAACGTTGGCTCCTGGACACCCTTGCCCGGGGGTGCAAACTCATCGTCGTCGATCCGCGCCGGACCGATGTGGCACGACACGCCGATTGGTACCTGCAGGCGGCACCCGGGCACGACATCCCAATTCTCGCGGCCATGATCAGGATCGTCATCGACGAGGGCCTGTTCGACCGGGACTTCGTCGCCCGGCACGTGCGCGGCCTTCCGGAGTTGACCGCCGCGGTGCACCGGTTCGATCCTTACGAGGTGGCGCGGCGGGCGGGGATATCCGGCGCGGACCTCGTCGCCGCTGCCCGCTGCTACGCCAGCGCGAAACGTGGCTACACCATGGCGGGAACCGGACCGAACATGGCGGGCGAGGGCACGCTGGTCGAGTACCTGGTACTCGCCCTCGAGACCTTGTGCGGACGCTGGCTGCGCGCGGGCGAGACCGTGTCGGCCTCACCCACGTTGCTCCCGTCCTATGTTCCTGTCGCCCAGGCCACATCGCCGGATGCCGACTGGGCGTTGCCGGGCAGGGTGCGGGTCCGCGGATTGCGTAAGACCCGGGCGGGCATGCCGACGGCAACGCTGCCGGAGGAGATTCTCACCCCGGGTGAGGGGCAGGTGCGTGCCCTGATCAGCTGGGGAGGTAATCCGGCCGTAGCGTTCCCCGACCAACGGCGGACTGTCGAGGCGCTCGAGTCCCTGGAATTGTTCGTCCAGATCGATCCGTGGTATTCCGCTTCGGCCCGTGTGGCCGATTACGTGATCGCACCGACGATGCCGTTGGAGGCGCCGTCGACGACCGTGTTTCTCGATGCGCTCGCAGCGAGGGGAACGGGCTATGGAATCGGGCAAGCCTACGCACAGTATTCGCCTGCCGTCGTCGAGCGCCCCGAAGGTTCCGATGTCATCGAAGAGTGGCGGTTCTTTCACGGGCTCATGACACGACTCGGGTATCCGATCGAGGTATCGCCGTTCGGATGCCCGTCGTCTCCCCCTCGGCCGATCGACGGCGTCTCGACAACCGACGAACTCATCGACATCCTGACCGAGGGTTCCGCCATCCCCCTGTCGGAGGTCAAATCCCATCCCGACGGAATGACCCGGACGACCCGCCTCCTACAGGTGCAACCAGGTGACCCCGACGTGCTCGATCGCCTCGACATAGGCAACGACCTGATGCTCGCCCAATTGACCGGACATGCCGGAGTCGTCGAGCTACCCCGGTCGGACCGGCCGTACCGTCTCCTGTGCCGACGACACCTCCACGTCTACAACTCCTCCTGCAACATCGATCGAACCCACCGCGGCGTCCCCTACAACCCGGCGTTCCTGCACCCCGACGACATGACCGACATCGGTGTGTCCGACGGCGCGCTCGTCCGTATCAGCTCGGACCTTTCTTCCATCATCGCTGTGGCAATGAGAGATCCAGCACTACGAACCGGAATGGTGTCGATGGCGTTCGGCTACGGACCCACTGGTGACGCCGACGAAGTATGGGCAGTCGGCAGCAGCCCCAGCCGCCTCGTGTCCCTCTCCGAGAAGTTCGACCGATACACCGGGCAGCCGCGAATGACGAACATTCCCGTCTCGATCGACAGAATCGACCCTCCATGCCACACGTGATCACCCAACAGTGCTGCAACGATGCGAGCTGTGTCAGCCTCTGCCCCGTCAACTGCATCCACCCCACCCCTGACGAGCCTGACTACACACGCGCCGAAATGCTCTACATCGACCCGGCGACCTGCATCGACTGCGGGGCATGCACGGATGTCGACGTCTGCCCGGTGGACGCGATCGTCCCGGACTCGGCCCTCACACCCGAGACCATCCGGTACGCGGACCTCAACGCGCGCTTCTTCGACGACTCGACACGCACGCAATACAGGCGCGAAAGAGTTGCGCGCGAGCGATCCGACCACAACGGGTCATCCGTAGGCCCGCTGCGTGTGGCCATCGTGGGGTCCGGGCCGAGCGCCTGCTACGCGGCGGACGAGTTGACGACCACGCCGGGTCTCGACGTCGAGGTTCACATCTTCGACCGTCTGCCCACGCCGTGGGGCCTGGTTCGCTACGGAGTTGCACCGGACCATCAACACACCAAGTCCGCAACACGGACATTCGAGCGCATGGCAAGTCGACCGGGAGTGTTCTTCCACCTCGGGGTAGAGATTGGCACGCACCTCACCCACAACGAACTCCTTGCCCACCATCATGCGGTGATCTACGCGGTAGGTGCGCCCGCCGACAAGCGACTGGACCTTCCCGGAGAAGACCTGCCGGGCAGTGTGTCGGCAACCGATCTGGTCGGGTGGTACAACGGCCATCCCGATCACGCAGACCATGCCTTCGACCTGTCCCCCGAGCGGGCGGTGATACTGGGCAACGGGAATGTGGCGCTGGATATCGCACGGCTCCTCACACGCGACGTCAAGGAATTGGCACGTACGGATATCGCCGGACACGCCCTGTCGGCGCTGGCCGGCAGCGGCATCCGAGAGGTCGTCGTAGTAGGTCGCCGTGATCCGGCGCATGCCGCTTACACGACACCCGAGTTGCTGGGGCTCGCCGGGTTGACAACCGAGGTCGAGCTGACCCTCGACTGTCCCGCGACGGAAGTCGACCCTGCCGAGAATGACACCGATCAGACGGCCTGTTCACCGCCGACGCTGAAGGCGCACGTTGCAGATGAGCTCGCGTCACGACCCGCAGGTAGCGCCCCACGCAGGATAGTGCTGCGCTATCTGGCATCACCGGTGGAGATCCTCGGCGACGATCGCGTGCGAGGAATACGGTTGCGACGCAATGCGATGGTCGCCGATGGTAACGACCGCTCCGGCATCCGGCCCACGAAGACCACAGATGTGCTCGAATGCGGACTCGTCGTACGGTCGGTCGGTTACCGAGGCCGCCCGATGCCCGGCCTTCCATTCGACATCGACCGCGGAATCATTCCGAACCACAACGGTCAGGTTGTGGATCCGAATACAGGAGAAACTCGGACGGGTGTGTACGTGACCGGGTGGATCAAACGTGGCCCTTCCGGCGTCATCGGCACGAACAAGCACTGCTCGATCGAAACGGTGACTAGTCTTCTCGACGACCACGCGAACGGGCGACTCACAGCTCCAGCGAGCGGCAGTCGATCGTTGCTGGATCTCGTGCGAGAACGAAGACCGGAATCGATCGACTTCGAAGGCTGGCGAGCCATCGATCAGTTCGAACGGACTGCGGGGAAGCAGGCGGGACGCCCACGGGTCAAGATCGTCGACATCGACGGCATGCTTGTTCGGGCCCAAATTTCCTGACGCTACGCCATCACCGCCCCACCGCCCCACCGCCCCTGGCCGCGATCGCTCCCCGCGGCAGGTGGGCGACGGTGGGGTTCATGGTGTGTCAGAAGGCGGAGATGCCGCCGTTGACACTGATCGTCTGACCGGTCAGGCGAGCTGCATCGGGGCCGCCGAGAAACACGATGAGGGATGCGAGATCCTCGGGCACAGCCACCCCGAGATGAGCTTGAGCTGACGCCTTCTCGAAAAGCGATTTGCTGAAACCATCGCTGAGCACATTGGCCGCTGTTGGTGTGCCATCGATCAACGAGGGAGTCACCGCGTTCACTCGCACACCATTGCGCTTGGCTTCGATCGCGGTAACCCGCGTGAACATCACGATCGCGGCCATCGCGGCCCCGAGGGCACTCTCACCGGGCGTCGGCACCTTGGCTGCATCGGACGCGATGTTGACGATGCTTCCCCCTCCCTGTTGCTGCATCAACGGCAACACTGTCCGGGTCATCAGCATCGGGGGTAGGGCCTGCCCCATCAGGATGCCCGCGATGTCGGCGACTGGAGTACGGTGCAGCAGCTCGGGCCGGTAGGACGTGGTTGTGGAGTTCACAAGAACGTCGATCGATCCCAACGCCCGGTGAGCCGCGACGACCGAAGATTCCACCTGACCGATGTCGGATGCATCAGTTGCGATGAAGGTTACGTCGACATCCGAACACCGATCCTGGACCGTTCGCTCTGCGGCTTTCCCTCGCTCTTCGTTCCGACCGAGCAACACGATTCGGCGTACGCCCGCGTCAACAAAGCCGAGCGCCGTCGCGAGGCCGACACCCGACGTACCACCGGCGATCAATACTCCCGAGTCTTCGTAGTGTCGGACCAGCGTGGATGAGGACATGCACTTACCTCCAGAGACGGCGCTACCGCACCTTAATTGACAGATATTGATGTGATGTGGACATCTATGTATAGTATAGACACAGCACAACGCATCTCCGGAAGGGCTTCAGGAATTCGGCGGGCTTGGTTGTTTTCGATTGATGATGAGGTAAACGTTCCATCCTCGCCGGCACTGGAGGTATCCACAGCGGTGCCCGGCTCGGCGTTCCAGTCATATGACAATGCTGGACGAATCTCGGTTTTCGATGTATTACTTCAGTGTGTGATAGAGGCAACAAGGTTTCGAGATGCCTCGTGTACCGCGTATCGAAACGACACTTCAACTCTCAAACGCTGAAGACAGGATTACGCACCATGCACCCAGAATTGTCACTGTGGCCGTCGACGCCCAGCACAGGAGTTCGCGACATCACCCTCGGTGGGTTGCTTCGCGAGGCTGCAAGCACAGTGCCCGACCGTATCGCCCTCGTCGACGCCGTTCCGGACCCCAGCGAGCGGACCTCGTGGACCTACAGCGAACTGCTGGCCGAGGTCGAGTCGGTTGCCAAGGCACTGCTGACCAAGTGCGAGCCTGGAGATCGGATCGGCATCTGGGCTCCGAACAGTGCCGATTGGGTCATCCTGCAGCAGGCCGTCGCGATGGCAGGGATGGTCGTCGTCGCGGCGAATCCCGCCTACCGCGCCCATGAACTCGAATACGTGCTGAAGCAGGCCGGCGCCGTTGCGCTGTTCTATCGCGACTCCTACAGAGGAGTCGACCTCCGATCGATCATCGACGAGATCCGGCCCAATCTTCCCGGGCTGCATACGATCGTCAGCACCAGCACGTGGCGGTCGTTCGTCGACGCCGCTGACAGCATGAAGGAATTGCCCGACGTATACCCTCGGGATCCCGTGCAGATCCAATACACCTCGGGAACAACGGGTTTCCCGAAGGGTGCCCTACTGCACCACAAGGGCATCATCAACGAGGCCAACTTCGTATTCGACCGCGCCGACATGGAAGAGGGCGGCGTGTGCATCAATGCGATGCCGATGTACCACATCGGCGGCGGCGCGGTCACCGAGTTGGGGACTTTCTCAAAGCGAGGCACCTACGTCGTACTCCCTGCATTCGATGCCGCGCAGACTCTGGAAATGATCGAAGCCTACAACGGCACGCACTCGCTGATGGTCCCCACGATGCTCATTGCACTGCTTGAACACCCAGATCTGGAGACGAGGGACATTTCCAGCCTGCGCACGGTACTGTCCGGAGCCGCAATCGTGCCCGAGAGCCTGATCCACCGAGTCATCGACCGCCTCGACTGCCGGTTCACCATCCTGTTCGGACAGACCGAGATGCACGGAGTGATCAGCCAGACGCGCGTCACGGACGATCCGGTCGATCAGGCCACCACCGTCGGTCAGCCCTTACCCGAGCTCGAGGTAAAAATCGCGGACCCGCTGACGAGTGAAGCACTGCCAATCGGCGAACAGGGTGAAATCTGTTGCCGCGGTTACCAGAACATGCTCGGCTACTACGAAATGCCCGATGCCACCTCCGCGACCATCGACGCCGAGGGATGGCTGCACATGGGAGATCTCGGCACCATGGATACCCGTGGCTTCATCAAGGTCACCGGACGCCTCACCGAGGTGATTATCCGCGGCGGCGTGAACCTGTATCCTCGCGAGATCGAGGAGCTGCTGTTCCAGCACCCGTCGATCGCCGACGTCATCGTCGTGGGCGTGCCAGACGAACGGTGGGGCGAGCAGGTGGGGGCGGTTATCCGACTCCACGACGGCCACGATCGGCCAGACCCTTCTGCACTCAAAGCCTGGTGTCGCGAACGCATTTCGGCACACAAGGCGCCTTCACTCTGGTATTTCACCGACCAGTTCCCGATGACGCCCAGCGGCAAGATTCAGAAGTTCCGGCTGCGCGACCAAATCATCGCCGGCGAGTTGGCGTCGGCCTCCGAACACGCGGACGTCAGTTGACGTATCGAGGTGCTAACGCACCTACTTTGTAGAACTACGCACACCCCATTCGGCAGGAGTCCCATATGCATCCCCTCACCAACCGGTATACCCGCCTGATCGGAATCGACCACCCGATCGTCCAGGAAGGACTCGGCCCGTTCCGGACTCCCAAACTCGCGGCCGCTGTCTCCAACGCAGGTGGGTTGGGGACGGTCTCGATGCCCGGCATGCCTACCGACCTCGAGGCGGGCGCACGCACGTTCCGCGAACATATCGAGGAGTGCGCGTCCCTGACCAGCAATCCGTTCGCAGTGAACATTCCGGTCGGTGTCGACGGCAACGGCGTCGTACTGCCGTTCACCGACGTCTACATCCGCACGGTGCTCGAGGCTCGGCGATCAGATTCGGCACTGACCGACCAGTTGACCGTACTCACCACCTCGGCGGGCTTCCCCGGCGACTACATCGGGCCGATCAAAGACGCCGGCATGATCCACCAACACAAGGTGGGGTCCACGAGGCAGGCCGTCAAGGCCGCAGACGCCGGTGTCGACGTCGTCATAGCTGCGGGATTCGAGATGGGCGGCCACGCACCCAGCAAAGCCGTTCACTCGTATGTATTGATTCCCAGCGTCACCGAAGCTGTCGACGTTCCGGTTCTGCTCACCGGCGGCGCCCGCGATGCCCGGGGACTCGCATCGGCGCTGGCGATGGGTGCGGACGGTGTGGCGATGGGAACCCGGTTCATCGCCAGCACCGCGAACTCCGACTGGCATCCGGCGTATATCCAGGCGATTCTCGGCGCCGGGGAGGGAGACGACGTCGCATTCGACGGTGTCTACGGACCGTGCCGAGGCCTGCGCAATGCGGCATCGAAGAGGCTCACGAATCACCAGGAGTCGGCGGGTGAAATCCTCGATACCGTCGAACTCACACGGTGGAAGATCGAATCGATGCAGCGCGCTCAGACAGACGGGGATGTCACCGACGGCCTGGTCCTGACCGGACAGGTGGCGTCCGCGATCAACGACGTCATCGATATCGCCGAGTTCGTCCCTCGCATGGCGTCCGAGGCGGCCGACATCCTTCGCCGACTCGCATCCGCGTTGCCGACACCGGTGCCGACGCCGGCCTGAACAGATTCCGGCAGCGGTGGTTCGAATGGTCGCGGATAGCATGTCGTCCGTGACCGAATCAATGTCGAAGCCGGCGGCGGGTGGGTCGAGCTCGGTTGGCAGCGCGCGTTCCGCACTCATCTCGATTCTCGGCGAGTTCGTCGCTCCGTACCGTCGACCGGTGCGGACGGCGGCGCTGCTCTATGCCCTCACCGGCCTGGGCTTCGGGGAGGCTGCCAGTAGGCAGGCAATCGCTCGCGCAGGTGCATCCGGTCTGATCACCGCCAAACGAGACGGTCGCGAGACGAAGTGGAGCCTCACCGAGCGGGGCCATCAGCTGTTCATCGAAGGCACGATGCGGGTGTTCCCGGACGCGTCCCAGGCCGGGCGATGGGACGGCCGGTGGCTCGTCGTCATCGCTCCTGTTCCCGAGTCGCACCGGGCAGTACGGAAGAAGCTGTATGCCGCGTTCCGATGGGCCGGTTTCGGCAACCCCAGTCCCGGCGTGTGGGTCACCCCGCACGTTGATCGACTGGCCGAAGCCACGAAGGTGATCGATTCCCTCGGACTGTCGCCGAACACCGTCTCCTTCATCGGGTCGCCCGCAGCCGCCGGCATCTCGGAGGACGAGTTGGTGCACCGCTCGTGGGATCTGGAGAAGATCGCCCACGACTACGACGACCTCTTGACCAGGTTCGCAGACAAGAAAGGCCTGTCGGGCGAGGCCGCACTGTTCGCCCACCTGGAGTTGGTGGATGCACTCCGACAGACGCCCTACATGGACCCGCACCTGCCGGACGTCCTCCTGCCCGACTGGCCCGGTCTCGGGGTCGTGAAACGACTCCAGGATTTCCGCACCGAGTGGGCACCTGCAGCGCACGCGCACTGGCTGTCGATAGCGCGCCTCGACTGAAACACCGGCTCGACACGTTCGGGCACACCTCTGCGCCTATCTAGTTTTACATTTCTCGACAGCACATGTCCTGAAATGTATAGTTCCGGGCAGCGCCGTTGCGGTGCGTTTCACTTGAGGAAGTTGAAGGAGAACAGTGAGCGAACTCCACGCACCCTCGCTGGCCACGCTGCGAACTGCCGCCGACGATCCGGTTTCGTACGCACAGAATTGGAAAGACACACATCGACGACCCGTCATCGGCTCGTTCCCCATGAACTTTCCGTCGGAGATCGTGCATGCTGCAGGCGCCTTGCCGGTGATCGTTCAAGAGAGCAAGACACCGATCACCGAGGGTCGTAGCATGCTCGCCGAGTTCTACTGCGGATACACCAGGAGCGTCGCCGACCAGGCGGCCCTCGGCGAACTCGACGTGTTCGACGGATTCGTCGCTGCCGACCACTGCGTACAACTTCTGGGCGCCGTCGATGCCATCCGCTATGTACGGCCCGAAAAGCCGGTGCATTTCGCGCAGTTCACCAGCGCGATGGATGACGCCTGGACCAAACCGCGCGTCGACAGTCGAATCGGCGACCTGAAGACCGAGATCGAAACCGTCGTCGGCACTGCCGTGACCGCCGAGGACCTCGCACGCAGCATCGGACTGTTCAATGCGAACCGTCGCCTGCTCCGCCGGTTCTACGACTTGCGCCGATCAGGCCTGATACGCATCACTGCCGGCGAGATGCAACTTCTCGTCAAATCGAGCATGGTCATGGATATCGAGGAGCACACGTCCGTCCTCGAGACATTGCTCGATCGACTCGTGTTGCGCGATCAGGCACCGGATGACCTGGTGCGGCTGCATCTTTCGGGCCATTTCTGCCACGCACCCAAACCTGAGATCCTCGACGTCATCGAGGAATCCGGCGGACTCGTCGTGGACGACGACCTGTACACCGGCTACCGATACATTTCTACCGATGTCCCCGAAAGTGACGATCCACTGAAGGCGCTGTCGACGTGGTACATGCAGCGAAACATCAACGCACCGTGCCCTACTCGTGTTACCAGCAAGGTTGACTGGGATACGTACCTACTGAATTCGCTTGCGGAAAGCCGCTCGGTCGGGGTCGTCGTGCTGATGGCCAAATTCTGCGAGCCGCACATGCTGTACTACCCGGAGTTACGCAAGGCGCTCGAAGAGCACGATGTGCCATCGCTGTTGATCGAGACCGAACACGAGGGCATTCCGGTGGAGACGTTGCGGACCAAGATGGAGACATTCATCGAGCGCATCCGCCGTCATTCTGCACCCGTCCCTGCCTGATTCGTAACCCACGTTCGAAGGAGTTCGTAGTGTCGATCGCAACGCCCCGAGACAAGACCAACCGATTGTCGAGCACTCGAGTCGGCGGAAAGATGACCGCCGATTACTGGGACAACATCTTCACCGCCAAGGAGCGTGGCAAGCACGTTGTCTGGTACAACGGTTCCGCCCTCAACCCCATCTTTCAGGCAGCGGGCCTCGAATGGTGCCACGGTGAGGCGTTCGCCGCCCGCCTCGCCGCACAGCACCTCGAGGAGCCGGCCCAGGCTGCTGGTTCCGAGTACGGCTATATCGGTGAGCTCTGCTCGTATGCCCGAACTCATCTCGGGTGTGCCGTCTTGACGCAGAAGAACGTCAACGAACGCGAAAGCGGCGTCGTAGGAATGCTCGACCAACAGGAACTCGCAGCCAAACTTCCCGCACCAGATTTCTTCGTCAACGGATATGCAGGCTGCAGCACCGGTCAGCAATGGGACGCGATGACGTATCGAGTCTTCGACCGAAAGCTCCCCATCTTCAACGTGTCGATTCCGATGCTGTGGGGCAACAAGCCGGACGCCGGATACATGCGCGGTGAAGAGTGGAACGAGGCCAGCACCTACGTGGAAGGCCAGCTGCGGGAATTGGTCAAATTCCTCGAGCAGCAAACCGGGCGACCGTTCGACTGGGATGCGCTGAGCGAGAGCATGTCCTACATCAAGAAGGCATCGCGACTGCGCCTCGACGCGATGGAACTGTGCACGCTCGCTCCGACGCCGGCAACTTATTGGGACTGGGTCGCCAGCATCGCACCCATCAACTTCCTCCCCGGTAATCAGGCACTCGTCGACTACTTCGCGGGTGTGAAAGCCGAGATCCAGCAGCGAATCGTCGACGGCGTCTCCGCCGTCGCAAATGAGCGGTACCGCGTGTACTTCGACGGCATAATGAACTGGAACAAACTCGGATTCCTCACCCGCAAGTTCGCCGAGTACGACGTCGCTGTGGTCGCCGGTCGCTACACGCATGAATCCTTCTGGCAGGAACCGCAACTCATCGATGTCGACAATCCGCTGCGCGGGATGGGCCAACACTACCTGCTGTGCCCACTGAACCATGGGCTCAAGAATCTTCAGGAATTGCTGCTCAAGCGCCTCGACCAGTACTCCATCGACGGTATCGCATTCCACTCGACTCGCACGTGCCGAGCAATGACGAATCCACAGTCGATGCTGGCCAAGGCAGCCGAACGGGAACGCGGGGTCAAGTCGTTCGTCTTCGAGGGCGACGTCGCGGACGCTTCGTTCTACAACGATGAGCTGTTCGACAGCCGCCTCGAGGCGATGTTGGAGGCCATCGACGTGCAGCGGATGAAGACGATGGTCTGATGAACTGGTACGTGATGGGCGTGGACCTCGGCTCGACGACGGCCAAGGCCACCGTCGTCGACCAGGACGGTGGCCTGGTCGGCTCGAGTGTTGTCCAGATGGGTGCCGTCAGTAGAGATGCGGTGACCCGCGCAATGAACCGGGCGCTGACGGCCGCAGATGTCACTCAGGACGACATCAGACGAACCATCAGCACAGGATACGGGCGCAAGCTCGTTCCCGGCGCCGACCGGTCGTTCACCGAGATCACCTGCCATGCGCGCGGAGCAGCAGCTCTGCACCCGGGGGTCCGATTGGTCATCGATATCGGCGGGCAGGACAGCAAAGTCATTGCGGTCGACTCCGACGGTTTGGTGGATCGCTTCGCCATGAACGATCGGTGTGCGAGCGGGACCGGGCGATTCTTCGACGTGCTCGCCCGCGCACTGGAAGTCGATGTCGAGGAGGTGGGCAGTCTTGCGCTGGCGGGTGCCGACGGCCTGGAAGTCAGTAGCATGTGCGCCACCTTCGCCGAGACGGAGGTGATCTCCCTCCTGGCTCAGGGGCAAGCCAAGTCTGATATCGCCGCCTCGGTCCACAAAGCTGTTGCCGCGAGAACCCTCGGTTTGGTCGCCCAGGTCGGCAAGGCGACGCCGACCGTCATGACCGGCGGTGTCGCCCAGAATGCGGCAGCCAGGCATTACATCGAATTGGCATTGCGTCACCCTCTCGAACTGCTCGAGCAGCCACAGATCGCAGGGGCCTACGGCGCCGGCCTTCTGGCACGGGACGAGTACGCAGGATCGGTCGCCTCGACCGAATCGCGTGATGGCGCAGCCAAGCAGCAGCTGGCCACGCGGGCAGCGGGAATAGTTCCCCAATGCGCCGGTTGCGACGGAACCGCCGGTGACCACAGCCACGTCTCGATTCCGCTGACGGTGCGGACCACGACATGAGCCCCGTGCATGACGCCACGACCTTCATCGTGGGTGGTGATCATGGAGCCGGTTTGCTGATTGCGCATCGACTCGTCGAACTCGGCGCGCAGCGCATCGGTCTGATCGGCCGCGCTGTCGAACAAGGTGAAATTGCGGCGAGAGGGCTGTTCGAATCGGCGTCGGGTATTTGGGCGCTGTCGGGAGCCGGGGATCTATCATCGAACGAGGACGCCTGTCGAATGGTGGCGGAACTCGCAGCGTCACTCGGTGACGCCGACATTCTCATCAACTGTCTTCCCGGCGACAATGCCGTCACTGATGTTGTACTGAATTCCATGCGTGCACTCGGCCACGGAACCGTTGTGACCGTCGGCGGGGCTTCTGAGTCCGATTCCGGCGGTGTGCGTGTCCGGTCGGTCGCCCTCGACGAGGATCTCGTCGTTGCGAACGAGGTGCTCGCCCGACTGCGACACAACTAGTACCCGGCTCCGCGCCGCGCCGCCTACTCGGGGAGCTTGGTGCCTGCCGTTTCCTTCAGGCGGAGTGCGCCGAGGAGGACGAGAACCGAGCATCCGATGAAGTAGCCTGCCGGCGCCAGGGGCATTCCCGTGGCCGAGACCAGCCACGCGCAGACGAACGGTGCGGTACCGCCGAGAAGAGTCTGGGAGAGATTGGTCCCCAGCGCGACGCCGCTGTACCGGATACGGGCGGAGAGCATCTCGGTGAAGGACGCGTAAGCGGGGCCGACGGACATCGCGACCGGAATTCCGAGGACGCTGTGGGCGACCACTGCGGCGATCGACGAGCTTCCCGACATCAGACTCAGGCACGGAACGGCGAGAACGATTCCGGAGACCGCCGCACCGATGTACACCGGACGGCGGCCGACTCGATCGGCCAGTTCACCGGAGAAGAGCATGACCCCGGACGCCACGAGCAGCGCGATGCAGGTGGAGAGGAACGACAGTTGCGGGTTGTGACCACCGACGGTCTGCAAGTAGATCGCGCCATAGGTGAAGGTCACATAGAAACCGCCCGACACCATTCCCATCAGGCAAGCGATCCGGACGATGGTCCCCCTATCGGTGCGAAGCAATTCTGCTACCGGGACCTTCGAGGTGTCTCCACTGCGCTCGAGCTTTCGGAACTCGGGTGTGTCATCCAACCTCGACCGGATCCAGATTCCGACGAATGCGAGAGGCAGGCTGAGGATGAACGGAATTCGCCATGCCCATGACAGAACCTGCTCGGACGTGAAGACGGCGTTGACGAATAGCGCTGAGAGGGAGGCCAGGAGGAGGGCGACATTCGATCCGACGTTCACGCTCGACGTGTACCGGGCCCGGTGTCTCGGCGGGGCGGATTCGGCCACGTAGGCCGTGGCGCCGCCCAGTTCACCGCCGGCCGCCAACCCCTGAAGGCATCGAAGGGCCACCAGGGACACTGTTGCCCAGATTCCCAGAGTCGCGTAGGTGGGAAGAACGCCCACTCCGAGCGTTGCCGCGCACATGAGCAGGATCGTCAGTGACAGTGCGCGTTTTCGGCCGTATCTGTCCCCGATGTGGCCGAACAGTATCCCGCCGGGAATCCGGAGGAAGAAGGCGACGGCGAAACTGGCGAGTGTGCTGAGAAGTCCCACCGCCGGGTCGTCAGAATGGAAGAACAGGGCGGCCAAAACTGTGGCCATGTAACCGTAGAGTCCGAAATCGTAGTACTCGACGGCAGTTCCGACTATCCCACCGGATAGGACCTTCCGAAGCGGGGGCGCCGGATTCGGCGACAACGCTCCGGGAAGTGCCACTTCAGTGTGCTCGTCGAGCGGATCCGCGAAACTCATTGGTACTCCTTCGTGGGCCGCGGCGAGGCGGCAGGTGAGGGATGGCGATGCGAGGGAAGACGGGCAGCACCGACCTAATACATGAGACATTTCGACTGACCAAGACTTGGTATGCGTCCGAAGTAGGCCAAGTGTAGCGGATATCACACGTTCCGCCAGAGTGAAATTTCCTCGGCGAAGCCGCCGTCGCGAAACTTCGGACGAAAATATTGACCCGGTCGTATCTAGTGTCTAAGTTCAAAGCAGGGCGTCGCGCCCGTCACAGCGATCGAAACGGGCAGGAGCATCATGGATTTCTCATTGACGGACGAGCAGGAACAGTTCGTCGCCGAAGTCGGCAGACTGGCGGCGAAGCACCTCGCCCCGCACTACCAGGAAGATGACCGGAACGGCCAGATGAACGGCGAGGTCCGCAAGGTCATGGCGGACGCGGGACTGTTCGGTCTCCGCATTTCCGACGAGTACGGCGGACAGGGCGCCGACGCAGTCACCGTGGGACTGGCCGCCGAGGAGGTCTCCCGCGCGAACATCAACGCCGCCTACATGATTCTGTCGACTGCGCTGGTGTCCGACATCCTGATGAACAACTGCACCCGACAGCAGCAGGAAACCTGGCTGCCGTCGATCGCGGACGGGTCGGTGTATCCCACTCTCGCACTCACCGAGCCCGACCACGGCTCTGATGCGGCGCACCTGACCCTCGAGGCACGGCGGGAGGGCGATGGCTGGAAGCTGTACGGGGAGAAGACCTCCATCACGTTCGCCGACGAGGGCGATCGTGTCGTCGTGTTCGCGCGGACCGGTGGTGAGGGGGCGCGGGGAATCAGTGCCTTCTACATCGACTCCCATCGCGAGGGGCTGTCCATCGCACGCCTGGCCGATGTGGCGAACCGCGCGGTGGGACGCTGCTCGTTGTACTTCGACGGCGTCGTTGTCACACCGGACGAACTCATCGGCGGGGAAGGCCAGGGGTTCATTTCGGTCATGCAGGGCTTCGAGTACTCCCGTGCCGTCATCGGGCTGATGGCACTGGGCGCCGCCCAGGCCGCCCTGGCCGATGCTTTCGCGTATGCCCGCGAACGGACCACGTTCGGGGCGCCGATCGGGACCCGGCAAGGTGTCGCCTTTCCCCTGGTCGAGCAGGCGACCTATCTCGCCGGCGCCCGCCATCTGTGCTACGAGGCACTGTGGCGCAAGGACCAGGGGCTCGATCACGCGGTTCAGGCGAACATGGTCAAGTGGTGGGCACCGGTCGTCGGTGTCGACACGATCCACCAGTCGCTGTTGACCTTCGGTCATGCCGCGTGGTCCGAAGACAACCCGCAGATGCAGCGACTCCGCGACACCATGGGTTTCGAGATCGCCGACGGCACCGCGCAGATCGCGAAGCTCGTGGTCGCGCGGGAACTGCTCGGCCGACGCTACGCCCCCTGAGTTCTTCGGCGCCCCAACGCGCCACCCCCTCTGCCGTCCACCGATGAAACGGATTGCCATGACCCCGACCGATACACTGCGCTCCTCGTACTGGGCAGCTCGCACCGATTCGGACCTCGCGGAGACGACCGTCGGCCGCATGATGTCCGATCTCGCGCAGCAGGTTCCGGACCGGACGGCGTTCGTGTTCGCCCCGCCGGCCGGGCCGGCGCAGTCCTGGACCTACGCCGAGTTGCACGCGACGGCCGCGCGGGTCGCCCGGGCTCTGCTGACCCGGTTTCGACCGGGCGACCGGATCGCTCTGTGGGCGCCGAATTGTGCCGAGTGGGTCCTGTTGCAGCACGGGGCCGCGCTGGCAGGAGTCGTGCTCGTGACAATCAACCCCGCCTACACCGCCCACGAGCTCGAGTACGCGCTGCGGCAGGCACGAGTGTCGGGAATTTTCTACGCGGACGACTACCGCGGGACCGACCTGACGAGCGCCGTCGCGGCCGCACTCGCGGCGATCCCGGACATGACCTTCTCGTGTTGCCTGACCGACTGGAACAACTTCCTCGGCGACGCGCACCCGGATACCGAGCTGCCAGAGGTGGACCCGGGCGGCATCGCCCAGATCCAGTTCACCTCCGGAACGACCGGATATCCGAAGGGTGTACTCATCCACCACCGGGGCATGGTCAATTCCGCCCGGTTCGTTGCGCAACGCGGGGGTTTCGAGGACGGCTGGACCTCGATCAACTCGATGCCGTTGTTCCACATCGGCGGATGCGGAACGATGGAGTTGGGGACCTTCAGCGTCGGTGGTACCTATGTCCTCGCGCCGGCATTCGACCCGGCGCACGTGCTGGAGTTGATCGAGACCTACAAGGGCGCAGTGACCCTCACCGTACCGACCATGCTGCTCGCTCTGCTCGATCATCCCGACCGGCCGCGCCGTGACCTTTCAAGTCTGTCGCTGGTCGTCTCGGGTGGCTCGATCGTGCCTGCGGAATTGGTGCGGCGCGTCAGGGACACCTTCGGGTGCCGGTTCACCATCACCTACGGGCAGACCGAAACCTGCGGCCCGATCACCGAGACCGCGCCGACCGACACCATCCGCGAGCAGGCCGAAACCGTGGGACGGGCACTGCCGCACGCGGAAATTCGAATTCTCGACACGGTCACGGGTGAACCTGCTCCCGTCGGCGTGCCGGGCGAGGTGTGTTTCCGAGGCCCCCAGGTCATGACCGGGTACTTCGGCCAACCCGAGGAAACCGTCGCCGCGCTCGACGACGACGGATGGCTGCACTCGGGCGACCTCGGCGCGATGGACGAGGCGGGGTACATCCGGATCACCGGCCGGATGAAGGACATCATCATCCGGGGTGGCGAGAAGGTCTATCCCCGTGAGGTCGAAGACGTGTTGTTCGACCGCCCGGAGATCGCCGACGTGGCCGTGCTGGGTGTCCCGGACCAGAAGTGGGGAGAGACAGTCGCCGCTGTGCTGCGGCTCCGGAACGGAACCAACGAACCTTCCGAACAGGATCTGACCAGCTTCTGCCGGGATCGCCTGGCGCGGTACAAGGTGCCGGTGCACTGGTACGTCACCGATCGGTTCCCGCAAACCCCCTCCGGCAAGATCAAGAAGTTCGAGCTCCGCGATACGATTACCCAGAGGTCTGATTCCGGCGAGTCCCTGCGCTCCTTGGCCGACGAACACCTCAGTACCGAGTGACCACGCTGTCGCGGAGGAATCGACCACCCCAGAAGGGAAGTGAGAAACGAAGATGTCGACCATAAGTCAGGCCACTTTTCAGTACGAGGCGGTACCCACCAAGGACGCCGCCACCGTCATGCTGGTGCGCGACGGAGACACCGGGATCGAAGTATTCCTATTGCGCCGGGTGAAAGGCATGCCCTTCGCGGGCGGGGCGACCGTGTTTCCGGGTGGCGGAGTCGACGCCACCGACGCCGCGGCCACGGTCACCTGGGCCGGTCCACCCGACACATGGTGGGCCGGTCGACTCGGAACCGACCCCGAGACAGCGCGGGCGTTGGTTCTTGCCGCTGTCCGAGAGACGTTCGAGGAATGCGGCGTGCTGTTGGCAGGCCCGACGACGGAGTCGGTAGTCGCGGATACCACACGGTTCACCCAGGCGCGGCAGGCACTCGAGAGCAGGCACATCACCTTCGGTCGATTCCTCGAGGACGAGGGCCTGGTCGTCCGGACCGATCTGCTCCGCCCGTGGGCACATTGGATCACTCCCGTCGGAGAGCCACGCAGATACGACACCCGGTTCTTCATTGCCGTGGCACCGGAGGGGCAGTCCGCGGATGGAGCCACCACCGAGGCGGACGAGGTGGTCTGGCAGACGCCGTCGGCTGCCATCGGTCAATGGTGCGCGGGTGAAAGCATGCTGATGCCGCCCACCTGGAGCCAGCTCACCGAACTGAGCAAGTACCGGTCGGTGGCTGAGGTCCTCGAGGCCACCCCGGACATTCCCGTGATTCTGCCCGAGATCGTGATGGACGGCGAGCGGGTCCGCGTCGGGTTTCCCGGACAGGACGGCTACTACCGAAGCGGTGGGCCACTCCCCTTCTGAGTCGGACGCCCTGTCACCCCGTCACCTCATACATCCGCAACCACCATGTGGGCATCCTCGAACGCTCTGACCTGGACGGTCGATGCTCCACGAAGGGAGCCGTCGCATGGCCGGACCACTTACCGGACTGCGCGTGATCGAACTCGCAGGTATTGGCCCCGGACCTCATGCCTGCATGTTGCTCACCGATCTCGGCGCCGACGTCGTCCGGGTCGAACGCCGTACCGACAACGGTAACGCCGGCATTTCCGTGGGATCCGATGCGACGCTGCGTGGGCGCCGCACGGTTACCGCCGATCTCAAAGACGCCACCGACAATGAGACACTTCTGCAGTTGATCGAGTGCGCCGATGTGCTGGTCGAAGGATTCCGTCCCGGGGTCACCGAACGGCTCGGACTCGGGCCGGACACGTGTCTGACACGCAATCCCCGGCTGGTTTACGCGAGGATGTCCGGGTGGGGACAGACCGGCCCGCTGGCCGACCGGGCCGGCCATGACATCAACTACATCTCCCTCACCGGAGTCCTCGACTCCATCGGCCGTGCCGGTGAACGCCCGGTCCCGCCTTTGAATCTCGTCGGTGACTTCGGAGGTGGGTCGATGTTCCTGGTGCTCGGCGTGATGGCCGCACTCTGGGAACGAGAACGATCAGGCAGGGGTCAAGTCGTCGACGCGGCCATGGTCGACGGGGTCAGTGTCCTGGCCCAGATGATGTGGTCGATGCGCGGCAACGGACTCTGGGCGACCGGGCGCGGCGAAAACCTTCTCGACGGATCGCACCCCTTCTACGACACCTACCTCTGCGCCGACGGCAAACACGTCGCCGTAGGTGCTCTCGAACCCCGGTTCTATGCGCAACTCGTGCATGGTCTGCAGCTCGACGAAAACGACCTACCCGAGCAGTGGGATCGCGATCGGTGGGACGAACTGCGCACGCGATTCGCGGTCGCCTTCGCCGCGCGAACGCGGAACGAGTGGGCCCAGGTCTTCGAGGGCACCGATGCCTGCGTCACCCCGGTGCTCACCTATGACGAGGCACTCACGCATCCACACCTGTCAGACCGCAAAACCTTCGGATCGGTCGACGGTATCGATCAGCCACTGCCGGCGCCGAGGTTCTCACGCACCCCGACCGCCACCCCCGTCGCGCCGCTCAGCGAGTCACTCACCGACCAGATCTACCGTTGGACCGCCGAGCCGAGCTGAGCATTGACATACTGCATGGCTTCGGGCCGGCTTCACCTGAAGCCGGCCCGAAGCCATTCCCTATCGTCCCTGGGTCAGTGAGGTCCGGGTCGCGCCACGCTGCGTGCGGCAACGGTGCCGGCCACCATGGTGAGGGCGACGACGCCGATCGCGTAGAACGCAGGTGCGGTCGCCCCACGGAGTCCAGCGAGGGCCGCGAGGATGATCGGGGTGGGACCTGCGAATAATGTTGTTGCCATCTGCCATCCGAGTGACAATCCGGTGTACCGGGTGTCGGTGGCGAACATTTCGGACAGCAGTGGGGTCACCGCGGCGATGTTCGCGGCGACCACCGGGGTGACGACCACCATCGCGGCGACAGCGAGTGCGAGTACGCCATTCGACAGGAGCACGAGGGACGGGTAAACGAGCACGATCAGTGCTGCCGACGAGACAAGTAGGAGCGGAATCCGGCCCACCCGGTCCGACAGCCGTGCGAACGGTAGGACCGCGGCGCAGTACGCCACGAGGCCGACGAAAGTGATCAGTTGGGCGTCTGCGGCGGAGAAGTCCGTGAATTCCTTCAGCGCGGAGGGCAGGTAGATGAAGTACAACGCCATCATGCAGGAGTTCGTCGCCGCGATCCCGATCCCGATCAGGACGGATCGGTAGTCTCGGCGCAACGTGGTCCGCAGCGGCGACTTCTGTACGCCCCCTTCCCGGGACAGCGCGGTGAATGCCGGTGTCTCCTCGAGCTTGAATCGGATGTAGAGTCCGATCAGCCCCAGCGGCAACGACAGAAGCAGCGGCAACCGCCACCCCCACTGCGCCATCGACTCGGCGGACAGTGTCCGGGTCAGCAACATCGCCGTCCCCGATCCGAACAGCATCGCCCCACCGACGGTCAGCGAGATGAAGCCGACGAAGAATCCTCGTCGCGACGCCGGTGCGAACTCCGCAATCAACGAGGTCGCTCCGCCGAACTCGCCACCCGCAGAAATCCCCTGCACGAGGCGCAAACCGATCAGCAGAACCGGTGCAGCGACACCGATCTGCGAGTACGCCGGCAGTACCCCGATACCCGTCGAGGCGAGCGTCATCAAGAGAATGACGACGGAGAGGACGGTGCGCCGGCCGTACCGGTCCCCCAACGGCGCGAAGATCACCGCACCGAGTGGGCGCGCGACGTAGCTCACCGCGAACGCACCGAACGTCAGCAGCAGGCTGACGAACGAGTTCCCGGTCGGGAAGCATGCCTGGGCAATGTAGGTCGCCACGTAGCCGTAGATGACGAAATCGTAATACTCGACGAAGGTTCCGAAGCATGCGGCAGAGATCGCTCGCCGACGCACGGCGGTCGCGACCGTACTACCGGTTGCGGTGATCACCTCTGGTGACATGTGCGCTCCTGCTCCATGAGAATGAGGCGGACTGAAGAGTCGATGTGATCGAATTGTTCTCTCCCCGTATGGGCGTCGATCATCCGCCCACGAGGCGATGCACCGGGGCATCACCTCGGCGAACTACGAGCCGACGTGCGCGGGAACCGTCAGCTGCAGGACTGAACCAATTCGTGCCAGTACGCACGAGCGTCCGGTCGCCACTGTTGGCGGATCTCCAACAGCGCGGCGGCGTCGGTGCGCCCGGACCAGCCCGGCAGCAGAGCACTGGGGAGTTGGGGATCGGTCACCAGTAGCTGCTGCAGCTGGGCATTCAGCTGCAGCAGCGCCGCAGTGCGGTCCTTACCGGAGCTGGGCGTCATCGCCTCGAACTCGGCGCGGCATTCCCGGTAGTGATCAGTGACGGCACCGATGTCCCAGCCCTTGGCGACGAGTTCATCCTCCGGCAGCCCGAGCGGGTCGGTCTCCCCACAGAACGCCAAGGTGTCGGCGACCCCGAGCCGCGCGAGAGTCTGGGCCGTCCGCCGACGCCGCTCCGGGTGCGGGCTCAGCCACACCGCAGGCGCGGGGTTCCCGAATCCGTCCCAGCGGAGCGACCGGTACACCTGATCGCGGCTCGCGCGGTTCTCCCGCGGAATCGAGACGATCAGCACGAGCCAGCGGCCGTCCCAATCGGCGTGATCGTGGCACAGTCGCTCGACCCCGGCGATGCCATCGGCGACGAGCTGACTCCCCGACTCCGTCAGCGACCACGACGTGGTGCGGCCCTCGCGAATGCCCGCGATCCAGCCCTCGGCGGCGCAGCGGGTCAGCGCCTGCCGGACTGCGTGTTCGGTGAATCCAAGATGCCGCATCAGCTCGATGACCGCGGTTGTCGGGGCGAGTTCCGCGGACGGGAACACCAGGTCGCCGAGAATGTCGAGCACGGTGGCACGCGCCGTCCCGGGGCCGAGCTGGCGGGACGGCGCCGTCGCAGCGTGGTCCGGTGTCGTCGTCATCATCGAAATCTTCCCACGAGCCCGCGGCCGCGAACCCGACCCCCTCTACTCGCCCCGGAACTTCGGTGTGCGGCGTTCGAGAAATGCGGATCGTCCCTCGGCCCAGTCAGCCGAGGCGACGAGTGTCTGCTGCAACTCGCCCTCGAGTTCGAGCTGGTCGGCGAACGCCCGCCGGGACCACCGGCGCAGTGCCGTCTTGGTCGCGCCGTACGCGCGAGTGGGCCCCTGAGCGATCCGCTGCGCCAACTCGGTCGCGGCGTCCAGCGGATCGTCCGCGACACGGCTCACCAGCCCGAACTCTCGGCACTGTTCCGCTCCGAGCTTGTCGGCGAGCATGAAGATCTCCATCGCGCGGGCCGGCCCGACGGTCTCCGCCAGTAGTGCAGTCGCGCCGACATCGGGCATCAGCCCGATCGCGCTGAATCGGAACTGCATGTAAGTCGCAGGACCCATGATCGCGATATCGCTGGCCAGGGCCAGGCAAGCCCCGGCTCCGATCGCCGGCCCGTTGACTGCTGTGATCACCGGTTTCTGGGCATCGACCAGGGCCATGAAGCCGGGATTGAACCGTCGCCGCAGCGTGCCACGCAGATCGTCGTCGCCGTTGGGCAGCTGGGGGAACCCGGTGGCGAGATCGGCCCCCGAGCAGAACGTCGGGCCGGTTCCGGTCAGCACGATCGCACGGACCTCGGGAGCAGCACACAGGTCGGTGAACGCCCGTTCCAACCCGGCGCCCAGGCTGTCGTCCCACGCATTGTGGACTCGGGGGCGGTTGAGAGTCACGGTCGCCACAGAATCCGTGACGAAAACATTGACCGCGTCGGTATAAGTGTCTAAAGTCATGATCGCACTGTAACCCACCTCGCACCCGTTGAAAAGACCCATCGAGCGCAGTCCCAATATCGAAAGATATTGATGGACACAAATATTCACCTGATGCGATAAGGGTGCCGGCATTCAGACGATCAGGCCGGCGACCGAGAACCATGCTGCTTCGGCAGCCGGCCCGTCCCGCTGCGACACACAGTGCATCCACCGGAAACGGGTCTCCAGTTGATCAACCTTCAAAGGCGCGTTGGCGCGCAGTCGTATCCGAGAAAGAAGAGCCGTGATGACCAGACCTGCCGACCGCCCGTGGCTGTCGATGTACTCCAGGCCGTTTCCCGACGTCGTCGAACCCGAGGGGGGCTCAGCCCTGGAGGCCTTTCGTCGGAACGCCGAGGCGGCGCCTGGTGCCCGGCTCCTGACGTACTTCGATACCGAATTGACCTTCGGCGAGGTCGATCGACTGTCCGACGCGTTCGCGGTTGCCCTCACCGAGCGCGGCGTGCGACGCGGCGACCGGGTAGCGGTCTACATGCAGAACAATCCGCAATACGTCGTCTCACTGCTCGCGGCCTGGAAGATCGGCGCGGTCCACGTACCACTGAACCCGATGCTGCGTGAGACCGAGCTGCGGTACCACCTCGGCGACTGCGGGGCAGTCGTACTGGTCGTCCTCGATTCACTGTGGGAGGAGGTCGCGCGGGGTGCGGTCTCGTCGACGCCCGTGCGGAACGTGATCACCACATCCGCGCAGGACATGCAGACCCGCAACGACGTTCGACTCTTCCCCGATCGGGATCGGCGGACCATCGGCGATGCCGAGGACATGCTCGAGGTGCTTCGTTCATTCGACGGGCACCGTCCGCAACCGTTCACACCGGCACTCGAGGATCCCGCTTTTCTCTGCTACACCTCCGGCACGACGGGCACTGCGAAGGGCGCGATGAGCACCCACCGAAACGTGGTCGTCCTGTCACTGGTCGTGCGCGACGTCTTTGAGTTGACGCCCGACAGTGCCGTGCTGGGCCTGGCCCCGCTGTTCCACATCACCGGCCTCGTCGTGCAGCTCATCCCGTGCCTTCTGTCGCGAAGCCCGATCATCCTCAGTCACCGGTTCCAGCCGAACGTCATGCTCGACTCCATCCGCGAGTATCGACCCACGCACGCGGTAGGAGCGATCACCGCGTACGTCGCCCTCACTCAGGTCCCCGGCACCACGCGCGAGGACTTCGCTTCCTTCGTCCGGATCTACAGTGGCGGCGCCCCGATCTCACCGGCCACGGCGAGTGCCTTCAAGCAGTTCACCGGCCACCAACTGCTCGGCGCGTACGGGATGACCGAGGCGACGGGTGCGACGTGCCTCGGCCCGGCCGGGTACTCCGCACCGGTCGATCCGGGCACAGGGGCGCTCGCCGTCGGAATCCCGATCCCGGGCACCACGGTCCGCATCGTCGACGACGAAGGAAACGAAGTACCGGCAGGCATCTCCGGTGAGGTCGTGTTCGAGGGCCCCGGCGTGATTCCCGGCTACTGGAACCGACCCGACGCGACGGCCGAGACCATCCGGGACGGGCTGCTGTACTCGGGCGACGTCGGAGTGATCAACGATGACGGCTGGGTCTTCCTGGTCGACCGCAAGAAGGACCTGATCAACTGCTCGGGCTTCAAAGTGTGGCCCCGTGAGGTGGAGGACGCGCTCAACGAGAACCCCGCGGTGAGAGAATCAGCGGTCGTCGGCATCCCGGACGCCTACCGCGGCGAGTCGGTGAAGGCGTTCGTCTCCCTCAAGGCGGGCGCTGTCGCGACGCCGGAGTCACTGCGCGAGTTCCTCGTCGACCGGCTCGCAGCGTACAAGCGACCTGGAACGATCGAAATCCTTCCCGAACTGCCCAAAACCGCAAGCGGAAAGATTCTGCGCCGCTCGCTCCGCACCGCCCCGCAGGGACTGTCGTCGGCAGAGTTGAAACTGACCGGAAATATTTAGATCGAACCTCGCGGTGGCAGCGCTTCCACCAACCGCATCCAAGGTCCACCAGCGGTGCAGTGTGGAAGACACTGGTCCACGCTGGCGTCCGCGAGTTGGAGGTGCCGCGTCCGGGGCGCTGATCTCCGCGCAGACCGCCGAGGAGCAGGCTTCGGAACAGCTCTCCAGCAGCTGACCACCGACAGCCCTCCCCCCATCACAAACCGCTCGGTCTGTGTTCTATAGTTCGGGCGGTCCGCGGCATCGGGCCGACCGGTTCTGTGGGGAGTGGGGTTGTGGCACGAGTTTCCCTGCCGGTTCCCGATGCGCATCCCCCGCTGTCGTTCGAGCGGACCGTGCCACGCAGGTATGTGCATCGGCAATCCGTGTCCGAGGTCTTCCTCACCGACTGCGTTCCGCTGCCGGTGCCGGACCGGTTCGTTCTCGCAGCGCAGTGGCCCCGCCTGC
Source organism: Rhodococcus sp. 4CII (assembly GCF_014256275.1). Taxonomy (NCBI): domain Bacteria; kingdom Bacillati; phylum Actinomycetota; class Actinomycetes; order Mycobacteriales; family Nocardiaceae; genus Rhodococcus; species Rhodococcus sp. 4CII. The sequence goes on from NZ_JACCFE010000002.1 coordinate 2,631,386, forward strand.
ACGGCTTCTACCGGACGCGCGGGGGGCGCTACGACACGATGCTGTTGGCGGAAACGCTCCGGCAGGCCGCGATCTACCTGGGTCATACCCGCTACCGCGTCCCGTTGCCGAACCGGTTCGTCATGCAGCACCTGCAGGTTTCCGCGATGCCGGACGCGCTCGCGGTCGGCGGCGCGGCTGCCGACGTGATCGTCGAGGTCGACGTGTCGCGGCACGCCTACCGGGGCGACGCGCTCGCCGCGTTCCGCGTCGACCTGCGGTTCCGGCACGGCGGGCGGCAGGTCGGCGCCGCAACCGGTGACGCGGCCGTCTTCCCGTCGGCCGCGTACACGCGCGCCCGGTGGGGTGATCGCGGGCCACGGACCGTCGGGGCGCCCCGGTGCCCGAACCCCATCCGGTCCGGTCTGGTCGGTCATCTCGACGACGCGCACGTGGTCCTGGGACCGCAGGTCGCGCGTGACGAGTGGGAGTTGCGGGTCGACACCGTGCATCCCGTCCTGTTCGACCATCCGTGTGACCACATTCCGGGGATGCTCCTGCTGGAGGCGCTGCGGCAGGGTGCCTGCGCCCGGCTCGGTTTGCCCGACGTGCACCTCGAATCGCTCGGCGCCACGTTCCACCGATTCGCCGAACTCGACGAGCGAACGACGATCCGGCTGGACGTGCTCGACGACGACGCCACGTCCGTGCGGGGATCGATACGTCAGGGCGGCGTGGCGGTCGTCCGGGGCTACGCGGCGCTGGCTACCACAGTCCCTACCGTGGTGAACGCGTGCCCGCGGGTCTAGTCGTCGTCGACGGGTATCCAGCGTGCCCGCCGGATCCGGGCGATGTCCTGGTGCCGGGTCGCGGGCATGATCCCGGGGAGCAGGAACCCCCACATGTCGTCGACGCGCTGTTCGAGGTCGGTGCGCTGCGTCAGCACCTGGGAGACGGTCTGCACACCGGTGAAGGCACCGATGACGAACCTTGCCAGCCTCGGTGGGTCGATGTCGGCGAGGAGGTCCCCCTGCTCGACGGCCCGCCTCGCGAGCATCTCGCAACTGTTGATCCAGTCGAGATAGGGATCTGCGGGGCCCTGGTCGTCGGCGCTGAGTTCGAGGGTGATCCGGATACCGGCTCGCACGATGGGGTCGTTCACGATCTGCCGGGCCATTTCATGGCACAGCATCACGATCTGCTCGATCGCCGACACCTGCTCGCGGCCGATCGCCTCGACCGAGGCGATGGAGATCCGGTGTTGCTCGCCGATGATGAAACGCGCCAGATCCTCTTTCGAACGGAAATGGAAGTACAAGGCCCCCTTCGTGATTCCGGCGTTCTCGACGATGTTGCCGAGCCGGGCACCTTCGAACCCCGACTTCTCGAACATCTCCGCCGCCCCGCGGACGATCTGCTGTCGGGTCGCCGCAGCACGCGCCTGCTGAACCACGTTCACACCTTTCCCTGCCGCACGAGAGAAGAACGATGACGATGCAAGGACGGAACACTCGCCCGTTGCCCGGAGAGACGGTACCAGCGTCGACCGTGTCGGAGAACGGTCGAACACTGTCGACCCCGTTACGTGTCGCGGTCGTGGGAGCCACGGGGTTCGTCGGATCCGCCGTCGTGACGGCGTTGGCCGCGTCCGGAATCCGCTGCATCGCGGTCGCCCGCGGCCCGTGGCACCCGGACGTTCCGGGCGTGACGTTCGCGCGTGCGGATCTGACCGACCCGGGGGGTCTCACCGCGGCGCTCGCGGGAGCCGATGTGGTGATCCACGCCGCGTCCTACACCGGCGACGACGCGGCGCGATGCGTCACCGTCAACGTCGACGGCACCGAGAACCTTCTCACCGCCGCGGCGCGAAACGGCGTCAGCCGGGTTCTCTACATCAGCACGATCGGCGTCTACGGTCCCGGACCGCACAGCGGAATCGGCGAGAACGAGGCCGGCCCCGCGCCCGTCTCCGCGGTGAGCGCGTCCAGGCTGACCGCCGAACAGCGGGTCCTCGCCCAGGGCGGCTGCGTCGTCCGTCCCGGGTTCGTCCACGGTCCCGGCGACCGCTGGTTCGTCCCCGGACTGGTCCGGATCCTCGGGACGCTCGGTGCCTGGGTCGACGAGGGACGGTCCCGGGTGTCGATCATCGCGGTGACCGACCTCGCCCGACTCGTCGCGGACCTCGCCGTGCTGTCGCCCGCGCACCCCGGCGCCGTGTTCCACGCCTGCCACCCGGACCCGGTGACCGTCCGCGAACTCGGGCAGGCACTCGCGGACGCGGGCCTGCTGGCGCTACCGGCGACCAGCCTCACCTTCGACGAAGCAGTCGTGACCGGCGCCGGGCACGGCCTGACCGAACGACACCTCGACCTGATCGGCCGCGATCACTGGTACGACCCGACCCGCATCTGGGCCGCCACCGGCACGGGCGTCGACCACGGCGCCCTGCACCGGTTCCCGACCTGACGCATTCTCCGTCGCACGGAACGCCCCGTCTTCGTCCGCCGCCCCCGCACGAGGTGTATACCCAGATTGAGGATCATGTCCCCCACCTGACGGAGTGTCGAGATGGCCCTTCTCGCCGAGATCATCGTGGACACCGACGGCGACAGCCGGGTAGTGGTGCTGTATCCGGTGATGTGGCTGTTCGTCGCGGTCCTGGTCACGTTCGTCGTCACCCGGATCATCACCCGCCGGATCCGTGTGAAGACGGGAGCGGCGGACGCGGACGACCCGGAGCCGGGAGGCGGTCTGATCGGCGACATCACCGTCGGCGGCGTACACGTCCACCACCAGGTTCTCGGAATCCTCCTCATGACCCTCGCCGGAGTGGCGCTCATCGCCACCACTCCGGAGGGCACGGCGCTGAACATCTTCGCGGCGGCGTTCGGGGTCGGCCTCGCGCTCACCTTCGACGAGTTCGCGCTGTGGGTGCACCTCGACGACGTGTACTGGAGCACCGCCGGCCGAAAGTCGGTGGATGCGATCTTCTGCGCGCTGATGATCACCGGACTGATGATCGGCGGCGCCGAACTCGTGACCGGACGGATCGGCACCGCCGAATGGTGGGCGTCGATCGGGTACCTGTTCGTCGCGCTCGGCATCTCGGTGATCTGCCTGCTGAAGGGCAAGTTCGTCACGGGGATCGTCGGGGTGGTCTTCCAGCCGGTCGCGATCGTCGGCGCGATCCGCCTGGCCAAACCCGATTCATGGTGGGCGGTGCGCCGCTACCGGACCAGGCCGAAGCGGATGGCCCGCTCCGAGGCACGATTCGACGAGCGTTACCACGCGCGCTGGAACCGGGCACGGGACTTCGTGGCCGGGACGCCGGACCCCCATCACGCCGGCACGCAACACTAGCTGTCGTCGGCCGCCCGCGAGCGCCCCATCATCTCCAGCCCCGCCATCGCCTTCTCCGCGCCCGCCTCGTCCACCTTCTCCATGGCGAAACCCATGTGGATGACGATCCAGTCGCCCGGCTCCAGTCGGACGTCTTCGGGGAGCATCCCGACGTTCACCTTGCGTTGTTCGCCGACGACGTCGACGAGCGCGAGCTGGTTTCCGTAGCCCTCCAGCATGCGCACCACCCGACCGGGAATACCGAGACACACGATTCAGCCCTCCGTCCCGTCCGGTAGCACCGTGGCAGTGGAGTCGGACGTCAGCAGTTGATCCACGATCTCGAACACCGCGTCGACGGCCGGCCCGACGGCGGCCTCGACCCGCGGCGACAGCCCGATCCCCTCGTCGGTGGTCGCCACCTGACAGCCGAGCACCACGGTCCGGGGCGGGGTTCCGCCGAGGGCGCGCAGACTCGCGAAGACCGCTGCCGGATCCATGCTGTGGGCGTCGAGCGGCGCCACCGGACCCGCCTCGGGCCCGACCTCGAACACACGCAGCGCACCGGGCTCACCCCGATCCGGAACGGCGTCCACCAGGAGGAGCGCACCCCACCCGTCGAGCAGCTCGTACGCCAGATGCGTTCCACGGATGCCGAAATCGACGGCACGGACACCCGGCGGCAGCGACCTCGTCGCGACACCTCGCAGCACTTCGGGTCCGAAACCGTCGTCTCCGAAGAAGATGTTGCCCACACCGGCAACCAGCAGCCGCCTGTCCACCGTCACGTGCAGCTCACATCTGCCGCATACGCAGATACCGCTTGATGTCGGGGAGCGCGATGATGGCGACCGCCACTCCGGCCACCGCGACCAACGCCAGCGCAGCGGTGGTGGCCTCTCCGAGAATCTTCATGATTGTTCATCCTTTCCGGTGTCGGCCGATACGGGCTCCACCTCGTCCGGGGCGAAGTACAGATACCGTCCGTACCACTCGTGCAACTCCGAGGCAGGGTCGTCGATCATGACGACACCGACGTGGGTGCCGCCGTCCACGTCGGCGTGCACGGTCACGACCCGAGCCAGCTGTCCCGCGAAGAAGAGGTCCTGCGCGTCGGCCCGGCGCGACGGGTGGATCCGCACCACGGTGCCCTTCGCCACCCGGACCCCGTTCACGATGACGCCGTCGACGTCGGGACGGACGGCGGTGTCGGCGTCCGGGTCCCACCACGGCACGTCGTCGGTCAGTTCCGGGACGAGCCCCATGTCGGGGACGCCCGGGCCCTGCGGGTGCGGGTCGGGGAGACGCGGGTCCCGGAGGACGCCGTGCATCTGGGCGAGCGTCGCCGGCGACATCTGCTCGCAGCGGTCGATGATCTGGGCGGCCAGCGGGTCGGTGGCGCGGGCCTGCCGCTTCTCCTCCTCGGTGAGCGTCATGACCCGGAGGGTGAGGATTTCGTCGATCTCGGTGGCGTCGAACAGGGCTCCGTCGCTCTGCTCGGCCACCTCGGGGTGGTCGTACAGGATGATCGGCGACACCAGCACCAGATCCGTTTCCCCCGGCAGGCCGGCGAGCACCGGGTAGCACCGGTGCTGCACACACGTGCCCGCCAATTGCTCGGCTGCGGAAGGGGGTTCGAGGAGCGAGACGAATTCGCTGTTCTCGGCCGCCAGGATCAGGTGCGCCCCGATCAACGAGTGCCTGATGGCCGAATCCTTCGACCACGTGCCGATCGCGTCGATCTTCACGTTCGCGGTCGACACCCGCAGCAGGTCCAGTCCGCCGTGCCGGTCACTGCCGACGCGCACGACCGCCCGCAGCGGCCACCGGGTCCGCACCACGCGCCCGGCGACGGTGCCGTCCGCCTCACGCAACTCCTCGACGTCCACGCCGCCCTCGACGTCGACGTCGAGCCGGCAGTCCTCGAGCTCCCCGGCCGGGTACACCGTGCCCAGATCGATCTCGCGTTCCACCGCCTCGTCCCAGCTGAGCCAGCTCGTTCCCGCGACGGTCAGTTCGTCGACGGGAACGAAGTCCGGCGATCCGTCGACCACGCGCTCGACGCTCCGCACCTGAAGCTGCAGGAATCGCACCGTGACGTTCACCCCAACCCGGTCACCGGCCCGCATCAGCGTCTGGCAGGACATCCGGGGGTCCTCACCGACCCCCGACTCCATCGCCCCGGGCGGCCCGAGCACTCCGAATTGCCACCGCGACTGATTCTTCGACGAGCTCGCGCGATACGGATACAGCAGGTAACCCTCGTAGAGCACCGCGTCGGCCACGGCACGTACACGCTGCAGGGACGCCGGGGAGATCACGCGATCACCTCCCCGGCTCCCTGCAGCAGGTCTGCGATGGCGACATCGAGGCCGATCAGCCCGTGCGCCGCCTTGTACCGCGCCAGCGCGGCGAGCGTGTCGTGGTCGAGACGCACCCACCCCGTGTTCGGGTAGTGCGCCTGCACGAGTTCGCGCCACACGGCGACCGGCAGGTCGAACGTCGATTCCCGGTCCCAGGGAATTCGCTCCACCCCGAAACCCGCGACCCCCCGGGTGAACACCGTTCCGCTGAACAGAAACACCAGCGGCACCGTCGACCCGGCGCCGTCCAGGGCGTGCAGATACTTCGAGGCGGTCACCTCGAAGTCGTACGTACACGGCAGCGGCAACTCCACCACGCTCGACCCGGTGAACCCCTGGGCCACGGTGCTGGTCTGCATCCACTGGAAGGGTTTCAGGGTCGACGTCCACCGCTCACGGGGCCCGAACAGATCGAGGAGGCCCTCCACCTCGGCGTCCGTGTACCGGCGGCGCTGCGGGTCGATGCGCACCTGGCACCGGACGGCCATCGCATGCACGACGGCACCCGTCGACTCTGTCACCGCCACGCGCGCAGTGAGATTCGGCGCAACCGCGAACGGCTCCGGAAACACGTCCTCGACGTGGAACGACAACTCGGTCACGTCGGCTCCTTCGCGACGCGACTACGCGCACGCACCGTCTCGAAGAACGTGTCGATGACCCGGCGAGCGTCCTGGCCGCCGTCGAATCCCCGCCACACCTGCCGCAATTCACCCACCAGCTGATAACAGGCATCGATGGGGACGAGATAGCACTCGGGGTCGCCGTCGCCGTGCTCGGGGACCCTCAGCAACAGCGCTTCGGTATCGGCGGCGAGTTGGCCGAGCGCCGGGTTGGCGGCGAGCACACCATCCCAGGCATCGAGTGGAAGCTCCGATTCGGTGGCCCCCGCCGGTCCCGGATAGAACGCGACGGTCTTGGCCAGCAGCGAGTTCCGGAACACGAACGCGAGCCCGACGGGGATCTCCAATTCGTCCCAGCGTCCCGGTGCGAGTTCGAAGTTCGGAAACGACAGGTAGCGTTCCGGGACGGCCCGGAAGCGCAGTTCGGCGTTCTCGTCGGTGAACAGCAGATAGCACCCACGGCACACGCACATGAGCTGCCGGTCCTGCACATTGACCACGTGCTGATGCGCGTCGGCGATCGGTTCGGCGCACATGTCGCACCGCTCCCCGACCACCGGCTTCGGCCGCTCCGACGCGATGCGCTGCAGAATCCGCAGCCCGTTACCCGACGGGCTCATCACGCCACCTCCGCGGCGGGCACCGCGACGGAGACGACGCCGTCGCGGACGAGGACCGGAAGCGGCGCCAGCGTCTCGGCGTCGGCGTCGCCGTCGAGCCGGAGACCCGCACGGCGGGGGTCGAAGTGCGCCCGGCACGACGGGCAGCGCAGCACCGCGTCACCGACCTGCCCGCCCGCCCTCCGCTGCAGGGTGGCCCCGGCCAGCGAACGCGTGCAGGCGGCGCACCGGTCCCGGTACGCGAACAGCTGCTCCCCGATTCGGCACACCAGGATCGGCAACCCGGCCACGGAGAACCCGGCGACCTCGCCCGGCGCGAGCTCCTCGAGTTCGGGAGCCGACACCCACGTCCCGGTGCCACCGGGTCCGTCCGACCCATTCGAATGCACATGGGAGAAGAGCGATTCCGCGGCGATCAGTCCGGATCCGGCCGCGGGTGTCGCACCCACCACCTCGATGTCGACGGTTTCCGGTGCGGCGGCGAGGACCGCGTCCTTGACCGCGAGTTCCAACGTCACCGCCGACGACGGGCAGCTCTGACAGCTCCCGGTCAACCGCAGCCGCACCACCCCGTCCACCACACCGAGCAGTTCGACGTCACCGCCGTGCGAGCCCAGGTACGGGCGGACACTGTCGAGCGCGGTCGCCACCCTCGACTCGACGTCGTGCGGATGAAGCCCGTTGACCAGCAGCAGGCTGGCCACGAGTTCGTCGCCTGCCAGCCTGTCGACGAGTTCGTCGTCGCGGTCGCCGATGATCTCGAGGATCCGCTCCAACCCGGCGCCGTACAGTTCGACGACTTCACGGACCAGTTGTTCCGCACGCTCACGCGCCACCGAACCGCCTGTCGAACTCGCGTCCAACAGGCTGTCGATGCGTTCGCCGGCTGTCCGCCACCGATCGGGGGCTTCCTCTACTGCGTCACTCCCCCACGTCTCCGATCCAGCACTCTCCATGCGTCCCTCGTCACTCGCCGGTCACGGACTGGGTGGGCGAATGCAACTTCTCCAGCGTCTTTCCCTCACCCAGGTACATGTGCACGCCGCACGGCAGGCACGGATCGAAACTGCGGACGGTCCGCATGATGTCGATGCCCTTGAAGTGCTCGCGGTCGTTCTCCTCGAAGATCGGCTGACCCTGCACCGCATCCTCGTACGGTCCCGGTGTCCCGAAGCTGTCGCGGGGGTTCGCGTTCCACGGGGTCGGCGGATAGGGGTGGTAGTTCGCGATCTTGCCGTCGCGAATCACCATGTGGTGCGACAGGACTCCGCGCACCGCCTCCGTGAAGCCGCAGCCGATGCCCTCGTCGGGGACCTCGAACTTCTCCCACGTCTTCGTGTGCCCGGCCCGGATCTCGGCGATCGCCTTCTCCGCGAAGTGCAGCGCGCACGCCGCCGCGTAAGCCTGGAAGTAGGTTCGCGCCCGGTCCCGCTCGATCGTGTTGCTGCCGTACTGCGGAATCTTCCATTCCAGTTCGACCGGGCCCTTCAGCGCGGTCTTCGGCAGGTTGATCTTCACGCTGTGCCCCGTCGACTGCACGTACCCGATGTCGACGAGCCCCGCGAGGGCCGTGCTCCAGAGCCGGGCCAGCGGTCCGCCACCGGTGTCCAGCGCGAGATGGTCGGTGCCGTCGAACCACCGCGGCGACATCACCCAGCTGTACTTGTCTTCCATGTCGCGTTTCTGCGGGTGCGGGTTGGTGTGCTGATTCCACGGGTGCCTGCGGTCCACCGGGTTTCCCAGCGGATCGTTCTTCACGAACATTTCCTGATCGGTCCAGTCGTCGTAATACGAACTGCCCAACAGGATTCGGATACCGAGATTGATGTCGACGAGCGACGTGGTCACCAGTTTGCCGTCCACGATGACGCCCGGTGTCACGAACATGGCCCGCCCCCACTTCTCCATGTCCTTGTAAGAGAAGTTGCACACCGCCGGATCCTGGAACGACCCCCAGCAGCCGAGGAGGGTGCGGCGCAAGCCGACCTTCTCGTACCCCGGCATCGCCTCGTAGAAGAAGTCGAACAGGTCGTCGTGCATGGGCACGACCTTCTTCATGAACTCCACGTACCGCATCAGCCGCGTCGTGTAGTCGGTCATCAGCTGGATCGTCGCCACCGTGCCGACACCACCCGGATACAGGGTGGACGGGTGCACGTGCCGACCTTCCATGAGACAGAACATCTCTCGTGTCCACCGGCTGACCTGCAGGGCCTCCCGATAGAACTCACCCGTGAACGGGTTGAGCGAGCGCATGATGTCGGCGATGGTCTTGTAGCCGTGCTCGCCGGCATGCGGCGCCTGGGCCTTCTCGGCCTGCGCGAGTACCCCCGGATTGGTCTCGGAGACCATCTTCTCGCAGAAGTCCACGCCGACCAGATTCTCCTGGAAGATGTTGTGGTCGAACATGTATTCCGCGGCCTCACCGAGGTTGACGATCCACTCGCCGATATGCGGGGGCTTCACACCGTACGCCATGTTCTGGGTGTAACACGAACACGTCGCGTGGTTGTCACCACAGATGCCGCAGATGCGGCTCGTGATGAAGTGGGCGTCGCGGGGATCCTTACCCTTCATGAAGATCGAATAGCCGCGGAAGATCGACGAGGTGCTGTGGCACTCCACCACTTCCTTCTGCTTGAAGTCGATCTTCGTGTAGATGCCCAGGCTGCCCACGATGCGCGTGATCGGATCCCACGCCATTTCGACCAGGCCGTCGGATTCGGACTTGTGCGAGGGTTCCGGAATGATCGTTGTCATCGACGTGCCTCTCAATGCTCCACGGCTGAGGTTTCGAGGTCGGCGGACGCCCCGCCGGTACCTCGAGCGGGACTACCAGGTGCGTGTGGCGCCCGTGGTCAGTTTCGTACCGCGACTGCGCCAGTGCGGTTCCTGGTCCAAGGTGCGCTTGGTGATCTTGCGCAGACTCCGGATCGCGGATCCGTACAACCCGGATGCGGCGGTCGACAACCTGCCGCCGGGCGGCTCGTCCATGAACGGCATGAACTTGTCCGGGAAGCCCGGCATCGTGCATCCGATGCAGATACCACCCACATTCGGGCACCCACCGACACCGTTGATCCAGCCCCGCTTCGGGACGTTGCACTTCACGACGGGACCCCAGCACCCCAGCTTCACGATGCACTTGGGCGACCCGTACTCGGTGGCGAAATCACCCTGCTCGTAGTAACCGGCGCGGTCGCAGCCCTCGTGCACCGTGGCCCCGAACAGCCACTGCGGACGCAACGCATCGTCGAGCGGAATCATCGGCGCCTGATCGGTGGCCATGTACAGGAGATACGTCAGCGTCTCCGACAGATTGTCCGGCTGGATCGGGCACCCGGGAACGCAGACGATCGGGATGCCGGCCTTCGACTTCCAGTCCCAGCCGAGATAATCGGGAACACCCATCGCACCGGTCGGATTACCCGCCATCGCATGGATACCGCCGTACGTCGCGCACGTCCCCACCGCGACGACCGCCGTCGCCTTCGGAGCGAGACGATCGAGCCATTCGCTCGTCGTCACCGGTTGGCCCGTCTCGGGATTGTTGCCGAAACCGCACCAGTAGCCCTCGTCGTGAAGTTGCTCGTTGGGGATCGAGCCCTCCACCACCAGGACGAAGGGTTCGAGCTCACCGCGGTCCGCCTTCCAGAACCATTCCAGGAAGTCGTCGGCGCCGCCCTCTGGGCCATTTTCGAAGTCGATAAGCGGCCAGTGCACGGCCACTTTGGGCAGGCCCGGCAGGGCCCCCAGGGCAATCTCCTCGACACTGGGCTGCGTCGCCGCTGTCAAGGCCACCGAATCGCCGTCGCAACTGAGTCCCGCATTGATCCACAGCACGTGAATCAGGGTGTCCTCGGCGTTGATTGCTTCCTGTGTCGGCATATCAGGTCGCTTTCCGGAGTGAACACAACTCCTGTCGCCACCGGAGTCGACCGTCGGCCCACCTGTGTGGCGCTGATATTTATTTAGCTCCGCCGTCGAGCGGATGTCAACGGTCCCCGGCGCGTCGCACCGCACGTGGCGAGGAGGTCGTGTAGAGGTCTCACTGCGACGCAATCCAGTCGTACCACCGCTGCATGCCCTGGCCGGTCGTCGCCGACAGCGTGATCATCTGCAGGTCGGGGTTCACCGACCGGGCATATTTCGTGCACAGGTCGACGTCGAAGTCCACGTACGGCAACAGGTCCGCCTTGTTCACGATCACCAGGTTCGCCGCAGCGAACATGTGCGGATACTTGAGCGGCTTGTCCGTCCCCTCGGTCACCGAGATCACCACCACCCTGCTCTTCTCGCCGAGATCGAACAGTGCCGGACAGACGAGGTTGCCCACGTTCTCGATGAACAGCAACGAGTTCGGCTCGGGGTCGAGGGCGGTCAGTGCGTCGCGCATCATCTCCGCGTCGAGATGACACCCGGCCCCCGTGTTCACTTGCACCACAGCACAACCCGTCGCCTTGATGCGGTCGGCGTCGAGCATCGTCTCCTGATCGCCCTCGACCACCGAGACGGGCCGCTGCCCACCGATGTCGGCGATGGTCCGCTCGAGCAGCGTCGTCTTCCCCGACCCCGGCGAGCTCATCACATTCAGCGCGAGCACCCCGCGTCCGGCCAGCCAGCCGCGGTTGCGCTCGGCCGTGAGGTCGTTCTTCGCCAGCACCTTCTGCTCGAGCGTGATCGTCTCTATCGGGTGCTCGTGGGGGTGTTCGTGAGAGTGCAAGTGCTCGTGGTCGTGCGGGTGCTCGTGGTCGTGCGGGTGCTCGTGGTCGTGCGGGTGCTCGTGGTCGTGGGGCACCGTGATTCTGGTTCCGGTCTCGTCTCCGCATCCACAGGTGGCACACATATCCGTCAGCTCACTTCCATCGAGAGGATTCGCAATTCCCGGCCCGACGTGACCTCCACGTCCGCACTTCCGCACGGGCACAACAACACCAGGTCCGTGAGCACGAAGTCGTCACCGCATTCCCGGCAGTGTGCACCGCCCGGGGTGTGGTCGATGTCGAGGCGGGCGCCGTGCGCGACGGTCCCTTCGGTGACCAGTTCGAAACAGAACTGCATCGAATCAGCGACCACCGCCGTCAACGCGCCCACCTGCACGCGCACGCTGCGGACCGTCCGTCCCGCGGCGGTTTCGCAGACGGCGTCGACGACGCTCTGGGTGATTGCCAACTCGTGCATCACGGCCTCGTTCAGGACTCGGCACCTGTCGATTCGAGGGTAGCGCTTCGCGCCCGTGAGTACTTGTCAACCGCTGCGGTTGACAAGGACTCACAGCCGTTCGATGACGGTGGCATTGGCGGTGCCGCCGCCCTCGCAGATGGTCAGCAGACCGTAGCGACCGCCGGTGCGTTCGAGTTCGTTGAGGAGTGTGGCCAGCAACTTGGTGCCGGTGGCGCCGAGTGGATGGCCGAGGGCGATCGCGCCGCCGTTGACGTTGACCTTCGCCGGGTCGGCGCCGATCTCCTTGATCCACGCGAGGACGACGGGCGCGAAGGCCTCGTTGATCTCGATCAGGTCGATGTCGTCGATGCTCAGACCCGACTTGTCGAGCGCGTAGCGGGTGGCCGGGATCGGGGCGCTGAGCATGAAGATCGGGTCGGCGCCGCGGGCGCTGAGGTGGTGGATGCGGGCGCGGGGCGTCAGGCCGTACCGCTCGACCGCGTCCGGCGAGGCCAGCAGGACCGCGCTCGCACCGTCGGAGATCTGACTCGCCACCGCCGCCGTCAGACGTCCACCGTCGGTGAGGGTCTTCAGCGCCGCCATCTTCTCGAGGCTGGTCTCGCGGGGACCCTCGTCCGTCGTCACGTCACCGAACGGAACGATTTCGCGGTCGAAGCGCCCCTCGGCCATGGCCGTCCGGGCCCGCTCGTGGCTCTGCAACGCCCAGCGTTCGAGTTCCTCGCGGCTGATGTCCCACTTGTCCGCGATCAGTTCGGCGCCGTTGAACTGCGACACCTCCTGGTCGCCGTAGCGTTCCGTCCAGCCCGTCGACCCGCCGAACGGGGTGTCGAATCCGTACTGCTGTCCGACGACCATCGCCGACGCGATCGGGATCTGACTCATGTTTTGTACGCCGCCTGCGACGATCAGGTCGGCGGTGCCGCTCAGGATCGCCTGCGCCCCGAAGTGCACGGCCTGCTGGCTGGACCCGCACTGCCGGTCGACGGTGACACCGGGAACCTCTTCCGGGTAGCCGGCGGCGAGCCACGCGGTGCGGGCGATGTTGCCGGCCTGCCCGCCGATCGCGTCGACGCAACCGAAGACGACGTCGTCGACACCCGCCGGGTCGATGCCCGTGCGCTCGACGAGGGCCTTGATGACGTGCGCACCCAGATCAGCGGGGTGGACGCCGGACAGGCCACCGTTCTTCTTGCCGATCGGCGTGCGAACGGCGTCGACGATGTAGGCCTCGGTCATGTGAAACTCCTAGTCAATTGTGGGGACTCGCAAGTCCGTCCAGGACGATCGAGAGGTATTGCTTGGCGACGGTGTCGACCGTGACCGAGCCGCCGGGCCGGTACCAGCGGACGGCCACCCAGGCGGTGTCGCGGAGGAACCGGAAGGCGAGCTCGACGTCGATGTCGGCCCGGAAGCTGCCGTCCTTCACACCCGCCTCGAGCACACCCATCCACAGCCCGCGGAACTCCGTGTTCAATTCGGACAAATATTCGAAACGCTCGTTGGCGACGAGATGCTTCACCTCGTCCTGATAGATCGCGACTGCCGAATGCGACGCGTCGATCGCCTCGTACGACGTGGTGACCAGCGCTTCGAGCGCCGCGCGGCTGTCGAGTCCGGACGCGACGATCTCGCGGTACTTGCCGAACAGGTCGTCGAGGAAGCCCCGTAGGATCTCGTCGACCATCGATTCCTTGGAATCGAAGTGGTGGTACAGGCTGCCCGACAGGATGCCCGCGGCGTCGGCGATGTCCCGCACGGTGGTGGCCCGCAGGCCGCGTTCGGCGAACAGGGTGGCCGCGATGTCGAGGAGTTCGGCCCTGCGTCCGGATTTGCTGGCCGAATCGTCGGCGCCCTGGGGTGGAGTCATCGTGCCATCCTATCAACCAAGCGCTTGTTAGGGCCTTCGGCCCTGTGCGCCTTTCTGGTTATTCCAGCTACCAAAAAGGCGCACAGGACGGCTACGCCCTCTGCGACGAGATCGACACGACCTCGCCGGTGAGGTAAGTGGTGTAGTCGCTGGCGAGCATGGCGATGGTGGCGGCGATTTCCCACACCTCCGCGGCCCGGCCGAACGCCTCGTCGGACGCCAGCTTGTCGAGCAGTTCCTCGCTGGTCACCTTCGCCAGGAACGCGTGCCGCGCGATGGACGGCGCGACGGCGTTGATCCGGACCCCGTACTCCGCGGCCTCGATCGCGCTGCACCGGGTCAGCGCCATGACGCCGGCCTTCGCCGCCGCGTAGTGTGCCTGCGAGTGCTGTGCCCGCCACCCGAGGACGGACGCGTTGTTGACCAGCACACCGTTGTGCTCCACTCCCTTGAAGTAGCGCAGCGCGGCGCGGGTGGCCCGGAACGTTCCGTTCAGCGTGATGTCGAGGACGCGGTCCCACTCCTCGTCCGTCATGTCGACGAGCGGCGTCTCGCCGCCGAGTCCGGCATTGTTGACCAGGACGTCGATCCGGCCCAGCGCGTCGGCAGCCCCGGCGATCAGGGCGTCCACCTGCTCCGTGCTGGACACGTCGCACGTCAGCGCCGCGACCGCCTGCCCGGGGAACTCGGCGGCCAGCTTGTCCCTGGTCTCGAGCAGACGCCGCTCGTGCCAGTCCGACACCAGGACGTCGGCGCCCTCGAGCAGGGCGCGACGTGCGGACGCGAATCCGATGCCGGTGCCGGCGGCCGCGGTGACGACGACCTTCTTTCCTTTCAGCAGATCGTGTCCCGGCGTCTCGACGGGCGCGGTGGCGAGTGGTGAAGTGTCGGTCACGGTCGTGCCTCTCGGGGAAGTCCGAGCACGCGCTCGGAGATGATGTTTCGCTGGATCTCGTTGGATCCGCCGTAGATGGTGTCGGCGCGGGTGAAGAGGAACAGCCGCTGCCATTCGCCGAGTTCGAGGTGTTCGGAATCGGTGATGTCGGACGAGGGTCCGGCCGGGGCGAGCAGCGATGCCGCACCCTGCACCTCCATCGCCAGCTGCCCGAGGTCGCGGTGCCAGTTGGCCCACAGCAGTTTCGCGACGGACGCCTCCGCCCCGGACGTTCCGGCGTCGACCGCCTCGAGGGTGCGCAGCGCGTGCGCGCGCATCACCCGCAGGCCGACCCAGGCGCGGGCGATCTTCTCGCGAATGTTCGGGTCGGATGCGGCGCCGGTGGCTTTCGCGAGGTCGACGACACCCTGCAGTTCGCGGGCGAACCCGATCTGCTGCCCGAGTGTGGAGACGCCGCGCTCGAAAGTGAGCAGGCCCATCGCGACCCGCCAGCCGTCGCCGGGTTCCCCGACCACCAGATCGGCGTCGGTGACGGCGTCGTCGAAGAACACCTCGTTGAACTCGGACGTGCCGGTGAGTTGCTGGATGGGCCGGACCGTGACGCCGGGCTGGTCGAGGGGGACGAGCAGGAAGCTCAGGCCCTGGTGCCGCTTCGACCCCGGTTCGGTGCGGCACAGTACGAACGCCCACTGGGCGACGTGCGCGAGGGACGTCCAGACCTTCTGCCCGTTGATCACCCATTTGTCGCCGTCGCGGCGGGCGGTGGTCGCGACGTTGGCAAGGTCGGAACCGGCGCCCGGCTCCGAGTAGCCCTGCGCCCACAGTTCCGTCACGGTGTTGATTCCGGGCAGGAAGCGGCGCTTCTGTTCCTCGGTGCCGAACGCGATGAGCGTCGGGCCGAGCAGTTCCTCACCGACGTGACTGACTCGCGCCGGGGCGCCCGCCCTGGCGTATTCCTGATGGAACACGACCTGCTGCGCGAGGGTGGCGCCGCGTCCGCCGTATTCCTTCGGCCAGCCGAGGCACGTCCATCCCGCGGCGGCGAGGTGCCGGTCCCAGGCGAGCCGTTCGTCGAAGAACTCGTGCTCGCTGCCGGGGCCGCCCCTGCCTTTCAGCCGGGCGAAGTCGCCGGTCAGGTTGTCGTTCAGCCACGTCCTGACGGCCTGCGCGAAGTCGTCGTCGGTGATCAGCCCGTCCGGGCTCTCGCTCTGGTCCACGTCTGTAAGATAACCTACCAAGCACTTGCTAGGTAGGTAGGGAGCCCAGTGACCGAACAACCGACAACCACCCCGTCCGCCCTGAAACGGGCCGCACATGAATTCGGCGAGCTCACAGCCGTGGCGGACGGCGACGTCCGTCTGACCTTCACACAACTGCACGACCGTGTCCGCGATTTCGCCGCCGCGCTCTGTTCCCAGGGCGTGCAGCCGGGAGCGCATGTCGCCGTGTGGTCGCCCAATACGTACCACTGGGTTGTCGCCGCGCTCGGCATTCACTACGCCGGTGCGACGCTGGTACCGATCAACACGCGGTACACGCCGACCGAGGCGGTCGACCTCCTCGACCGCACCAAGGCCACCGCGCTAATGGTCGCGGGCAAGTTCCTCGGCGCCGACCGCTACGCGGCACTGCGGGACGCGTCGAGCACTCTCGACGTGCCGACCGTCGTGCGCGTTCCCGTCGACGGCGGCGACGCCCCGACACCCGGCGTGTACGACTTCGACGACTTCCTCGCCCTCGCCGACGAGGACACCCGGGCCGAGGCGGACGCCCGCGCCGAGGCCGTCTCCCCCGACGACGTCTCGGACGTCATGTTCACGTCGGGCACCACGGGACGCAGCAAGGGTGTGATGTCGGCGCACCGGCAGACGGTCGGTATCGCCCGGGCGTGGGGTGAGTGCGCGGAGGTGACCGCCGACGACAACTACCTCATCATCAATCCCTTCTTCCACACGTTCGGATACAAGGCCGGGTTCCTCGTCTGCCTCCTGAACGGCGCGACCGTGGTGCCGATGGCGGTGTTCGACGTGCCGAAGGTGATGGCGACGGTGCACGACGAGCAGATCACCGTGCTCCCCGGCGCCCCCACGATCTTCCAGTCGATCCTCGACCACCCGGACCGTCCGCAGTACGACCTGTCCAGCCTGCGGGTCGCGGTCACGGGCGCGGCAGCCGTCCCGGTGGCGCTCGTCGAACGGATGCAGTCGGAACTGAGTTTCGACGCCGTCCTCACCGCCTACGGGCAGACCGAGGCGGTGGTGGTCACCATGTGCCGCACCGACGACGACCCGGTGACCGTCTCCACGACATCCGGTCGCGCGATCCCCGGCATGGAGATCCGCATCGGCGATCAGGGCGAGATCCTCGTCCGCGGCGAGAACGTGATGCTCGGCTACCTCGACGATCCGGAGGCCACCGCCAAGACCGTCGACGCCGACGGCTGGCTGCACACCGGCGACGTCGGCACCCTCGACGACCGCGGCTACGTCGACATCACCGACCGCCTCAAGGACATGTACATCTCCGGCGGATTCAACGTGTATCCCGCTGAGGTGGAGAACGCACTTGCCCGACTCGACGGCGTCGCCGAGTCTGCAGTCATCGGTGTTCCCGACGCGCGGATGGGTGAGGTCGGGTGCGCGTACATCGTGGCCAAGGCCGAAATCACCGAGGACACGGTGATCGCGTACTGCAAGGAGCACCTCGCCAACTTCAAGGTGCCCCGATCGGTGCGCTTCGTCGACTCCCTCCCCCGGAACCCCTCCGGGAAGGTCATGAAAAACGTTCTGCGTGAGGAGAAGAAATGACGGTTCCGGACGAGGGTGACGTGGTCACCTACGACGTGCGCGACGGCGTGGCATTCGTGACGCTCAACCGCCCCGATTACCGCAACGCCCAGAACTCGGTGATGACGTATGCCCTCGACGCCGCGTTCGAGCGTGCCGTCGAGGACGACGACGTGAAGGTGATCGTCCTCGCGGGCAACGGCAAGCACTTCAGCGCCGGGCACGACATCGGCACCCCCGGCCGGGACCACCACGTCCACTACGACAACAAGGCCGTCATGTGGTGGGACCACGTCGACAAGCCCGGCGGCGACCAGCGGTACGCGCGCGAGATGGAGGTCTATCTCGGGATGTGCCGGCGGTGGCGGGAGATCCCGAAGCCGACCATCGCGATGGTCCAGGGCGCCTGTATCGCCGGTGGACTCATGCTGGCGTGGGTCTGCGACCTCATCGTCGCATCGGACGACGCCTTCTTCTCCGATCCAGTCGTACGTATGGGCATCCCGGGTGTCGAGTATTTCGCTCACCCGTGGATGCTCGGACCGCGGTTCGCGAAGGAAATCCTGTACACCGGCGACCGTTTCACGGCTCAGCGCGCCTACGAGGTGGGCATGGTCAACCGCGTCGTGCCCCGCGAGGACCTGGAGAAGGAGACCCTCGCCATCGCCGGCCGGATCTCCGCCATGCCCCGGTTCGGTCTCGCCCTCACCAAGAAGGCCGTCAACCAGTGTGAGGACCAGATGGGAATGCGGAACGGCATGGACTCCGTCTTCGGCCTACACCACTTCGCGCACGCCCACAACGCCGAGATCGACACCGATCCGCTCGGCGGCATGGATGCCAAGTCGATGGCGGCGAGCGCCCGCAACTCGGAGAACGGGGCCAAGTAAGTGGATCTGGAGTACGACGACGCCACCCTCGCGTTCCGCGACGAGGTCCGCGCGTTCCTCACGGACAACGTCCCCGCCGAACCGCTGCCGTCGATGGACACGGCCGCAGGGTTCGAGGCGCACCGCGCGTGGGAGCGCACCCTCGCGGACGCCCGGCTGTCGGTCGTGTCGTGGCCGGAGGAACTCGGCGGACGGGACGCGTCCCTGTTGCAGTGGGTGGTGTTCGAGGAGGAGTACTACCGTTCCGGGGCGCCCGGACGCGTCAGCCAGAACGGCATCTTCCTGCTCGCCCCGACCCTGTTCGAGCACGCGAACCCCGGGCAACTCGCTCGCATCATGCCGCGGATGGCCCGCGCCGACGACATCTGGGCGCAGGCCTGGTCGGAGCCCGAGTCGGGCAGCGACCTCGCGTCCCTCCGCTCCACCGCCCGGCGCGTCGACGGCGGCTGGGTGCTGAACGGCCAGAAGACGTGGAGTTCGCGGGCGAGCTTCGCGGACTGGGGATTCGGGCTGTTCCGGTCCGACCCGGACGCGCAGCGGCACAGGGGCATCACGTACTTCATGTTCGACCTGCGGTCGGAGGGCGTCACCGTGCGGCCGATCGATCAGCTGGACGGCGAACCCGGTTTCGCGGAAATCTTCCTGGAGGACGTGTTCGTCCCGGACGACCCCGCGAACCCCGGTGCGTCGGGGGTGATCGGCGGCGTCAACGAGGGCTGGCGGGTCGCGATGAGCACGGCGTCCAACGAACGCGGGCTGTCGCTGCGTAGTCCGGGCCGGTTCCTCGCGACGGTGGACCGGCTAGTCGACCTGTTCCGGGCGAGTGAACGCACCGACGACACCGCCCTGCGGAAGCGCGTCGCCGACGCCTGGATCGGGGCCCGCGCCTACCAGCTGAACACGTTCGGCACCGTCACCCGGCTCGCCGACGGTGGGCAGTTGGGCGCCGAGTCGTCGATCAACAAGGTGTTCTGGTCGGAGTGGGACATCGCCACCCACGAGACCGCCCTCGAACTGCAGGGCGCCTCCGCGGAACTCGCGGACGACTGGATGGACGGCTACCTGTTCTCCCTGTCCGGTCCGATCTATGCCGGTACCAACGAGATTCAGAAGAACGTGATCGCCGAGCGGCTGCTCGGCCTACCGAAGGCGGATCGATGAGATTCACACTCGACTCCTCCCACCAGGACTTCGCGTCCAGCATCGATGCGCTGCTGTCGAAGGCCGACATGCCGTCGGTGATCCGGTCGTGGAACACCGGGGACACGGGCCCGGGCCTGAAGGTGTGGCAGCGCCTGGCCGAGACCGGCATCAACGGACTGCTCATCGCGGACCAACACGACGGCCTCGGTGCCGACGCCGTCGACCTCGTCGTGGCCGTCGAACAACTCGGACGTCACGCGGTGCCCGGTCCGGTGGCCGAGACCGTCGCCGTCGTACCGGCGCTCCTCGCGCAGTTTTCCCCGGACCGACTGTCCTCGTTGGCATCCGGATCGCTCGCCACCGTTGCCGCCGCCCCGCATGTGCCGTTCGCCGTCGACGCCGACTCGGCCGATCTGGTCCTCCTCGTCGACGGGTCGACCGTGAGCGTCGGTAGGCCCGGGGCGGTGAATAAGTCGGTAGACCAGTCGCGCCGGTTGTTCCCACTGACCGCCGGCGACGCACTCGGTGACGCCGACTTCGGGCCCGCGTTCGACCTCGGCGCCCTCGCCACCGCGGCCCAGTTGCAGGGCCTCGGACAGACGCTGCTCGACGTCACCACCGACTATGCCAAGCAGCGCAAGCAGTTCGGCAAGGTGATCGGACAGTTCCAGGCGATCAAGCATCACCTCGCGGAAGTGGCGGTCGGGCTGGAGATGTCGAGGCCGCTGCTGCACGGCGCGGCGCTGTCCGTGCGGGACGGGTCGGCCGACAGTTCCCGGGACGTGTCGGCGGCCAAGGTTGCCTGCGGTGACGCGGCGTACCGGGCGGCGCGGGTGGCTCTCCAGGTGCACGGCGCCATCGGATACACGCAGGAGCACGACCTGTCGCTGTGGCTCCCGAAGGTCCGGGCCCTGGTCACGGCCTGGGGCACGCCGGCGTTCCACCGCTGCCGCGTCGTCGATTCGCTCGTGGAGGCGTCATGAGTTTCGACAACGACGAGCGAGCCGCACTCCGCGAATCGGTCCGCGACCTGCTGGGCAAGCACTCCGACTCCGCCGCGGTCCGCCGGGCGATCACCACCGAGCACGGATACGACGACGCCCTGTGGACCACGTTGTGCGAGCAGATCGGCGTCGCCGCGCTCGCGATCCCGGAGAAGTACGACGGGGTCGGGGCGTCGCTGCTGGAAGTCCACGTGGTGCAGGAGGAGCTGGGCCGCACGCTGGCACCGTCGCCGATGCTGGGCAGCGCCGTGCTGGCCGCGCAGGCGCTGGTGCTGTCGGGGGACGACGACGCGTGCGCCCGGTTGCTGCCCGGCATCGCGGCGGGCTCGGTGGCGGCACTGTGCTGGGCCGGCGCGGACGGGTGGAGCAGCTTCGGCGTCACGGCGTCGGGCGAGGCGCTGTCGGGGACGGCGTCGTACGTGCTCGGCGGCGACGTCGCGGACGTGCTGCTCGTCCTCACGTCCGACGGCCTGTTCGAGGTGGATCCGTCGTCCGAGGGTGTGAGCCGTTCCCGCGTTGCGGCGATGGACCCGACGCGGTCGCTGTCGGAGGTCACGTTCGACGGCGTCGCGGCCCGTCGGCTGGTCTCCCCCACCGACCTCGTCGAGCAGTTGCGCACGATCGCGCTGGTCGCGCTGTCGGCGGAACAGGTGGGTGCGGCGTCCGCGGCGCTGGAACAGACGGTCGAGTATGCCAAGTCGCGCAAGCAGTTCGGACGCGCCATCGGGTCGTTCCAGGCGCTGAAGCATCGCATGGCCGACATGTACGCCCTCGTCGAAACGGCCCGGTCGATGTCCTACGCCGCGGCGCTGTCGGGAACGCACGAGGACGCCGTCATCGCGAAGGTGTACTGCTCCGAGGCACTGCAGCACGTCGCGGCCGAGGCCATCCAGTTGCACGGCGGCATCGCCATCACCTGGGAACACGACGCGCAGCTGTACTTCAAACGCGCCCACGGCAGTGCCCAGCTCTTCGGGCAGCCGCGGGAGTTCCTTCCTCAGCTGGCGACGGCCGCCGGGCTGTAGGCGCTTCGCGCCCGTGCGCCTTTCTGGTTGCTCCAGCTACCAAAAAGGCTCACGGGCGCGGAGCGCCTCGTTTCAGGCTGTCGCTGTGGTTCGGCGCATACGACGGACGGCGGCGACCGGCGACCACACCCCCTTCCGGGAACGGGTAATCGGGTAGCAGCACAGGCCGAGCAGTACGGCAGTGAAGTGTCCGACCGCGGTGAAGTTCAGGTGCACGAACAACGGAACCAGGTAGAACACCAAAACTGCGGCAAGATACGGATAGCGCCACGGCGGTGCGATTCGGTAGGTGAGTACCGCGACGACTCCGGCCAGGCCGTAACTGACCCCGACGTCGAGGGTGTCGACCGCGGAGACCGGCGCGTGACCGTGGCGGATCGCCCAGTACAGGGCGCCCTCGCTGAGGTAGGTGGCGCCGACGTGCGCGATCGCCACGACGGTCACCCATCGCAGAGTGCCCAGCCATCGCTCGGCCGGGACGTGGAAAACATTGAAGAGAAAAAAGTAGGTGACCCAACCGCCGCCGGCGAGCCAGAAGGCACTCGCGATCAGCACCCTGACCGGGTCCTCCGCGAGATGGTGCAGGTTCGTCGACCGGTCACCGAGCACGACCTGAAGTTGCTCCGCCGAGAGATACCGCGACACCACAGTTGTCGCCAGGAGCACCGCGAGCCACACGAACGTGCCGGGCGCCCGCCGAACGTACGTCCACGCCGCTCGCACCCAATTCCGAAAGCGATACGCCGTGACTGCTTTCACCGATGCCATTGTGCGCCGCGAGACGGTCGGCATCAACGGCCCCGCAGGTCCGCGCCCATGTCAATCCGGGAGCCCGCGCTCGACCAACGTCCGGGCGACCTCGCTGAGCGGTTCGTTGACGTGCTGGGAATGTTCCGTGAGAATCGCGAACGCCTGCGCGGCATCGATCGAATACCGCTGCATCAGCATGCCTTTGGCCTGTCCGATGATGTCGCGAGAGGCGAGGGCGTTGCGAAACTGTTCCTCGCGTTCGGACGCGATGAGCGCGATCGCGGCATGCGTCGACAGGGTGCTGCCGATGCTGAGCGAGGTGTCACCGAATGCGTTCGGGCGGCTCGAGTGCAGGTTCAACGCACCCAGCCTGTCTTCGGTGGTGTAGAGCTGGAACGCCAGCATCGACTGCACGCCGATCCGCGACGCTTCCGGCGCGAAGCCCGGCCATCGCTGCTCCGTCCGCATGTCGGTGACGAGCACGGTCTCGTGCTCCCAGATCGCCTGCACACACGGGCCCTCCCCGAGCCGGTGTTGCAACTCGTCGATCTTCCTCTGCACATCCGACGTCGCCGCCCGGGGTTCGAGGGCCCTGCCACGGGCGATCAGGGTGATCCCGGCGTCCTCGGTGCCGGGAACGACGTCTCGAGCGGACTTGGCGATCACCTCCAGGCATCCTTGGAGGCTGCCGTGTTCGGCCCGCATGTCCCGCGCGATTTGTTCGAGTTCGATCCGCAACCGGCGTTCGAAGCTGCCACCAGGGGTGGGTTCTCGATCTTCGGTATCCAAGCGCATGCCAATACTTTTCTTTTCATTCGAGAGTCGTCACGCCGGTCGATTCCGTCCGACTCCACAAATCGATACAGAGGGCGTTCCGTGCGAAATGCAGAACCCGAATTCTCCATCGGAGAATTGCCATCGGCATTTTCCGACGGTGTTGATGCGGTGCCGTTCGTGCGCCGATCACAGCGGTGGCTCGGCTCCCACCTGGTGAGCCGAGCCACCATCTACCCCAGGTCCGGGCGCGATCAGCCGATGCCACCGCCGAGGTTGAACGTGACACTCAGCCACTTCAGGAACGCGTCGAGCGCTACATTGAAGTCGATTCCTGCAGAACCCATGAGAATTCCACTCCTTCTGTTGTCGGGCAACCACGGGATTGTTTCCGCCCGCTTATCCCGTACATCGCAGCGACCGTGGTGGCGCGTTTCGCAAATTCACATAATTCTCACATGGTGAAATTGAACAACCGACCATCTCGATATGAAATGAGACGCCATTCTCGCATTATGACCTGCGGTGACAAGTGAATATGGAATCGCCCGTCGTCACTTCCGCCTCCGAGCGGAGCGCCGTGCAGGCTCGCGCTCGTCGTCCGACCCACCGAGCAGCTCACCGAGGGTCTCGCCCACCGCTTCGAGTGCGCCCTTCGTCTTCGATTTCGTGCTTCCGCTGCCCTTCACGTCGGACACCAGGTCTGTCAGACCCTTGGGTTCGCTTCCGATCGCGAGGCGATTGGCGGCCTCGGCGAAGCGCAGATAGGTGTCGACACTCGCGACCACGATGCGGGCGTCGACGGTCAGCAGTTCGATTCCGACCAGCGACACCCGCACGTAGGCGTCGATCACCAGACCCTTGTCGAGGATCGTGTCGATGACATCGGCGAGACTGCTCGAACTCGGACCCCCTCCGGCTGTTGTCATCACTCGCACTCCTTCGCTCCGGCTCCCGACCATCGCCGTACCCGAACAGGACTACCCGGAACCGAGTGAAATCAAGCGGCCAAAAATCGGATATGACTGAGCAATTCGACAAAGGACTGTTCGCGGAAAAGTTCGAACCGGTCTCGATCCCCGATACGGTGCCCTCTGTCGCGCTACCCGGAACGGAGGGTCGCCCCTCGGGTCGCCGCGGGGATGGGGTGCAGGGGCGGCCCGGCGACGACGGTGTTGTGAATGGTGCCGATTCCGTCCACGGCCATGGTGACGGTGTCACCGATCCGGAGGGGTGGCGGTTGTCGCTCGCCGCGCCATCCCCACAGTTCGGCGAGACAGCCGCCGCCGCAGGTTCCGGAGCCGAGCACGTCGCCGGGCCGCACCCATGTGCCGCGGCTGGCGTAGGAGATCAATTCGGCGAAGGTCCAGGCCATGTTCGCCAGGGTGTCGCCGCCGATGCGGGTGTCGTTGACGAAGACTTCCATGCCGAGATCGAAACGGCCATCGACCTCGTAGCCGGCGAGTTCGTCCACGGTGACCATCACCGGCCCGAGGGTGGTGGCGGTGTCCTTGCCCTTCGCGGGTCCGAGGCCTACCCGCATCTCGCGACCCTGCACGTCGCGAGCAGACCAGTCGTTGAGAATGGTGAACCCGGCGACATGATCGAACGCCTCCTCGACGGCCAGGTTGTAGCCGGCGCGGCCGATCACGACCGCGACTTCCAGTTCGAAGTCGAACATTTCGCAACCCGGCGGCATCGGAACCGTCGCGCCTGAGCCGATCGCGGCGTGAGGGTTGGTGAAGTAGAAGGCGGGTGCGGCATACCAGTCCTCCGGTATCTCACCGGCGCCGGTGACCGAACGCAGCGAGCCGAGGGTGTGTTGCTCGAAGGTGATGAAGTCCCGGAGGCTGGCGACCGGGACCGGCACTGCCAGTTCCGCGGCTGGGTCCCACGGCAGGCGGCGACCGGTCAGCGCTCCACTCGGGTGGCCGGCCGCGAGCACGGCGAAGACGTCGGCAGACTCCGTCAGTAGGTCGAGGTGGTCGTCGACGACGACACCGTAGCGCTGGACGCCGTCCACGAACAGTGAACCGATTCTCATTGCTGCTCCTCGTCGAAGATCGCGACCGCGCGGGTCCACCCGGCAGACGCTTGATGGATCTTCACGGGGAAGCACGCCACCTGGAATCCCGAGGATGGGATCGAGTCGAGATTGCCGAGTTTCTCGATGTGGCAGTAGCCGATCTCCCGTCCGGCGCGGTGGCCTTCCCAGATGATGCCGGCGTCATGGTTCTCGGCGTATCGCTCGGCGGTGTAGACGAACGGCGCATCCCAACTCCAGGCATCGGTGCCGGTCACCCGCACACCTTGACGCAAGAGGTGCAGTGTCGCCTCTCGTCCCATGCCGCAGCCGCTGTTCACGTAGTCGTCGTGGCCGTAGCGGTCTCCCGCACGGGTGTTGACGACGACGATGTCCAACGGCGCGAGGGTGAATCCGATCCGGTCCAGTTCGCGGTCGATGTCGTCGGCGGTGACGACGTAGCCGTCGTCGAAGTGGCGGAAATCGAGTTTGACGCCGCGTCCGAAGCACCAGTCGAGTGGGACCTCGTCGATGGTGGCGGCCCGCTGCCCGCCGTTCATGGTGGACGCGTAGTGATAAGGGGCGTCGAGGTGAGTGCCGTTGTGGGTGGACAGGCGCACGCGCTCGATGGCCCACCCTTCACCCTCGGGCAGGTCGTCGACAACGGCTCCGGGAAAGAACTGCAGCAGATCGCCTCGGGTGTGCTCGTGGTCCAGGTAGTCGATCTCGGGCAGGTGACCGGGTGGATCGGAAGGAATTCCTGCCTGCAATGACACGGACAGGTCGACTATTCGTCGCATGATGTGGATGTCCTCAACTGTTCGGGGATGGATTCGGTCGGCTCACTTCGCCGGGATCACGGGCAGCAGCAGCGAGGTGCCCGAGTCCGGACCGGTGTGCAGGGTGGTCAGCCCGTCGAAGGTTCCGGCCGGTCGATCGTCCGGGTCGTCGTGGACGAACACACCGTTGCCGCGTTGCTCGATGCCGTACGCCTCCGGCCACGGCCCGTCGCCGGGCACCTGGAAGTCACAGCCCGACAGCGTGACGCCGAGCCGGTAGCCGGGCGGGACGACGATCGAGGTGGGCCAGATCTCGACATCGAGCTCGACCGCCTGCCCGGGGGTGAGCGGCAGGATGCGGGTGTGCGGGTGCCAGGGCCGGTGGGGCAGGCTGCGGTCCTCGTCCAGTTCCCGGTGGGAGGCACGCAGCCACCCCACGGCGAGCACACCGTGTTCGTCGATCGCGGACACGAGCGTGACCTCCTTTCCGTCGAGGTCCTGCACGCGCAGTGTGACGAAGAGATCTGCGTCGGTAGTCGTGGACGCGAGACGGACCCGAGCGGAGGCCGGCCCGGTGATCTCCAGGGGCTCGGACAGCGGTTCGGTCCAGAAATCGACGCCGGGCCCCAGCGCCGGGAAGTCGACCGCATGCTCGGCGCTCGGTTCGGTGGTGCTCAACGCGGCGGACGCGGCGTCGAGGTGGAACCGCGTCCACCGGGTGCGGGCCAGCGGCCACTCCTGTTCGTCGCGACCCTCGAAGGATCCGTCGACGTGGCGCACGTTCAGGCGCACCGGGGGCTGCCGGTCCCAGCCGGTCGCCTCATCCTTGAGGAAGTGGCCGAAGAACTGCTTCTGCAGACCCACGCCGTAGTCGGTGTAGAACTCGGCGTAGTGCTCGTGACCATGCACTTCCAGCCATTTCTGCGGTGACGACACCTGGGTGTAGCCGTCGAAATTGCCACGG
The DNA here is from genome assembly GCF_014256275.1 of Rhodococcus sp. 4CII. NCBI lineage: Bacteria > Bacillati > Actinomycetota > Actinomycetes > Mycobacteriales > Nocardiaceae > Rhodococcus > Rhodococcus sp. 4CII. The sequence continues at coordinate 2,658,394 of NZ_JACCFE010000002.1, forward strand.
GTGTGCAGGTGGTGTGCCCAGTTCCCCGCCGACAGCACCGGGACCTCGATGCGCGTCAGATCCGGCGTGCGCGCTCGGCTGAACTCGTCGAGCAGGACCCGGCGTTTGGCCTCCGCGACCGTCTCCACGCGGTTCGTGGCGAGAGCGTCCTCGTCCAGGGTCGGAGGTCCGGCGACGAGTTCGCCGTTGTTCGGGTTGCGCCGGCCGCGCTCGCCCACACCGTGTTGGACGGTGAAGATCTGACGGTCCTGCCAGGCCTGACCGAAGCGGGACAGGATGCCGCCGTGCCGGTTGAAGTCCCGGTAGAAATCCGTGAACCCCTCCCATGGGCAGATCGCCGTCAGGTGCGGCGGCCGCAGTGCCGCGACCAGCCATTGGTTGGCGGCGTAGTAGGAAATCCCGAGCAGGCCCACTCGACCGTTCGACCAGACCTGGGTCGCCGCCCACTCGATGGCCTCGTAGTAGTCGCGGGCCTCCTGCTCGCTGAGCATGTCCAGCAGTCCGGCCGAACGCCCGGTACCACGGGAGTCGACTCGAATGCAGACGTAACCGTCCGGCACCCACTTCTCCGGATCGACGGTCTCCCACACCTGATAGGCGTTGGTCGATCCGGCCACCGCATCGGGATACACGGCGGCCAGACGCTGCCACATCCCCGCGAACCCCTCCTGGAAGGCCAGACCCTTGCCGTAGGGACCGAGGGTCATCAGCACCGGATACTCACCATCGTCGTCCGGGCGGAAGACATCTGCCCGCAGCACGGTGCCATCCGGCATCGGCACGGGCACATCCCATTCGATGCGCATGCCGTCCGCCGTCTCGCTGCGTGCGGTGACCCCGTCGTCGACGGCGACCGATTGTTGTGAACACATGACTGCCTCCTCTAAACGCAAGTTACTTGCATTAGCAGTATGCGCTGGGTCACACCACAAACGCAAGAGACTTGCGTTAAAGTGGGGCATGACCGAACCCGGGAGCCGGCCACGCCCCGGCGGCAGATCCGCGCGAGTTCGCCGCGCCGTGCTCGACGCCACCCTCGACCTGCTGCACCTGCACGGAATGGACGGGTTGACCGTGGCCGAGGTCTCGACCCGGGCCGGAGTGCACGAGACCTCGATCTACCGCCGCTGGGGCACTCGCGAAAACCTGATGATCGACGCCCTGCTCGAAGAAGCCGAGGAACTGCTCCCCATTCCCGACACCGGATCACTGCGCGACGACCTGATCGCCTACCTCACGTCGCTGGCGGCGTACCTCAGCACCCCCCAGGGCAACGCCTTCGACCGAGCACTGGCCGCCGCCGGCGACGACCCGGCGGCCAGTCAGGCCCGCAAGCAGTACTGGGACACTCGGCACACACGCTCCGGCGAGATCATCACGCGCGGAATCGACCGCGGAGAATTACCGGGCACCACCGATCCCCGCCTTGCGGTGGAAATGCTTGTCGCACCGCTGCATTTCAAGGTCGTACTCAGCCGCGAACCGCTCGACCCGGGCCTACCGACGCGATTGGTCGACGCACTCCTCCGTGGAATCGTGGCGGACGAGGACACGAGCGGACGCGACACCGACGGCTGATCGTGCCGGTCGTCGGCTGCGATCGTCCCGCGTGTCCAGGTTCAGCGCATGTGCGTATTGAATCCGGTGATCTCGCGATCGATCAGGCCAGAAGGATGGACCAGGCGGTGGCGTCCCGGAGACGACGGTGGGGTGGATACCGGTCCCGGGGTCGCAGTCCGGCAAGGCTCGGACCCAGGCCCTCGTCTGGCAGGACCGGCGCGCCGAAGGGTTGTGCCGGGACCTCGACGCCCACAAGGACATGATCGCGGCCCGCACCGGTCTGTTGCTCGAATCGTACTTCTCGGCCCCGAAGATGGCGTGGCTGCGCCGCAACGTCGAGACAGCGGGCGTGGTCACCACCTCGGACACCTGGCTGCTGCATCAGCTCACCGGCGCCTTTGTCACCGACGTCACCACGGCCAGCCGATCCCTCGCGGTCGACCTCGACGACCGCCGGTGGAACGGAGAACTGCTGTCCCTGTTCGGGCTCGAGGGCGAACGACTGCCCGACATCGTTGCCAACGACACGATCGTCGGGACCACCTCCGCGTTCGGCGGCGACGTCCCGGTCGGCGCACCGCTGCGATGGATCTCCCCCGGAGTGCTCCGCCCCGGCGACACCGCCCCCGCCCGCAACCGGCTGCTGCTGTGGACCGACACCCTGGTGCGGATCCCGAAGATCGTGGTGCGCCAGGACCGCCTGATCATCGCCCGCAAAACGCTCCCGTGGCCTGCCTCGCCCGGACGCGTGTTCCGGGTGCCGTCCAGCGTGCTCGACAAGGCCGACAGCCAGGGCGGACCCGTCACCGTCTCGCTCGGCTGATCCCCGTTCGTACCCACCACCTGAAGGAACACCATGCGTAAGATCTTCCTGGCCTGCCCCTACAGCCACACCGACCCGTCGATCACCCACGACCGGTTCATCGAGTCGAACAAGGTAGCCGCGACCATCATCGAAGCCGGTCACACCGTCTTCAGCCAGGTCTCGATGTCCCACCCGATCAACCTCACCTTCGACGGCAAGGACAAGGGCGAGATCGGCGCCCTGTGGGCCCCCGTCGACGAAGTGTTCATGGACATGCTCGACGAGCTGATCATCCTCGACCTGCCGGGCTGGGATCAGAGCTCCGGTATCAAGCGGGAGATCACGTTCTTCGAAACCCGCGGCCGCCGGGTCAGCCTGTGGTCGAACGTGTCCCACGAATTCGACCGCGCCGCCGTCGCTACGGCTTCGCACTGACCTCCTGACCGGACGCTACGTAGTGGACCACCACGCAGCACCGGCCCGGCCCCGGGGCCAGTTCGGCGCGCGCGTCTCGCTGCGTACTTCCGGCGATCACACCCTCGACGAGTCGTAAGTTCAACCCGCACACCACGTCCAGGTGGTCGCGGGCAACGCGATGAAAGGGGCAGTTGCGGAGGTCGACACGACCGTCGGCGTCGACCTGAGGCAGGTAGCCGCAGCCGCGAAGCGCCTCCAGCAGGTCTCCCCCGGTGGCAGCGGCGGCCCGTTTGCCGGCATCGACAGCGGCCTCGTTCACCGCCGCCCGCACGGCGCCGCTCGCGTCCTGTTCGACCGAGGAGACAAGTAACCGGGCGAGCAGTTCGTAGTCGCGGGGCGGCACGCTGACGCTTAATTCCGTGGCGGCCCGCGTGTACAACTTCGCCGGACGTCCCGCACCGGGCCCGCCGCGGCCTGCCGGCCGCTGATAGCTGACCGTCAGCAGTTCGGCATCGGCCAGCTTGTCGAGGTGATACGCCGCGAGGGTTCGGCCGACGTCGACGGCGGCGGCCGCCTGCTCCCGCGAGACCGGTGCCTCGCTCTCGGAGACGTATTCGTAGAGCCTGCGTCGCAGCGGATCGTCGAGGTTGCTCAGCGCCGCGAGAACCGCCGGCGGGACAGACCGGGGCGTGGACATATCTCGACTGTAACACCAAAAAGTATTGACAAATACGGGGTGATGGGCAGATTCTAAAAATAGTTCCCATTATTTTTACAAAGGGGTTTCGTGATGACCACTCCCACACCTCACTCGGAGACAACCGCACACTCACCCGGGCAGACTCTGCAACGCGCTCGCAGCGACCCCGCATACAGCGCATTCCTGTTACTGCGTATCGGATTCAGCGTGCTCCCGATCGTCATGGGCATCGACAAGTTCACCAATGTGCTCACCACCTGGGAGGACTACCTGGCGCCCTGGATCGCCGATCTCAGCCCGCTCAGCGCGCACCAGACCATGCTGGTCGTCGGGGTGATCGAGATCGTCGCCGGCATCGCCGTCGCGGTCAAACCGCGTTATGCCGCCTACATCGTCGCCGCCTGGCTCGCGGGAATCGTGATCAACCTGCTGACCTACCCGGGCTTCTACGACGTCGCACTGCGTGATTTCGGACTGATGCTCGGCGCGCTCACGCTCGGCCGGTTGGCCTACGTGTACGACCCGGCCTGGCACAGGCACACCGCGCCATCCACGAATCTCGCTGCCGCATAACCGATCACTCACCGCACACCTGCCCGACGGCGCCATTGGCACCGCCGGGTGGATGCGTCACACTCTCGACGAGAAGCACCGACGAGGTCGTCGAATGCGACACTGCACGTTCTCCACCACTCGCCGGCCAGAGACCTGTCCGCCGCCGAGGATGCGGCCGCCGCCCTTCTCGAAGCCCTCGCCGGCATCAACACCTGACCGACCAGGACGCGCCCCGAGCCATCCGCGTCGGCGATGGTGGACCCCGAGCGGCAGTCACATCGCGATAGTCTGAAATGCCTCCCCGGTGATTGGAGCGGCCGATGACTTCACCCGACGGCGCTGGGAGCATGCGCGCCGAAGGCGACAGCTGGGATATCAGGACCGGCGTCGGCTCGACGGCGCTGATGGTCGCGGCGGCCCGCGGGCTGGCGGCACGCCGACCGAACCCTATTGTCGTCGATCAGTTCGCCGAGGTGTTCTGCCGCGCCGCCGGCGACGAATGGGCCGCACTGTTCGATGCCGATGAGGAACAGACGCGGGATCACCCCCTGCGGTCACCCGATTTCGGCGAATCGTTTCAGGTATTTCAGGCGGCCCGGACGAAGTATTTCGACGCCTATTTCGATGCCGCGATCGACGCCGGCGTGCGACAGGTGGTGATCCTGGCGGCGGGCCTCGACTCGCGGGCGTACCGGTTGTCGTGGCGGGACGGCACCGTCGTGTACGAACTCGATCGGCCCCAGGTACTCGATTTCAAGCGCCGCGCCCTGGCCGACCACGGTGCCCGGCCGATCGCTGAACGCCGCGAGGTTGCGACAGATCTGCGCGAGGACTGGGCGCGAGCGCTCCGCGAGAGCGGCTTCGACCCCGCCGTCCCGTCCGCCTGGCTGGCCGAAGGGCTCCTGCTGTACCTGCCTCCGGCCGCACAGGACCAGCTGTTCGCCGCCGTCGACACCCTCTCGACACCAGGCAGTTTCGCCGGTATCGAACAGATGGAGATGCTCGACACCGACTCGTATACCGCCATGACCGCACCGGACGACGGCGACGACCACGCGGGCGCTCAGTGGGCGGGCCTGATCTACAACGAGCCGCGCAGCGAGGCGACGCACTGGTTCGGTGAACACGGCTGGTACGCCCACCGCACCGTCCTGACCGACTACCTCACGGTCATCGGTGCCGACATCCCCACCGAACCCGGAACCGTGGGCGCCTCGATGCTGCCCTCGATCACCCTGGTCACCGCCTCCCGCCCGACGTAGGGACTCGCACTCGCTCCACCCGCGAACAACATTGCAGCACTGCGGTTTTGACAACAGCGAATGCTGCCAGGAGATTGCCGGGGTCATGTCAGCCGACCGCCAGGATCCGGGCGTGCACTGCTCAGTGAAAGGATCGATGATGATCACCCATTTCACGAGCACAGGAACACGGCGACGTCTCTCACGGATTGCGGTCGTCGGGGGTGCTCGCGGCGATTCCCATGGCCGCGGTCACGGCGCCGGCATTCGCCGCCACGACAGCGCAGGTACAGGTAGACCGAGGTGCAGGTACAGGTAGACCGAGGTTGGCACGAAGGACAAGACCACCATGACGACAACTACCGCGGCAACCAAGACCAGAACTGGCCGGACGACCAGCACCCGGATTGGCAGGACCTCGTCCCCTGGTCTCCACAGACCGACAATCAGACCCGGCCCCGACGACCAACCCCCTCGCCGGACTGATCGGGTCCAGTTAGGTTCGATCGTGGCCGGGAGAATGACTCTCCCTGCCACTTTCAGGATATCGCTCGACGGGGGGCTTGCCGCAAGGCCCCTACCCACGACCAGAATGGTCGGGCCGCGGCCAAAAACCTGCGGAAATGGGGACTGCTCCGGTCGCGTCCGCGATTTGGAGTCGCAGGCCGGAAGGTGGGTTTCGGATTGGGGTTTCACATGTTCGACGTGATCATCAGCGGCGGCGGGCCGACGGGGATGATGCTGGCCGCCGAGTTGCGGCTGCATGGCGTGGACGTGCTCGTGCTGGAGAAGGACACGGAGCCGACCCGGCTGGTCCGTTCGCTCGGCCTGCACCCGCGCAGCATCGAGATCATGGACCAGCGGGGTCTGCTGGACCGGTTCCTCGCCCACGGGAAGCAGTATCCCGGCGGCGCCGGGCGCTTCGCCGGGATCGGCAAGCCCCCGCCGGCGAACCTGGACACCGCCCACGGCTACATCCTCGGAATCCCCCAGCCGGTCACCGACCGTCTGCTGGCCGAGCGCGCAGGCGAACTCGGCACACAGGTCCGCCGGGGCTGCGAGGTGACGGGTGTCGAGCAGGACGAGGACGGGGTGAGGGTCGAGCTCGCCGACGGCACACTTCTGCGCTCGCGATGGATGGTCGGCTGCGACGGGGGACGCAGCCAGGTGCGCAGACTGCTCGGCATCGGATTCCCCGGCGAGCCGGCCACGACCGAGTGGATCCTCGGTGAGATGGAGGTGACCGCGCCGCCGGACGTGCTGGCCGCGGTGGCGGAGGAGGTTCGCAAAACCCACAAGGGGTTCGGCATCGGTCCCGCGGGCGACGGCCTGCACCGCGCCGTGGTGCCCGCGGCGACCGTGGCCGAGGATCGCTCGGTCCCGCCGACCCTGGAGGAGTTCCGGACGCAGTTGCGGGCATACGCGGGCACCGACTTCGGTGTGCACTCACCGCGCTCGCTGTCCCGTTTCAGCGACGCCACCCGGCTTGCCGAACGATATCGGGTTGGCCGGGTTCTCATCGCCGGCGACGCGGCGCACGTTCACCCGCCGCTGGGAGGGCAGGGTCTGAACCTCGGCATCCAGGACGCCTTCAACCTCGGCTGGAAGCTCGCCGCCGAGGTCGACGGGTGGGCACCGGACGGTCTGCTGGACAGCTATTTCGTCGAGCGACACCCGGTCGCCGAAGAGGTGCTGACCCTCACCCGCGCGCAGAGCGTGCTGCTCTCCCCCGAGCCCGGCCCGCAGGCCGTGCGCCGGCTGCTGACCGAGCTGATGGACTTCGACGACGTCCGCCGTTTCCTGGCCGAGAAGGTCACCGCGATCGGGATCCGCTACGACTTCGGCGACGGACCCGAGCTGCTCGGCAGACGACTGCGCGACATCCCCCTGTCACGGGGCCGTCTCTACGAGCTCACTCGTGACGGCCGCGGGCTCCTACTGGACCAGACCGGCGCACTGTCCGTGACAGGGTGGACGGATCGGATCGACTACGTCGCGGACGTCAGCGGAGAACTGGACGCGCCCGCGGTCCTGCTCCGACCGGACGGCCACGTCGCGTGGATCGGCGAAGACCGGAACGACCTGCTCCGCCACCTGCCGACCTGGTTCGGAGCCGCCGCCGAGGGTGCGTGAGACGTCCACGATCGCCGTTCGTCCGGTCCGACGGTGCGGGACGCCCGCCGGTCACCGACGGTCCGTTCGCGGAGACCAAGGACCTGATCGCCGGCTGGATGGTGATCGACGTCGACAGCTACGAGCGGCCGCGCTCGCGCAGCGGTCCTCTCACACTGCGCGGACACCGTCCACCTGCTCGTAGTGTTCGACCGTCGGAAACGGGTCGTAGAAGTGGTGCAACAACCGGCGCCACTCCTGATACTCCACCGATCCGCGGAACCCGTCCGTGTGGTCTTCCAGGGTGTCCCACTCGACGAGCAACAGGAAGCAATCGGGTCGTTCGAGACAACGCGACAGGCGCAGGCTCCGGAAACCGGGCATGCCGGCGATCATGTGCTTCGCCTGACCGAATGCCGATTCGAATTCGGTAGCGACACCCGGTTTCACCTGCAGAATTGCGTGTTCGAGAATCACCAGCGAATGCTAGCTTCTCCTTGCGCACCCAACTCGCCGCTAAATACCTGTGTGGCGTGGATCACACCTTCACTCGGCGGCCGGCCGGCGGATCTACCATTTCCTGGCACCGGTACACACAACTCACACGGTGCCGAAGTCGAGCCGGACAGCCGAAACCTCACTGCCCCAATACGTCCCGGCGAGGCCCGGCCGGAGCGCTACATGCACTCCGACCGGGCTGCTTCGGGTCGCCTACCGCAACCGGCGCATTCCTTGGCGACCCCACGTCGTGTATTGGACTACGGCCGAATGGTTTTCGGAGACTTCGGAACCCGGGCGCCCCCGACGCGCGTGCGGGCAGTGCGGCCCTCAGCCGAAACAGATCAGCATACCCACGACCGCTACCGCGATCAGCGAGGCGCCGCCGCAGATCAGCCACGCCTGCGTCGCGAGCTGCCGCCACTGATCACACCGACCGTCCGCCTCCACGACCGCCAAGGGTCGAGAACTCGTATCGGACACTCGCGACTCCGAAAGGCGGCGGGCTTTCACGTCCGCCCGTGCCGCCACACCGAACGAGACGGGGACCACCAGCAATGCAACCACCAGTAGCCCAACCATCGCGCCCATACCAGTCCCGAGCATTTTCCGTTCCTTTCGCATCACACGGTCACCCGAACCCACGGGCACAACCGATCCCTGTCAGCTATATCGCCGCAGCGACGCCCGGTGTTGCATCCCGATAACCGCGGCACCGGCGACGGACCACATGTCGTGCGGGGTCTACACCCCGGGAATGGGGAATTTCCACATCGCCACGACCATCACGCCCATCACCAGTCCCGCCCATACAACGGTGCCAACAACACTGACACGCAACGTATGCAGTAGGTCGGCCCCCAGTTTCTTGCTGATTCGTGCCATGCCAGATCTTCCTTCACGTACAGGGTTTGGTTTATCGGCCACGTCGATGACGGTGCACCACATATTTTCGACCAAACTCGGTACCCGCACAGCGGCCGATATACCTACACCCATACCCGCAATTGCTCCACCGCAGGTCCGACACCACACCCCGTTCCCGAATGTCGGGTTTCTCCACAGAAACCGATGTGTTAGACATCACACAATCGGTTCTAATTCCGGCCGGACGCGCTGCGGCAGAGCGACACCGGCGAACCGTGCTCGCACGCACGAATACATCGATTCCGAAATCGCACTTACCGGTCGGTAATTCGGGAGCGAAAATTAGTGCAATGGCATGGATCACACTCGCTGGACTTCCGCGCTCCGGCTCGCCAAGATCACTATTACGCCGCTCGTCACGACGTGCAGGCTGTCCGTGTAGCGCCCCTGCCAGCTGATATCCATCGTTGGCGGGGGCTGCGCTTGGTTGCGCCACACGATGATCCCGCTCTTGAATTCCTCCACCCACGCGAGGCGCGGCACTGCCGCCGACGCGAGGCCATTCTGGGAACTATCGGGACTGCAGAATTCTGCGGGCCCGCTCGGCGACCGGTAGATCCACGAATTCGCCGTCGGGAAGTTGCACCGCAGCTCCGCCTGCCCTCTCGAAGGCGCGCACGACTCGACGGGCCCAGTCGAGGTCGTCCTCGCGCGGGCCGAAGGCGGCATGAATGGTCGGCAACTGCGTGGGGTGAATTGCGGATTTGCCACCGAAGCCGAGAGAGCGCGCACCAGCCGCCTGCCTGGCAAGTCCGTCGGTGTCCCTCAGGTGCGGGTAGACGCTGTCGATGGGGGGTGCGATCCCGGCAGCCCGGGACGCGATGACGAGGTGGGATCTCACATACTGCAGAGGCGCGTCCCCATCGTCGACACCGAGGTCTTTCTGAAGGTCGATGCCGCCGAGGGCGAGATGTCGAACTCCGGGTACGGCAGCGATGGCGAGGGCGTTGGCAACACCCTTCGCGGTCTCGATTGCGCAGATCAAAGGCTTCGCGGGTGCCCGTTCCATCACCCAGCGCACGTCATCGGCCGATTCGACCTTCGGGATTCGAATGCCATGGGCGTGGGCCGCGACCGCAGCCAGGTCGTCGTCGGCGAGCGAGGTGCCGACTGCGTTGATTCGTACCCATGCGGGGTGAGCGGGAAGCGCGGCGGCGACGTGTGCGCGGGCGGCGGGCTTGTATTCGGGCGGGACCGCGTCCTCGAGATCGAGGATCACAGCGTCCGCGCCGGCTTCGAAGACCTTGCCGAGCAGTTTGTCGTTGTGCCCGGGCGCGAAGAGGTAACTTCGGATCATCAGATAACACCTCTCTCGCGCAGGACCTCGATACTCGGGGCGTCCAAACCGAGTGTGTCACCATAGATTTGCGTGTTGTCCTGCCCGAGTCGGCGGCCGGGGAATCGGATGGCGCCGGGAGTGCCGAGCATGCGGAGCATGAGGTTCTGCATCTTCAGGGGGCCGAGATCCTCGTCCTCGACTGTGGTGATCGTGTCGCGGGCAATGACGTGCGGGTCGTTCATCAACTGCTCGACGTCGTAGATGGGTGCGAGTGCGGCGCCGACGCGATCGAACTCGGCGACCACCTCGTCGAGTGGGCGGGCGGCGATCCATTTGCCGACCGCCTCGTCGAGGAGGTCGCCGTTACGGCTGCGTTCACCGGCGGACGCGAACCACGGTTCGTCCACCAGATCCGCTCGTCCCACCAGACGCATGACCCGTTCGGCGACGGAGGTGGCACTGGCCGAGATCGCCACCCACCGGTCGTCCTTGGTCAGGAACGTGTTGCGGGGAGCATTGTTGGGCGAGCGGTTGCCATGCCGGCCGGCGATCGTGCCGAGTTGGTCGAAGGCGGTGGGTCCGGGGCCGAGGATCCCGACGAGGGGTTCGAGGAGCGAGAGGTCGATCACCTGCCCGTGCCCGTCGCCCTCGGGGCTGTTGCGGTGAAGCAGGGCGGTGACCACACCGAACGCGCCGGTGATGCCGGCTACGCCGTCGGCGAGGCCGAACGGGGGCAGTGTCGGCGGGCGGGCTTCCTCGCCGGTCTGGTGCGCGAATCCGCTCATCGCCTCGGCGAGGGTGCCGAAGGCGCGACGGTGGGCATAGGGGCCGTCCTGGCCGAAGCCGGTGACACGCAATGTGATCAACCCCGGGTTGATGTCACTCAGCCGGTCCGGCCCCAGTCCCCACTTCTCCAGCACGCCGGGGCGGAAGTTCTCGACGAGCACGTCGGCGTCTACGAGGAGATCCCGCAGGAGCTGTTGGCCTTCGGGTGTGCCGAGATCGAGGGTGATGCACCGTTTGTTGCGTGAAATGACTTTCCACCACAGGCCGTGGCCGTTCTTGTCGGCTCCGTGGGAGCGGGCGGGGTCACCCGTCGGGTGCTCGACCTTGATCACCTCGGCCCCGAAATCGCCGAGGAGCATGGCGGTGATCGGTGCGGCGTAGACGGTGCTGATGTCGAGGACGCGGACCCCGTGCAGCGGGCCGGGGCTCGGCGATGCTGCACCGTCGGGGTTTCCCGCGGAAGGTGCGGTGGGGGCGGCGTCGTGCGGGTACACAGTCATGGGCTGTCCTCGGCGTTGTCGAGAGCGATGGGGGCAGGGCGAAATGGTTCTCCGCGTGGCGCGGTCTCCAACCTTTCACCGTCTTGAGTGAAGTACAATCACAACTATCTTGACTCCCTTTAACTTCTTCTAAAGGCAGGTGGCGGGCATGCTCGACACGACGAGGATGTTCACGCTGTGCGAGGTCGCCAAACACGGCTCCATCACCGCGGCCGCCGCAGCGCTCGGCTACACCACCTCAGCGGTCTCGCAGCAGATCACCAAGCTCGAGAAGGAAGCCGGGCAGCCGCTGCTGGAACGGCACGCGCGGGGGATCATGCTCACCGATGCCGGCCGCTCGATCGTCAAACACACCGAACGGATCATCGTCGAACTCGACGCCGCGGACGCCGAGCTCGCGGAGATCCGCGGCCTGCGGGCGGGAATGCTGGCGATCGGAACCTTCCCCACCGCCGGATCGACGCTGCTGCCGCTGGTCGTCAAGGAATTCAAGACCCATCATCCCGGCATCGACTTACGCGTCCTCAGTGGACGATTCGCGCAACTGGTCGAGTCGCTGCGCCGCCGGGAGACGGAATTGTCGCTGCTGTGGGATTACGAGTGGAATCGGATCGACGATCCCCTGCTGACCTACCACCACCTGATGAACGATCCGACGCTGCTGTTGGTGTCGGAAAAACACCGGCTCGCCGATCGGAAGTCGATCAGGATCACCGAACTGCGGGACGAATCCTGGGTGGTGCGCGCCGACGACCACCCGGTGGCCCACACCCTCGAACGGCTGTGCCAGGAAGGCGGATTCACGCCACGGACGAGTTTCCTCGCCCACGACTACGGTGAGGTTCAGGCGATGGTGGGAGTCGAGCTGGGGGTTGCCATCGCACCGCGACTGGCCGTTCTCAATCCCCGCCCCGATGTCCGGTCCATCCCGCTCGCCACCCGCTCTCCGCAGCGTCGCATCCTGGTGGCGCACCTGACCGAGCGGCGGCTGAGCCCGGCCGCTCAGGAAGCCATCACGCAGTGTATGGCGGCGGCCCGGCGCCTCGAGGAGGGTTTCGCCGACGTCTAGGACTCCGGGTCGACCGGTTACCGAGCAGACCCCGCCAGCACGGCGGCGGGAGAGGCGACGAAGAGTTCGGCGGCAGCGATACGCCGTGCCGCCCGGTGCAGCGAGACTGCCTTCACCACCCCGTCGGGCGAGGTGGTGAGGTCGATGTCGAGAACCCCCGCGGCCGTCCCCAGGCGCAGCGATCCGGGCCATCGCACGTGGGCGTTGTCGGCCACCACTCCCCCGGCCACGGTGGCGGCGGCAGCAACGGCGACTGCCGAGGTCAGCCCGATCGCGGGATGGGGTGCGAGCATCGAGAGCATCCGCACCGAGATGTCGTAGTCCTCTCCGGCGACGTCGATGCCCGCGCTGGTGCGATAGTCCCGCGGCGGACCGACCACGCCGACCTTCGGAATTGCATGGGAGATCGGGTCACCGGGCTTGCTCAGTCCCATCCGCAGGGACGATTCCCGCCGCAGGGCCATGAGAATGTCGAGATGTTCGGATATCTCCGAATTGCTTTCTGCCCCGGTGAGCCCCAGATCCGCGGCATCGAACAACGCAGCGGGCGCGCCCGCGACGACCATGGTGCCCCGGTAGCGGGACCTCCCGAGCGCGATCGAATCGGACGCCGAACCGGTGGGCAGCAGAGCGGCACCGGACGTGAGGTCGGTGAAGGTCAGCGAGACCGGAACGCCGAGCGCGCTCGTCCCCGGGACGGCCGCGCCGCCTTCGGTTGGGACCATCCCGCCCGGGGTGGCGATCTCGGCGGTCAGGATTGCGCCGGTGTTGGTGTTGCGCATCCGCACGGTGGTCGTCGTGCTGTCGACGGGGACGAGTCCGGACTGCAGCGCATACAACCCGATCGCGGTGGCGCAGTTTCCACAGTTGCTGCCCCATTCCACCCGTCGGTCGCCGATCGCCACCTGTGCGAACAGGTACTCGACGTCGATGCCGGATTCCCCGGATCGCCGCACGATCGCGGCTTTGGACGTGGTCGAACTGCCGCCGCCCACGCCGTCGAGCTGACGGGGATCGCCCGAGCCGAAGGCGGAGGTGAGAATGGCGTCGAGCCCGCCCGCCTCCTCGAGCAGAGGGTCGACATCAACCGCGTTGAAGAGCCAGCACTTGCTGGTGCCCCCTCGCATCCAGGTTCCACGGAGTGTGAACACCGTTCGGCCGCCTTTCGTTCGTGACGAAGTGTGAGGCACCGCCGAAGGCTCTGATCGGGTAGAGGAACTGAATCTCCAGCGGTGACAGCTCAAGCCTGCGCCACCCCAGGTTGGAGCACAATTACGAAAGTATCGACATCCCTTAAGAGCTACTTAAATGTCGAGGGCATCCGGACGCTGCGGGCGGCCAGGACGACAGGCAGGCCACCACCCCGACCCACAAGGCAGTCCGACTTTAGCTGAACTAAACCCCCGGCTAGAAACTCGACATTGTTCTGAAGAACGGTCGTCTCTAACGTGATGTAGGCCATGATCGACGAGAGGATGTGACATGCGAATCCCGAGCCAGTCGCCCGACAGCGAACGTGTCGGTCGGAAGTCGCGAGCCCTGCGAGTTCCTTCAACAGGAACAGCCGTCGACCCGGCAGGCGCTCCTGCCGCACTGCAAGCGAAAGAACGACCATGACCTCCATTGAGATAGTCCCCCTGATCGCTCTGGTCGCGATGTTCGTGATCGCCACGATCTTCCCCATCAACATCGGAATCCTCGGCTTCATCGGCGCATTCCTCGTCGGCGCCTTCGCTCTCGGCTACGACGACAAGGAAATACTGGAGGCGTTCCCGAGTTCGATCGTCCTGACGATCATCGGCGTCACCTACTTCTTCGGCATGGCCAAGAGGAACGGCACGATCGATCTCCTCGTCAATGCCTGCATTCGCGCGGTCGGCGGCCGGACGGTCGTCGTTCCCTGGGTGTTCTTCTTCTCCGCGTCGGTACTGACCGCGTTGGGTACGTTCAGTCCGGCTGCGGTGGCGCTGATCTCGCCCGCCGCGATGTCCTTTGCCGCCCGCACCCGGATGAGCCCGCTCGTGATGGGCATCCTGACGATCAACGGCGCACACGCCGGCGCATTTTCACCCATCTCGGTCTCCGGTGTCCTCGTCACCGACATCGTCAAGTCCAGCGGTCTGTCGATCCCTCCGTGGACGCTGTTCTTCGCCAGCTACGGCATCAACCTGCTGCTGTCGGTGCTGACCGTCGTCGGATACTCGGTTCTCGCCCGAGTGCGGGATCTGGAGTACACCGCCACCGGCACCAGCGACGGAACCGTCGGTGCACCAACGAATCCCACCGGAGGCACGGCACCCGACTGGGCACCGGCCGGCGGTGCGGGCACGTCCGGCGGGACGCAGGTGCTCACCCGTGAGCGCAGGTCGACGAGCATCGTTCCGGACGCGGCCCCCGTGACCGCCGTCCAGAAACTCACCCTCGTCCTCATCGCGGCTGTCCTCGTCCTGGTGCTGGTCCTGCACCTGCCGATCAGCTTCGTCGCCATTGCTGCCGGGGCGATTCTCGCCTTCACCGACCTGTCGAAGCAGAACGAGGCCATCGCCGGCATCAGCTGGTCCACCGTTCTGCTCGTCGCCGGAATGGTCACCTACATCTCGGTGATGGAGGGCATGGGCACCATCGATCATCTCGCCCAGATGGCGATCACCGTCGGCGCGCCGCTGTTGGTCGCGTTCGTCCTCTGCTACGTCATCGGAGTCACGTCGGCATTCGCATCGTCGACCGCACTGCTCACCGCCATCATTCCCCTCGCCCTGCCGCTCCTGCAGACCGGCGCGCTCCCCGTCGTCGGTGTCGTCGCCGCCCTGGCCATTTCGGCGACCGTCGTCGACGTATCCCCGTTCTCGACCAACGGCGCGCTCGTTCTCGCCAGCGCCCAGAACATCGAGCGGCCCGCCTTCTACCGCCAACTCCTGCTCAACGCGGGCATCGTCGTCGCCGTCGCACCGGCGCTCTGCTGGCTCATCCTGGTCGTCGCCCCGGCGCTGTTCTAGGAACAAGCGAAGACCGCGACCGCCACCCCACCCGGGGTGGCGGTCGCATGCGTGTGCGAGGTCTCCCGACCACCGACGGGCCGACAGGCGTATGTGCCGGTGGCGGTGGCGTGGACGCACCCACCGCCCCAGTCATTCAGAGTCACGCAGACTTGGCGCGCTGGAACAACCCGATCGACGCGCATCGCCGTCCGGCGCCTCGCTCCTTCGCGCCGCCCTGCTCGCCGATGACGAACTGCACGCCCGGCTCAGGGGAGACCGACCACATCCGTAGACAGCACGGGTGTGTTTGCGCGGCGAACGCCGGCGGTTTCGGCGTCGTAGACCTCGACGCCGAAGGCCAGTTAGGTGCCGGCCGGCTCGTCGAACCGCACCCCTCACGATGGCGTGGCAGTCAGGGAAGATTCGTCGCCCGCTGCGTCGTGAATCGGGTTTGAAGGCCACCGAGCACGAGGTCGAGACCGTCGTCGAGAAGCCCTTCACCGTCGTAGTGCGCCAATTCGGAAGCGAGACCGCGCAACTGGGGAAATCGTTTGCGCGGTAACCGGTGCAACCCGAGCCGGAGGATGTCTTCGGACTCCTCCGGGTCCTCGACCAGTTCCTGCAACTCGTCGAGGATGTGCCCTTGCAGGAATCCGAAGAAGAGCCGATAGGCGCGAAGCGCATCACGTGGGGCGAATCCGGTGCGGACGAGGAGTTCGAGGAAATCCTCCAGAGGGCGCACCGTCCCGGCAGGCCGCAGCGCCAACGGAGTGGACAACGGCCGGGTCACGAGCAACGGGACCACGTGCGGATGCGCGAGGGCGAGGTTGCGGTAGTTGTGCGCCAGCCCGCGCAGTTCGGCGGCCCAGTCGGGGGCGCCGGGATCGATGACGAGCTCGCTCAGGACGAGTTCGACGACACCGTCGAGCAGTGCCGCCTTGTTGCGGGCATAGCGGTACAGCGTCATCGCCTCGCGGTCGAGTGCCTGTGCCAGCCTGCGCATCGACAGCGCCTCGACTCCCTCGGCGTCGACGATGCGCAGAGCGGTGGTCAGAACTCGTTCCGTGGTCAGGCGGGTGCGCACCGTTGCACCCGTCTCGGTATCCGACCCGGCTGTGTCAGCGCGCCCCATAGTGGTCGCCCCCATCTCGAAGTACCTGCCGCTACCGGTCGGAACCAAAGTTACACCTAACGCTTGCACTGTAGGCACTGCTCCGTATACTTACGGTGTATGGGTTCGCTCCAGCAGAGGGTCGCACTCGCCACACGTCCGCTCGTTCGAAACGACGTCTACGGCGATCCGATCGCGAATCGGGCGCCCAACCGAAGGAGTCATCGATGATCTCCGTGCATACCCGCCGTGCTCGCCCGCTCTCCGTCGGACGCCCGCGCACGGCCGTCCTGGCCCGAGACTGAAATCCGGTCCCTCGAAACCGAAATCGCGCACGTTCCCCGCCCTCCGGCATCGCAGTCTCTCGTGCCTGCATTCGGTAACGACCCGGCGCACACGGTGCCGTCGTGCCTTGTCGATATACCCGGCGTGCGAACGGTCCTCGACGTCGCCGCGCTTGCCGCACTCGTGATCGTCCTGACCGTACTGGCGTCGACGACGACAGCGGCCGTCGGTGCGGCCGTGGCCGTGGCCGTGATGACGACAGCCGCCGTCCGGTACGCACTACTGCTTCCACGTATCGACTCTTGATGTCGAGAAAGGTTTTCACCATGCGGCTTCTCCTCACCACGAGCACCTCACGGAGCACGCTCGCCCGCTCCCGGTTCGTCCGCCGCCGAAGCCCTGGGAACGACACCGACCAGCCCTGACCGTCATTCGAACCACGGAGCGTCCCATGCACATCGTCACCACGCTGCCCCTCGCAGTGTTGCGTATTCAATACACGATCGTCCGCATTCCCCTGGCTTTGATCGATGACCAACTCCTGTCCCGCTTGACACCCGAAGGCCCGGCCCGACGGCTCTATCAACGCAGTCTCGATGTGCTCGACGGCGTCGTCGGCGCCGTCCTCGGCGAGACCGTCCACGGTCGGCCGGGTTCGCCTCACGAAGCGCGAATGACCCTCGTCGAATTCGGCCCCGAGGACGAGACCGCCGAGCCGAACACGCCTGCCGCGCACCTCGATCACGCGGAGAATGCAGAACTCAACGCGAAGGCCGCCAGAAAGCTCGACAGCGATCTCACCGCCGAACAGATCGCGCACATCCCTGCCGCCGAGCGGCCGACACCGGACGTTCTGGCACGACTCACCGACGCGGCAACGGCGGCTCCCGACATCGACATCACACCCGAACTGGCACACCGGGCGGCCGAACTCTCCCACGCCGGAACACCGCCCAGCGCCTCGAAGATCCCGAATGACCCCGGGTTCGTCCCGACCACCGAAAACCACTGAATCTTGCCCGTCTCTTACCGAAGGAACCACCGACCGATGTCGACGTCCCCCGTTGTCCCCACCACCCCTGCCCGAACGGGTGGATCGATGAGCACCGAGGAGATCAAGGCCCATCTCGCTTCGATGTTCGCCGACGAGACCGACGACCGAACCACCGTGCACACCGAATAGTGCCCAATGCCCGCCGAAGGGACCGAACGAATGAGTACGCTCACCGCCTCGTCACCCGACCGCACGTCCACCGACACCGACTCGACGTCGCGGTGGCGTCCAGGCGGACCGACGGCGTCCCGACACCGCGACGATTACGAGGACGTGCTCGAGCTGTTCTCTTCGATGGCGGCACTCCCCGACACCGACCGTGACCGTATCCGGCTGCGTACGAACATCATCGAACGGTGCCTGCCGATGGCGGCGCACATCGCACTCAAGTTCCGCAATCGTGGCGAAGCCGGTGAGGACCTCGAGCAGGTAGCCCGGTTGGCGCTCGTCAAAGCCGTCGACCGTTTCGACATTCGGCGGGGCACGATGTTCGTTGCTTTCGCGGTACTCACCATCACCGGCGAGATCCGTCGCCACTTCCGCGATACCGGCTGGACGCTGCACGTTCCCCGGCGTCTGCAGGAACGCCACCTCGCACTTACCGCCGCCACCACCGAACTGAGCACCTCTCTCGGACGCGCACCGACGGCCCGCGAGCTCGCGGACGCTCTGTCACTGACCATCGAGGAAGTGGCGGAGGGATTGCGGGTCGCCGACGCATACCAGACACTGTCGATCGATTTCCCCATCGGTGGTGAAACCGATTCCAAGCTGGTCTCGGACACTGTCGGCACCGTCGACCCCGCACTCGACCGGGTCGACATACAGATGTCGTTGCGACCGCTCCTCGCGGAGTTGCCGGAACTCGACCGCACCGTTCTGCTGCTGCGCTTCTACGAGAACCTGACCCAGACCCAGATCGCCGCCCGAATCGGCGTCTCCCAGATGCAGATCTCGCGGATCCTCGCCCGCACCCTCGCGACCCTGCGCACCCAACTGGCCTGATCAACGGAGGTCCGTCCGGACGGTGTGGACCACGCTCGACAAAGGGAGTTGTGATGAACGAATCGGTTACCGGGGACCTCGGTCAGTCCATGGCAGCGCTCGCACGCAGCCTCTCCGCCCCCCGCACGGTCGAGGAGCGGCTCCGCGCGATCACCGGTTCCGTGGTCGAGTTGATGCCGTCCGACACCTGTGCGGGCATACTCCTCGTGTCCAAAGGAAATAGGTTCGAGACGGTGGCACCCACCTCACCGCTCCTCGGAAAACTCGACGCCGTGCAGGAGCAACTCGGGCAGGGGCCCTGTGTGGTGGCCGCGATCAAGAATCTCGTCGTGCGCAGCGACGATCTTCGAGCCGAGACCCGTTGGCCGGAATTCGCCGCGGCCGCCGTCGAGGTGGGAATCCTCAGTTCCATCTCTTTCCAGCTGTATACCTCCCGGGAGAAGATGGGAGCGCTGAACCTTTTCGCATTCGAACCGAACGCATTCGCTCCGGAGGACGAAGCGACGGTCGAGGTCCTGGCAGCTCATGCCGCGCTGGCGCTGACAGCGGCGCGTACCGAGGAACAGCTGCGGTCCGCGATCTCGTCCCGCGACATCATCGGCCAGGCCAAGGGCATGCTGATGGAACGGTTCGGCATCGACGCGATCGAGGCTTTCGATCTGCTCGCCAAACTGTCGCAGCAGATGAACATCCGTCTCAACGCCGTTGCGCAGCAGATCGTCGAACGCAGGTGAACGGCTTCCCCACGGCGTTCCGTGCGGCAGTCCGACGTCCGCCGCCGCGTCGTCAGAACATTTCGCGGGACGCGCCCAGACGTGTGATGCCGCTTACTCCTCGTCGAATCCATTGAGTCTTCAAACAGTGTCTCGATACCATAGATATCGCACCTCGTCGCAGCCTTTCCCTACTCGACTCGGCGACGGTGTTCGGTACCGACAACCGGTGCCGCTTCTGTCAACGATGTCGAGACCAGGCATCAGCACACCGACCCCGGCGAACTCTCGCCGTGGCCTCGTTGTGTACCGGCCGCGGAATCCTCGAAGTGCCCCCGCCCGTCGCTGATCGTGCCTGCATGCCTCGACGACACCCAGCGAAGTGCGATATGTCGAGGGGTCATGTCGCACAACAACTCCGAGATCGCGGCCGGTACGCATCCCGTTCTCTGCTCTCGCTGGAAAGACGATGATGAACACGTTTGCATCCCGACCGACCGCACCCACCCCGGTCTCCGCATCGGACTGGCAAGACCGCGGATCCTGCCGCGGCACCGACACCGACATGTTCTTCTCCCCCGAAGGTGAACGCGGACATGCCCGCGCCCGGCGTGAACGCGCCGCCAAACAAATCTGCCAGGACTGCCCGGTGCTCACCGAATGCCGCACCCACGCCTTCACCGCCGCCGAACCCTACGGAATTTGGGGCGGGCTGTCCGAAACCGACCGTAACCGCCACAGGCGACGTGCCGGACGCGCTCCCCGGCAATCCCGAGATCATGGTGCAACCACTCGAGCGCACGCCGTCGAACGGAGTGAGTCGACTTCACCGGTGACGCTTCCAACCCTCGCGGAATCCAGCCGATCCGTTCGATCGGCCAAGTAGCTGCGATTATTTTCGTCCGATCCGCCGATCACACTGCCGTAGTGATCGTATTTAGTAGCAGAGAGCTTGGTATGAGGCACGTCACGTGCCTCTCTGCAAACTAGGTCTTGCGGAGACGACGAAAGGGAACACCCCATGTCCATCGCCGAATTACGCGACCAACTCTCGCGACACGCTACTTCGACCCGGACCGCTCGGTCATGAGCGGCGCACCGGAACTGAAGAAGGCGCTCAGCCAGCGGCAGCTGACGATGATTGCCATCGGCGGTGTGATCGGTGCCGGCCTGTTCGTCGGATCCGGCGTCGTCATCTCCGACACCGGCCCCGCGGCCTTCATCACCTATGCCGCGAGCGGCATCTTGATCATCATGGTCATGCGAATGCTGGCCGAGATGGCCGTGGCGAACCCGTCGACCGGATCGTTCGCGGACTATGCGCGCACCGCACTCGGCAACTGGGCCGGCTTCTCCGTCGGCTGGCTGTATTGGTATTTCTGGGTGATCGTCGTCGGCTTCGAGGCGATCGCGGGCGCCAAGATCATCCAGTTCTGGATCGACGTCCCGCTGTGGTTGTGCGCCTTGGTGCTGATGGTCTTGATGACCGCAACCAATCTGTTCTCCGTCTCGTCCTTCGGCGAGTTCGAGTACTGGTTCGCGGGCGTGAAGGTGTGCGCGATCTGTCTGTTCATCGGGCTCGGCTCGCTCTATGTGTTCGGCATCTGGCCGGACAAGACGATGGACTTCTCCAACTTGTGGTCCCACGACGGTTTCCTGCCGCACGGTCCCGCCGCGATCACCGTCGGCGTGGTGACGGTGATCTTCTCGATGGTCGGAGCCGAGGTCGCGACGATCGCGGCTGCCGAGTCGGAGAATCCGGAGAAGGCAGTCGCCAAAGCCGCGAACTCGGTGATCCTGCGCATCGCGGTCTTCTTCGTCGGCGCGGTATTCCTGCTGGTCACGATCCTCCCCTGGAATGACAACGGCTTGGCGGCCTCCCCCTTCGTCGCCGCGATGACCGAGATGGGCATTCCGTACGCCGACAACATCATGAATGCCGTCGTGTTGACGGCGGTGCTGAGCTGTCTCAACTCGGGGATGTACACCTCCTCGAGAATGTTGTTCGTCCTGGCAGCACGCCGCGAGGCACCTCCTCACCTCACCCGAGTCACCCGGCGCGGCGTGCCGGCCGCCGCGATCCTGGTGTCCTCGGTCGTCGGATTCCTCTGTGTCATTGCCGCCGCGATCTCCCCGGACACCGTGTTCACGTTCCTGCTGAACTCGAGCGGCGCGATCATCCTGTTCGTCTACCTCTTGATCGCGGTCTCGCACATCGTGCTTCGTTTCCGCACCCCGGACTCCGAGTTGCGCGTGAAGATGTGGCTGTTCCCGGTGTTGTCGCTGCTGACCACTGCGGCGATCCTGGGCGTGCTGTTGCAGATGTATGTGGAAGACAGCGCCCGGTCGCAACTGGTCCTGAGCCTGCTGTCCTGGGCCGTGGTCCTGGTGTTGTTCTTTGCCAACAAGTGGTTCCTGAGTCGTCGCCCAGCCGTCGAGTCGACCCTCACATCGGCGAGAGTGTGACGGGTACTCGTGCTCGCGAATCAGGTGCCCCAGTCGGTAAACCGACTGCGTCCGTCGAAAGATTTGGGCTCGATGTGAGAAAAGGTTTTCCGGTTTTTGTTCTCTCGGCCAACTCTCAGTAGTGTGTGGAATCCGCTTCGCCGCGGCGCCGCAAGGCGAGCTGCAGTTCGAACAGCATTCGGTCGGAGGCGTCGTGCAGGTCGATACCGACGATCTCCTCGACGCGGCGAATCCGGTAGCGCAACGTGTTCGGATGTACTTGCAGGACAGCGGCGGCGGCACGGACGTCGCCGTGTGCCGCAAGATAGGCTTCGGCGCTGTCCTGCAGATTCGACGCGTGCTTGTCGTCGTAGTCGACGAGGGCGTCGAGCCGCGGGTCGTGCAGTTCCCGGTGCTCGGCGAGGAGGTCGAGAATCTCCCCGAACAGCACTGCGGTCCGCGATTCGGCGAGCGTGGTCACCCGGCCCTCGGGGAACGTCGCCGCGGTGCCGTCGAGAACGCGGTCGACCTCCACCCGCGCTCCCGCGACCTGCCCGAGATCGGGCACCGGGATCGCGATCGCGGCACGCAAGGCGATCGACCGCTTGGCCTCGAACTGCTCGACGAGTTGCCGGGTCCAGGTGGTCACCGATTTCGCGCTCGTGAAGCGCGGGAGCAGCACGTAGGCGCGCTCACCGATGATCGTCGCGACGGAGTCGCGGCGAAAGGAACTGGCCTGCAGGCGCAACATGCTGCCCAGTCCCGTGAGCCCGCCGCCGACCGTCTCGGTGGCACTGACAGCGAAGCCCACGACCGCCGCAGGCCCGGTCGCCGGCAGGTTGAGGGCACTGACCACGGACGGGACGTCCACACCACCCCCGCGGGCCCCGAACAGCCGCTGGATCAGCAGGCCCTCCGTGGACGGCGCGTTGAGACTGCGGGAAATGATCCGCGCGGCGATCGCGGACGCGCCCCGCAGCACGTCTTCGGCATCGTCGGCGAACGGTGCCACCCCCTGTTGCAGCCAGATGGACCCGAGCGTGCGCGCCGACGTCGTGGCGTCCTCGGAGGGCTGCCGAATGCTGACCACCAGCCGCCGCTCGGTGCCGAGTTTGCGATGGGCGGGAACGTCGATCACCTCGTCGCTGTTGCGGAGGCGGTCGAACACTCCCCACCGCTGCAATGCCCGCAGGTAGTCGCGGGGTCCTTCGCGGCCGAGGATGGACAGCGTCCGCAACTCGTCGGCGGCCTCGTCGGAGGCGGAGTAGGCCAGCACGTGCGATTGCGCGTCCTCGATCGACACCATGCCGCCGGCGTTTTGGGCGACGATCTGCGCCAGCCCGAACAGGTCGGTGTCGGTGGCGAGCAGATCCGGATCCCCCAGTCCCGTGCTGCGGCGAGAGCGGTCCAGCATGCGTTGCACCAGCGGGAACACGTGGTCCCAGCGGGCCTTCGGGTGCACGGCCACCAACGCGACCCCGGCGCGGCGCGCCGCCGCCTGCAGCGCCGTCGACGTCGCCGCATTCTTGGACATCACCGCCCGGGCCCGGTGGTCGGACGGGCGGAGGGCAACATCGTCGAACCAGCGCACGGCCTCCGCCCTGCCGATTCCGACGTGCAGGTACAGGTCCGGCAGTGGAGATTGCGAATCGGTCTCGGTGGCCAGGTCCGAGCTGTCGACCAGTGCGACCGACGCCAGGGCGATCTCGGTGCCTGCCGGCGCATCGATCAGCTCGACGACGGAGGTGTCGAGAGCGCTGAGAAGCTCACGCAGCGTAATGCTTCCGGCGGCACGTCCGGACGATTCGGTTGAACCCGTACGGGTTCCGCCATCAGTTTTCACAGGACGATCTCACTTCGGGATCACAGGAGTGGTTGGCTGATAGTACAACTTCGATTATAGAGATTTGTTCTACTGGCTCATTCTTTTGCCGCCGTGCCGGTGTTGACTACGGCTAGTTCGTTGCGGCGGCCGTATTCGCCGCCACATCCCGTAGGAGGTTTTCATGGACGCCATCACCACCACCCCGCAGCCCGTCAACGAGCCGGTGGGGTTCTTCACGCCGGGGAGCCCGGAGCGGGCGCGGCTGCAGGCGAAGCTGTCCGAACTGGGGTCGAATCCGACGGAGATCCACCACGTGATCGGCGGGGCGCATCGCCGCGGTGCCGGACCGGTCGTCGACGTCGTCCAGCCGCATCGGCATTCGGCGGTACTGGGCACTTTCAACAACGCGGGCACACAGGACATCCAGGACGCGGTCGCCGCGGCCACCGCCGCCGCCCCGGCCTGGCGGGCACTGTCGTTCGAGGACCGGGCCGCGGTGTTCCTGCGCGCAGCCGACCTGCTGTCCGGGCCGTGGCGCGAAACCCTCGCTGCCGCAACGATGCTCGGACAGTCGAAGACTGCGTACCAGGCCGAGATCGACACCCCGTGCGAGCTCATCGACTTCTGGCGGTTCAACGTCCACTTCGCCCGCCAGATCCTCGCCGACCAGCCGATCTCCTCCCCCGGCGTGTGGAACAAGCTCGAGTACCGCTCACTCGAGGGTTTCGTCTACGCGATCACCCCGTTCAACTTCACCGCCATCGCCGGTAACCTGCCCACCGCGCCCGCGCTGATGGGCAACACGGTGGTGTGGAAGCCGTCGCAGACCCAGGCCGTCGCCGCGTACTGGACGATGAAGCTGCTCGAGGCCGCCGGCCTGCCGTCCGGTGTGATCAACCTCGTCAACGGCTCCGGCGCCGCGGTCTCCGACGTCGTTCTTGCCGACCCTCGCCTCGCCGGAATCCACTTCACCGGTTCCACCGCCACGTTCCAGCACCTGTGGCAGCAGGTCGGGAACAACATCTCGAACTACCACTCCTACCCGCGACTGGTCGGCGAGACCGGCGGCAAGGACTTCGTCCTCGCCCACTCCTCCGCGAACCCCGACACCCTGACCACCGCGCTGCTGCGTGGCGCGTTCGACTACCAGGGCCAGAAGTGCTCCGCGGCCTCCCGTGCGTTCGTCCCGAAGTCGGTGTGGGCGCGGATGGGTGACGACTTCATCGAGAAGGCATCGACGCTGAAATATGGTGACGTCACCGACTTCTCGAACTTCGGCGGCGCCGTCATCGACAAGCGGGCCTTCGACCGCAACGCCGACGCCATCGCCCGCGCCAAGGCCACCCCGAGCCTGACCATCGCCGCCGGCGGCCACGTCGACGACAGCGTCGGCTACTTCGTCGACCCCACTGTGCTCCTCGGCGACGACCCCACCGACGAGGCCTTCCGCACCGAGTACTTCGGACCGATCCTGTCCGTGCACGTCTACGACGACTCCGCCGCCGGATCGTTCGAGAAGGTCCTCGACCTCGTCGACAAGGGGTCCGCGTACGCGCTGACCGGGTCGATCATCGCCGACGACCGCACCGCGATCGCCCAGGCCACCGACGACCTGCGGTTCGCGGCCGGCAACTTCTACATCAACGACAAGCCGACCGGCGCCGTCGTCGGACAGCAGCCGTTCGGCGGTGCTCGCGCGTCGGGTACCAACGACAAGGCCGGATCCCCGCAGAACCTGCTGCGCTGGGCGTCCGCCCGCACCATCAAGGAAACGTTTGTCCCCGCCACCGACCACCGCTACCCGCACCAGGCGGCCGACACCTCCGAGGAGATCTGATGGCATTCTCCGCCCTGCTTCGCCCCGCCCTGCTGGCCGCCGCGCGTTCCCCGAAGATGGAGCGCACCGTCACCAAGATCCCGGTGACCCGAAGCCTCGTCGACCGGTTCGTCGCCGGCGCGACCGAGGACCAGGCGATCGCCGCGACCAGGTCGATCCTGGGCTCCGGCCGCTACATCAGCATCGACCACCTCGGCGAGGACACCACCGATTCGGCACAGGCCGACGCCACAGTGTCGCACTACCTGACCCTGCTGTCCGATCTGGCGGCCCTCAGTCAGAACACTGCATCGTCGTCACCCGCCTCCGTTCGCAATGTCGAGGTCTCGTTGAAGCTGTCGGCTCTGGGCCAGTTCCTGCCCCGGGACGGACACAAGGTGGCCCTCGAGAACGCGCACAAGATCTGCACCACCGCCGAGGAGGCCGGCGCGTGGGTGACCGTGGACGCCGAGGACCACACCACCACCGACTCGACGTTGTCGATCGTCCGCGAACTCCGCGAGGATTTCCCGTCCCTCGGCACCGTGCTGCAGGCGTACCTCGAGCGCACCGAGGACGACTGCCGGGACCTGTCCGGCCCCGGATCGCGCATCCGGTTGTGCAAGGGCGCCTACAAGGAACCCGCCTCGGTCGCGTACCAGGGTAAGGAGGCGGTCGACGACGCCTACCTGCGCTGCCTGCGCATTCTGATGAACGGCCAGGGCTACCCGATGGTTGCCTCGCACGACCCGGCCATGATCGAGGCCGCCCTGCAACAGGCGAAGGCCACGGGCCGCACCGACGACGAGTTCGAAATCCAGATGCTCTACGGCATCCGCGACGCCGAGCAACTTCGACTGATCGGCGACGACAAGCACCTGCGGGTGTACCTGCCGTACGGCCAGCAGTGGTACGGCTACTTCATGCGCCGACTCGCCGAACGTCCCGCCAACCTGACCTTCTTCCTCCGGTCGCTGGCCTCCACGAAATAGGGCCCTCGGGGTTCTCCGGTGGTGGTCGTGCGGATCAACGACGCTTCACCGCACCAACCGGTACCCGCGCCGCGCGGCGACGAGGCCCGCGGCCGCCCCGAGAACCGCGCTGAGGGCCAGGCCGCCGGCGAGGAACGGGATCGGGTCCACCGATTCCATGTGCCCGGTACTGTCCCCGGCGCCGAGCGGTTCGTAGCTGCCCACGAAGAAGTGCACCGGGTACGACAACCACCAGGCGAACAGTCCTGTACACACCGGGCCCGCGCCGAGACCGAGGGCCGTTCCGATCGGAACCCCCGCCCATTCGGGTACCACCCTGTGCTCCTATGGGGACCAGTGCCTGCACCGCTTCTTCGCCACCTACGGCTGAGAATCAGGCCTGCGGATCGCCCAGGCGATACTGCGCGCTCAGGAGTCGGTCCGGACGGTTCCGTTGCTGTTCGCTTCCTTCTCTTCGGCGGCATCCTTCGGGGGATGCCGGTGGCGACGGGTCTTGTTCCTCATTTCGGTAGCGAGATGCGCACCGCCGGCCCGGACGGTCTCCCCGCGCGAGCGAATACGGGCTCGCACCGACTCGACGTGCTCGTTGGCGGCCGCCGTGGTGTCGAGTAGCTCTTCCCGGGCGGGCTCGCTCAGTTGAGCGGTCTCCGGAGTCGCGGTGAGGAACTTGCTGCCCTGGGAGAGCAGGTCCTGGGGTCCGCCCACCCTCGCGATCTTCACTGCCGTTTTCAACTGGCGGGTGCGACCCAGGAGGTATCCCGCGCCGATAGCGGCGGCCAGCTCAATTTTCTTGATTTTCATGATCGAACCCACTTTGCCGGTTGTTCGTGATTACGCATCTCGTCGGCCGTGTCGTCGACTGGTGGACGCGTGGGTGCACGTGATGCACACTTTGCGACTACCCCGGGCTCCCGGGACCCAATCGGCAGCGTCAGGCGATCAACGACTCGATCCGGCAAGACATCAACCGAATTGCCGCGGCTGTCGCCAGACAGCTGGTCCCGATGATGAGCAGATAGGGTGTCAACGGCATAACCGTGTAGAGAACGCCAAGCACCGTCAGCTGAGTTGCGTACTGTCGTGGTGCTATTCGGGTAACCAGCGACAACGTCACCGGATTGACAATGACCTCCGAGGGGCCTGCGATGGCCATGCACACGAACACGAGTACGGGAGGAATACCCTTACCCGGGGTCAGCTCGCTGAAGATCAGGAGTGCGTACGCGCTCGACGCCATGACCAATCCGATTGCGAATTTTCGGGTCACACTCGGCTCGCGCGCACCCTGGCGTGCCCACATTCGCGTAATGAGTGGTGTAGAAACCACACCAACCAGTGGCATCACTGGCTATCAGCCACGTGGCCGGGAGCTGCCAACCGAACATTTCCAGATCCACGCGATCCGTGACAAATATCGTCATCGTCGTGAAAGTCTGCAACAGGATTCCGTAGTACAGAACACCGACGATCCATAACGGCAGATACCCCGCGACCCGCCGCTTCTCCTCGGATGCACCGCGGGCGAAGGCAGAATCGTGACGAACATTGCGCTGGCAGCAACGGCAATGCACACTCATTCACCGTTCGCGACTCTGCGGGAAGATTCTTGTAGCCGATAATGTACTGCGAAAGCCCCACTGCCATTCCGACCGCGGCTACGAGAAAGGCGATGTGGAATCCCCACACACTGCGCACCCAGCCGGTCACAATCGGCCCCAGAACGCACCCGGTGTTCACGGCCATCAAAGTACGAGAACCCGGCATCGCGTATCGACCTGTCCTCGGGCGGAGTTGCACCGATTATCGCCGTGATATTCGCCTCGAGCGCGCCGGTGCCGACCGTGATGAAGGCGAGCCCTGCCACGAGTCCAGGAATCCCCGGGATCAGCGACAGGGTCACGTGCCCCGTCATGATCGCTGCGGCGCCGAAGAGCACCATCGCCCGGGGCGCAAGGGCACGGTCGCCCATCCATCCGCCGGCGACCTGCATGAGGTCTTCATCGACGTCATAGACGCCCCGAGCACAGGTGCGGCTGAGGTCTCTACCTTTGCGCTGCATCGACGTCGGGAGCTACATCACATTCACCAGGGTGCAGGCCGGGCTGGGTGCACGTTGCACCACACGACGCCGGTCGGCCAACTCAGCGTGTCGGCGCTATCGAGGCAATCCTCACCGCGAGAAGGAGATTGACGACGTCCTCGACGTGCCGAAGATCCTTGCCGGTGCGCTCGGCAATCCGACCCAACCGGTAGTACATGGTGTTCACGTGGATCCGTAGCGCCGCGGCGGCCTCCGTCGCGTTCATGTCGGCGGCTACGTATGCCGACAACGTCTCGATATAGATCGAGCCCGACGAGAGGTCTTCCGCAATGAACGCGCGCAGCCGAGGATCGATGAGCCGGCGCGCGGTCGGATCCGGACGGCGCACCAGGTAGTCCAGGGGCGAGAGATCATCGAAAACCTGGACCGCCCTTCGGCCCCCCAGGTGGTCACAGGCAACCTGCGCCTCGAGCAACCCCGCCGCGGTCTGGGCGAACTCGTCGTGTGTCGAGCTGATCCCGACCGAAGCAGCGATCTTGCCCTTCCCGAGGTCTCTGACCGCGCGCGCGACCTTCTGCGACAGCGTGGCGAGGGTGAACCGTCCGGACGGGACCAGCCCGACGAGATCCTGCCGCCACGGGACCAACATGCCCGGGAGATGCCGAGCGAGCGCTTTGCGCGCGTCGAGAATCAGGTCTGCTCCGGCAGCCTCCGAGGTTGCCCGGCACACGATGACGACGAAATCGGCCCCGGGCTCGAGACCGGCCCTGCGCATCGCCTCCAGGCGGACCGATATCCGGGGCAGGTTCCCCGCGAGCAAATCCTCGAGGCAGTCGCGCGCGATGCGCTCCTGATCTGCCACGAGATACTGCTGCGCCTGAAAGTAGGTCGTCGCTGCGGCGGAACTGCCCAACTCGATCGTGCGCATGAGATGCTCGACGAGATTGAGTGCCGCTTCCTCCTGCCCCTCGGTCGACCGGACGGACTCGAGAACATACGACCAGAGAACCATCTGCCCGATGCGGAAAGCCTGCAGGAAGTCGATCAGGGAGATACCGTTCGCGACACGTTCCGAGGCATGCGTCGAGGTGAACGCGAAATCGCCCACGCACGGAACCCGTCGTTCGATGATGCTCGTCGTGAACACCCCGAAGATGCTGGTGACGTGCGTGACCACGTCGTCGTACAAGCCGGTGGCGCGGTACGAGGGCAGTTCCGCCCAGATCGCGTCCGTGGCGGCGCGCGCGATAGTGGGAATGCGGTCCTGCACCCATGTCGCGAGACCGACCGCGCCGTCGTCGTAAGACCACATAGCGCCGTTCTCCGTCGTCATCCACCGACCTCCGATGTTTCCGCTGTGACACAGTACAGCTCGGCACCACACCCGTGAACATTCGGCGGTGCCCCGTTGTGGTTCGACCACAGGTATCTTCTGCGTCGCACCACGATGCCCGCGACGCTCGTCACGGCCTATGGTTGCTCGATCACACGACAATGCCCATCGCATTTCGCGTGTTCGAGCGCGCTGCCACGTCAACGAAGGATGTCCCAGTGAGTTTCAAGAGCCCGTTTCCGGACGTCGAGATTCCGAACCTCAGTGTCTACGAGTTCCTCTTCGGCCGGGTCGACCCGGCGGACCTGGACCGGCCCGCGCTGATCGACGGTGCCTCCGGCGCGGTCACCACCTACCGGACCCTCACCACCCAGATCGATGCGGTGGCCGGGGCGCTGGCCGCACGCGGGCTCGCGGTCGGCGAGGTCGTCGGCCTGCATTCGCCGAACGTGCCCGCGTTCGCGTCGGTGTTCCACGGGATCCTGCGCGCCGGTGGTGTCGCCACCACCGTCAACGCCCTCTACACCGCCGAGGACATCGCCAAGCAGCTCACCGACTCGCACGCGAAGTTCCTGTTCACCGTCTCCCCGCTGCTCCCACAGGCCCGGGACGCCGCCGCGAGGGTCGGGATCCCGGCGGAGAACGTGATCGTCCTCGACGGCGCCGACGGGCACCCGTCGCTGGCCGATCTGCTGACCGCCGGTGCCCCCGCCCCGGAGGTGTCGTTCGA
Organism: Rhodococcus sp. 4CII; assembly: GCF_014256275.1. NCBI lineage: Bacteria > Bacillati > Actinomycetota > Actinomycetes > Mycobacteriales > Nocardiaceae > Rhodococcus > Rhodococcus sp. 4CII. The sequence continues at coordinate 2,689,171 of NZ_JACCFE010000002.1, forward strand.
CCCGGCGACCCAGTTGGCGGTGCTGCCGTACTCGTCCGGCACCACCGGCCGCCCGAAGGGGGTGATGCTCACCCACCGCAACCTGGTCGCCAACGTCTGCCAGATCAACCCGCGGATGGGCATCGGCGCCGACGACAAACTCCTCGCGGTGCTGCCGTTCTTCCACATCTACGGGATGACGGTGCTGCTCAACGCCGCCCTCTACAACCGGGCCGCGCTGGTGACCATGCCGAAATTCGACCTGGTCGAGTTCTTGTCCATCGTCTCCGCGCAGAAGTGCACGTACGTGTTCATCGCCCCGCCGGTCGCGGTCGCGTTGGCCAAGCATCCGCTGGTCGACGAGTACGACCTGTCGTCGGTGCATTCGATCTTCTCCGGCGCCGCCCCCCTCGATCAGGAACTGGGCAAGGCCGTCGCGAACCGGCTCGGCTGCCGGGTGCGGCAGGGTTACGGCATGTCCGAGATGAGCCCGGTCTCGCACGCGATCCCGTTCGACCGCGACGACATCGCCCTGGACTCGGTCGGCCCGTCGGTGGCGAACATGGAATGCAAACTCGTCGACCCCGCCACCGGTGCGGAGATCGACTACCCCACCGAGGGGGTCAGTGCACCGGGGGAGTTGTGGTGCAAGGGCCCGAACATCATGGCCGGCTACCTCGGCAACGCGCAGGCGACCGCGGAAACCCTGGACGCGGACGGATACCTGCACACCGGGGACATCGCCACCGTCGACGCCGAGGGGGTGGTGACGATCGTGGACCGGATGAAGGAACTGATCAAGTACAAGGGCTACCAGGTGCCGCCCGCCGAACTCGAGGCACTGCTGCTGACCCATCCGCAGGTCGCCGACGCCGCCGTCATCGGTGTCCTCGACGACGAGGGCGAGGAGGTCCCGAAGGCGTTCGTCGTCAAGCAGCAGGGCGCCGAATTGGACGAAGCCGCGATCATCGCGTTCGTCGCCGAGCGGGTCTCCCCGCACAAGAAGGTCCGCAAGGTCGAGTTCATCGACCTCGTCCCGAAGTCCGCCGCGGGCAAGATCCTCCGCAAGGATCTGCGGGCGAGCGAGGCCGTAGGAAAGTAGCGTCCACAAAGATCTCGCACGTCCTATCACGGACGTGGACGGCGTTGGAGATGGATGTACTTCACGCCCGGGCGGTCGCAAGCAAAGACAGTGCCCGGCCGAGGCGGCGACCGCCACCTCAACCGGGCACTGCATGACATCGTTCTCACGCGATGGCGGATGTGTCCTCTCACCCGCGCCTTGAACGCCTCCGTCGCCCATGGACAAACATCAAAGCGTGTTTCGGTCGGTTATCGTCTTGTCTTCTCGCCAATTGATGCCGCCCCTGCGGGCGGGTACGGTCCTCGGACGTGACGCTTGGCCAGGTACTGCAGTGATTGGCGCTGATCTGGTGAGAGCTCGCGAGCAGTGAGCGTGCCCAATATCCGGATGAGATGTGCAAAGAACCGCTCGGGGCCCATCCCGAAGGTAATCCAAATTTCGCTGGCGGGGACACCTCCGTAAGGTGCCCACCTGCGTGCAAGATTCAGCATCTCGCTGTCGACGATTGTTTGCCTCATGCTTGTTATGCCTCGGTAGTTATTGAGAAAGGGGTCGTCAAAATAAGGGAGCCCCGGTCTTGGTGCGCGGTGAGCCGCGGGCGCCGCGGCCACGCGCGAGGCCCACGCAGTTTCCCATCCTGACCATATATGCGCCCGGAACATATTGGACTACTCAGGCATTCGGCCGGATGACAGAGCAGAAGCATGCTGTAATCGATCGGCGCTGAAGCTGGATCCGGCGATTTGAGCGGTGGGCCTCGAGCGGGAGGGGATCAGCCGACCAGCCCGGAGTCGCTGATCTTCTGCTCCAGGGCGGCCTCGTCCATGAAGTAGACGTCACGGACGATCTTCAGCGTCTGGGGATCGAACGTGGAATACCCGGTGCCGATCCACGTGACCTTCGGACCGGACCCACCAGCGGTCCCCGTCACCTCGAATAGAACACCCACGGTATCGCCTTCCAGGAAAGACGTAGCCACACGCGGGGTCCAGTCGGGGAAGGTCGCGAACATCTCCTCGAACCCGGGAAGGAGGGCCGACTTGTCACCCACGGTCCCGCTCGCGCCGTTGACGACAACGCACTCGTCATCGAAGTAGCCGAGCACTGCCTGGAGGTCGCGTGCAGCAACGGCAGCACAGATCTCATTCATCTTCTGCGTGTATAGAGCCAACTTGGAAGTGGACATGGGTTCTCCTCTTCATAGGCACGGGTCAGTTGTCCGGGAGGCCCACCCGGTGAGTTACGCCAAGGCCCGCACGATGGCCGACGCGATTCGCTCGACAGCTTCCCGACTCGTCGTGCTCAGCGCGGTGAGCGAGAGGTAGCCGTGTACGAGACCCGGCTCCCTGATCAGCTCGGTGGGGACGCCGCTCTCGGTCAGCCTGGCGGCGTAGGCGAGGCCGTCGTCGCGGAGCGGGTCGAAGCCTGCGACTGTGACGAGAGTCGGCGGCAGGCCGGTCAGGTCGGCGGCGAGCAGTGGTGAAACGCGCGGGTCGGTGCGGTCGACGGCCGGTGGCAGGTACTGGTCGAGGAACCATGCGATCTGCTTGGCGGTCAGCGCCGGCGAGTCGGCGAACTCCTCGTTCGAGGGACGGGAGCCGGCGAGGTCGGTGACCGGGTAGATGAGCACCTGAAGCGCAGGCTGCCGCGCGGAGGCGCGCAACCTCTGGGCAAGTGCCGCAGCGACATTCCCTCCTGCACTGTCGCCCGCGACGACGATACGGTCAAGCGGGATGCCCCATCTGCCGGCGTTGGCCAAGGCGTACTCCCAGGCGACCTTTGCGTCGTCGTGCGGTGCTGGGTAGGGGTTCTCCGGCGCGAGCCGGTACTCGACGGAAAGGATGTCCATGCCCGTCTGCTGTGCAAGAAGACGCACGGGACCGTCGTACGCGGCCCTGCTGCCGAGCACGAATCCGCCTCCGTGGAAAAACACCACGAGCCCATTGGACGAGATGCCGGCGCGGTATCGGGTTGCTGCGAGGCCTCCTGGCAACGCGAGCTCCTCCACCTGTCGCATCGGCAGGGGCCGCTCGCCGTAGATCCCGGCATCCTTCAGTTCGGCGGCTCGCGCTTCGCCGGGACTGAGATCGCTGAAGTCGGGGGCCTTTGCGACGGCAGACATGAGGACCGCGATTTCGGGCGCCATCTGCTCACCGTCCACGTTCACGGGCACCTTGACCAGACGCTTCAGCAGCGATGCAGGAAGCTGACCCATTCCGATCCCGACGCGTCGCTGTACCCACTCCCCGACCGAGATGCGGGTCGCGGCAGTTGCGGTGCTCATCGCACCTGCACCCTGCTCGCGGACCCCGTGGCGGCCACCGCTCGTCCATGGCCCCGCCGATCGCTCCCTGAGCTGAACTGCAAGTGGTCATCAGCGACGTCACTCTTGAGCAGCCTCTTGTCTGCCTGATACGACGTGAGCATTCGCCACGGCAATTCGGTTCCCTGCTTGGGCAGGGTGTCTGCCGTGCGGGTCACGTAGCCCGCATTGAGGTCGAGGAGCGGCTCGGTCGCCATTCCGGGTTCGGCCACCGGCACGACCTGGTTATATCCGTGAGCCTCCATGTGCCGAATCAGCTGGATGACATACTGCGCGGTCAGGCCGACCTTGAGGGTCCACGACGAGTACTTCGTGTAACCGAACGCGAAGGACCAGTTCGGCAGACCCGACAGCAGCATTCCGCGGTAGGTGACCGAGTCGCCGATGGCGAGCTTCTCTCCGTCGACCGTCTGCGGGATGCCGCCGAACATGCGCATGTTGAGCCCGGTGGCGGTGACGATCACGTCCGCGGTGATCTCCTCACCCGAAGCCAGCCGGATGCCGGTATTGGTGAAGCGGTCGATCTTGTCGGTCACGACGGAGGCCCTGCCGTCGGAGATCGCCTCGAAGAAGTCTCCGTCGGGTGTCATGCACAGCCGCTGCTCCCAGGGCTTGTACGGCGGGTTGAAGTGAGTGTCGACGGCGTAGCCGTCGGGTAACGCCTTCCGGGTGAGGCTGCGCATCAGCTTGCGGCCCGAGTCGGGAAACTTGAGCATGTAGCCGACGAAGAAGAAGTCCCGCCACACGTTCTTGAGCCGCGTGACGGCGTATCCGCGCTCCTGCCCGAGGATTTGGTAGAGGAACTTGGCGACCTTGTCGATCCGCGGGAGCGTCATGACGTAGGTGGGGGTGCGCTGCAGCATCGTGACATGCTCTGCTGCACCGGGACCCGTCGTCATCGCCGGAACCATCGTGATGGCGGTCGCGCCGCTTCCGATCACGACGACCTTCTTGTCCGCGTAGTCGTAGTTCTCGGGCCAGAACTGCGGGTGCAGGACGTCGCCGGCGAAGTCCTCGCGGCCTTCGAACTGAGGCGTGAATCCCTCCTCGTAGCGGTAGTAGCCGGTGGCGCCGTAAACCCAGTTCGTCTTGATCGAAACGATTTTCGCCTTCTGCCCCGGAACAGCGACCCGAACCTGGAGGGTCCACACGCCCTCGGCGCTGGACCAGTCGGCCGACACGACCTGATGGTGGTACCGGATCAAGTCATCGATATGGTTCTCGGCAGCGGTCTCCTCGAGGTACTCGCGGATCAGGTGTCCGTCTGCGATCGCGTGTTCGTGGCTCCACGGCTTGAACTGGTAACCGTAGGTGTGGAGTTCGGAGTCGGACCGGACGCCCGGGTAACGGAAGAGGTCCCAGGTACCACCGATTCGGCCGCGCCCCTCGAGGACGACGATCTTCTTGCCGGGAAAGGCGTCTCGGAGGTAACACGCCGATCCCACACCGGAGACCCCGGCTCCGATGATCACGATGTCCACGGACTCGGTAGGGGCACTGGTGACGGTCATAGAGAACTCCTAATTTCGATCTGCACGGGCCGGACCTTCGACCCTGTTGTCATGGTCTGCCAGCGGGTATGACCGCCGCCACACACATCTGTGGTGTTCTGGGACGGCGCCCGGTGCAGAGTGCACCGTCGGGGGTTCCCGCGGGGTTTGCGTTCAGGCGTCGAGCGGTGCCCCGATCGGGAGCATCACGTGCTTGGTGCGGGTGTAGTCGTCGAGGGCGTACGTGGAGTTGTCGCGGCCGTAGCCCGACTTCCCGAAACCGGCCCACGGCATTTCGTTGGTGAAGTTCAGGTGGGTGTTGACCCACACCGAACCGAAGTTCAGGTCCTCGGTGAAGCGAAGAGCACGCGCAGAGTCGTGGGTCCACACCGAAGCCGCGAGGCCGTAGTCGACGTCGTTGGCCTTGGCCAGTGCCTCGGCGTCGGCGGCAAAGGTCTCCACCGAGATCACCGGACCGAAGACCTCCTCGCGCGACATCTCCGATCCGGAGGTGACGTCGGCGAGGATTGTCGGGGGGTAGAAGAAGCCGGGGCCGTCGGGCACCTCGCCGCCCAGGACGACTCGGGCACCGTCCTTTCGTGCCCGGTCCACCATGTCCGCGACGCGGTCGCGCTGGGCTGCGCTGATCAAGGGACCGAGTTCGAAATCTCCGCCCGATAAGGCATTTCCGCTGCGGAGCTCTCCTGCGGCCTCGACGAGGGCCTCCAGGAGTTTGTCCCGCACATCCTCGTGGCAGATCACCCGCGTCGCCGCGCCACAGTCCTGGCCCGCGTTTCCGTAACCCGCTTCTATCAGCGTCTGGACGAGATTGTCGAGGTCGGCGTCCGGGAACACCACGACGGGCGCCTTGCCGCCGAGCTCGAGGTGGACCCGTTTGACTGTGGTCGCCGCGCCCTCCGCGACCAGCCGGCCCGAGCGGAGGCTGCCGGTCAGAGCCATCATGTCGATGTCGTCGTGACGACTCATCGCGTCACCGACCGTTGCGCCTTCGCCGACCACGATGTTCAGCACGCCGTCCGGCAGGATGCCCGTTGCGAGGTCGGCGAGGATCAGCGTGCTGAACGGCGTCAACGCGGCCGGCTTGAGCACGATGGTGTTTCCTGCAGCGAGCACCGGCGCGATCTTCCACGCCGCCATCAGGAGCGGAAAGTTCCACGGCGTGATGGCACCGACCACACCGACGGGTTCACGCCGAACGTAGGAGAGCCGGCCCTCGGCGTACTGGCCGGGTGCCGGCGCCTGGGTTGTCCGCGCGGCACCGGCCATGAACCGGAAGCAGTCGGAGATGAGTGGAATCTCATACGCCGCATAGGCATAGGACTTGCCGACGTTGAGCGATTCGAGTGCGGCCAGCAGATCGGCGTGCTCGTCGATGGCGTCCGCGAGCCGGAACAGCGCCTCAGCTCGGGAACTGGGGGTCAGTCGCGCCCAGGCCGGAAGTGCCGCGCGCGCCGCAGCGACCGCGGCGTCGACGTCGGCCGCGGTGCCGTTCGATGTGGCACCCAGCCGTGCGCCGTCACCGGGACTCGTCACCTCGATCGTCTCGGTGCCCGTGCTCGCGACGAAGCTTCCGCCGATGTAGTGGGCCGGCGCGAGGTCGTCGATCCGCCGCTGCGCATCTGCCAGGATCTTCTCGGGGGTCATAAGGTTGTTCCTTCAGTCGGTGGTGGGGGTCGGGACGTAGGTCGGGCCCAACGCGAGCACCGGTGCGATCAGGTCGTCGTCGAGCATCTGGTCCGGCGTGGCCTCCGATGAGGGCGTCCGAGTCTGACCGGGATAGCCGACTGCGTGTCGCGCCTCGGGCGCCATGTAGTACGTGCAGCTGAGGAAATAGAAGGCCGCCTCGGCGAGCTCCTCCGGCCAGTCCGCGACCACCTCGGCGGTGAGGTCGTCGACCCCGGCGGCCAGCTCGGCGACCTGAATGAAGGCCTCGGAGAGCGCGGGATCCGCCTGGAGCGCTCGGCTCAGGAGAGCGTCATAGCCGGGCAGCGCAGTCAACCTGGGCGACCGCGCGCTCCCGGGGAACCACAGGTCGGCGATTCGTGCCGCCCCGCTACGGGCGTTGTCATCGGGAAGTTCGATCACAGCGGGGTCCTTTGCTCGGCAGCGGTTTCGATCAGGTGCTCGGCAGCCCGCAGTGCGAAGGCGGTGATCGTCGGGGTCGGATTCACGGCGGACGACGTCACGAAGACGCTGCCGTCGAAGATGTAGAGGTTGGGAACGTCGTGCGACCGTCCGTAGCCGTCGACCACCGACGTTTTCGGATCATCGCCGCAACGGGCGGTGCCGAGCAGGTGCCACCCGGTCTCGCCCATGAAGTCCACCCGCTTGGTGGAGATGGCGCCGGCGGCCTCGTGAACCTCGACGATCCGGTCCAGGTTCCAGTCGAGGGCACGCTTGCTCTCGTCCGACATCTTGTAGTGAATCTTCGGCGCCGGGATGCCGTCGCTGTCGACGAGTTCGGGGTCGAGGGTCACCCTGTTCTCGAAGACGGGCAGGTCCTCGATCGAGGCCGCGAGTTCGAACGAATTGCCGTACAGACGCTCGACGAGTTCGTGCCCGGCCAGACCGCTCCGCTCGGACAGCGGCAGCTCTCCGAACCGTTGGAGCAGGCTCACCGGCCCCTGAAGCACGACCGAAGTCCACTTGGCGCCGCGGCGGAATCCGCGACTGATGTCGGTCTCCGCAAAGTGCATGGACCAGATCGGGTGGCTCTCCGGACCGAGCCAGGGCTCGACGTCGTGCTCGTACTCACCCAGAACCGTCGCCACCGGGTGCATCATCAGGTTGCGCCCGACGTAGCCGGAGGAGTTCGCGAGCCCATCCGGGAACAGCGAAGAGGTGGACAGTTGCAGCAGGCGAGGCGTGCCGATTCCGTTGGCGCACACGATCACGATCGGCGCAGACGTGTGCTGCTCGACTCCTTCGCGGTCGATCCACGTGGCGCCGGTCGCGAGACCCTTGGCGGAAACCGTGATCTCCCTGACCCGCGCCCCTACCACCAGGTTCACACCCGCGGCCAGTGCACCGGGCCACATCGCCACGTCGAAGGACGCCTTCGCCCCCTCGGGGCAGCCGCTCCCGCAGGTCCCCCAGCGAGCGCACGCTCCGCGGGAGCCGACGCCCTGGGACAGGATCGCGGACGTACCGGGCCACCAGCCGATGCCCAACTTGTTCATGCCCTCGGCTGCGATCCGGCCCATGCGGCCGATGGGTAGCGGCGGTTGAGGAGGCACGTAGCCGGGCGGATAGGCAATGTTGCCGCCCAGCCCCGAGACGCCGATCATCTCGTCGACAGCCTCGTAATAGGGCTGCAGATCTTCGTAGGTGATCGGCCAGTCGTCGGCGATACCGTCCAGGGTGCGGACCCGGAAGTCGGACGGGATCATTCGAGGCCACTCCGCCCAGAACAAGACGCTGCTGCCGCCGACTCCGTTGAACATGAACGGGTGCACGTCCGAGTCGGCGTCGTTGACGGGATAGTCACTCGGTCCACGGCGGTGGTTGGGGTTGGGGTTCCAGCGGCCGGCGACGAGCAGTTCCCGTTCGAGCCTTTCGCTGGGGTAGTCGGCGACATCGGGCCAGTCACCCTGTTCCAGGACGGTCACCCGGAACCCGCTCTCGGCCAGCAGTCGGGCAGTAGTGACGCCGGACGGACCTGCGCCGATGATCAGCGCATCGACGTCGCTCCTGGCAGGCGTGCCAGTCATGGTCATGAGCGCGCTCCTTGTGGGGTAGGTATTTAAGTCGATCGGTTGTGTTTAAATACGGGCATGCCGAAGATCGTCGACCACCGCCAGCGGCGTGCCGAGATCGCTGACGCCGTCCTCGCGATCGTCGCCGAGGGCGGCGTCTCCGGCGTCACCGTGCGGGACGTCGCGAACCGCAGTGGCTGGTCCACCGGCGTGCTGAGCCACTACGTCGGTGGTCGAGACGACCTGCTGCAGTTGGCCTTCCGGCATTCCTTCTGGCTCTCAGGCCGTCGGCTGGCCGCGATCGCCGAGGACACCGGACTGGACCCGATCGAGCGGCTGGTTCGCATACTGACCGCGCATATTCCGCTCGACGGGCAGTCGGTGGCCTTCAGCCGGATCACCCTGTTCTTCTACGCCGAGGCAGCAAGCTCCCCGGAGAAGCTGGGGCGAGAGATGATCAACTATCTCGCGTCGTGGCGCTCGACCGTCGAGGAACACGTGCGCGTGGCGCTGGCCTCCCGCGACCAGCCCACGTCCCGAGCGCGCGAGATCGGTGACTACCTGGTGGCGCTCATCGATGGTTACGCCAGCTATGCGGTGCTCGGTTCGAACCTCTGGGACACAGGCGATCCCACCGTCCCGCCCCCTGTCAGGACTTGGGTCGACTCCGCGCTCGCGATGAGTGCGCTCGACTCGGCACATCACTGAGCCTCGTTGCCGGCCATAGTTGCACTCCTGAGTTCGATCCGCGGGGCCCATCGCCCGGCCCGGTAGCAATGATTCGCCAGCGGCTATGCTTCGCGCCACACATATCTGGGGCGTTCAGGGACGCTCCGTGGTGCACACTGCACCCCTTCACCCGGAGCTGTCGTCCCAGGCGCCGGTGGACTTCAACCAGGACGGGTTCTCGACCAGCTCACGGCATGTGCTCGCGCGCTCCCACTCCTCACTTGCGAGCAGCGCGCGATGGAACGGGATCAGCGTCGGTATGCCCGCGATCACGGTCTCGTCGAGTGCCTTGCGCATCGCATCGGTGGCAGCGCGGCGGTCTTCGCCCCAGGTGATCACCTTGGCGATCATCGGGTCGTAGTAGGGGTGGACGTCGTCTCCTTCGGCCACCCCGGTGTCGACCCGCACTCGATCTCCGACCGGTGCGACGAACCGCTCGATCCGGCCCGGTCCTGGGCGAAAGCCCTTGGCGGCCGACTCGGCATTGACCCGGCACTCGATCGCATGGCCGTTGATCCGCACGTCGGATTGGCCGAAGCTCAGCGGCTCACCTGCGGCGATGCGGATCTGCTCCGCCACGAGGTCAAGCCCCGTGACGAGCTCGGTGACCGGATGCTCGACCTGGATGCGGGTGTTCATCTCGAGGAAGTAGAAGTCGTCGCCGACGAGCAGTCCCTCGACCGTGCCGAGGGAGTAGTAGTTCGCGGCTCGCGCTGCCCGCACCGCGATCTCACCGAGGTGCCTGCGCTGGGCGTCCGTCAGCAGCGGACAGGGCGCCTCCTCGACCAGCTTCTGGTGCCGCCGCTGCACCGAGCAGTCCCGCTCGAACAGGTGAACCATGTTGCCATGCGTGTCGGCGATGATCTGCACTTCGACATGACGTGGGTTCTCGAGGTAACGCTCCAGGTAGACAGTGGCGTCGCCGAAGAAGCGTTCGCCCTCACCCGACGCGCCTTCGACCGCGGCAGCGAGTTCGTCGGGGCCACGAGCCACGCGGAACCCCTTGCCGCCACCACCGCTCGCCGCCTTGGCGGCGACGGGATAGCCGATGGCTTCCGCAATCGCATAGGCCTTGGGACCGGGGTGGATCGGCTCGGTATCCCCGGGGACGACGGGGACGCCGGCGGCCGTCACGGTTTCCCGCGCCCGGATCTTCGACGACATCATCTCCATCGACTCGGGGTTAGGACCGATGAACACCAGCCCGGCCGCCGCACACGCGCGGGCGAACTCCGGATTCTCGGACAGCAGGCCGTAGCCGGGATGGATGGCCTGGGCGCCGGTGGCGAGGGCTGCCTCGATGATGCGGTCGATCCTCAGGTAGCTCTCCGCGACGGGGGCTGCACCGATAGGCACCCCCTCGTCGGCCATCCGGACATGCAGGCTGTCCGCATCGACGTCGGAGTGGACGGCGACGCTCGCAATGCCGAGACGCCGCAATGTCGTGATGACGCGTACGGCGATTTCTCCGCGGTTCGCGACGAGAACCTTGTCGAACATGAGATCAGCCCTCCAGCGTCACGAGGAGGTCGCCCTCGGAGATGCTGGCTCCGACTGCGACGTGGATCTGCGCCACGACTCCGACGTCCTCGGCCTCGATCGGGATCTCCATCTTCATCGACTCGAGGATGAGCAGCACGTCGCCTTCGCTGACCTGGTCACCAGGTGCGGCGACGACTTTCCACACGGTAGCCGCGCATTCGGCAGCGATTTCATTCATGGTTGTTCTCCGTTCCGATGGTGCGCAGTTCGCACCTGTTGGGTTTCATCGGCCCCGGCGCCGGTCTCGGCGCGCCGGGCTCACGGCAGCCGCGAGCGCTCCCTGGCTGGCATCGAGGAATGAGGCCACGACCTCGCGGGTCTCGCGCGGGTCGATCATGTGCTCCACGCCGAACGCCTCGACGGTCCGCCACGGATCGACGAGGGAGCCCATTCGGGCCTCGATCTCTGCCCGCATCCGGGCGGGGTCGTCCGCCGCCTCGATCTCTCGCCGGTAGGCGGCCTCGACGCCACCCTCGATGGGAAGGTCGCCCCACTCGCCGCTGGGCCATGCCAGACGCAGCCCGAGCCGGTCGGGATTCGCCGTCGCAGAAACAGCCAGGCCGTACGCCTTGCGCACCTGCACCGTGATGATGGGCACCGTCGCCTCGACCACCGACTGGATCGCGCGGACTCCCCATCGCATGACGTTCGCCCGCTCGGCCTGCGGACCGACCATGAAACCGGGAACGTCGACGAAGTAGAGGACGGGAAGGTGGAAGGTGTTGCAGAGGTTGATCAGCCGCACCTGCTTCTCAGCAGCAGCCGAGTCCATCGCGCCACCGAGGTGCAGCGGGTTGCTCGCGAGAACACCGATGGGCATCCCATCGATCCGGGCGAGACCGGTGACGAGGCTCTTGCCCCACCTGGAGCCGATCTCGAAGAATGACCCCTCGTCGACCACAGCCTTGATCACCTTGGTCGCACGATAGGTCTGCCGTCGGTTCTCCGGGATGATCTCGAGGAGTTCCGGCGCACGGCGGTCGACGGGATCCTCGCACGTCGTGCGCTCCGGGAGCTCCCAGACGTTCTGGGGTAGATAGCTCAGCACCGCGCGGATCTGAGCTATTGCGTCGTCCTCGTCCCGCGCCAGGTTGTCGACGGCGCCCGAGCTGGTCGCCACCGGCCCACCGCCCAGCTCGTGCTTGTCGATGTCGAGGCCCAGAGCGCGCCGAACCAGCGGCGGGCCCCCGGCGAAGATCACGGAATCCTTGGTCATCACCGAGAAATGGCTGGCCACGGCCCGTGCCGCGCTGGCACCGACGGCGGCGCCGCTCACCATGGTCAGGACCGGTACCTCGTCGAGGAGCTCGAACGAACGAGTCCAGCTCAAGGAACTGGTGAGGTAGGCGTGTCCCTTGTCCTCCTGCGCCGCGACGTCGCCGCCGATGCCTTCGACAAACATCAGAAGCGGGATCTTGTATTCGTGGGCGAGGTCCTCGACGAAGCCACCCATCCCGCCTTTCATGCGGTCGAGATAGGACTGCGGAGCGCCGGCGCGGACCGTGAAGTCCTCACCGCCCAGAGCAACGGGTCGGCCGTCCACTCTCGCCAGGCCGCACACGTAGCTCGAAGGAAGGGTGCCCAACCTGTTGCCGAGCGCGTCGTACTCCTCGAAGACGGCGAACTCACCGATCTCGCTGAAGCTCTCGGCGATGGCATCGATCCGCTCGCGAATTGTGTACCGGCCCTGCTCTTTCTGACGCCCCACCCGGCGCTCGCCGCCAAGGTTGCGAGCCTGGGTGCGGCGAACGTCGAACTCGGACAATGCGTCAGACCAGTTGAATCCATTAGATGCGCTCATCGGGGCACTTCCATTACTTCGGGCGACGTGATGTCACGGGAGAGCAGGTGCTTCTGGACCACGCCGGTTCCTGCGCTGCGGACGAACTCGGAGCCGTCGGTGACAGTGAGATATCTCGGCATGGCGAATCGGGGAAGCACCTTGCGGCAGTGCTCGATGAACTCCTCGAGCACCAGAGACTCACCGTCCGGGACGATGAAGACCTTGATCTCGTCCTCGCCGCCGTGCTCGTCGCGGACACCGATGACTACGCAGTCCTGAACACCGCCAGCCGTTTTCAGGCTGTGCTCGAGCTCCCACACCGAGATGTTCTCGCCGCGCCGGCGCAAACTGTCCGTCCGGCGTCCGTCGAAGTAGAGGAAGCCGTCGCCGTTTAGATGTCCGGAATCGCCGGTGTGGAACCACAGGTTGCGCCACGCCTCGACCGTCGCCTCGGGACGCCGCCAGTACCCCAGGGCTGAGAGGTGCGGGCGCCGCGGGCGGTAGAGGATCTCGCCCGTCTCGCCCACGGGTAGCGGTCGGTCGTTCTCGTCGACCACCTGAACGTCGATCGCGTCGTGAATACGCCCGGCGGCGCCGCGGCGCCGCTGCTCGACGCTGTCCATCGCGATGCCGTCACACTCGGTCTGACCGAAGAGCGTGAGCACGGGAATACCGAGCCGGTCCTCGAACGTCTCGTAGGCGACCTGCGGAACCGGGGCCCCGACCAGACGGGTCAGGCGGTGCGAGCCCGGCTCGGGCAACTCTGCCTGGGCCAGCATCGAGAGCATCGCACCCACACCCGATGCCCACGTCGCTCCGAACCGGCGGACGTCGGTGAAATACTCCGAGACGGAGAACCTGTCGCGGAAGGCCATCGAGCTGCCGGACTGTATACACGCCGTGAGCTGGACATGACCATCGACATGGAAGAACGGGAGCGGGAAGTAACCGATGTCCTCGGCGCGGAGGTCGAGCCGGTCGATCCACACCTCGGCGAGGTTGGAGAAGTACGCCCGCGGGAGCATCACCCCCTTGGCCGGGCCCGTCGTTCCCGAGGTGTAGAGGATGGTCGCGAGCTCGCCGGGGCCGAAGCCGCGCTGCGCCACATCGAGTTCTTCCTGCATCGCCTGGTGAATCGGCTCGGCCGTCAGTTCGCTCATCGGCAGGATGCCCCCGGCCGCCGCGTCGCGGACCGGCTCCAGGAGGTCGTCCTGACAGGCGATCAGGCTGGGGTCGGAGTCGGTCAGGACATGGGACAACATCGGGCCGCGGAGCTCGACGTTGACCGACACCTCGACCGCTCCGAGCCACCAGACGCCGAACATCCACACGACCCGGTCGATCGAGTTGCCGCTGACCAGGGCCACCCGGTCCCCTGCCGAGACGCCGCGGTGCCCGAGTTGCGCTGCCACGCGGCGCGCACGGTCGGCCAGTTCACCCACGGAGAGGACCTCGTGGTGGGACCGCAGCAACGGGCGACCGGGGTCCCTGGCGACCGCGCGCAGCAGGTCGTCAACCGGGCTGACGCGGTCGACCGTGAGCGGTCGAGGCCTGCTGACGTCGTTCACGGGGTGCTCCGTTCTTTGTGGGGGTTTCTTATTTGAGACGTTTGTTATAGAACGGTACTCGACCATCCGCTGTCAAGACCTGATGGAGATCGCCATGACCTGGACGACGACCGTGCACCCGTGGTCGTATGACTTCGACTACCTGGGCCACCTGACCGCCGCCGTCTATCCCAAGGCCTTCGAACAGGCGCGGGTGGAGTACCTGCGCGGTCGTTGGAAGACCCGCAGTCCCGCGTATGTCGTTGCCGCCCATCGAATGCGGTACCTCCGGGAGATCCTCGAGGAAGACGCCCCGCTCCAGGTCGTGATCCGACCGGTGCGCCTGGGCCGATCGAGCATCGATCTCGCCGAGTTGCTCCTCGACGCCAAAGGCACCGTGTGCAACCGCTCGGAGGCGACACTCGTGGCCTGGGACGTCGAGGCGCGCGGCCCGCGGCCTCTCACCGCGGGCGAGCGTGATGCGCTCGAGGACGACGTCGATCACACGCCCGCCCCTCAACCCTCCGCAGGGTCCGATCCCTGCCGACACACAGGAGACAGAAATCCACTATGACTGCTGAATATCCCACCAGAACAAGGGTTCTCGTCACAGGCGGTGCGGGCGAGATGGGTGCCCACGCCTGCCGAGTGCTGGCCAACGCCGAAGAGATCGCCGAGGTCCTCGTCGCCGATCGGAACGAGCAGGCCGCCAAAGCACTCGCCGACGAGCTCGGCCCCCGGGCGACACCGCTCGCGCTCGACATCTCCGACCCAGACGGGCTCGCCGACGCACTCGCCGACATCGACATCGTGCTCAACACGACGGGACCGTTCTACCGGTTCGGGCCGCTCGTTCTGCGCGCCGCGATCGCGACGCGTACGCACTACCTCGACATCTGTGACGATTTCGAGCCGACGCTCGCGATGCTCGAACTCGACGCCGAAGCACGCGAAGCCGGCATCACTGCGGTGATCGGGGTCGGCGCGAGTCCCGGCATCAGCAATCTCCTCGGCGTCCTGGCAATGGACGAATGCGACGAGGTGGAGACCGTCTACACGTCCTGGCGTGCATCTGGTTTCCAGCGCGCCGAGGTCGACACCAGCATGAAATCCTCCGCGGCGATCGAGCACTGGATCCACAACTGCACCGCGACGATCAAGGTATGGCGCGACGGCGGCCTCGCCGACGCTCGGCCGCTCGAGGAGCGCACTATCAGCTACCCGGGTTGGGGCGAGGCGCCCGTCTGGGTTTGTGGTCATCCCGAGCCTCTGACGCTTCCCCGGACGCGCAGCGGCGTACGAGAATCCCTCAACCTCATGACTTCTCGCCCGCGATTGATGGAGGCCGTGATCCGCACGGCTGACCGGGTCCGTTCCGGTGAACTCGACGTGGCTGCGGCAAGCCAAACCCTGGTGCTCGAGCCGAGCACGATGGGATCCGCGGCGGGTCCCGCGCCGTCGCTGCCGGTGCTCTTCGCGCTTGCGGAGGGGACCAAGAACGGCAAGCGCGTCCGGGTCGGCGCCCGGCCTCTCGTCGTACCCGACGACAGCATGGGCACGATGACCGGTATCCCCCTGGCCGTGGCGACGCTCATGGCAGCGCGTGGTCAGGTCGACAAACCGGGCGTCCACGGCCCCGAGGTCATCCCCGCTCGCACCTTCTTCGGCAACCTGGCCCAGCATGCGCGCCTCGACCCCGACCGCGAGCGCCCGACCGAGGTCGTCGAGGTCGCGGTCGAGGAGATCACCGCCTGAACACCGTGCCGATACGAACCGCGCCGATCGTCATCAGGTTCGGTTCGGTCGGTCCACCGTGCGCCTCGTCCCCGCCCGATCGGGAGGTGCTGGACAGCGCGGCAGTTCGCAGAGGGCAGATCGCACCGCGCGGCGGAGGAGAACGGGGCGTATTGGTGTAGTCCCAGGTAGGGCCGCAGATGGAGTGTTCTACTTCACATTCGCTGCGCCGGAAGGAGTGCCCGATGACACAGGGCGCCACAAAGAATCACCACCACACCGCCACCAAGCCGTCGGCAATACGATGGACCGTCATGGCCGCCTACGCTGCGGCGCTCACCACCAGCACCATGACGTTCCTGACCTACGCCACGGTCACGTCGGGAGTACGAGTGGATTTCGGAGTCTCCGAGGCGTCGGTCGGGAACCTCGCGCTGCTCTCCCCTCTCTTCCTGGTGCTCCTCGGCGCCGTCTCCGGCCGTTTCCTGGACCGACGGTTCGACACAACGCTCGCGGTGGGCGCCGCCATGATCGCGGTGGGACCACTGCTCCGCCTCGTCGATCCCTCGTCCTACGGATGGGCCCTCGCCGGACAGGTTCTGATCACCGCCGGCACCCCGTTCGTCGCCAACGCGATCACCAAGTACCCGGCCCGGTACTTCTCCGCGCAGGAGCGGCCCACAGTGATCGCTCTACTCTCGGCAGCGTTCTACCTCGGTGTACTGCTGGCCGCCGTCACCGGACAACCACTGTACGAATGCGGGGGAATCACGCTCCTGGTCGGAGTCCACGCGGCCGTAGGCACCGCTGCCGGCGTTGCGCTACTGATCATGGTGACGGTGGTCCGGGTGCCCGTGGCCGTGGTGGACCCCGAGCCTGCCGTCGCCCGGGGACACCTCCGCCGAACCCGGGAACTCTGGATGCTCGCAGGAGTGATGTTCGTCCTCTTCGGCCTGTTCAACGCATTCATCACGTGGATCGAGACGGTCCAAGACCACCTCGGCAATGCCGGATTCGGCGGACCACTCGTGATCGCCCTGACCCTGGGAGGCGTTACGGGCGCCATCACCATCCCCGGTCTCGCGGCCAGGCGCGATGCCAGGCGCACCGCCCTGATCGTCATCAGCGTGGTCCAGGTCTTCGGATTCCTGGCGTTCGCGGCGACAGGCAATCAGGTGATCCTGCTGGTGCTCGCCGTCGTCGTCGGCTTCTTCATGATGGCCGCCTTGCCAATCGCCTTCGAGTGGTCGGAGATCCACGCGGGCATCGCGAACGCCGCATCAGCGACCGCGTTCCTCACGATTGTCGGCAATCTCGGCGGCGTGGTCTTCGTGCTCGCCCCGCAGATGTTCCTCGACACGCCGAGGGTGATATTCGTCCTCCTCGCCGCCCTGTCGATCCCAGGCGTCCTCGCGGCGCTTCGACTGCCTCCGACGCCGACGCCTCATCTCATCGCCGCCTGAACCTCAACCCGGCCCTCCCACCGCCCCGCAGGTCTGCCGACTGCACCGGCCGCGGCCCGAAAAATACACAATCACACAGCTTTTGGATGGAGCAGGTATTCATGAAACGCGAGACAGCAACCGGCGACGTCATCGTGGTCGGGGCCGGCCTGTCAGGTCTGGTCGCGGCACGTCGCCTCGACCAGGCAGGCATCAAGTCCTTGCGAGTCCTCGAGGCCCGCGACAGGGTCGGTGGGCGTACCAAGGTCCACCAGCTCGGGAACGGTCGGTTCGTCGAGGAAGGCGGTCAGCTGGTCGGTCCCGAGTACAAACGGCTCATCGCACTCGGAGAAGAACTCGGCGTGTCGACCTGGCACCACCACGAGCACGGAAAGGCGGTGTTCGAGCGCCGCGGGCGCGTCATCAAGTTCAGCGGTTCGATGCCGTGGTCAGCGGACCCGATCGGTTCGGCGGACTTCACCCAGTCCTTGATCCGTCTGGACCGTTTGTGCAAGCACAGCCCCGCAGACGACGCGCTGGCGGCGCCCGAGGCGGCGAGGTTGGACGGCCTCACCTTCGCATCATGGGTGCACCGCACTGCCAAGTCGAGTACGGCGCGCACACTGTGGGCAATCATCGCCACGTTGACCCTCGGGGCTCGGCCGGGCGACCTGTCTCTGCTTTTCGTCCTTCGCCACCTGCGCTCGATCGGCGGTGTGGAGACCCTTCTTGCGTCTCTCTCCGGCGGCAACGAGCGCTCGTTCACCGGCGGCTCAGCCGAACTGAGCCTTAGGATGGCTGCCGATCTCGGAGACCGAGTCGTGCTCGATTCTCCGATCCTCGCAATCCGCCAGTACGACGACCACGTCGAGGTCGACACGCCCGGCCACACCCATCACGCTCGCCGCGTGGTGATCGCGATGAGCCCTGCCGACCGCGCCGCCATCAGCGTGGATCCCCAGCTCCCGCTACCCCAACGGACCATGGGCGAGCGTATGTCGATGATGCACGCCTACAAGGTCCATGTGGTCTATCGGGAGCCCTTCTGGCGGAGCCAGGGTCTCAGCGGCGCGACCATGAGCGACACCGCGCCGTTGATGCTGACCTTCGATGACACTCCACCCGGCGAGAAGCAGGGCGTCCTCGTCGGGTTCGCGCGAGGCGATGGCGGGAGTTCTGCCGATCTGCCCGACCCGATGCCTCACGACGCGGTCCGGCGTCGCGACGCCGTCCTCGCGGGCTTGGCCCGTGCGTTCGGAGAGGAAGCCCTGCACCCCGACGAATACCACGAGATGAACTGGACCGATGAGCGCTGGACGACGGGGTGCATCCCGACCTGGCCGCCCGGACTTCTCACGACGTGCGGGCCGGGCTACGCCGCCCCGGCCGGGCGTCTGCACTTCGCCGGATCGGAAGCCTCGCCCACGTGGCCCGGATCGATGGAGGGTGCGGTCATAGCCGGAGAACGCGCGGCGACCGAGGTCGCTGCACTGACCGACGCCGAGCCGGCCAACGTCCTGGCCTCCCGCTAGCCACACCCCCAATTTCGGTTGATTACTGACGCGCACAGCATCTTTCACCAGATCCGGGCCACAGCTACAGGGCGCGGGCTTGGGACTAGCCAGCCCAACCGCTCACGCCATCCGATCATGTCGAAATCCCTGCATCGGGCGATGGTGCACTCTGCACTCAGGCTGATGCGCAATGGTGTGGATCGCAGCGCGTCGGACCGCGAATCTGAGAGCGGCATCACAGCACGACGGTAGTCAGGCGAAGCCGATTCGCCTTGGACACGAATGAGATTGGAAAGAGACCATGACTGGAACCACCACAGCAAGTCTGCGCAGGGTGAGTAGCGACGCGCCGATCGACGAGATCGTCGGCGTCGTCCACGAGGATGGCGGCGTCATCATCGAGGGGTTTCTGACCCCCGAGCAGGTCGAGCGCTTCAACTCGGAGGTCGAGCCCGCCATAGGCGCAATCGCGCCGGGGGCAAAGATCGACGACGAGACCGTCCAGGAGTTCTTCGGTTCCCAGACCAAGCGGCTGACCAACATGGTCACCCACAGCGAGGTGTTTCGGAAAGAGATCGTCGACCACGACCTCCTCCACGCCCTCGGCGATGCCATCTTCCTCGAGGAGGCGGGGAGCTACTGGATGGTCACGGCTCAGGTGATCGAGATCGGTCCCGGAAGCCCGGCACAACCCCTGCACCGGGACCTGGAGAACTGGTACCCGTTCCTCAGCCTGGGCCCCAAGGGACCACAGACCGGGGTCAACTTCTTCATCGCCCTGACCGAATTCAACGAGGCGAACGGCGCCACCAGGGTGATCCCTGGCAGCAACCACTGGCCGGACTACGAGGATCGCGGCACCCCGGAACAGACGATTCCGGCGACCATGAATGCCGGTGATGTCCTGCTCTTCAGCAGCAAGGTGGCGCACGGTGGCGGCGCGAACCTGACCACAGACTTCCACCGCCGCGCATTGAGCATCGGCTTGGGGCCGAGCATCCTCACCGGCGAGGAGGCCTACCCGTTTCTCGTCTCCATGGACACGGCCCGCTCACTCTCGCCTCGGGTGCAGAGTCTCATCGGTTTCCGTTCCCAGTATCCCACGGGCACCGCAGGCCTTTGGATGAGCGATTACCACGAGCTCGCAGACTATCTGGAGCTCTGAGCCGCTCGGTTCGCGCTCGGAATCTCACAACGCCTGAGTGCCCCGCCCGGGACGCCCACCCCGTGTCCAGTTTTCACACGGAAGGGCGCCTCGGGCGCGCTTCGGGGCGATAGGTTCGAGGCGGACCACGCAATTTCGGATCCGCCGGCTAGGGAGGCATGGTGAAGAAGTCAGGCCAACCGGGACCGACACCCTCTCCTCGGGTGTGCGAGCTGTTCCGGAACCTCGCCACGCGAATGCAGGCGACCGTGGCCGCGGTCGCCGACGAAGCCTGGGACGCAGGGCAGCGCAGCCTAAAGGATCCGACATTCGCCGAGGACCCCATGCTCGCCGAGCTGGATCGACGCTTCACCCACTCCACTTTGGCCCATTGGCTCGTGGCCAACATCGACCGTCCGGGGCAGCTGGTCGAGCCGACGCTCATCCCGGACTTGGTGACGCATACGCGCGACCTGGTGCTGCGCGGCGTCGACACCGACGACGTCGATGCGTGGCGCGCATCGCAATGGGTCACGTGGTGCTGGTGGTTGAAGGGGTGTTTCGACGCTACGGATGACCTCGAGGACCTGCGAGAGCTGGTCGAGATCTCAGCGAACTCGCTCATAACCTACTTCTACGATTTGATGGCAGCGGTGTCCGCCCATGTGGACGAGGTGCGGACCGAGCTCGCTCGCGGACCGCTGGTCCAACGTCTTGCCACGGTGCAACTGCTGCTTCAGGGAGCGTCGATCACCCGTGGTAGGGCAGAAGCGCAGCTCGGCTACGCGCTGACCGGTCACCACCTCGCCGCGATCGTGTGGGTCGACTCGGAGGACCACGTCGGTGGGCTCGAGATGGCGGCGGAACAACTCATGCGCGTGTGTGGCGCGGAGCGCCGGTTGACGCTGGTTGCCGGTTTCGCCGCTCTGTGGGTGTGGCTACCGGTGACCCAGGCGCCCCTCGGGGCCGACCTCTCTGCAATCGTCGCGGACATCCCCGGGGTTCGCATAGCCCTCGGCCGGGCCGGGCCGGATATCAACGGCTTTCGGCGCAGTCATCTCGACGCCGCCGCGGCGCAGAACCTCCTGGCGCGTCTCGGATCCCGCCGCCGTACCGTTCGATTCGAGGACGTCCAGCTGATCTCCCTGCTGACGTCCGACGTCCCAGAGGCACAGCTCTTCATCACCGACACGCTCGGTGCACTGGCGACCGCAGACCGCGCACTTCGCCATACAGTGCGGGTTTTCATCGCTGAGCAGTCCAACATCTCCAAGGCGGCCGAAAAGCTGTTTGCACACCGGAACACAATCGACCGACGGCTCGCGCGGGTCGATGAGCTGTTGCCGCGCCCTCTGGCACAGAATCAGACTGCTGTCGACACCGCGCTCGCCCTCGTCGAACTGCAAGAGGACGACTGACACTTTGCCCCGGCAATGCGGCGATCATGGACAACTCGGCGAGTCGGGCATTGCCAGCCTGGTTTGGGCGGAGAATCCGAGACTCCCCAGGCCTGCAGCCTGCGCTCCCTCTATGTTCTCGGTGGCCACCGCCAGCATCAGGGCGTGCACCCCGGCTTGTCGGATAGCCGCAAGCGCCGACCGTGCTCCCTCGGCGAAGGTGGTGATCGTCGCCTGCTCCGTTGCGTGGTTCCCGCTCTCGATCGCTGACGCCACCTCCTCCGTGGCATGCCGTAGAAGGTCGAGGCATTGGAGAGTAGTCACGCGCATCTCGGCCGCCGACAAACCCTCGCGCTGCAGGTAGGTCGCCGCCTCCACATAAGCTTCCAACGCGCCCACGAAGAACGGAAGGTTGCCAAGGAGGAGTAGATTCGCGGCTCTGACCTGGCCGGACACATGGTCCGAAGCCCCGACGAGAAACATCAGGGTGCGACGATGCGCGGCCCAGACACTGGGTGTCCCGGAGTAGGCGATCATCGTAGAGGCCGCGCCGATCTCGTGGGGGTAGCAGAAGATCGCGCCATCAAGGTATGCCGCGCCCTGTTCGGCGGCCCAGCGTTCCATCGCCTCGGCCTCGTCCGGCGTGCCGCTGGTGAGATTCACCAGCGTGACGTCGTCCAGGTCAACCGCACCAAGCGCCGACAGTGTCGACTCGGTACTCGTCGTGCACACGATCACCAGTCGCGACGATTGCACCGCCGCCTCGGCAGATCGTGCTGGGGTAATGCCGTCCGGTACGAGTGCCTGAGCTCGTTCGGGAGTCCTGTTCCAGGCGGTAACCGAGAATCCACCGGCCACGAGCGTTCGCGCCAGCGCGGCCCCCATCAGCCCGCAGTCGATGACCGCCACGTCGTGGTCTGTTGCTCGCGCAGCGACGCTGCTTACCGAGGTGGACATCATGTGATCGATCCTTCTGGGAAGAACGGCTCATATCGAGGCATGTGGCCTGTGGGTTTGCGCGCCTGACTGCGCGAGCCGCGGTTGCCATGGGGCACGGTAGTTCTCGCGCACCCGTTGCCGGCATTAGGCCCGCGCTCGGAGGTTGTCGGCAGGCGAGCGGCGCTGCTATCCGCCGCTGCTGGTCAGCTTCAAATGGTCGGCGAGGTCAGCGAAGTCCACGTTGTACAGACCGGGCGAACCCTTGGGGTACTGCGAGCGGAATCCGAGGATGCTCTGCACTCGCTCGGGCAGTGGGCGGACGTCTTCGACATCGACGAGGAACGGCCAAGGCTCCTCGGGGGTCAGGTAACTCGCCTGCAGTGCAATGGACATGGCGCGCCGGTACTGATTCTTGGTGCGGTTCTCACCACCACCGTGCACGGTCTTGCCGAGATAAAGCGCCGCGGAACCGGCTTTCATCTCCACCGGAACTGTCATCTCCGGCGTGCCACGATCCTCGAAGTCCGGCCATGTGTGACTGCCCGGAATGATGCGCGTCGCGCCGTTCTCCTCGGTGAAGTCGGTCAGCGCAGTCAAAAAATTGATTCCGGCCTCCGGGCCGGATGGGCCCAAGGTGACGAACAACGGCCAGTTCTCGAGGTCACGGTGCAGCGGTTGGGCACTGTTTCCCGGGCCGATCTCGATCACCTGCGCCGTGGTCATCCAGAAAGTTCCGGACTCCTCCAGGAAGACAGCGTCACCCAGCGCGTGAAAGAGGTCGAGATCCAGAACTTCGGTCCGAAAGGTCTCACTGGTTTCGAACATCCGCGTCAAACGCTTCGTATTGCGACCATGAAAATCGATCATGAACGAGTCGTCATACTTCGCCCCGGGATCGATCGCGCCGATTGCGACATCGATGTCGGAGTTGAGCGCCCTGACCTGGCCTTCCGTGAGGAAGTCCTCGATGATGACACCGCCGTCTTCGTGAACGATGGTCATGATGTCGTTCACGGGTGTCGAGTTGGGCACCGATCGAAGGATACTGCCTTTGATGCTCGTCATGGGAAATTGCCTCTCTGATCTCTGTGCTCGCCAAAGCATCTGGGACTTCTGTTCCGTCGGCCCCAGTCACCGGACTCGGTGGATGGGCTCCGCCGTGGCGGGCGGTTCCGGCACTGGTATGGCGAAGGTCTCCACCATGCACCGCATTTGCGCTGCGATCTATGTCAACTCCCACCGGGTTCCGGACGAGGATGGTGCGAGTTGCACCGTTCGACCCCGGCCCGGGCAAGTGTGGGCGCTGGAGACCCGGGGCGGATCACCTCGAAATAGAGCCGGGAGGGGCTCCGGCGATCAGGGTGCGCGCGGGGTGTCGCCGAGCACGGGTCGGCTCCATGTCTGTTGCGAGCCTTCACCTTCCACGACGAGACCGAGATCGCGGAGCTTGGCAATCGTCATCATGGTGTTGAACATGGGATTCGGGTTCGCACCCGAGGCGCCGAGCTCCTGCGAGCGCGCGATGAAGGCTTCCACGAACGCCGGTAGGTCGTCGATGCCACCGGCGAGCAGTTCCTGTGCGGCGCCGTCGAGCGCCGCAGCCTGATCGAGTAGCGTCGACAGGCGCTCGACTGCGGTCCGACGATCGAACACCTCGAACGCATGGCCCTCCGTGACAACGTCGACGGCACCGGTCTCGACCAGCGTCAGAGCCTGGGCAATCGCGGCAAAGATGTTCATCTGGTTGGCGTCGTGCATGGCGCCGCACGGGCCGTTCGGTTCGTCGGACAGGTGCAACAACCGCGCCTCGGGAAGGTGGACGACCACCTGGCCGGCGCAGTGCCCCTGGGTGCGGATGACCTGAACGGCACCGTCGCCGAACGACCAGCCCGACACATGTTGCGAGCCGATGACGAGGTGCTCGAGCGGGAGCTCCTCGTAGGTCCGGGTGATGTCGGTGACGGGAACGTAGGGCCGGTACATCGCGAGCAACTGACGAGCCGCCGCGGAAGGATCTTCGAACCCCGGCACCAAGCCGGACACCCGACCCAAACTCGTTATCCAGTAGGATATCCCGTGATCGCGGTACTGGACCGCGTCATGCGCGCTGACGAAATGATGCACGTTCGCGCGATCAATCCCGTCGCCCAGCTCTGCAATGAGGTCGTTGTTCCCGACATGATCAGGGTGACCGTGGGTCGTGAGTAACAGAATGTTCGACCACGGAGCAAGATCGTCGGCAGCGGACCGAATCGCGTCGCGGAACACCGACGTCACACCGCTGTCGACGAGCACCAGCAGATCCCCGGCTCGGTGAACGATCACATTGCACACGTCCGGCTGGCCGGCGACCATATCCAGCTCTTGACCGACGATCATGCGTGTTCGGTCGTCGATCTCGATCTGCTCGCACAGAGTCACTATCTGGTTCTAGCACGCCATCCGACTCGTCCGCGGCGGATCACGTCGAAATCTCGAAATGGCAGCCACTCCCTCCACGGAGACACCGAGACCCGCGCGGCACCGACAATCGCGACCAACACCATCACAACTGTCAGGATCACGCACACGAAGGTGACCGGGTCGGTGTAGTAGCCGAATGCCGCCACGGCGACACCTGCGGCGGTCGCAGCGAGCGCACTGAGCGCATAAAGCGCCAGCATCAGCGACATCTCCACCGCAACTCCGACAGCGGCCGTGAACCAGACGTACAGCAACATCAGGGTCGGCGACAGCCCGGCGACCAAGCCCACTCCCCCGAAAATCCCGATCTGCCTCCCCATCCGGCCATCCTGTCACCTACCTTTGCTCGCTCGCGGGCAGTTTCACCCAAACCATGCCGATCGGTTGGTTTTTCCTGCACCATTCTCACCGAACACTTCAACCTGACGAACAGGACATTCAGGACGCATATGATTCCCACGACCGCCTACACGGTCCAACAAGTCTCCACCGTCGTGACCATCCCCGGCGTCGACCCCGCACCTCCCGCGGCCGAGAACCTTCCCGGACTCGCGGATCTCGGCACAATTTTTGGCAGCTGATCGCAACCGCGAATCCGACGGACGCGGCGGCCTCATCGCAGCGGCGAGAGCCGCCGCGTTGCACCTACCGGTCGGACTAGGACTAGGACTAGGACTAGGACTAGGACTAGGACTAGGACTAGGACTAGGACTAGGACTCGCCAGGCTCCTGATCGATTACTGGAAGTAAGATGCGTAGTCGCTGAACGGAACCTGGCCGGTGGGGCTCGCCTTCACGGCGTCGGCAACCGCCGACGGAATGGGAGCCCAATGGGCAGGCATCGCGGCTGCCAGGGAGGGATTCAAGATGTAGAGCAGGGCGAAGTTCACTATCCAGAGCGGCGGCGCCATCGACATGCCGACCTCCGAACTCACGCCACCCTTGGTGTTGGTCACCAATTGTGCTGCGCCCGAGATCTGTTGCGCTGCGAAGCCGTAGACCGCCTGCACCGTATATGCCGACTGATAGAGCGCTATCAGGGTTCGTGTCGCACCGTTGTCCCGCAACCAGGTGCCCACGAAACCGCCCGGAGCGATCAGCGAGTTCACCTGCCTCGTCGGCGCGTCCGCGTTCGCCGGGCTCTCCAGCAGTCCGCTGGGGTTCACGTAGAGCCCGTAGCTGGCCAGCACCGACGGTGTGGAATTGCCATCGACATTCGAATAGAGGGGTCGGCCGGTCGTATTCGTGAGGATCTCAGCGCATGCTTCGATCACCTCGGCAGCGTCGCGGCTGCCGCCGACTCCGCCTCCGGTGATGAGGTCGTGATACTGCTGCTCGGACAAAGCGTCAGCCCGGTTGAGCCCAACCTGGCCGGCAATCTCGTCCGCCGCTTGCTGACCGAGTGGCTGGTTGAGCTGATCCGGACGGGTCATCTGCGTGGGTGCCAGGGGCTCGTAGCCGGGTGCCCCCGAGAACGGGATCGCGAACCCGGTGTCGACGTCAGCCGCCGGTTCGCCGCCGGCCGTCTCGGTAGCCGCCAGAGGGAGAAGGCACACTCCCACCAGTGCCAGTACCCAGACGGTCCTGCGATGGGGAGTCGCTCCGCGTCGATGCCCGGAACCCGCCAACCCTATGCCGCGCATACGTCAACCTCCCAGGACACCATCGGGCGAGCCAACACGAGCTTGCGTCCAAGTCAAACGCCGTGGCGAACTCTGTGTCAAGACCGCGCGTCGACTCGATCGACTGAGCGAACCGACGGGGTTCACGACCCCGTGAGGAACACGGAAGCGGCAGGCGAACCGCCCTCTCCTCGAGACCCCGACTTGGACGCCGGACGAATTCATGAGACGGGCGATTGCCTGCCGCGGATGCATGTGTGTGCCGGATGCCGTTTCGAATAATCACCGTCCTTTCGCGAATCTGTGGAACCGACGCCGCGACCTCACCTGGTCGGCGGAGAGCGTTGCGTAGCAGAGCGTTCCACTGGATCCGCTGCGATGACTGGCCAGCGTTTGGAACATCCCTGCCGGGGCACGGCACCGTCGAGGTGGGCGCTTCCGATCCGACTGAGCAGAGCCACGGCCCGCGGCGTCAACGCGTCGGCCAGGATGAAGTCGGAATCGAGTTCGAGCACAGCGTATTCGAGTTCGTGCCACGGCCGAATCGCGGGGTCGGCAGAACTGGCGATAGCACCGAACGGAATCGCGGTCGTCATCGCCTCTCGACCTCCTTCCCGGTTGCGACTCGCGTCGATCAGGCGTTGATGGCTTGGGACTGATGACCGTTGCCGGTCACTTCGATCTTGTGCGGCTTCGCCTTCTCGGCGACAGGGATTGCCAGGCGCAACACCCCGGCGTCGTAGTGCGCCTCGATCTTGTCGGTATCGAGGTTGTCGCCGAGGATCAGTTGCCGACTGAAGATGCCGCGGGGCCGCTCGGCGGCGACCATCTCCCGATTTTCGTCGGGGGCGGGGCGCTCGGCCCGCACTGTGACCACGTTGCGCTCGACATCGAGATCGAGGGAATCGAGTTGCACTCCGGGAAGGTCGAACTCGACGACGAACCGGTCGCCTTCACGCCAGGCGTCGAGGGGCATGACCGCCGGCCGCGCCGGTGTGCCGAGCACTTGCTGGGTGAGTCGTTCCAGATCGCGGAACGGATCGGTGCGCATCAACATCGTGACCACCTCCAGAAGAACCTCGTTGTGACGGTTAACCTTCAGCAGATTCTGTAGATCTGGTATAGCATTCGCAGTAGAAGTTGACAAGATTTCTGGAGAATTTTTCGACGGAAGGTGCGGCGATGCCGATCCGATCGCCGGACGACCCCGCTGAGCAGCCGCGTTCGGACGGGCCGTCGCGGCGCCCGCTGTACGGGATCTCGGTGGCCGCGGAATTGTCCGGGTTCGCGGTCGGCGCACTTCGGCTGTATGAGCAGCACGGCCTCGTCGCACCTACCCGGACCGACGGGGGCACCCGCCGCTACAGCGACTTCGACATCGCCCGATTGCGCCGTGTCGCCGAACTCATCGGCGACGGCGTCAACCTTGTCGGCATCGGTCAGATTCTCGCGCTCGAGCAGCGCACCGCGGATCTGACCCACGACAACAACCAGCTCACCGCCCGTAACGACCAACTGACCGCCGACAACACCCGCCTGAGCTCCGAGTGGCGGAACGCGTCAGCGATTGGGCAACGCCGAGACCGGGAAGATCAGCCCGGGGGCGATACCCGACCGCGGGCCACCGGGTGCACATGAATGTCCCTCATCGGATCGACGAGACAATGCTTCGACGACACGTCGCACCGGACGGAGGCCGAGTCCGGCACCGCGCGACCGTCGCCGAGGGTCGATGAGGCTACTGACCGGCAATTCTGTCGGACAGATCACGTCAACCGCATCGACTGCTTCGACAGCAAAGATTCAGCAGGTCGGCGCACGAGGCAATCTTCCGCGGCCGACGTCGCAATCAGTCAGTAACCACTCCGAGACGGTCCACTCGGACCATGGCACTCCACAACGGAGAGTGCTAATTTCAGGAGTGCACAGTGGGGGTGCCCGCCGGCTCGCGGGCACACGACGTCGAGGGGAGGTGTACTGCTGTGCGCACGGACGATCGTCGTCGCAGCAAAACCGACGACTACATCACTGACGACGCGGTTCTGTCAGGGGAACCGGTGCTGTGGCCGGACCCGAGTCCACTGACGAAGTGGTGGCAGCAGATCCTGTTCGGTGAGCGGCGGTCGACATGACGGGGTCACGGAAATCGGCGCACCCGCAGCACGTGTTCGGCTGCAGCCGTTGCGATCACCTGTACCGTTCCCCTGCCGTCGACCGTACGGCCGCCGCAACGCAGGCCCGGTTGAACGGTTGGAGTATCGACGACATGGTCTTGTGCCCCGGTTGCGCCTCCGTGGCCACCGCGAAGGCCGAACTCGTCGAATGACCGGTGGCCGGCGTGACGGCCGACTGGCTGCGCTTGTTTCGCCTCGACCAGGAGCCGCTGACACGTCGGATATCGAAGGGGGACAATCACGTCGACCGGACCCAGCATCTGCATCCTGGATCGTAAGTGATCAGCCCTCGCTCCTCGAATGCCCGCAGCCAGCCCGGCATCGGCCAACGGCCCCAACGGCGATGAAACAGTTGCGCATTGACGAGGATGTCGTCGAGATGCTCGACGGGTGGGTCGGACACGGGATGGTACTGGTGGAACGCGTCGGCGCCGCCCACCCACCGCAAACCCACCCCCGCAGCGGCGGCGGTGTACGCGAGGTCGGTGTCTTCGCCGCCGTAGCCGGCGTACTCGGTGCAGAATCCGCCGATCCGGTTCCAGGCGGAGGTGGTGACGGCAAACGACAGCGACCAGAACAGGTCGTAGTCCGTGCCGGTCAGCACTGTTCCCGCCGACGGGGCCGGCCGCGCCGGATGAGGGCGGTGGAGTTCATGAACATGGTCGAGGTCGTACCCTGACGGGTCGGGCGGGGGCAGATAGGTGACCGGACCGCACAGCAGTGCAGCGCGGTTGTGGCGCTGTCGTGCTGCGTCGACGTATCGGCTGAGCAGTGCGGTCCCCGCGATGCAGTCCACGTCGAGGAAGATCAGCAGTTCGGCCCCCGCAGCCACGGCCGAGGCCGCACCGGCGTTGCGGGCGTGGGCAAGTGGAAGTGGGCCCCGGTCGTGCTCGACCCACAGCACGCGCGCCGAGTTGCTCTCGGCGGCCACGACGTGCGCCACCCCGGGGTCGCCGATCGCGACGACCACGTGCACGTACGGGGGCATGGTGCTTCGCTGCAGGGACTGCAGGTGCAACCGGAGATGGGTGTCCCGGTGGGCGGCAATGGTGACGAGCGCGGTCCTCATCGCACTGCCCCGGCTCTCGATGCGAGGCTGTCGATGACCCGTGCCGCACGCGCCGCCGCCCCTGCGGTGTGCCAGCGAGCCCACCGGCGACCGCCCAGCGTCATGGCAGCGTCGATCAGGTGCGGCCACGCAGCGACGGACGGCCACCGCGGCACCGACACGGCCAGCCCGTTGGCAGCGAGCGCCGCCGCAGTGGCGTCCTGCTCGCCGAAGGGACGGGATTGGGCGATGACGATCGCCGCCCGCCTCGCGGCGGCGATGTCGGCGACGGCGTTCTGACCGGCATGCGAGATGACGACGTCGGCACTGCACAACTGTGGCCACGGGTCGTCCACCCAGGGTGCACCCGGGATGCCGAGCGCCTGCCACTCGTACTCGTGATGCCGACGGGTGCACAACCGGACGTCGTCCATCGACAGATCCGTCCCGCCGGTGCCGCTGAGCACCAGGACCCGAGGACGCCGTGACGGTCCGGTGTCGCCGGCCACGCGACCGTCGAACCGGGTGATACCGCCGACGAAGGTCGTTTTGCCGGCAAATTCTCTGAGCCACAACGGGTCGTACATCTCCTGCGGCCACGCCGCGATGATGTGCTCGGCAAGCTGATAGCCGAGTCGATGGGCTGGATCGGTTCGGTCGCCGGGCATGGCCATGACGACGACCGGCACGCCCAGCAGTCGGGCGAACACCGTCACTTCCACCGACACGTCCACCACCAGGAGACTGGGCTGGACGGTATCGACCCAGGAGGCTATTTGATTCATCCGTGATCGAAGTCCCCGATCCAGCGCGGGGGCCCAGTGCAGAACGCCGTTCGCGGTCGGATTCTCGGCCGCGTCGCCGTCGTCGTCCCGGGCCAGGCAGACTACATCGGCGAAACGCTCGGGGTGCGGTTGCGGTGCCGACGACAGCGCGGTGACGGGAGTGGCGAGAGCGGCGCAGATACTCTGCGCCCGCGCGCGGTGCCCCTGCCCGTGGTGATGGATGTAGTAGCCGATCACAGTGTCACCCCGGTGGGCCGCGCCGTCGCGCCGCTGTGGTGCGCCTGTGTCAGTCGCCGGTACGTGTTTACGTACGCGTCGACCATGATCCGTTCGGAACACTGTTCCCGGGCCCGGGCGCGGGCCGCCGTGCGCGAGAGTCCGACGGTCACTGGGATTGCCCTGACCAGGGCGTCGAGGTCGTCGGGTGGTACCAGGCGGCCGCAGTCGGGCGTGAGCACCTCCGGGATCCCGCCCCGCGCGAACGCGGCGACGGGCGTCCCGCACGCGAGTGCTTCGGCCACCACCAGCCCGTAGGGCTCGTCCCATACCGGCGTCACCAGTGCCGCCGCGGAACTGCCGATCGCCGCGGCCAGCGCAGGCTGCTCCAGGTGACCGAGATACGTGACATCCGCTCCGAGACGCGGCCTGATGGCTTGTGCGAAGTACTCAGCGTCGCTGACCGGACCGGCCAGCACCAGAGGACGCCCGGCCCGCTGCGCGGCCGTAATCGCAAGGTGCGCACCCTTCT
This sequence comes from Rhodococcus sp. 4CII, assembly GCF_014256275.1. NCBI lineage: Bacteria > Bacillati > Actinomycetota > Actinomycetes > Mycobacteriales > Nocardiaceae > Rhodococcus > Rhodococcus sp. 4CII. The sequence goes on from NZ_JACCFE010000002.1 coordinate 2,720,374, forward strand.
CGGGCACCAGACGACCGAACCAGATCAGTTGCCGCCCACCCGGACCGGCCGGCCATCCCGCGAGATCGACCCCATTGGGGATGACGTCGATCTCACCGACCACGTGCTGCCACGCCGCGGCGGTGTGGGCGCTCACCGCCGCGAAATAGGCGCCCGGTCCGGCGCCGACCGCGATGGCCGACTCCAGCCACGGCGTCGGCGGTGTGTGCAGCGTGCACAGGATGGGGGTGGCCACCGTCGCCGCCATGGCCACCGGCAGGTAGTGCAGGCTGTGGTTATGGACCACGTCGAACGCTCCCGCCAGCGGTCCGGCGAGATCGAGCATCAGCTGCAGATACGCATGATGCTCGGCCATGAACTGGTGAGACGGCATCGACGTATCCGCGCGTGCCGCAGCGCTGACGTCGAGTGTCCGGACGTCGAGGTGCGTGCACCCGAGCGCCGGATCCGAGCCCGGTCCGGCGAACAACGTCACCTGATGCCCGTCCGCGGACAACGAGCGGGCCAACCACCACACGTGCGATTCGAGGCCGCCGGCAAAGGGCTGCCGGATCGGGAATCGGCAGGAAGCCACAAGGGCGATCCGCAGTGGTGGGCCGCTCATGAAAGAGCCTTCTGGTAAATGGAATGGTGTGCGCGGGCCAGGGCGCGCCGCTGTGATGCGCGCTCGGCCCCGGTCGCCCGCACCGGTTCGGCGTCGTAGAGCGTCCGGATGCAGCCGTCCAACGAGTCCGCGTCGAAATGCTCCTCGTCGAATCCGAATACCGCACAGTCCTGTTGTTCGCCGTAGAAGCCGCAGCTCGGTGCTGCTACCGCCGTGCCGAGGTCGTAACAGGCCTCGAGCCAACCGGAGTGGGTACCGAACCTGTACGGAAGCACCGACACCGACAGCGACGACAGGTAGTCCCAGAGTTGCTCGTCCGAGAAATACGGGTGGACGACCACGTCGACGTTCTTCCGACCGCGGTAGCGCAGGAGGCGCGCACCCGTGTCGGGGGCGTACCAGTAATTGGCCGGCTCGAAGATCTCGTCATGGACGTTGATGCGCAGACGGGCACACTCGAGCTGGGAAACCGTGTCTGCCAGAACGTCTAGGATCGGAAACGGATCCATGTTCGCGCGCATACTTTTCACGTGCACGCCGACCACGAACTCACCGCCGCGGGCTCTGGGCCGGTCGATGAGGGGGCGCTCGACCACATGCGGATGACGAAGGACCGCGGCCGTGCGGGCCCAACGCCGATCGATCGCCGCCGCCGCACCGGTGGTGAGGGTGATCACCTGTGCTGCGGCGGGAACCAGCACATCGAGCAATTCGAGATGTTGTTCGGGATCGCGTTGGTGCGGATTACGCAGATCGTGCACGGAATACACCACCGGGACGTGCCGAACCGACAATTCGTGCAGAACATCGTTCATGACGTCCGGGGAGATGGCGTCGAAGCCGAAATGGATATGAAACACATCGAATTCGCGGTGGTGCCGGCTGATCCACCGCGGATCCAGCATCACCGGCGGCCACCATCCACCCGGCACCTTCCGTCCATCCGCCGGCACCGGATCCGGAAGCCGGACCACCTGATCATGGCCGTCGGGATCCGCGAGGTGTCGCACATACACGTGCGACGCCGGCACCGAGGCGACCCGGATCATCTGCACATCCTCTCTACGAAGAACGCGGTCGTCGAAGTTCCTGACGGGCAATACCGAAGAAACGGACTCGTGGCGTCCACGAAACACCCCCTGCCGCAACGCCCACGAGCGATGCCCGCATCCCCTCCCCCGCGGTGACGGATGGGTGGTGGCTCAGTCGCGCTCCGACGGCCGTCGCTGTCCCCACTTCTTGTATAGGACATAGGCGATGACACCGACCAGAATAAGTATCCCAATGATCTCCACGAGCAACGGATACCCGAAAGCCCTCTTTCTCATGCGGTAGCGCACAAAGTACCCCGAACCGTCGCGCACGACCCCCGGCCGCCGCAACGCATTCGTCCCGTGTTCGAGGCGCGAACGCGAAATCCGCGCGGCGGCCCGACTCCCTTCCGCCCCGTCCGACCACACGTCGCCGCATGCACCATTTCGTGGTGTTGCTTCCGGCGGAATGGTTTACGGGGGCGGGTTGCCGCGGCCGTGTCGGCTTCCCCGATATGCGCCGACCCGCACGGCGGCGAGCCATCCGGGTCGCAGCGCCACCTCGGGCGGACAGTTCAGTACCGGATCGAAGGTCGGTTGCTCGTCGTCCGGAAGTCCCAGGGCCTGCGTCAGCGTCAGCTGACCGGCGGGGACGGGGGAACCGGCGAAAGTGACGAGTTCGAGCCGGAACCGTAGTGGCGCAGCAGCTAGTGCATCACGCAGCGCGTTCAAAGTCGTAGACGGCGGGTGCGGGCCGACCGGGGTGGCGACGATCCATCTGATGTCCGTTCCCCTCGACGAGTACGGCATCAGGCTGCTGTAGCGGGCGCCGGCCCAGCCCCGTGCGGGGAGGGGTAGCAGTCGTGTCGCCGCTGCGGTACCGGAGCTTGCCAGGAGTAGATCCCAGTGTGTACCCGGGTGTTCGAGCGGTACTCGCACGGCAAGTCCGAGCACGTCGGGCAGACCGGCCGGTGTTCCCACGCCGCCGGACATCCGGGCCACGACGTCGACCGGGGTACGCGTCGGCGGCGGCCACCACGGAGAGTCGAGTTCGAGGTGCCCGGCGGTCACCAGGCCGCGCGGATGGAAGACCCGGGCGCCGCCCCGCAACGAGGCGGCGACGCGGAACGGCGCCACCACGAGCGCCGTTCGTACCGTGTCGAGGGTGTGCTCTGTCAGGTCCACAAGGCGCGATCCTTCCGGTCGCTCGATTTCCTGTTGCGGGATGACGTCGACCGGCTTCCAAGTTCGACGTTGTCGATCAGCACGGTCGTCGTGTTCACAGTGTCCGGGCTCGCGGTGTGGTCGCGGAGGTGTTGCGAGAGAGCAGGAAACCGAGCGCAACCATGACGACACCGAGCGCGAAGTGCAGCCAATTGTCGGCACTGTTGACGGGCACGAAGTTCACGTCACTGTTTTGGTCGATGAGCAGGCCGTAGATCCATAGAACGAGGTAGATGACACCACCGGCGATGAGGAACAACTTTGCGGTGTCGGCCCGTCTGGACATCGCGATACCGGCCACACCGAACACCAAGTGCACGATGTTGTGCAGTACGGACACCTCGAACACCCCCAGGAGCTTGGCCTCGGAGTGGTGACCGGCGGCGGTGAGCATGTCGTAATCAGCGGTGATGCCCGGGATGAAGCCGAGGACGCCGACCAGGAGAAATACTGCGCCGACGATCAGGGCGGCGAGTTGGAGTGGGGAGCGCGTGGCTGATGCAGCGGGCCGAGTCATGGGAGTGCCTTTCTGAAAGGGACGGTGCCGGACTCGAATGTCCTTCTCGAGTGTTACCCCTGCATCCCTGCGCGAAAACAGCGACGGGCACGTGCCCTCTCGCCATGTCGAACTATCCGGGGTGCGCCAGCCGATCGGTCACGGAGTCTTCGACTGGATTCCCGGACATTGCGTTCGAGGAAAAGGAGGGGAGATTGCACATCCCCGCGACCGGACACATCTCGAGTCGTCGTTTGGAACTTTACGTCCACGGGTAGGCGGAAAAGAGGCGCCGAACGGTCGATGATGGGAGGAGCACGAGATGGCACGCGGCGATTCGCAACCCCAACTCAAAGACGAGAAGATGTACGAGGAATTACGCGACAAGGGTGATTCCAAGGAGAAGGCGGCGCGCATCTCCAATGCGGCAGCCAATCGTGGTCGCAAGAACGTCGGAAAGTCGGGCGGGAAGTCCCACTCCTACGAGGACTGGACGGTCGACGACCTGAAGAAGCGCGCCAAAGAGTTGGGTTTGGAAGGCTATTCGAAACTGAACAAGAAGGATCTCATCGACTCGCTTCGCAATCACTAGCGGGAGACTGTCCGCTACTTGTTCTGTGTGGTCTGTTGTTCTGTGTGGACTGCGCCGTCAATCGTTGCCGCTGGCAACAGGATTTGTCCGTAGCGTCCGCTGCTCGTCCGGTTGCCGGACCTGGATACGACCGTCCCGCACCCGGGCCTCGTAGACCTGTTGAGGTCGGGTCGCGGGACCTCGCTGCACTGCACCGTCCGCGATACCGAAACGACTCCCGTGCCAGGGGCATTCGATGCATCCCTCGGCGAGAGTTCCGTCGTCGAGGGGAGCGCCGCGATGGGTGCAGCGGTTGCTCAACGCGACGACGGAGTCGGTGCGCTTTACCAACAGCACCGATACGGTACCGACCAGCACGGCGACCACTTCTCTGTCGGCCAATGCCGTTTCCGGGGCCGCGTCCGTCCATTCCGAGGGCAGAGTGGAGAACGCGGTGGTGTCGACGCCGACTCCGGCGGCATAGGTCAGATGACCACCGAGCCAGCCGCCGACTCCGAGCAGTCCGGCCCCCGCTGCCGACAGACCGATGCCGACGCCGTGACGACCGCGACGTCGCGCCGTCCACGACGCGAGATATGCGGCAATGGCCGCATAGTTGGAGGCCGCGTGGACGGCGCCGATCCTGCGCTCGGCACCGAGAGTGTCGGCCCAGTCCGACGCCCCCGTGAGAGTGGCCGGCAACGCGGCAAGCGCGCCCAGCCCCACGAGTTTCGTCGCGGCCGGCCGTGCGCTCCGACCGCCCATCGCATCGAGGAAGCCGGCGCTGACCCATGCCCCGATGGGCACCGTGACCAGGAGGGGGTGCAGAGGGTGCCCCAGATCGGTGCCGGACAGCGCACCCTTGACCCGGCCCGCCGGTAGCCACTTGTTTATGGCGTCCACGACCGCGCCGGTGGGTCGATCCAAGGAGTGAGCGTGTTCGAGTCGGCGCACACTTCGCTCGAGTAGATTCACAACCATCCCACCTCAAAATTCGCTCGGCTCGAACACCTTTCGCACCGCTCTGGCGCGAGTGCCCCGACGTCGCGTTCCACAAACCGACTTGTGCCGCCGCGACCGCAAGGGCACCGTCGACGGGGCCGTCGCCGAACGGATCGTCGCCGGCCTCACGGATCGGGGAGACGGTCCCGCGGGCTGTTTCAACGGTCAACCCGCGGGACCTCGATCGGACGCCCTACCGGCCGGTCAGCTGAGGCCGGCGACCTTCTGAGCGATCGCGGCGAGACGAGTTTGCGATGCGGAGACGACGCCGTGCCTGTTCTTGTGCGCTTCCTCGTACGCGACGATGGCGCGCACATCCGCCGGCTCGGTCAACTCCTTGACCGCCGCCACCGCCTCGGAGACATTGAGGTCGTCGTAACCGTCGATGGGCAGCTCACCCGGTTCGAGAACTCCGGCCGCGGTACGGGCCGAATGCAGCACTCCCGCTGCCCCGTCGGCCCCTTCGCGGCGGGTGACCTGCTCTGCGGTCTCGAGGGCGGCATCGCGGGACGCTGTCAGAGTTTTGACGGCAACGTCGCCGGCGCGCGCGCCCCGGTTCAGTAACTCGCTGAGCGCCGGCGGCGTGGCGCGGACGGTGTCGAGTGCCCGGTCCAGGCCGCGGGCCGACCAAATGACCGGCGCATTGACCAGTCGCACCGCGGTTCCGGTGGCCGCCTGCAGCGGGGTGCGACGCAACGCCGCCGGCCCGCCGAGCGCGTCCTCCGCGAGGACGGTGGTCAGCCAGTCCACGGTCGCCGAGTGAGCGGCGATCAACCGGAACGCCAGATTCTCGACGTCCTTGTTCCCGGCCGCGACGGCGAGGGTCTTGATGTATCGGGCTCGGTCGAGGAGTTGGTGCTCGAGCGCGAGATCACCGATCAAGGCCTCGTCGAACGGCTGCGCCTGCTCGACCATCGCCTTGACCGCGGCGGCGGCCCGCCCGAGGAACGGTCCGATCAACTCGGGGACACCGCCGAGTTCGCGGATCGCGGACTCGATGGCCTGTGCGCGGGCGCGACCGTTGTCGGCATTCTCGGACAACTCCCGGCGCACCGCATCCGTCCGGGCCTGCACGATCCGGGTTTCGGCTACTTGAATCTCGGTGTGGGTCAGGTCGAGGACTGTGCGCAGCTGCGCCAGCAAGGTGGTGGTGTCGGGTGTGCTCATGCGGGTTTCGCCCCTTCGGCATTGACGGCATCGGGTCGGCGCAACGTGCACCGCTACCGCGCCTACCCAGCCCCGCCGACAGGTAAGCGTTCGAGAGGACTCGAACCGCGGAATTCGGAAACTGTTCACCGGGGACTCATCCCCTCTCGGTGATTCCGCATTGCACTCGTTCGAATGCGGCACCTCCGGTGCTGGGCCTGGGATCGCGTCCGCGACCCGTCCTCAGCGGCGAGAACGGGATTGTTCGTCGGTCTGCATCGCCAGAACCGCAGCGAACCCGGTCAGCAGCAACATGAGCAGGAGCAGCACATTCATGTCTTCTCCTCGTCTTTTCAGTGCGCGCTTGTCTGAGCGGCCGGGCGGCGGTCGGCGAACATGGCCTCGATCCTGGATTTGATCTCCGCCGTGCTCATCGAGCCGCCGCCACGGAGTGGGCGCGCGGCGAGCGGGGACGTCCGGACGGTCGAGGCTGTGTTCATGTACTCCTCTTTCACTGTGGCGCCGGGGCGAGGCAACCTGCGACGCGTTGCCTGTGTCCATCGGTTACAGGTGATGTGATCTGCTTCACATCCATGCGTGTGGATGTTGTACACCACACTGACCCATTGCGCCAATCGGACTGCCTCACAGCGGGTCCGGACAAGTCCCCTAACACCGGAAGTCGGTCAGGTCGACGTGACGGAGGAAGTCCAGCAGGATCAGGGCACCGGTGAGGTCTCCGCCGCAGACGCCGCACCCAAGCGGGAAGGCCAACACCAAACTCGGCGTCGGTGCGGAAACACACCGAATAGAACGGTCGCGCCCGCTCTGAAGGCCGAACGAATCCGGCCGAGCACGCCCGGTCCTGGCTACTGCTGTCGGTGCCCGGCCCGACACCTTCGCGGCCGCGACCACCTGCCGGCCGACGCCGTCATCCGCTCCGGCAAACCGGCCGCCCGCGACGCGGTACGTGCCTTCCTCACCGGCCGCCGGGCGGGGGTGCGCATCAGTCCGGCGACCACGCTCGCGGGCGGCAGGTTGTCGCCAGCCGCCGGTATCGCCGGACCCATCGACGGCCCCTGCCGACCGGTGAACCCCGTCAACGCCCTCTGAACTGATCCTCAGGTACCGCCCGCTGCCAACTCGATATGCGTGCGACCACGAACACGATTGCCACGACCGCCAGATACACCGCCCAGAGCAGAAGGAACGGCCGCAGCCACCCCTCGTCGAGGGTCTGGCCACGCTCTCCGACGCAATACAACGCGAAGTCGGTAGAGGTCCCGTCTCCGGTGGCGTAGGTGTCCGATACGACCATTGCCTCGCTCACCGGTGGCTCACAGAACACCGGGGCAAGGTAGACGGCCTGGCCCGGCCAGATCACCGAGAGGATCAACGTGAACATACCGGCGGCCGCGACGACACCGATCACCCACGCGACCGTCCGCATCACGAGAGGCCGTTTCGGTCGTGCGGACTCCACACCCAATTCCACGGGTTCTGTCACAGCCGCTGCACCCCGATCACCGCTCCCTCGGCGTCGAACACGACGAGTGACCGCGACCGCGGCGACTCGACCATCGCCGTCGGCCACAACCCCTCCGTCCTGTTCACCGCGATGCCGGTTACGTGTCCCTCCTCGAAACCGGTGTGCGCGAGAGCATCATCGACCAAGGCCTCGACACGACCGAGCGCGGGAACGTCGCCGATCCCGAACGCCCGCGCGTCGAGATCCTCCAGAGCCGAGACCATCACCGGGCTCGGGTCGCTCAGCCATTCGCCGTCGAATGTGAACCTGTCGAGCTGATCGGGCTTCGCCGGATTGCGGACCGTCACATCCAGCGTCTCGACGGGCGCGACATTCACACTCGTCACCTGCACCTCGTCGACGCCGTACCGGACGGCGAGCGCCGCGAGTCCGTCACCGACGAGGGTCGTGGTCATCCCCCCACCGCGCGACTCCATCGCCGTATCGAAATCGGCCCGGTCGACAGCCCCCACACAGCCGGTGGCAGTCATCGCCACCGCCAGCACCGTCAACGACCCCCAGGACGAACGCAACCGTGACGGCGCCACCTTCATCGCGTGAGAATATCCGACACAGCCCATCGGGACGGCACCCAGCTCAACCGCCCACCCGACACCGAAAGCGGGACTCGGGGCCGGGTGTTATCGACCTCGTTGCGCACGCTCGGATCACCAGTCCGCGATCACCGGAACCACACGCTCACCCAAGATCTCGATCGGGGTGATCGACGCCACCTGCGGCACCCACCCGTGAACGTGAGTGACCCCCAACTTCGACAAGCCCTCGAGCTGACCCAGCAGGTTGTCCACGTTCGCTCCGTCCGCACCCGGGTCGAGGGGGAACATCACGGTCTTCTCGATGGCGTCGTAGTCGGTTCCGAGCGCATCGCAGTGCCCCTTCAAGACCGCCAGCTTGTGCGCGACCTCGGGTCCACCGAACAGGTTGCAGGCCTGCGCGTACTGCGCGACCAGCCGAAGCGTCTTCTTCTCTCCCCCACCGCCGATCAGAATCGGCGGGTGTGGACGCCGCAGCGGCTGTGGCACATTCATCGTGCGGCCGAGCCGGTAGTGCGTTCCCTCGAACGGCCCGTCGTCCTCGCTCCACATCTGCAGACAGATCCGCAGTGTCTCCTCCAGCCGTTCGAAGCGTTCGGCCGTCGGTGGGAAATCGAGCCCGAGCCCCACACTCTCGTCCTCGTTCCAGGCGGCACCGATGCCCAGATACGCCCGCCCCTTCGACAGCACGTCCAGCGTGGTCACGGCCTTGGCCAGCAGGCCCGGCTCGCGGTAGACGGTGGCGGTGACCCAGGCCAGCAGATCCACCTTGGTCGTGACGGCGGCGAGGTAACCGAGAGTGGTGTAGGCCTCGAGCATCTCGGTGTCGATCGGCCCCACCGGTTCTATCTGCCAAAGATGATCCATGACGCTGAGCTTGGTGAAGCCCGCATCCTCGGCGGTGACCGCAATGCGGCCCAAGTCGTGTGCGAGGGTCGACGGGCCGCCCGGAAATGTGAAGTCGGCGATGTGCAGTCCAAGTTCCATGGCTCCACGTTAGGGGTGTCGCCGCCGGCTACCCAGGGATCGGCGATACCACCCTCGCCTCGGCGGAATCCTGGGTCATGCCGAGGTGTCCTTCCAGAACCGGTATACGTCGACGGCGTCCTCGCGCGGCTCGTAGCGCATGGGCAGGCGGCGATCCTGATAGGGCTTTGCGAACTCGTCGTAGAAGGTGGCGAGTTCGAAGTACTTACGGTCGTCGACGTAGTAGGGCTCGTAGGCGTCGCGGGTGGTGAGGAAGACGACCTCGTCCGGGGAGCAGTAGTAGAGCGCGCCCAGGCACATCGGGCAGGGGTGGGCGAGGGCGTAGATGGTGGTGCCGGTCAGGTGCTCGGCGCCCAGCTCCGTGCAGGCCTCACGGATGGCGAGGATCTCGGCGTGGGCGGTGGGGTCGCCGGTCTGCGCGACCTTGTTCGGACTCTCGGCGAGGATCTTGCCGTCCTTGACGATGACGGTCGCGAACGGGCGACCGCCCTCGGTGACGTTCTGGCGGGCGATATCGATGGTGTGCTGGACGAAGTCCATAAGAGTCCTCCGGAGGTGGGTGGATACGGGTCAGAACGGCTTGGTCGGCAGGTACTTGCCGTTCAGGGTGATGACGGCACGCTCTCCGCCCTCGGGGTCGGCGACCTTCTTCACGTCGAGGGTGAAGTTGATCGCGGAGATGATGCCGTCCCCGAACTGCTCGTGCACCAGTGCCTTGAGTGTGGTGCCGTAGACCTGGAGCATCTCGTAGAAGCGGTAGATGGTCGGGTCGGTGGGGATGCCGCCGGGGATCGAGCCGCGGGTCGGGACGGACTGGAGCAGCAGGGCCGCGTCCTCGTCGAGACCGAGCAGCGTGGCGACGGACTTGGCGGACTCCTCCGGCAGCGGGTGCTGGCCGAGGACGGCGGCGGTGGTGAACGCCACCGACAGGCCGGAGGCGTCGGCGATCTGCTGCCAGGAAAGGTCCCTGCGGGCCTTGGCCTCGACAGCGGCGGCGGCGAGGGCCTGGCGGGCGGTGGGGTCGAACTGGGCCTGGATCATGATCGGTATCTCGTCTTTCTCGGGTGGACCACTTCACGAGGATCGCGGAGTGGGACGTGGGTGGTAGTAGGTCAGGCGGTGAGCGCGGGGCCGGTGGCGGACAGTTCTTCGACACGGCCGGTGGCGATGTCGAAGACCCAGCCGTGGAGGGTGAGTGTCTGCTCGGCCAGGGCGCGGGCAACGGAGGGGTGGGTGGACAGGTTCGCCAGCTGCGCGTGCACGTTCTGGCGCACCAGGGAGTCGACGTCGCCGACGGCGGTCGCGGTGGTGCGGGCCTGGGAAGCGTCCGCGTGCCGCAGCCATGCGGCGACCGCAGGGGCAGCGCTGAGGTCGTGCCCCTGAGCGAGTGCGGTCATCGCTCCGCAGGCGGAGTGACCGCAGACGACGATGTCGTTCACGCCCAGCGCGGCGACGGCGTACTCGATGCTCGCGGCCACTCCGTCGGCTTCGGGGGTGTAGGCGGGCACGAGGTTGCCGGCGGTGCGGATGACGAAAAGGTCACCCGGCTCGGTGCCGGTGATCATCTCGGGGACGACGCGGGCGTCGGAGCAGCCGATGAACAGCGTGTGCGGTGTGTGATGGGTGGCCAGGTGGGCGAAGAGCTCCGCCTTCGCCGGGAAGACATCCTTCTGGAAGCGGGTGACGCCGTCGGTGAGGGTTTGCAATGGGTCACGTCCCTTTCGGTGGTGATCGGCCCGGGATGGGCTGGCGAAAACCATCGTGCATGACCTGGCCCTATAGTGTCCAAGACTTACTATCCATCGGCACTATTGGTCTCATCTATAGTCGGGTTCATGGCCGTTCCCGAATTGCGTCACCTGCGCTACCTGCTGGCCGTCGCCGAGCACGGCAACTTCACCCGCGCTGCCGAAGACCTCCACGTCTCTCAGCCCACGCTCTCCCAGCAGATCAAGCAACTCGAGCAAATCGTGGGCGTGCAGCTGCTCGACCGGACCGGCCGCACGGTCCGGCTCACCGACGCCGGCTCCGTCTACACCGACCACGTCCGGCGCGCACTGCGTGACCTGAACGCCGCGGAACGGGCGGTCCACGACGTCCACCACCTCTCCCGCGGCCACCTACGACTGGGCATCACCCCGACCTTCACCGCCTACCTCATCGGCCCGCTCATCGCCGAACTCCACACCAGCCACCCCGGTATCGGCCTGACCCTCACCGAATCGCCCCAGGACCGCATCGAAGCAGCCCTCCTCGCCGACGACCTGGACCTCGGTATCGCCTTCGCGGGCTCCCACCTCCCCGGCATCACCGCCGCCGCGCTCTTCACCGAAACTCTCAGCCTCGTCACCAGCATCCCGCGCACCCCGACGACGCCCGAACCCCTACCGGTGCAGGAACTGCAGGACCGCCAACTGGCGCTGCTCAGTGGCGACTTCGCCACCCGCGGCCATATCGACGCCTACTTCGCCGAACACCGCATCACCCCCCGAACCACGTTCGAGGCCAACTCCATTCAAGCCCTCACCGAGGTCGTCCAACGCACACCGGTGGCCACCGTTCTGCCCGACGCCATCACCCACGACCACCCCCATCTCCTCCCGATCCCCCTGGATCCGCCCCTGCCCACCCGCACGGTCACCCTCCTGCATCGACGCGGCGCCTACCGCAGCGCCGCCGCCCGCGCCTTCACCCAGCTCACCCGCGATCTCGTCCGCACCCGCGGTTACAACCCACCGCCATCGACGTCTTCAGTCGACGATGACGGCCCGAATTCCCGAGACGGTGCTGTCAGCTGAAATATGATGCGGCGCAGGAACTCCGGATCCCGTATGCCATCACCATGGCCGACTTCAAGAGTATGCCATCCCCGCAATCGGAGAGCCCGCGCCGCAACGCTCTGCACACAGGCCGGCGCCGGCGCCGCGTAGGCGCCTGCCGTCTCACTGCGGCCGGTTCGGCCCCGACCTGCCCCGCCGGTGGTGGTCACGGGGAGGGCGGAGAATTGGCCGCCGTGCTAGGCAACCCCGATGCCGGCATTCACACCCGGTCGCCGCACCACCACCGTCGGCGTCGATGACGACGACGGTGGCTCACCTGTCGACTCCCGCTTCACGATCTTCGGCGCCGAGCAGTGAACGGATATCCCGCGGCACCTGCCCTCGTCGCGACATGACGACTCGGGGACCATTAGGGGGTGAGGCCCCTCAGGCGGCCGACTCCTTCGCTTGGGCGTCATAGAAGGCTTGCTCGATCTCCGCCGAGATCCGGCCGCGGGACGACACCACACGTCCCTCCCCCAGCGCCCACTCACGAATCTCCTTGGTCGTCTTCCGCACCGGAGCCTTCGCCGCCGGCACGCTCTTCGACGGAGCCCTCCTCGCCGCAGTCTTCTCCACGGCCGGCTTCGTCGCCGCAGCCTTCTTCACGGGCGCCTTATTAACCGGAGCCTTGATCGCCGGGGCCTTGTTCGCCGGGGCCTTGGTCGCGGCTGCCGTCTTCTTTGTCGGAGCCGATTTCACGGCAGCCTTCTTCACAGCGGCCTTCTTCGCGACAGTGTTCACCGGCGCCGCTTTTGCTTGCACCTTCACGGCCTGAGAGTCATAGAAGGCTTGCACTATCTCCGCCGAGACCCGGCCACGGGCCGACACGCCGCGCCCCTCCCCCAGCGCCCACTCACGAATCTCCTTGGTCGTCTTCCGCACCGGAGCCTTCGCCGCCGGCACGCTCTTCGACGGAGCCCTCCTCGCCGCAGTCTTCTCCACGGCCGGCTTCGTCGCCGCAGCCTTCTTCACGGGCGCCTTATTAACCGGAGCCTTGATCGCCGGGGCCTTGTTCGCCGGGGCCTTGGTCGCGGCTGCCGTCTTCTTCGTCGGAGCCGATTTCACGGCAGCCTTCTTCACAGCGGCCTTCTTCGCGACAGTCTTCACCGGCGCCGCTTTTGCTTGCACCTTCACGGCCTGAGAGTCATAGAAGGCTTGCACTATCTCCGCCGAGACCCGGCCACGGGCCGACACAGCACGCCCCTCCCCCAGCGCCCACTCACGAATCTCCTTGGTCGTCTTCCGCACCGGAGCCTTGCTCGCCGGCACGCTCTTCGACGGAGACCTCCTCTCCGCAGTCTCCTCCACAGCCGGCTTCGTCGCCGCAGCCTTCTTCGCGGCCGCCTTCGTCACCGGAGCCTTGATCGCCGGGGCCTTGTTCGCCGGGGCCTTGGTCGCGGCTGCCGTCTTCTTCGTCGGAGCCGATTTCACGGCAGCCTTCTTCGCGACGGTCTTCTTCACAGCGGCCGTCTTCGCGACGGTCTTCTTCGCGGCTACGTTCTTCGTCCGAGCCGCCTTGTCCTGAATCTTGCTTGCCTGCGCATTCTTTGCCTGGGCGTCATAGAAGGCTTGCTGTATATCCGCCGAAATTCTGCCGCGAGAGGATATTTCGCGACCTTCCGCGACCGCCCATTCACGAATTTCCTTCGTTGCCGCCTTCGTCAAAACTTCAGAACTCCTCGCTGATACCGCCATCTTGCTTTCCCCATTCGCCGACAACCGTGAACCCACACAGTAGCGGCAGTCCACTCTCAGTTCACGCTGCCACCGTCCCACGGCTCGTCGTCCACCGCGGAGACAGGATTCAGAGCAGCCACTCCGCGGCGGGTGGTGCGCACAGTCCCCACCCCGCACTGGCCGAACTCCTCGTTTTCCGGCAATCAATAGTCGGCACGAAATGTGCTCGACAGGAATGTGAGGCTGAGTCAGCGACCGATCACTTGGATATCAAGTACCGCAGAAGGTTTGGAATGTCTCACTGAACAGCCGCGGTGCAGGTGTCGTGTAGTCGGACCACTCGTCGCGGCGGTCGAACGGATGCGTGACAACCTCCAGCAACTTCTCGAACGGAGCGAGCTCACCGTCGGTCGCGGCGCGCAACGCAGCATCCAGCTGATGATTGCGCGGAATGTACAACGGGTTGATGCGGTCCATCGCGTCCGCGATCTGCGCTGCCGCGCGGCCCTGATGCGCCACGGCACCGCGCCAGCGCTGTAGCCACGGCCCGATGTGCTCGCGCGGTACGAGACCGTCGAGAGGCACCGGATTTCCACGGAGTTCGTCCGCCAGGGCGCGGAAACTGCCCGTCCAGTCGGCGCCGTGTTCGGCCATCAGCGTCAGCAAATCGTCGATCAGCGTGCGATCGACGATTTCGCCCACGCCGAGCTTGGCTGCCATACCGGCTGCGAAGTGGCCCTCGTAGCGCGCGTCGAAGGTATCGAGGACTGCCGATACCGCGGCAATCGCGTCATCCGGCGTGGAGTCGATGAGCGTCAGCAGCGTCTCCGCCAAACGCGCCAGGTTCCACTTCAGGACCGCGGGCTGATTGCCGTACGCATAACGTCCGCTGTGGTCGATCGAACTGAACACTGCGGCCGGGTCGAACGCGTCGAGGAAAGCGCACGGACCGTAGTCGATCGTCTCCCCCGAAATGGTCGTGTTGTCGGTGTTCATCACTCCGTGCACAAACCCGGTGAGCATCCACCTCGCCACCAGCGACGCCTGCGCCTCGACCACCGCCTCGAAGAACGCCGCATAGCGAGAGCTCTCCCCCGTCGCCGGGAGGTCGGCGAGCTCCGGGTAGTGGCGGGCAATCGCGTAGTCGGCGAGCGGCACCAAGACGTCGCCCTGACGGACCGCGAATTCGAAGGTACCCACCCTCAGGTGACTGGCAGCGACCCGTGCGAGCACGGCACCGGGCTCGGCACCGCCCCGGACAACCTGCCGGCCCGTCGCGACCACCGACAACGCACGGGTAGTCGGGATGCCGAGGGCATACATCGCCTCGCTGACCAGATACTCGCGCAACATCGGCCCGACCACCGCGAACCCGTCGCCGCCCCGAGAAAACGGCGTGCGCCCCGAGCCCTTGAGATGCAAATCCACTCGTCGACCATCACCGTTCACCAACTCACCGAGCAGCAACGCCCGACCATCCCCGAGCAACGGTGCGTACCCACCGAACTGATGACCCGCATACGCCATCGCCACCGGCTTGGCCCCGGCCGGCGCCGTCGATCCGGACAGGACCCCGACCCCGTCGTCGCTGCGCAGTGCCGCCACGTCCAACCCCAGCGACGCCGCGAGTTGCTCGTTGAGCACGAGCAACCTCGGTTCCGGCACGTGCGCACCCTGCCACGGCACCGTCAGGGCACCCAGCTCATCGGCGAAGGTGCTCGCGAGGCCGGCTACTGCTGTGTTCATACCCACCGTCGAATCCGGGATCGCCGCCATCACTCGAGGGTAGCGGCCGCCCGAACGTCAACGACGTCAGGTCGTGACGGCTTTGGTGATGCGCTGGATGATCGCGAGAGGATCGGCAGCTTCGCTGCCGCGTCCGCGTCCGCTGGTGTGAATGTGGACATCGTGATCTCGAATGAAGTCCAGCGTTCAGGTAGGTCACATCGAAGGTCAGCGGTCCCGCACTCGGGTGCACGAAACGCCGAGTCCTTACCGGCTCCCGGGTCACGTCGCATCGATTCCCGAGTTGCTCGAACACCGGCGACTCCGCGGTCAGTCGCTTCACCAAGGATTTCCACGAGGGCTCACTGACGTGCTCCGCCCGCGCATTGCGCACGCTCACCGAAATGGGTCGAGCTTGGCCATCATCGCCTTCATCGAAGGCACAACGGCATTGCATTCCGTCCCACTCAACGGTTCTGTGACGCCCGCCAGCGTCAATAGGTGCGCGCGCTCGTGCAGCGGGAATGGGGATTCAGTTCCGGACCCTTGACGATCGTGTACATGGTCGGGTTGATCGGTACGCTTCTCGTCGCGGGCAAGCTCGCTGATCGATACGGGCGGATTGATCGCCGCGGTGATCGCAGCAGGGCTCCTCCTGTTGGCCACGAACGTGATATGGCTGTTGGCGGCCAGATTGCTGGCGGGCGCCGCAGTCGGCGCGGCCGTCACCGCGGGCATGTCGGCGACGATCGACCTCACACCCGGTCACCGGCGTCGGACTGGATCCATGATCGCTTCCGCTGCAATGGTATTCGGTGCCGGGCTCGGACCACTTCTGTCGGGGACGCTCACTCAGCTCATCGACACACCTCAGCCCTGGATATTCGGAATCGTGCTCACGGTGGCGGCGCTGACACTGGTCATCGCAGTACGGTTGCCACTCCACCGCGAATTCGACCAGGACCGACCTGCCGAGCGACTCTGGTCGTGGCCTTCCGTGCCCCGCCCGAATCGCCGTGAATTTGCTTGGGGTGCAGCCGCATTTGCTGCGGGCATCACGTCGACCTCCTTCTTCCTTTCCCTCGGACCCTCAGTCCTTGCCACCGGCATCGACTCCCCCAGCCCGCTGCTCGCGGGTGCGACGGCATGCGGCATGTTTCTGGTAGCGACCGGAATCCAGTTCGCCCTCGCGCATCTACGTACCAGAACCCATCTCGCGCTGAGCTCTTCTGCCGCGTTTGCCTCGATGGTGGCGCTGACGGCGAGCGTCACCATCTCCCCGACGCCGGCGTTGTTCGTCCTCGCTGCACTGCTAGCCGGCGCCGCACAGGGCCTTGGCCAGCTTGCGGCACTGACGCTGATCGGCACCCGGATCCCCACGAATCATCGCGCCGAAGCAAACGCGGCTTTGAACATTGCCGGCTACATTCCCGCGGCGCTGCTACCTGTGGGAACGGGCTATCTGATCCAAAACATGCCCTTCGGCGCGGCCATCACCGTGTTCGCGACAGCCGTCATGGTGTTCTCTCTCGGCGCGTTGATCACCGTACGGATCAGCACCGCCCAGCACCTGCGCCCCGGCACCGCGGACGAGCACGTCATCCCCGGTAAGACGGACGGCGCGGCCGAGGAAACGCTGTTGGAAGCGGCGCAGCCATGACATGGGACAGTCGCGTCGCTGGGCGCCATTTGCCCCAGCCTCGATCGCTCAGGGTGACACTCGTCGACGTCGTCGCGGGAAGTTACAGGTGCCGAGTTCCTGGCAGCAGTTGGTCGAATTGTCTTCAGGAGAGTTCGTTGCCGCTCGGCCGTTCGATGTCCCCTGAAACAGAAGGCCCATGGAGCTTTTCATACGCAGTTTTTTCGGCGTCATGCCGGGACGCTTTCTTCGGGTTTACCAGATCGGGCGGCAATCCATGCCGCTCCAGGCGTCGAGACCGGTTTTGCGCCATGTACGACACTGCATAGAACACGGCGAGCAGCACTCCGAGCAAGACCATCGACGCTCGCAGACCGACCGGTCCCGGGAACAGGAAGAACGCAGCGAAGACCGGAACGAACGGGACCATGCTACGAACGAGGTGCCGGGGAACCGCCCAGTCACCGACCAGGTCGTTGCGGACCCAGTCCTGCATGGAGTCGGGAAGTTTGCGACCGACCGCATAGCCCAGCCACTGGATGGGTCCGGGCCTGGTTCGTTGCGTGTTTCGAGACATGACAACTGCCTGTTCATGTTGTGCTGTAGCTGAATTCGTCATGGTTGTCCTCATTGATCGAGCGCGCCCGCTTTGAGTGCAGCCTGATTGACGCGGGTGAGAACATCGTGAAGTTCTTCGAGTTCGGCCAGGCTGACCCCGAGTTTATCGATCACGGCGGGCGGAATCTTCTCGGCTTCCGCGCGCAGCGCGGCACCGGCTTCGGTCAGCTCGACTTCCAATTGCCTCTCGTCGGCCCGGCTGCGGGTGCGCGTGATCAGTCCGGACGCTTCGAGTCGCTTGAGGAGTGGTGAGAGGGTCGGGGAATCGAGCTGCAATGCGGTCCCGATCTCCTTGACCGCCATCGGGGCCTTCCCCCAGAGAGCGAGCATGACCAGATACTGCGGATGCGTCAGCCCCATCGGTTCGAGCAGGGGACGGTAGACGGCGAGGACTGCCCGATTCGCGATCGCGAGCGCGAAACACACCTGCCGGTCGAGCGCGAGTAGGTCGTCGCCAGCCGTACCTTGTCGGATGTCTGCGGTCATACGACCATGATACCAGAATGATTCGTGCAATAACTATTACTGCACGAATTATCCTGGTCAGTGAGGGGTCGTCACGGTAGCCGTGCAACGAGGGGTTCGAGGCCGATTCGCCCACCAGGGGAGAACGGCGCCTCGGGCCGTACGTGCCGGCACGCGTCGGTGACCCGCAGGTCCCGCAGGAGCTTCGAAGGCGAGAATCCACTCGTAATCGCTCAACCCGAAGGAACCCACGGCGTTGGCCCGCGCGGTCTCGATCTCGAACACCACATCCCGCTCCCCCAGCGTGACATCGAGTTCGTGGACGCCGTGGGTGGCCGCAGTGGCGGTCGAAGTCCAAACGGGATCCCGGCTGCAGCGTCGAGGGCAGGCGGCACCTGATGCGGGAGGGTGACCGCGCAGTACAGGATGTGGCCACGCCCTATTGTTCGGCGGTCCGAATGGCCCGGTCCACCCGTTGGACCTGGGAGCGCATCTTCTCGTCGAGATACTGACTTGCGTAAACCATAGCCAGGGTTCTACGGTGAGCCGATGACTACCTCGCCGCCCTCGGTCGCCGTACCGGTCCATACCGACAGATCACGGTGGATCGCCCTTGCTGCTGTGTGTTTCGGCATGATGCTGACCTTCCTCAACACCACCGCCACCATCGCCTCCGTACCGGCGATCGGGTCGGACCTGAACGCGGACGCAGCGACCACGGTGTGGATTCCGAGCATGTTCGTGCTCGTGGTGGCGAGCCTGGTGCTCTCAGCCGGCACCCTGGGCGACGTGATCGGACGTCGAGTCTCCTTCGTCGGCGGCGCCGCGACCATGGCCGTCGGAAGCTTCGCCACCTTCCTCGCCCACACCAGCGCCTGGTTCCTCGCAGCACAGGCCGTCACAGGCATCGGGGCGGCGCTGGTCCTGCCGAATAGTTTGACCATCATCAGCAGTAGCTTCGCCGACCCCCGAGAGCGCACAGAAGCGATCAGCATCTGGGCGGCGAGCTCCGGCCTCGGACTGGCCATCGGGCCGCTGTCGGCGGGCGCAGTCATCGACTCGTTCTCCTGGAACGCGGTCTTCCTCGTCAACGCCGTCGCGGCTCTGGTCGTCGCACTGGTGTCGCCAGCAGTGGTCCCGTCGAGCACACTGCCCGGTGCCCGGCTGGATCTCCCCGGTTTGATCACCGCAACGACAGCAATCGCGGCGCTGACATTCTGGGTGATCGACGGCTCCCACAACGGATTCCGATCCCCACGCACCGTCATCTCGATGATCGTCTTCGTCTGCGCCCTCAGCCTTTTCGTCACCATCGAAAGATCTGTCCGCGCGCCCATGCTCCACCTCGACCTGTTCCGGTCCCGATCGTTCTCCGCCGTCATGCTCGTCAGCACCACCGCATTGTTCGGCTTCACGGGACTGTCCCTGATTTCGGTGCTGTACTTCGAACGCGTCGGCGGGCTGAGCGCGTGGACCACCGGCCTGCATCTGTTGGCCCTGATGATGACCTACGTCGTCGTCAGCGCGATAGCGCCGCGACTTCACCAGCGCACCGGATTCAAATTCATGCTGACCGGCGGACTGGTGATCACCGCCGCTGGCGCCCTGCTGCTGGGACGGGTGCAACCGCACGAGGGTTGGGCGACGATGACGACCGCATTCGTGGTCCTGGGCCTCGGAATCGGAACACTCATCGCGCCAGCGACCGCAGCGGCGATGAACAGTGTCACCCCGGCCGAGCACGGTATGGCCAGTGGAACCTTGAACCTGTTCAGGCAACTCGGCAGCGTTCTCGGCACCAGCGTCATGGGATCGATCCTGACCGCGCAACTGTCGACAGCCCTGCCGACCCAACCCGCGGACACCGCCTTCACCTCCGCCTTCCATACCTGCGCCGTGGTCGCCGCGGCCGTATTCATCGTCGTCGCGATCCCCACCGCCTTCCTCGTCCCCGGCAAAGCCGGCCACCACTAGAGCTCCAGCTCGCACCGCACCGCACCGCACCGCACCGCACCGCACCGCACCGAGAGGTTCCACACGATCACCGCCGAACATCAGCGCTCGGAAAACATTCCCTGGGTCGACCCGGGCGAAGTCCTGCGGGAGGCATCCCGCAGGAGCGGACTCGAGATCATGCAGACCCTGATCCGCGGCGAGCTGCCACCGCCGCCGATCGCGATCCTGTTGCAGTTCTCGACACACTCATCGGCTGCGCAGCCCGCACCACACTGCCCGCCGGCACCGCAATGACCTCCATCGACATCAACGTCAGCTACCTGCGGAACATCCTCGATACCAGCGGCCCGTTACGCGGAACCGGTCGAGTGATCAAAAACGGATCACGCATCGTCTTCGCCGAAGCGGAAATCGCCGACAAGGACGGACAACTCGTCGCCACCGGAACAGGCACAGTTCTCGTAATTCCGCCGAGATAGACAATCGCGGTCCTCTTCGGACATGCCACCCCAGATGCCGAAGGGTTCTCGGAGGGTCAGGGACTGTCGGGATAACGGTTGAACTGGATCTGGCCGACACGCCGAGTTCTCTTGGCGAGAAGGCAAGACGATGACCGAAACACTTGATCACATGGATCAGTCGAAGATTGACCACCAGAAGCTGGCCCAACAACTGTTGGCCCAGGCCAAAGCCGAGGGCGTCGAGCTGGTCGGACCGAACGGACTACTCAACCAGCTCACCGCGAACGTCCTCGAAACCGCACTCGAAGCCGAAATGGACGAGC
This sequence comes from Rhodococcus sp. 4CII, assembly GCF_014256275.1. Classification (NCBI taxonomy): domain Bacteria; kingdom Bacillati; phylum Actinomycetota; class Actinomycetes; order Mycobacteriales; family Nocardiaceae; genus Rhodococcus; species Rhodococcus sp. 4CII. The sequence continues at coordinate 2,741,203 of NZ_JACCFE010000002.1, forward strand.
ACCTCGGCTACGAGAAACACCACGTCACGGGACGAAACAGAGAAAACTCCCGGAACGGGAGGCGGACGAAGACCGTGCTCACCGAAATCGGACCGGTACAGATCCAGGTGCCACGAGACACCGATGCCTCGTTCGATCCGCAGATCGTCAAGAAACGGCAGCGACGCCTGACCGGGGTCGACGAAATCATTTTGTCCCTCTCGGCGAAAGGCCTGACCACAGGCGAAATCGCAGCACACTTCGACGACGTCTACGGCGCATCGGTCTCGAAGGAGACCATCAGCAAGATCACCGACAAGGTCCTCACGGAGATGGCCGAATGGTCCGTCCGTCCCCTCGACCCGGTGTATCCGGTGCTGTTCATCGATGCCATCCACGTCAAGATCCGCGACGGTCAGGTCGCCAACCGGCCCGTCTATGTCGCCATCGGCGTCACCACCGCCGGGGAACGCGAGATCCTCGGGCTGTGGGCAGGTGACGGCGGGGAGGGGGCCAAGTTCTGGCTCGCCGTCCTGACGGAAATCCGCAACCGCGGGGTCGCAGACGTGTGCATCGCCGTCTGCGACGGACTCAAGGGACTGCCCGACGCGATCACTACCGTGTGGCCACTCACGGTGGTGCAGACCTGCCTGATTCACCTCTTGCGTAACACCTTTCGTTACGCATCGCGTCAGTACTGGGACGAAATGTCACGGGACCTGCGGCCGATATACACCGCTGTCAACGAGGCCGCGGCCAAGGAGCAGTTCACCGAGTTCGCCGACAAATGGGGGCCGAGGTATCCGGCGATCGTCCGGCTGTGGGAAAGCGCCTGGAGCGAGTTCGTGCCCTTCCTCGACTACGACCCCGAGATCCGCCGGGTCATTTGCTCGACGAACGCGATCGAGTCCCTCAACGCGCGCTACCGGCGGGCGGTGCGGGCGAGGGGCCACTTCCCCAGCGTTCTGTGGAATCAAGATTGTCAAGTTCGTGCTGGTCGGCCATGGTTGACGGCGACGATCGGCAACGGGGTGGCGGTCAGTTGGCGTGGTGTTGTTCCGGCCGGGGTCGGAACGTCGGCGAGGCGTTGCAGTAGCTGGTCGAGGGCGGCTTGGCCGTCTTCGACGGCTGCTTGTTCATCGTCGGTGAGTGGGATGCTGACGAGCATGCGCTGAAGGTTCGATTTCGCCTGCAAGAGTTCACTTTTGCTGGACTCTTTGGGTATGTAGAAGTCACAGCGGGCGCAGGCCATGCGGTGCGGGCATTGCTCGAAGAAGGTGTAGCTGCAGAATCCGTGGCCGAGGTCGTAGTGCTGCCAAGGCTCACCAACGGCGGCAGCGCCGGAAGTCGCAGCGTCGCGGTCAACGAGGACTTCGATGGTGCGGACGTTGCGCGCGAAGTAACCGGCGTCGTTGTATGCCTTGGCCAGGGTATTCGGGGTAATTCTGGCGTAGTGCTGGGTCGATTCCGGGCTGCGGTGCCCGAGCCAAGCCTGCAGCTCGAACAGCGTCATCGGTTCCTTGGCGTTGTAGAGCTGTGTCGCGATGGTGGAGCGAGCGCGGTGGCTGGTGATCGGCCCGCGAACGTCGGCGGCAGGAATGTCGGCCTTGCGGCAGAGCGCGGGGATGATCGTGTCGTTGATGTAGTTCTTGCTGATCCGCCCGGCCCGGACTGCGAACAGGAAGTGCACCTTCTCACCGGTTTTCCGGTCCAGCATCGGTGGTTGCGCGGGGCGCAGGGCCTGCCATGCTTCGATCGCCCGGCCCAACAACGGGTCGACGGGCTTGGTGAACGCGGTGCCAGTCTTGTGGGTAGGGATATCGAGCAGACAGACCGATGAGTCGGTCTGCTGTCGGTCATCGACGACGGCGGGCTGATCGTGTTGCCAGCGGATGCAGCCGACCCGAAGCCGGGCGATTTCGTCGCTGCGCTGGCCGGCGAACAGCCAGGTCAGCGTGACGGCGCGGACCATGTCGACCGGGTGGGCCCCGGGTCCTGCGGGCAGGTCGCCGGGATCGAGGTTGAGGCCGGCCCAGAGAAGTTTGGCCCAGAGGTCATCGGCGATCACTCGCGGGTCGGGTCCTTGCAGTGCCCGGATGCTGCGCGGGGTTTCCAATGCTCGCGCGGGGTCGAATCGACGCGGGATCCAGTCCCAGTCCTGGATATCGCGGAAGAAAGTGCGGACGATCCGGATGTAGGTGCGTTTCGTTTTCGCCGACAATGGTTTTCCGAGCTGTTCGATGCGGCTCTCACGCCAGCTCTCCGATTGGATGTGGTCGCCGACATGCATGCGGTCGACGGCGGCGATCCAGGCCGAGCAGGTCTGCCGTGTCCAGTCAGCGGGCCCGGTGATATCGGGATGGTCGGCGGCGAGCCAACGGCCGATCTTGGCCAGCACGACGCGATGGGTGTCGCGGGTACTCGGTTGGACCGTCGCGGTGGCGTGCCAGCGTTCGACCGCCTGCGCCCAGCCCGGGGCGGTGCCGGTGATGGGGACGGGCCCGTCCCCGTATCGCGGTGCCGGTGGAGGGCCGGTGTGGCCGAGCGTGGCCAGAGCCCGGTGAACGCCGTGCAGGTGGCGGCCGTGGAAGTGCCGTTCGATCGCCGCGTCCGCCCGCAGCCGGTCCAGCGCCGATGAGGTGAGCTCGTTCAGCATCGGGCTGCGGTTGAGCAGCAACAAGGTGCAGATCATCGACTCCAGATTCGCGGCACGATATCCCCATCCGTTCAGCACCGCGCGAACCGGCTCGACCGCCTGATCGACGCTGACGGAACCGAATATCCGCTGCGCCAACGTCTGCCGCGCGAACGGGCCGACCAGATCGAATGCGGTGAACCCGGTGAGCAAATAGGCATGAACGAGCAGATAGGGACGTGCCTGCATGCCGACCTGCCCCCGGAAACGCTCCCGCAGCTGCTGTGGGCGCAGCAGCTCGGCCCACTCCTGCGTCGACCAGGACCAGAAGTCGCGGCCCAGCTCACCGCAGCGATGCAGGACGATCGCGGTGGCGTAGCGGGCGAACCGTCGCTGGAACACGGTGTCGGGATGCCAGTGCAGAGCCGCGATCGCCTCGTCCAGTGGTGCGGTCAACCGCGCAATCGCCTGCCACTGCGGGTGTTCGCGCTCCCGGTCGAGCCGTAGCAGGTCGAAACCGAGGGTCTGCAGCGCATCGGACTCGTTCTTCGAGAGCCGCCCGTGGCGACGGAAACGATCCAGCCGTAGCGGCCACTCCCAAACGGATGGTGCTGTCTGCGAATTCATCATCATTGTCATCGGCGACTGGTCTCCTGCTCGTCGAGGCGAGCCAGCATCTCCACCCGCCATGAGTGGATGTGGTTCATGCCGAGAGCGAGCTTGTCGGCCAGCTCCCGCCCGGACAGGTGGATATAGGTGAGTGTGGTTTCGGTGCTGCGATGTCCGGCGAAGGTGGCGATCGCGTGTAGTTCCCAACCCGTCCGTGCCAGGTCCGTCAAGCACAGATGCCGGGTCGTGTGGGTGGAGAACTGCGGCACTCCCGCATCGACTGCGATGCGTCGCACCACTTTCGACCATGTCCACAAACTCAACGGATCGGCATGGTTGCGGCGTGACTCGGACAGAAACAGCGGTCCTCGGGCCTGGCTTATGGTCGCTCGATGCGTCAAATACTTTTGCAGCAACACCCCGGTTGGCGCCGAATACGGCACTATTCGCTCGAGCCGGTTCTTCGTCGTCTCCGCCCGCACTCGTAACATCCGACGAGCTGGATCCAGGTCGTCGGTGCGCAGGGAGCACAACTCCTCGCGGCGCAGCGCGGCGTCGTAGGCCAGTGCGAGCATCAGCCGGTTACGCGGCGGCTCGGCCGCGGCGACGGCGAGGATGTCGAGCCACTGCTGCTCGGTTGGAATCCACGGAAGTTTCACGAGCCGTGGCACCAGGCCACGCTGCTGTCCACCCCACTTCCGCCCTGGCGTATACCTGCCTCGACCAACAGGATTAGATTCCCGAACACCTTCCTCCACCAAAAAGTCGAAAAATAACCGCACCGGCACCAGCCGCTGCTGGATCGTGGCATTTGCCAATCCACACCCGGAATCGATCGACACCACGTTCCTGCCGCGACGGCTGGCCCGCCCGGTCAGCTCGCGAACGAACACCGCGACATCCGCCCGGTTCGCGGCGACCGGGTCGATGCCATGGTCCTCACAGACCTGCAGGAACTCCGCCAGCCCGCGCGCATACGCGTCGATCGTCCGCGGTGCTCGACCCAGATCGACCCACACTCGCAACCAGCCTGCCGCGCGTTCGTGTCTGCCGAGCACCGGCCACTTCTCCTCCAGCACCACCGTTCCCAAGCCTGCCTCCCAGTTCCGTGGTTTCCTTGGCCGAGATCGTTCCAGCCTCGTTCTGATTCCACGTAACTAATAAGCAGGCCGCGCTCAAGTGCCTCTACCTCGCCACCCGGTCGCTGGACCCGACGGGTAAGGGAAGAGCACGATGGGTGACGAGGTGGAAGCCGGCCCTCAACGCGTTTGCTATCACATTCGAAGGCCGAATCACCCCAACCGTGATCTAGATTCATGCGCCAGAACTGGATCCACCGATGTTCTGACAGTCCCGAGGGTCAACGCGTGGTCGCGGCATGCCTGTTGGACGGGGCACTGGGAGCAGATTTTCTTCGCCTCTACGATCCGCTTGTGCCGTTTGGGCCCGCGCTCGTTGATGGGGTGGAAGAACAGTGCGGGGCTGACGATCCGGTACAGAGCCGCCAGTCGCCAGTTCACCCCACCAGGGACGGGTGTATCGCCGTGTCTCATGGTTCCAAAGGCCCGCATCGTGCGCACTCCTGCGGGAATCAGGGGTCGAGCCCCGCACCACCTGGCTGCGGGGCTCGACGGTCAGGGGGTGCTGATGAAGTTGGTGAAGCCACCATGCCGGGCGGGGAGGTCGGCGAGGGCCTCGTTGATCTTCTCGAGCGGGAAGCTGTGATGCTCGAAGACCGACAGGTCGAGGACACCGGCGCCCGCGAGGTCGGCCATGTCCTGTGCTTCGGCGGTGGAGAACCAGAGGCTGCCGAGGACGCTGATCTGGCTGCACATCAGGGAGAACATGTCCAGTGGTGGGCGTTCCATCATGCCGCCGATGTCGACGGCGACGCCGCCGCGGCGCAAGGTGGTGATGGCGTCGAGGAAGGATTCGGCGGGGGCGCCGGGGCCGAGGGAGTCGATGACGATGTCGACGCCCTCGCCGTCGTTGTGTTCGTGGACCCAGCTGCGCAGGCCGCCTCCGCCGGCGGGGAGGACGCGGATGCGGTCGGGGGCGATCGCTCGGACGTCCTCGAGGAGGTCGGCGTTGCGGCCGGTGCCGAAGATGCGGGTGGCACCGAGCGCGAGGGCGCTCAGGCAGGTGCCCAGGCCCAGGGTGCCGGAGATGCCGTCGATCAGCACCGTCGAGCCGGGACCGGCGCCGGCCTTGCGCAACGCGGAGTAGCCGGTGCCGAGGTAGCCGAATCGGGCGCCTTCCTCGAAGGTGACGGAGTCGGGCAGTTTCACCAGGTTGCGTTGGGGGGCGGTGAGGTATTCGCTGAGTCCGCCGTAGGGGTAGGCATCGAAGATCTGTTGGCCGTCGGCGCCGAAGGAGAAGTAGCCCATGAAGGTGTAGCGGTCACAGTTCTGATCCTGACCTTGTCGGCAGGCGCGGCAACCGCCGCAGGAGATGCCGGGGTTGACGTAGACCCGGTCGCCGACGGCGACGTCGGTGACGTGGCTGCCGACGGCGGCGACGACACCGGCGGAGTCGAGGCCGAAGACGGCGGGCAGCTTGGGTAGCGGCAGGTAGGGGAACCATTCGCTGTAGGTGGCCAGGACGTTGCTCAGGTTCGGCACGACGTTGCAGGCCTTGACCTGCACCAGCACATCGGTCGGGCGCGGCTCGGGTACGGGGAGTTCCTCGATCTGCATCGGCTGGTTGATCTCGTGCAGGCGGGCGACACGCATGGTGGACTTCATGAACGGAAACTCCTGGTGATTCTTGTATTCGGGTGGGATTGTGGGCACGGCTACGGACTGGTGCGCTTGCCGGGGTGGCCGCACCAGCGCTCGGTTCGGTGTGGTCAGGCGGGGGTGCCGGCGACGGCGTTGTTCAGGGCGGTGCGGACCTCGTCGACGGTAGTGATTTCAGCCAGCAGCCCGAGTGAGTCGATGCTCGCCCGGTGCGCTTCGGGGGTGGCCGCCGAGCAGGCGTCCTCGACGATGACGACGCGGTAGCCGAGATCGCTTGCGACCCGGGCGGTTCCCTCGACGGAGGCGTTGGTGGCCACACCGGTGAACAGGAGCGTGGTGATGCCCTTGCCGCGCAGGATGGTGTCGAGGTTCGTCCCGGCGAAGGCGCCGATCCGCTGGTGGGTGAGCACGATGTCGTCGCCGTGCGGTTTCAGCGGCTCGACGATCTCGACGAGCTCGCTGCCCTCCTTGAGGCAGCCGGACTGGGCGACGATACCCAGCAGCGGTGAGTTGACCTCGAGATCGGAGAAGTCCGGTTTCCACGCGACCCGGGTGTAAACCACGGTGCCATTGGCGTCGCGGACCGCGCCGAGGACCGCGGAGACCTGATCGATGACGTGGCGTTCGGTCACCTGCTGGTAGAAGAAGTCCGCGAACGCGCCGGTAGGTCCGACGACGTCGCCCTGGCAGTGAACGGCCACGGCGGCGGTGGTGCGGGGGTCGAGTTCCATGATGAAGCTCCTGGCTGTGATGGGGTCAGGCGTGGGCGAGGATGGAGTGGCCGATGTTGTCGATGTCGCGGGCTGCGGTGAAGGGGTTGGACAGGAAGACCTGGAGGATGTCGACGCCGGCCTCGCGCATCAGCGCCGCCTTTTCCCGCAGCTGTGCGGGAGATCCGTAGAGGCACCAGTAGTCGAAGAGTTCCTTGGTGATGATCGGGCGGTGCGCGGGGTCGAGTCCGCGCAGGTACTTCGCCCAGACGTCGAGGTAGTGCGGCTGGTCCGGGGCCTTCGGGTCGCCGAGGTACTGCTGCGCGGCGGTGAGGGAGGCATCGACGATGGAGTCGCCCAGCTGATCGCGGTGGGCGTTCATCAAGCCGGCGTTGGTAATGCATGAGCTGATCGGTCCGGAGCCGAAGCCGTTGGTGACGCCGTCTTCCCAGGTCTCGCCGTTGCCGAGCTGGTAGAACCAGGACAGGGAGACGAGTTTGACCGAACCCGGCGCCCGGCCGGCGTCCGCGACCGCCTTGTCGAGGCGATTGCGGATCAGCTTGATCATCTCGACGTTCGGTCCGAGGCAGTAGACGACGGCGTCGGCGTACTTGGCCGCTTCGACGAGCCCGCGCGGTCCGCCGGCGGCAACCCAGATGGGGATGTCGTCGGTGACGTTGTAGAAACCGTTGTCCTTGTCGAGGAACTCCACTTCCCGGGACTGTCCCAGCCAGTGGTGCGTGACGCGGCGACCGGCCATCAGCTCCCTGGAGACCTCGATGGCGTGCGAGAGTTCGGAGATCTTCGCGGTGCGGTTACCCATCGAGCGCAGCGCATTGTTGGCGGTGCCGATGCCGAGGAAGGTGCGGCCCGGGGCCAGGGCGTTGAGGGTGACCATGGAGTTCGCGGTGACCGGGGCGATCCGGGTCAGCGGATTGGTGACCATGGTGCCCAGGTTGATCGAGCTGGTCTGCTGGGCCGCGAGGGCGAGGAATTGGTACGGGTCGGAAAACAGCAAGGGGCCTTCGCCGACACCGAAGTGCGTGACGCCGAGATCCTCGGCCTGTTTCACCATCGCGACCTGGTCGATCTTGGCGCAGGTACCGATACAGAATTCCATCTTCTTCTCCTTGCATTGACCCGCTGTGTGTTCGACTTCATGAATGAGGGGCGATGAGCTCGCGGGAGGGGCGACTCCGGGACGGTGTGTTCGGGTCCCGAGGCAGGGACTCGCCGCGCAGCGGTAGCAATTCCGTTGAAACGGAACGGCATTGAGCGGCGTGGTCTTCTTCTTGAAAGAGTTGCCGCCGGCCCGCTGCGCTGGTAGGCCAAGCCCTGCACCTCAAAATTGGAATTCTAGCGTTCCAGATGAATGTAGCTGACAGTGACGCGAGCCACAAGTACTAGAATGCAAGTTACTGTGGTGAGCGCCGCAGACGAGGGGGACACCATGATCAGCGCGCCCGACGAAAGCGTGTACCTATGAGCACCACCAGCACCGATGCGGCGGCTGCCGCCCTTCTCGCGCACGCACGGACCTCCGGTGCACGGCTCTCGGCCGCCATGTACGACATCCTCAAGACAAGGTTGCTCGAAGGACGCTACCCGGCGGGCGAGAAGATCGTAGTCGAGTCGATCCGGCAGGAGTTCGGAGTCAGCAAGCAGCCCGTCATGGACGCCCTGCGCCGCCTGTCCAGCGACAAACTCGTCTACATCTTCCCTCAGAGCGGATGTGAGGTCGTCTCCTACACCCAGCGTGAGGTCGAGGACTTCTTCACCCTGTTCGGGGGCTTCGAGGGCACGATCGCGGCGGTCGCAGCCGCCCGGCGGACCGACGCGCAGCTCCTCGAACTGGACCTGATCTCCTCCCGGATCGATGCGCTGCTCCACTCTCACGACCCCGAGGTGCGGGCCCACGGATACCGCATCCACAACCGCGAATTCCACGCCGCCATCCACGCAATGGCGCATTCGCGGATCATGGCCGAGACCAGTCAGCGCATGTGGGACATGTCCGACTTCCTGATCAACACCACCGGGATCACCAACCCGCTGTCGAGCGCGTTGCCCGAACGCCAGGACGATCACCACGCGATCACCGAGGCGATTCGCCATAAGGACGAGGCGGCGGCCCGCCAGGCCATGGAACGGCACATTGTGGGAACCATCGCGGTCATCCGCGACGAAGCTGGCGACCTGGCCGGCTGAGACCGCACGCAGCGGCCCGCCCTCGCAACCACGCGTTGCACGGGGCGGGCCTTTTTCATACCCACCACCGGGCGAAATGCCCATCACCGGCGACCCACACCTTGCGTCGGTGAATGCCGAGGGCCGCATCACCTCCCTCGGAGAGACTTGCGTCACCTCGAGCAGCGGCGTAGCTTCACTTCTAGACGTCTAGCATTCCAGTTGCGAATGTTTCTCTCACTCCCCTTCAGAGAAAGGAGCGGCCATGACGACCGCTTCGCGCAGGTTGATCCACGCGGCTCCGGCATGCTGCGGCCCGCGGATCGGAGAAGCCCGACCATGAGCAACACACCCGGTTCCGCGGCGAAGCCCGCACCCACCTCACCGCTACGGGTGGCGATGGCCAGCTTCATCGGCACCACGGTCGAGTACTACGACTTCTTCATCTATGGCACCGCCGCCGCACTTGTGTTCCCCGAACTGTTCTTCCCTGACGCATCCCCGGCGATCGGAATCCTGCTGTCATTCGCGACCTTCGGCGTCGGGTTTCTCGCCCGCCCGCTCGGCGGTGTCGTCTTCGGTCACTTCGGGGACCGGGTCGGCCGCAAGCAGATGCTGGTGATCTCCCTGGTCGGAATGGGCTCGGCGACAGTACTGATGGGGTTGCTGCCCGGCTACGCCCAGATCGGGATCGCCGCCCCGATCCTGCTGACCCTGCTGCGCCTGGTGCAGGGTTTCGCGGTCGGCGGCGAGTGGGGCGGGGCCACACTGATGGCCGTCGAGCACGCCCCGGCCGCGAAGAAGGGCTTCTTCGGATCCTTTTCCCAGATGGGAGCCCCGGCCGGGACCAGCGTCGCGACCCTGGCGTTCTTCGCGGTCTCCCAACTGCCCGACGAACAATTCTTCAGCTGGGGCTGGCGACTGCCGTTCCTGTTCAGTGCGGTACTGATCGTGATCGGGCTGTTCATCCGACTGTCCCTGACCGAGAGCCCCGACTTCGCCGAGGTGAAGGCGCAGAGCGCGGTGGTGCGGATGCCGATCGCCGAGGCATTCCGCAGGCATTGGAAGGAAATCCTCCTCATCGCGGGGACCTACCTGTCCCAGGGAGTGTTCGCCTACATCTGCATGGCCTACCTCGTCTCCCACGGCACCACCGTCGCGGGCATCAGCCGCACCTTCGCGCTCGCCGGGGTATTCGTCGCAGGCATCGTCGCCGTCATCCTCTACCCCGTCTTCGGTTCCCTCTCCGACACATTCGGCCGCAAGACGATGTACCTGCTCGGAGCCGTGGCCATGGGGGTGGTGATCGGTCCGGCGTTCGCGCTGATCAACACCGGCAACCCCTGGCTGTTCATGGCCGCTCAGGTACTGGTCTTCGGGATCGCGATGGCGCCCGCCGCCGGAGTCACCGGGTCGTTGTTCACGATGGTCTTCGACGCGGACGTGCGCTACAGCGGCGTCTCGATCGGTTACACCCTCTCGCAGGTCGCGGGCTCGGCATTCGCACCGACGATCGCCACCGCCCTGTATGCCTCTACCAAGTCCAGCACCTCGATCGTGACGTACCTGCTGATCGTCTCGGCCATCTCGATCGTCTCGGTGATCCTGCTGCCCGGCGGATGGGGCCGCGCAGGCGCCGCCCACCAACTCGTTCGCGACCGGGCGGCCTCCATCTCGAACACGGTTGACGCCGAGACATTTTCGACTCCGACAGTCCTCGATGCGGACAGCGCAGAGACCCTGCGCGTCCTCGACAAGTGAAGTGATGACAGACATGAGTGAACACGAGCTCACCTCCTACGACACCGACGTCGTGATCGTCGGACTCGGCCCCGCCGGTGGCACAGCGGCACTCGCCCTGGCCACGTACGGACTGCGCGTCCACGCCATCTCGATGTTCCCCTGGGTGGCGAACTCGCCGCGCGCGCACATCACCAACCAGCGCGCCGTCGAAGTACTCCGCGACCTGGGAGTCGAAGACGAGGCACGCAAGTACGCGACGCCGTGGGACCAGATGGGTGACACCCTGTTCACCACGAGTCTGGCGGGCGAGGAAATCGTCCGATTGCAGACCTGGGGAACGGGCGACAACCGGTACGGCGACTACCTGTCCGGCAGCCCGTGCACGATGCTCGACATCCCTCAGCCGCTGATGGAGCCGGTGCTGATCAAGAACGCCGCCGAACGCGGTGCGATCATCAGCTTCAACACCGAATACCTCGACCACACCCAGGACGAGGACGGGGTGACCGTGCGGTTCCGTGACGTCCGTTCCGGCACCGAATTCAGCCAGCGTGCTCGATTCCTGCTCGGCTTCGACGGTGCGCGCTCGAAGATCGCCGAGGAGATCGGGCTCGAATTCGAGGGTGAACTCGCCCGCGCCGGTACCGCCTACGTTCTCTTCAATGCGGACCTGAGCAAGTACGTCGCGCACCGGCCGAGCATCCTGCACTGGATCGTCAACTCCAAGGCCGGGTTCGGGGAGATCGGCATGGGCCTGCTGCGGGCGATCAAGCCGTGGGACCAGTGGATCGCCGGCTGGGGCTTCGACATGGCGAACGGCCAGCCCGACGTCTCCGACGACGTTGTCCTCGAACAGATCCGGACCCTCGTCGGCGACCCGGACCTGGACGTCGAGATCGTCTCGCGCTCCTTCTGGTACGTCAACCAGCAGTACGCCGAGCACTACCAGTCCGGTCGGGTGCTGTGCGGCGGCGACGCCGTGCACCGGCACCCCCCGAGCAGCGGACTGGGATCGAACACGTCCATTCAGGACGCGTTCAACCTGGCGTGGAAGATCGCGTTCGTCGTCAAGGGATACGCCGGAGACGGCCTGCTCGAGTCCTATTCCTCCGAGCGGGTCACGGTCGGCAAGCAGATCGTTGCCCGCGCCAACCAGTCCCGCAAGGACTACGCCGGGCTGCGCGAATGGTTCGCCCCCGGCGGCGACGATCCGGTCGCGGCCGGGCTGGCGAAGCTGAAGGAACCCTCGCCCGAGGGCGTCGCCCTACGCGAGCGACTGTACGAGGCGCTGGAGCTCAAGAACACCGAGTTCAACGCCCACGGCGTCGAACTCAACCAGCGCTACATCTCCTCCGCGGTCGCCCCCGACCCCGAGGCGGGCGACGAACAGTGGACCCGAGACCGACAGCTGTACCTGCAGGCCACCACCCGGCCTGGCGCGAAGCTCCCGCACGCGTGGCTGGTCGGCGCCGACGGCACCCGCATCTCCACCCTCGACGTCACCGGCAAGGGGATGATGACCCTGCTCACCGGACTCGGCGGCCAGGCGTGGAAGCGCGCCGCCGCCAAACTCGATGTCCCCTTCCTGCGGACCGTGGTCGTCGGCGAACCCGGCACCATCGACCCCTACGGTTACTGGCGGCAGGTCCGCGACATCGACGAGGCCGGCGCTCTTCTCATCCGTCCCGACGGCTACATCGCATGGCGGCACAGTGCCCCCGTCTGGGACGACAGCGAAGCGCTCGTGAGCCTCGAGGACGCGCTCACCGCAGTCCTCGACCGCACGTCGGGCCCCGGCGAGTCGACCGCGGCGGCCACCGATGAACCGCAGTACAACACCCAGGCGGTGCCGATCACCGTCCCGCACGCCACCCCCGCGGACGCCGAACCCGCCTCCGCCACAACCATATTCGAGGGAGAGAACCGATGACCCGCCCGTACACCAGCGTCTGGAACGACCTGAACCAGGTCGAGTTCAGCCAGGGCTTCATCCAGGCCGGCCCATACCGGACCCGGTACCTGCACGCCGGCGACACCTCCAAGCCGACACTGATCCTGCTGCACGGCATCACCGGCCACGCCGAAGCGTACGTCCGCAACCTGGCCGTGCACGCCGAGCACTTCAACGTCTGGGCGATCGACTTCATCGGGCACGGCTACTCGACCAAACCCGACCACCCCCTCGAGATCAAGCACTACATCGACCACGTGCTGCAGTTCATGGGCGCGATCGGCGTGGCGAAGGCCTCGTTCTCCGGCGAATCACTGGGCGGGTGGGTCACCGCCCAGTTCGCGCACGATCACCCGGAGAAGGTCGACCGGATCGTGCTCAACACCATGGGCGGAACCATGGCCAACCCGAAGGTGATGGAACGCCTCTACACCCTGTCCATGGAGGCGGCGAAGGACCCCAGCTGGGAACGCGTGAAGGCGCGCCTGGAATGGCTCATGGCCGACCCTGCCATGGTCACCGACGACCTGATCCGCACCCGGCAGGCGATCTTCCAGCAACCGGACTGGCTCGAGGCCTGCGAGCTGAACATGGCCCTGCAGGACCCGGAAACCCGCAAACGCAACATGATCACCGACGCCACACTCGAAGGCATCACCGTCCCCGCGCTGGTGCTGTGGACCACCAAAGACCCCTCAGGCCCCGTCGACGAAGCCAAGCGCATCGCCTCCCACATCCCCGGCGCGCAGCTCGCCATCATGGAGAACTGCGGGCACTGGCCGCAGTACGAGGACGCCGACACCTTCAACACGTTGCACCTGGACTTCCTCCTCGGCCGTAGCTGATATAGACCCCGGGTCGGTGCCCGCCCCCTGGAACCCGGCAGGCACCGGCCCGGATCCCACGTCTCGCCACACTCACCACCCCAGTCCCTTCCGCGACCCAGCGGCGAAATCGAGGACTGAAGACAGCTCGAGGAGAAACCACCGATGCCCGTAGCGCTGTGCGCGATGTCGCATTCCCCCCTGATGGGACGAAACGACCCCGCCCAAAACGTGATCGACGACGTCGATGCCGCATTCGACAACGCGCGTACCTTCATCGCCGACTTCGCCCCCGACCTGGTGGTCATCTTCGCCCCAGACCACTACAACGGAGTTTTCTACGACCTACTGCCCCCGTTCTGCATCGGCGCGGCAGCACAATCGGTCGGCGACTACGGCACCGAAGCCGGCCCACTCGACGTCGACCGCGACGCCGCCTGTGCTCTCGCCCGCGAAGTCCTCGCCAGCGGCGTCGACGTCGCATTCTCCGAACGCATGCACGTCGACCACGGCTTCGCCCAGGCCCTGCAACTGCTCGTCGGTTCGATCACCGCGGTCCCCACCGTGCCGATCTTCATCAACTCCGTCGCCGAACCCCTCGGCCCCGTCAGCCGCATCCGGTTGCTCGGCGAGGCCATCGGCCGGGCCGCAGCCCAGCTGGACAAGCGGGTGCTGTTCGTCGGCTCCGGCGGACTCTCCCACGATCCGCCGGTACCGCAATTCGCCACCGCACCTTCAGAGGTGAAGGACAAGCTCATCGACGGCCGCAACCCCACCGCCGAGGAACGCCACGCCCGTGAACAACGGGTCATCACCGCCGGCCGCGACTTCGCCGCCGGAGTAGCCACCATCGCGCCGTTGAACCCGGAATGGGATCAGCGCCTGCTCGACGTGCTCGCCTCCGGCGACCTCACACAGATCGATTCCTGGACCAACGACTGGTTCGTCGAACAGGCCGGGCACTCCTCCCACGAAGTACGTACCTGGATCGCCGCGTACGCGGCCCTCAGCGCCACCGGGAAGTACCGCGTCACCTCCACGTTCTACCGTGAGATCCCGGAATGGATTGCAGGCTTTTCGATCACGACCGCGCTCCCTGACAAGTAATCCCGTCGAAAATCGATATGGTGTGCAAGACACAGATGCGGCCGGGTTCGCGCCTCAGGTCCACCTGGCCGTGAATCACCGCAGAGGGATGGTTACCCGGACCGGGCCCTACCATCGATAGATGGGCCGTCGTGTTGTGCTTCGTCAAACCCGCACTCGCTCTCGCGAACGCCTCGAGAGCGTTCGGGTTCCCTGACCTGTATCACCGGTTCTCCAGCGGGTGGAACGAGCCACCCAACTCTCGGCCGCCGTCCGGGTAAGCACCGGCTCCGCACGGAGCTGGTGCTGGAGATCGCGCATCACCTCGGGCGGGTCCCCTTGCTACGCCATGAGTGCTCCAGATCCGGCTGCTGCCCGTACCGCGGTGGGACTTACACCGAACCACCGCCGACATGAGCGTGTCAGGACACTCTGCTCGCTGTAGCCGAGGAGTCCAGCGACCTGGCTCAGCGGTAGGTGGGTGTCGCGGAGATACCGCTGCATCTCATCCTTGCGGACCTCCTCCACGAGTTCGCCGAAACTGGTGCCGTGCGCCGCGAGATTACGTTGCAGGGTGCGCGGATGGACCGCGAGATGATCGGCGACCAGTTTGATATTGAGTCCGCCCGTGGAGATCATGCGCCTGATGAGGTGACGGACGGAGCCGTCGAGCTGGGTGTCCTCCGGGGCGGCGATCGAGTCCAGGTAGTCCTGAACGACCTGGTGAACCGCGGAGTCCGCGTCCAACCGTTGAGCCAGTACCTCTTGGTCGAACAGGAAGCCGGTCGAATCGGTCCCGAAGTCGACCGGGCATCCGAAGTAGGCGGCGTAGTTGGCTACGTCCTCGGCTGGCTGATGGCGGAAACTGACGGCATACGGCGTGAAGTCCTGCCCGGCCAGCAGGCGGAAGATCTGCACTGACACGCCGATGCCGAGCTCGGCTCCCTGCCGATGCGGGGGAATCCGTTCGGCGACGATCCGCCAGTCGAACCAGGCGTGCCGGCGGCCTGGCCGCGGGTCGATCGTCACCCGTAGCGCGGGGCTGTAGACGGCCAGATAGCGCGTGATAGCGCTGGCTGCGGCGGCGACCGTCGGTGCCGTGCGCGCGGCGACACCCACCGGACCGAGGATCTCGAGGCCCTGCCGCTGTGCCAGCCGCCGCCCGAAGTCCGGCGTCCCGGTGGCCTGTGCAGCGAACTCGAGGACCGTGATCACGCTGCGGTAGTCGATGAAACTGTCGTGGTCGCCGACCGCCTCGGCGCGCAGCCGAGCACGGGCCAGGAGCGCCGACGGATCCACACCCAGCTCGGTGACGAGCTCGGCAAATCCTTTCAGCGATGTGCCCCTGATCACGGTCATGTCGCCAACTGTCAAATCAATGTCGCCTTTTGTCAAGACCTGACGGCCGCGTCGCGTCGACGATGGAAGTCCCAAGATGTTGTCACCGGAAGGGACGAGCAGATGACCAGAGAACAGTTCAGCGCAGCCGAACTGGAGGAGTTCAAGGCCGCGCAGCGGCTGGCCTACGACGCCACGGCCGCGATCGAGAAGGAGCTCTTCGAGGGCATGACCGAGCGACAGGCCGCCACGATGTTGGAGGACTGGCTCGGTGCCCGCGGCGTCACCCGGTTCTTCCATTACGGCTTCGCCTGGTTCGGCGACCGCACCCGCTTCGCTGGCTTCGCGAAGCCGTCGGGCAACGGTGTCAAGGATCTGCTCAGCCCGAAGATGGCGCATTTCGGCAAGCAGTTCCTGCCGACCGACCGGCCGCTTCGTCGGGGTGACGCCGTGATCCTCGATGTCGGTCCGATCTCGGGGAGGGCGGCCTCCGACATGGGCTACTCGTGCACATTCGGCGAGCCGACGGACGAGTTCCATCAGGCGCGGATGGCCCTTGCGCCGTACCGCAGCCGGATCCTGGAGATGGTGCAGGCAGGAGAAACGCGTGGCGCGATCTACAAGGAGGTCGACGCGATCATTGCCGACCAGGGCTACGAGAACGTGCACTCCTACTACCCGGGCGGCGTCCTCGCCCACAGGGTCAGCCGGATCCGTGGGCTCGGACTCCCGACGTTCCGTATCAAGAACTTCAGCGCGCAAGCGGTGGCCTACTTGACCGGCGAGATGGTCGAGGGGATCGTCCGCCCGTCGAACCACGACAAGCCCCTGTGGAACAGCGAGTCCGACCGTCCCTGTGAGCCGGGCCTGTGGGCTATCGAGCCGCACATCGGGAAGGGCGACATCGGCGTCAAGTGGGAAGAACTCCTCGTGGTGACCGAGGACACCGCCTACTGGCTCGACGAAGACCTCCCGCACGTGCGCTACTGGGCCGAGCACGGCGTCATGACCGATCCGAAGGCCGCAGACACCGCATGAACCCCGCAACCAACCTTCTCGAGACGGCTCGGCGCATCCGGACCGGGTCGCCCTCAGGCTCGATGACGTGACCCTGACCTACGCCGACTTCCAGGCGCAGACCTGCTGGGCGGCGGGACTGCTCCGAACTGCTGGCATCGGCATCGACGACCGCGTCGGGTTGTCGATGCTGCCGAACAACTGCAGGTTCCAGGCTCGGTGTCACCTCTGAGTGCGTCCGACCTGCGGGTTCTCGCTGCCGGCACAGTGCCTGATTCTCACAAACTTGTCGGAAATCCTCAGATCGGTCGCTATCTCGTTAGCCGATCCTCACCCGGCTAACGAATGAAGGACCGCACCCACCGGATGCGGTCCCGCAGACTGGTTAGACAGCCCGCACATTCGTGGCCTGCGGGCCCTTCTGCCCCTGGCCCACCTCGAACTCCACACGCTGGTTCTCATCGAGCGACTTGAAACCACCGCCCGAGATCTCCGAGTAGTGCACGAAGACATCCGGAGTTCCGTCGTCTGGTGCGATGAAACCGAAGCCCTTCTCACTGTTGAACCACTTCACAATGCCCTGCGCCATGCCGATACTCCCTACAACCTCGATCCGGGCACTCACATCGAATTCCCGATCTCGATACCGCTGATCCTGCCACCCGTAGAACCGCGCCTCGACGATCGCACCGGATCCCAGCCAAACGGACATACTCCACGTCGCCTACTACGACTCCCGACTTCGTCCGTCCCGGTCATCGATCATCGAGAGCCGGACCGGAGACGGGACCCTCCGCCGACGTCGACGGAACCAACGTCCCTGCCTGTTCGAAGGAAAATCCCTGGTCGACTCAGTCCACAAATTCTTCAGTGGTCAATGTAGACATTGACGTTTCGGCGTTGTAGAGTCTCTCTCGTCGCAAGGAAAGATTTCAGAAGGTGCGGGAGGGCACGAACTACCCGCAGAGCACTACCGCAAGACAGGGATGTGCCGGGACAAAGGGTTGATTGAGTGTGTGGCCCCGGCAATTTCCGACTGGGCAGCAGAAGGGCCCGTGCAGTGAATATGGAAGTGTAAACCCCTCCGGCCCCCGGTGCCTCACGGCGCCGGGGGCCCTGACCATGTACAAGGTGTCACCCATTCAGCAAGATTCGCCCGACCGCGGCCCGGCCGCGAAGTTCGACGACGAGGACTACCCGGCCTACAGCATGGGCCACGCCGCCGAGATCCTCGGCGTGACACAGGCATTCCTTCGCAGCCTCGACGCCGCGAAGCTACTGACCCCCGGACGCTCGGAGGGCGGGCACCGCCGCTACTCCCGATACCAGCTCCGTCTCGCCGCCCGCGCCAGCGAACTGATCGACCAGGGCACCGCGCTCGAGTCCGCGTGCCGCATCATCATTCTCGAAGACCAACTCGCCGATGCCCGCCGCATCAACACCGAACTCCAGCACACCCACCCTCCCGTGACGGGCGGGCCCAGCCCCGCACTGAGCTGAAACACCCCGCCTGGGGCGAACGCCTGTCGAGGTCTGTTGAGTGCGCGTATCGCCGAGAAGGTCGCTGATCAAAGGTGAGCGAGCCGACGCCGCTCGCTTGCGGTACCCGCCCCGAGGTCTCTGGGGGTCGAACGTGACGGAACCCGGAGTTGGGGTCGGGTCACATCTGCGGACATCCCAGCGCCGTGACGTGTCAGACTCCCGCACGAGCGCGCAGCGCTGTCAACAGCCCGCGGCGGTTGCCCGTGACCGGATCGATCTGCGGGCGCGGGTCGGTGAACTTGCGTTCCGACGCCGTCTCGGGTGCGTCGTCGGCGGTCGCCGTGAGGAACGTGTTCGGCAGTGCCAGCTTGGCGATGGTCCGCCACGACTGGAAGTACTGCACCGGCAGCGAACCCGACGTGTAGGGCAGGTCGTATTTCTGGGCGAGTGCCTTCACCCGCACGGAGATTTCCCGCAGGCGGTTGCTCGGCAGGTCCGGGAACAGATGATGCTCGATCTGATAGCAGAGGTTGCCACTCAGAAACTCCAGGACAGGGCCGGCCTCGAAGTTCGCGCTACCCAGCATCTGTCGTAGGTACCACTGGCCCCGTGTCTCGGTTTCGAGGTCCTCCTTCGTGAACTTCTCGGCGCCGTCAGGAAAATGACCGCAGAAGATCACGGTGTTCGTCCATACGTTGCGGATCATGTTCGCCGTCAGGTTCGCGGTGAAGGTGGTCAGGAACGCCGGACCGGTGAGCGCCGGGTAGACGAGGTAGTCCTTGAGCACCTGGCGGCCGACCTTCCCGAGCACGTCGCGGAGTTTGCGCTCGAACTCCTCGCGATCGACGCGGCCTGTAACAACCTTGCCGAGCTCGAGATGCTGGAACGCCACGCCGTACTCGAAGAACAGCTGCAGCACCAGGTTGTAGACCGGGTTGCCGACGCTCAGCGGCGTCCACCGCTGATCGCGAGTGACCCGCAGCAGGTCGTAGCCCACGTCATCGTCCATTCCCACCACGTTCGTGTACTTGTGGTGGATGTAGTTGTGGGTGTGCTTCCAGTGCTCCGACAGGCCGGCGATATCCCATTCCCACGACGACGAGTGGATCTCCGGATCGTTCATCCAATCCCACTGACCGTGCAACACGTTGTGCCCGAGTTCCATGTTCTCGATGATCTTGGCGATGCCGAGCATCGCGGTGCCCGCAAGCCACGTCGGTGGGAACAGGCTCGCGAACAATGCTGCACGCCCACTGATTTCGAGTGACCGCTGCAGCCGGATCACGTTTCTGATGTACCGGGCATCACGCTCGCCGCGCGAGGCTTCGATGTCGCGGCGGATCGTGTCGAACTCGATCCCGACCGCTTCGACATCCGCCTCGGTCAGGTGGGTGTACGTCGTGACATCCGAAATCGCCATAAGGTTACGCTATCGTAGGTTACGTAACGGTAGGTTACGTGCAGATGAGAGGTGAGTTAGCTCGGCAATCGCCCCGGGACGCTCCTCAACCGCACTCGGTCGGCATCCCGCGTGGAACGGATACGGCTTGTCGACCAGGACCGCAACCCGTTCTTCATGCATGGTTATGCCGAGATTCTGGTGTCCGACTCCGATCGGTGGCCGGTCGCTCGAATCGTTCGGCCGGCCCCTGTTAGGCCCGCGACCTCGACCTTGCCTCGACCGCGCCTCGGTGAGGTCGCAGATGCCCATCGCTGACCGGTCACCGATCTTTCTCCGGAGCTCAGACTCGTACCCAGCGGTCGTCGTACCGTCGCCACAAGGCTGGCTCGTCGTCGACGTGAGCGACCTCGCTGTTCAGCCACCACGTCGCGTCCGGGTTCCAACCGGCCAGGACCGTAGCCCCCTCGTTGTCTGCCAATGGGATTGCGAGACCGGGTGTGGTCAGGTAGCCGTGCAAAGTGAGGTGCACGGCGTCGTAGTCGTCGGCCACCGCAACCCAGTCAGGAATGCACCAGTCGTGATACTCCCCGGTGGTGTCGAACCAGTCGGAGCGCTTGGACTCGGGCACGGCCAAGGGATACGCGTCGACCAACCGCGCCCAGTCCGTCGGATTCGTGATCTCGTACACCCGCGGTGTGCGGCGGATCGAGACCGGCCAGACCCGCGCTTCGTCCCCGCCGAACGAGTCCTCCTCCAGCAGCAATTCCAGTGCGCCCACGCCCTCCCGCGCCCGGCTGGTCACCAAGGCGGCACTGGGTAACGGTGTCGACCACCATTCACCACCGATGGCGTTGTCCGGACGCTCGATTCGCCAAGTGCGAAACCGTGCTTCATCCGCGAGGACGTGGTCACGCCAATGATCGAGGCCGACAGCTGTACTGCGGTACGGCATCGTCGATTCCGGCCACTCCTCGTTCGAAGGCAGATGGCCAACCATCCGCTGGTTGTCGAGGTCGACCGGCTCAGCCCACCACCGGATAAGCGGTGAGTCCAGAAAGGCGGCAGCGACCGGATGCAAAGCCGCCACGGTAGCCGGCGTGGCGAACATGACGTCCTCCTCGTCCGGCGGTTGCCAGTACCGTGCCCAATCCGTCGCGAACGCGAGAGCGTCGAGTAGGTCCAGTTCGGACAGCCCCGACATGGCTCGAACATCGACTGCCTCGATTACCTCGAGCAGGTCCGCAGGCGTTCGGGGACGGCAATGCTCGGCCGCTCGCTCGTCCGTACTGCACATGTACGCGACGTTCGCGCAGAAAAATCGCCCGCGTGGTGACGCGAGAACGAGAGTGACCCGGTCCATCACTGAACGCTATCGAACCCGCCTCGAAAGCGGATCCGCCACCGACCCATTCGTCGTAAAATCCCGACGCCACAGTTCGCGAGACCCTGCAGAAGTCGCTACGCAGCCAGTGGTGCACATCGGCGGCTCGGTTCGAGTACCCGAATACTCTGCGCAGGGCCTGGTCGCTCGAACACACTGATACGCACCAGCAGCGTGACTCAGGTAGAACGAGGATCGGTGGCCTGCGATGGATACTGACAGCACACCAGAGCCCGAGAACGGGCCGGACGCCCGGCCACCCGCCCCGGCGCCGACCTCGGACACATCGGAACCAGTGACGGCGTCAACCGGGAGCCTGGAACGCGATATCCGCGCCGCGAGCCGCACCGGCCGCTACGCCCTGGCCACCGCCCTCTGCGCAGCAATCGTGTCCAGCGCCGTCTCGGCCGGATCAGCCGTCTATGTCAGCAGAAACGAGTTGGTGAGAAACGAGACCGTCGCAGTAGCCAAAGAGGTGCGAGAGAACCGGCAAAGGGTCTACGCGGATCTCATGACCGGCGTCATCGAGTACCTCGAAGGACTCGGATACGTCAAAGGGACGCTGATGAGGAATCCTCCCGATCGGGAAACTGTCCGGGCGGCATTCGACGACCTCTCTGAGAAGGGAGAGGCGGCAATCAAGACCGTCAACATGGTCTTCCTGGTGGGGAGCATGCAGCTCATCCCGACACTCGACGAGTTCACAAATCCCTACAATTCCTTCGTCAACGAACAGGTGAATCCCTTCGTTCTCCGCAACTTCGGAGGCGCCAGCGACGTCACCGACCCCGATGGACTACTGCGCGATGGCCCTGGATTGATCGCCGAGATCGACCGGATCGTCGCAGTGACCGGGGATTTCTTAGGGAACTTCGTCGTGCGGGGGCGCGAGGACCTCGAAACCGGCTGAACCGTGACATGCACCCGCCGATGCATGATCGCACCGGTCTGCAGCCCGTTGGACTTCGTCTCGGCTGGTTTCCGCCGAGACGGAGCAGAGCCATGAAGCTGGGACTGGCCCGCACAGAACCCGATCGAAGCGGTCATGCGGCGACTGAACGTGGTACCGGCGCCGCTGCTCGAAACGCAGAGGGCGTTACCCTGTCCCCGCCTGGGCATGGTGACCACACCCACTCGAGCGGTCGCGGTGTCATGGCAGATAGGGGTTCCGGCAGTAATGGCGCAGAAACCAACGAAGTTCGCGTAGCGCCTGGTCGGTGGGGATTTCTCGGTTCGTCGCCCTGATCTCCACCGGCGGGCAGTATTACCAGTGGTGCGATGCCTACATGGGGGCAGTGACCACCGCCGCGCTGCAGAGCCTGCGCCGACGTCTTCTTCATGTCGACCCCCGCCATCGTGACGACGTCTGCTTCCACCAGCATCACGAAACAGTTCAGGTGAAGCGGGCGATGTTCGAGGCCGCCCAGAAGCGGGTGCTGTACGCCGACCACACCAAATTCGACCAACGCGCACTCCACGCCATGGCACCCCTATCCGATTTCGACACCGTGATCGTCGATTCGGCAACCAACCGGGACCATCTCGACCGACTCCGCGACGCCGGCATCCACATCGTCGTCGCCAAGACTCGACTTCGACACTGACACTGGCAATGTCAGTTGGGGTCGCCGTAGCATCGGCCGAATTTTCGGGCGGATATGACGTAGCCCGCCGGTAGGCACCGGCTTTCGCATTCGACGGGCGTGCCGGGGCCTGTGGTGCTTGGCTTACCCGCCGATCGGATCGCCATCGCTGATCGCAGCACGGGCCCGGGCTCGTGTTTCGAGTTGGCCGAGCATTGCCTTCAGTCGTGTATTGCGTTCGAGTGATCGGTCGATCAGCGGGTTGACGATGCCTCGAAGCGCCGAGATCGGCTGCCAACGCCGGGGAACCATGATGCGTGCCGACCGGTTCTCGATTCCGGTGACCATCCGGCCGGCGACGACCTCGGGTTCGATCGCGGAGGCAAGGAACTTGGGATAAAGCTGTTCGCGCATCGCGGTGATCAGATCGTTGTCCCCGAACGCGGCACGGGCGATGGGAGTCCGAACCCAGCCCGGATAGAGAACGCCGGCCGTGGCCCCGTGAATAGCCAGTTCGGTGCGCAGTGCTCGGCCGAACTGTTCGACCCCCGCTTTCGCCATGGCGTATGGCGCGTTGACAGTGCCGTTGAAGTACGCGTAGACCGAGGCCGTGACCAGGACGTGGCCGCGAGCGGCGATGATGTGCGGCAACGCCGCGTACACGGTGCGCCACACGCCGAGCAGATCGATCTCGACCACTTTCTCGAACATGGCGGGATCGATGGTGGCGATGGTCGCCGGTGGATCGGCGGCGATGCCGGCGTTGGCGACGACCACATCGAGGCTGCCGAATCTGGCCACGGCCTGTTCGACGATGTCGCGGAGTCCGTCGGTGTCGGTGACGTCGACGGCCAGTGGTAGGACGCGGGTGTCGCCGAGTCGGGCGGCGACCTTGTCGACAGCGTCCTGGTCGAGATCGGTGAGCACGGTGTTCGCACCGCGGGCGTGCAGTGCGGCGACGCTTGCGGCGCCGATCCCTCCTGCGGCACCGGTGATCAGGACGGTTTTACCGGAAAGACGCATTTTTGTGGGCATGGATTCAGACGCTCTCGTTCGGGGCGGCAGGACGAGGTGCCGCTACTTTCATGGAACCGCTCGCGGGGACGGTGGCGTACCGGTCGACGGCGGTGCGGTCGCGCCACCCGGTCGGGTCGGCCAGTTCGATCGCGCGGACGACGCTGCGGCGGTCGAATGACCGATCGACCACCGGGCGTAGCAGCCCGGGGAATTTCGCCATCAGCATATTGGCCCGCGGCGCAACGATCACCTTGGCACGTTTCTCGATCCCGGCGAGAATGGCATCGACCACGGTCTCGATGGGGATCATCTTGAACAGGCCCTTTTCGTTGCCGCCCCAGAGTTCCTGACCGGCGGGATCGGCAACGACGTCGTCCATCAAGGTGGTGCGGAAGAAGGTGGGGTGGGCGCTGCCGACACCGACGCCGAGGTGGCGCACCTCGAGTCGGATGCTGTCACACATCGCCCAGACTCCGGCCTTGCTCGCAGTGTAGGAACCCTGCAGCGGAGAGTGCCCGAACGCAGCCAGCGAGGAAATCGCGAGTAGGTAACCGCCGTGCGCACTCACGTGTGGGAGTGCGGCGCGGAAGGTGCGCCAGACGCCGGTGAGGTTGATGTCGATGACTCGTTCGAACCCGGCCGGGTCCAGTGTCGCCATGGGCGCCATCGTGTCGATTCCCGCACCCGCGATCACGACATCGAGACGCCCGAAGTGCTCGGCCGCTTCCGTGAGCGTGGCCTCCAAGCTCGACAGATCGCGCACATCGGCGCGCCAGCCGCGGGCCACCGTTGTCGATCCGAGCGAACTGGCCTGCGCCCCGGCGAGGTCGGCATCGAGATCGAGCAGGGCAAGGTTCGCGCCGCAGGCCCGCAAAGCGGCGGCGAGTGCAGTGCCGAGGCCGCCGGTGGAACCGGTGATGGCGACGGTGCGCCCGGTCAGGGGATAGCGGGGCATCATGTGTGGTCCTTCGCATCCGAAGGTGTGGGCGGTACGTGCGTGGCCAGGAACCGGATCTGGTCGGCGACGACTCGTTCGAACGCCTCACCGACGTAGATATCGAAGTGGCCTTCGGAGTACAGCCGGATCTCACCCCGAGGGGCTGTACGGGCGTGGCGCAGTGTCGCTTTCGCGGGTGCCACTGAATCGTTCTCGCACACGGCGAACAGGATCGGGCACCGCACGTTGCGTGCGGCGCGGCCGGGAATGCGGAATGGGACAGCCAATGCGATCCGAGCTGCGACCTCGTTGGTGAATGCCATGCCCTGCGGCACCAATGCCAGATAACCGGGCTGTGCGTCGGGTGCGCTCATCAGCGCCGTCGAGCCCGCAGGCCCCGAAGTGGCAACCAGCAACGGATCTTTGCCCCATCTGGCACCGATGCTGTCGGCCACGCCGCGGGCGGTGACCTTCATCGAGGCCAGCGGCGGCATCGCGAGCACCGAAGCCGGCCCGTCTGTGAACGGACACTGCGCGATCACTGCGGCAATGTCGTCGTCGCATGCCGCGACGGCGATGACATGCCCGCCACCGAACGAGGTCCCCCACAACACGATTCGACTTCCATCAACCGAATCAAGGGATCGAACGAAATCGATGGCGGCCCGCCAGTCGTCGCGCTGACGATCGATGTCGAGCAACTGCCGCGGCTCACCGTCGCTGTCGCCGAAGTGGCGGTAGTCGAACACCAGGCATGCATACCCCGCGTCGGTGAATCGCGCGGCGAAGGCGTCGAGGCGCATGCCACGAACGGCCCCCAGACCGTGCGCCATCACGATCACCGGCGCAGGCTCCCCCGAGGGTAGATACAGCCACGCGGCGCACTTGACACCACCTGACGAAAACCGCAGGTCGAGACGTTTTCCCATGCCCGTTCACTCCTTTGCACTGGCGAGCCACTATGACCGCCGTCACTCACTGTATGGAATCCATTCCAAAAATGGAAGGCATTCCAACAATGGGATCGAATCCAGCTGTGCGTCTATAGTGGAAGCATGACTACGGAGGGCTTGACCCGGACGACACGGCGTGCGGCGGCGAACTCCCGCGCCATCGTCGACGCCGCGGAAGAACTGATCCTCGAGGTCGGCTCCGACGCACTGACATTGGACGCAGTCTCCGCACGGGCCGATGTCGCGGTCCAAACGATCTACAACCGGGTCGGCGGTCGCTCGGCGCTTCTGATCGCAGTCGCAGAGCGCGCGTTCGAGGAGAACCGTCAGTACATGGACGCTGCCTACGCCGCCCCCGGCACACCGATCGAAAGGGTGTTGCGGGCCGCCGAGGCGTACACCCGCTTCGCCGTCGAACGACCACACCAATTCCGACTGCTCGCCGATCCACCGAACGAGCCCAACGCACTCGCCCGCGTCGCAGACCTCATCGAAGAACAAAACACCAAACTCGCCACAGCGATCTCCGACGGCATCGCCGACGAGACCATCCCCGCCCACATCGATCCGACGATGACCGCCACAGTGCTCTGGGCAGCATGGAACGGAATCCTCGCCCTGCGATGGCGCGCGGATCGACTCCGAGCCGACGACACACAGATCCAAGGACTCGTGGCCACCATGGCCCAGATCGTCATCAACGGGCTCACCAAGGACTGATGAGGTCGACCCCGGCACACCCAGGTCACCTTCGGCTCCCCAATCGCGGACAGCGCAGAGCGCTGTGGCCTGGTCGGATCGACAGAACAGCCGTATCGAGGCTGCGCAGCAGGGGCGTCGCGACGAGGATCGCGAATGGCGTACTGGCTACCACTCGATGACGGCGCCACGCGAGTTCTCGGGGATTGCAGGTGGCGGTTTACTTGCGGGCTTCTACGAGGGAGTGTGCGAGCGCGGGTAGCACGGTGCCGGTCGGTGTCAGCCCTGCCGCGGTGAGGCTGCGCCACACCGGAGAACAGTGGTCCGCGACTCGGATATGAGAGTCATGACAGCTCCCTATTCTGGTAGCGGACGGAATGCGTGCCTCCGATTCTCGTCGTCTGCGCCGTGATTTGTCTGACGATTGGGCGCGGTGTCCGGCCGAGGGAGCGCGCCAGACGCCTGGTATCGGAGCACAGGCACACTTCAGACCGTGCGCGTACTCCATGATCGTGTTCGGTGACCGTTCACCGTCGGTCAGGTGTCAGCGGTCATGTAATTCCCCAGGTTGAGGGGTTCGGCCGTCACGTAATTCCCCACCCTGCCGTCACGTAATTCCCCACCCTGGGGCGTGTCGGCCGGGGTTCGGGTGCTGCTGCAGGTTCGCTCCTGACTGGGCCATCGACAACGGGCCCGGGAAGGGGCCTGACGGTGGCAAGGAGAACGTGGACGATGACCGATCTGATGGAGTTGTTCCGGCACTGGCATGCCGGCCGGTCCCAGGTGCAGATCTCGACGGCCCTGGGGATCGACCGCAAGACGATCCGGAAATACCTGGCACCCGCGTTGGCGGCGGGGCTGGCGCACGGCGAGGGCGGGAAGTTCGACGAGGCCCTCTGGCGGGAGCTGATCTCGGGGTGGTTTCCGGAGGTCGGCGACCCGTCGGCGAGGGCGGTGACGTGGCCGGCGATCGCCGCGCACCACGACTGGATCAACGGGCAGCTGACCGCGTCGGTGACGGTCGCGACGATTGCGCAACGCCTACGTGACGACCACGGCGTCGCGGTGTCCGAGTCGACGGTACGTCGTTATGTGGCAGCGCGATTCGCCGATCAGGTGGCGGAGACGAAGGTGACGGTGCCCCGTGGCCCGGTCCCGCCCGGCGACGAGGCCCAGGTCGACTACGGCAAGCTCGGCATGTGGCGGGATCCGGCCACCGACCGTCGGGTGGCGGTATGGGCGTTCGCGATGATCCTGACCTGCTCGCGGATGCTGTTCGTCCAGCCGGTGCTGCGGATGGACCAGACCTCGTGGTGCGCCTCGCACGTCGCGGCGTTCGAGCTCTTCGGCGGCGTCCCGGCCCGGATGGTGTGCGACAACCTCAAAACCGGGGTCGACCGGCCGGACCTGTACGACCCGAAGATCAACCGCGCCTATGCCGAGCTCGCCCGGTTCTACGGGCTGTTGATCGACCCGGCTCGCGCCGGCAAGCCGAAGGACAAACCGCGGATCGAGCGTCCGATGCCCTATATCCGCGACTCGTTCTTCAAGGGCCGGGAGTTCACCTCACTGGCGCAGATGCAGGACGCCGCCCTGGCCTGGTGCACCGATGTCTACGGCCGGCACCAGCACCGCGGTCTCGACGGAGCGCAGCCGACAGCGGTGTTCGAGGCCATCGAAAAGCACCGTCTCACACAGCTTCCACCGCGACCATTCGAACCGGTCCTCTATCAGGCCGGGAAGGTTGCCCCGGACTGTCATGTCAAGGCCGGCAAGGCCCTGTATTCGGTGCCCTGGCGGCTGATCGGCCAGCAGGTGCTGATTCGCACCAGCGGCGACGTGGTGCAGATCTTCCATACCGAGCAGGTGGTCGCCACCCACGTGCTGCACCTGTCGGGGCGGTCGACGAACCCCGAGCACTACCCGCCGCACAAGATCGCCTACACACTGCAGACCGTGTCCTGGTGCAGGGCGCAGGCCGAGCAGATCGGTCCCGGCGCGGTCGCCGTGGTCGCCGAGTTGTCGCAGGTAAACGCGTTGCATCGGCTGCGGGCGATCCAGGGCATCGTCCGGCTGCGGGACCGCTACGAGGATCGGCGCCTGAATGCGGCGTGCGCCCGTGCCCTCGAGGTCGGGGACCCCAGCTACCGCACCGTCAAGGGCATCCTCGCCGCCGGCACCGAACACGACGGACAGCCCGCCCCGGCCGCCGCGCCGGCGCCGGCGTTCCTGCGCGGACCCGACGCCTTCGACGCCGAACGCACCGCCTGATCTCGACTCCACCCAACTGTCCTGCAATCACGTTGAACCAGGAGGTTTCTGTGATGACCATTCATGATCCCAGCCTGCGTGCTGCACTGAAGACATTGAAGTTGACCGGGATGCTCGACACGCTCGATGCCCGGCTCGCCCAAACCCGGGACGGGCAGCTCGGACACCTCGAATTCCTCCAAGTGCTGTGTGAGGACGAAATCGCCCGCCGGGAAACGGCGGCGCTGGCCCGCCGGCTGCGGCGGGCCAGGTTCGAGCAACAGGCCACGTTCGAGGACTTCGATTTCACGGCGAACCCGAAACTCCCGGCGGCGATGCTGCGGGACCTGGCCGCCCTGCGCTGGCTCGACGCCGGCGAGTCGGTCATTCTCTACGGACCCGTTGGGGTCGGCAAAACCCATGTGGCACAAGCACTCGGGCATCATGTCGCCCGCCGCGGTGGGGACGTGCGTTTCGTCAAGTGCTCCCGCATGCTTGCCGACCTCGCCGGTGGCCATGCCGACCGCACCATCGGTCAGCGGATGCGCGAATACACCCGTCCGCTGGTGTTGATCATCGACGACTTCGCGATGCGCGAGCACACCACCACCCAGTCGGATGACCTCTACGATCTCGTCTCCGACCGGGCGATCGCCGGCAAACCGCTGATTCTGACGAGCAACCGCGCCCCGAAGGACTGGTACCCGCTGTTCCCGAACCCGGTCGTCGCCGAGTCGCTCCTCGACCGGCTCATCAACACCAGCCACCAAACCCTGATGGACGGACCGTCCTACCGACCCCGCAAACGACCCGGACATCGCACCGCCGGCGCAACCTGATCCGCACCCCCACCCGCTCGGGTTACCCTCGACTCAGCACGCCCGAGCATGGGGAATTACGTGACGGACACCCCTGGGGAATTACGTGACGGTCGACAGTCAGGTACACCAGATACCACTGAATCGGCGCGATACAGCCGCGTCGCCATCGCCAAGCCCAACACAGTCGCTGGGGCCATACCGCTAGCCGATCCTTGAAGGGACGGCGAATCAGCGGTGTCACCCGCGCGGTATGACGACCTGATTGCGGTCCACGCAAGCGAGAACGTAGACGCTCGGTGCCGACTAACCTGGGGTTATGGAGCACTACGTACGCAAGGAACCGATCCCGTACGTGTCAGAGACTGTGCCCGACTCGAGGCGCTGGTTCCAGAGGATGACGTTTCAAGACCTCCTGCGTGGCCTCCGAGGGCTACTCCCTGACCGGAAACCGAGCTCCTATTCCTCGGTCTCGCCTCGGCGCATGGACGGCTCTCATACTGACATTTTTCCTTTCAACAGCAGTGGCGGCGGTGTAGGCGGCGGACTATAGCGCCTGCGGCACAGAACCCGTCGCCTGTCGCGGATCGACTTACGGGAAGAACTCCGGCTGCGGTCAGCACTCGCTGGGCGCCAAGATCGTCCCGGTGACGGTTGGGCTTGCGGGCGACGGATCGCTAAGGATCGCTCTAGTCACCGATATCGGCACTACGGGACTTCAAAGTTGCCGAGCCCCGGGTGGACCAGCATCTTGTAACCCCACAAGCCGTAAGGGACGACCGTGTCGACGTCGGCGACCGCGACAACCGTGCCGCGGCCGGTGATCGCCGTTGCGGGAGCGTATCGGCACCAATCCTCCGGCGCGATGGGCCGCGTGTAGTCCCGCTCCACGATCTGGAGCGCGGCGGTGCCGACGACACCGGTACTCAGATTCCGCCAATTCACCATCACGTCGACGCAGTAGGCCCAGTTCGCTGCAGGCTCCGTTGCGAAGGTCACCACGCCGGGTGGACCCATCGTTGCCGACGGCGACACGGTCGTCACCGGCGGCAGGTTCCAGCACGGAAACGTACTGCCCAGGCATCCCACGACGAACCGCACCGGGACCTGGAACACCGTCGTCGTCGCCTGGCTCGGAGGCGGGTTCGCCGTCGCGACGGCGGCCGAGCAGAGGGGAAGGACGAGGATAGCCACGGATCCCACGACCCAGGCGACGGACGACCGAAGAATCGCAGAACAGCGCATATCGCGCCCCTCCAACGTTGACACTGTCCCGACCCTGCTGCAGGTCAGCGTACTCGTGAGTACGAACACCTATCGGAGAACGGAATGGTGATCCACCAGCGGAGCAGTAGCCATCGGGAGCGGTTCTAGTCGCACTCGTCGATGATGTTTGACCGTTGATTTCCAAGCACCACGCCTTCGGCGTTGTGTGTCCGAGAGATTGGAATCAGCGATGTACATCGGATATGCACGAGTATCCACCGATCAGCAAGACCTAACCGCACAGCAGCAGGCTCTGCTGGCACTCGGGGATTCACCGGAACGGATCTACGTCGATCACGGCTTGACCGGAGCCAATCGCCAGCGGCCCGGCCTGCAGAACGCGCTTGCAGCCTGCCGGAACACCGACACCCTCGTGGTGACCAAGTTGGATCGCCTGGCTCGTTCGTTGCCGGATGCCCGGGACATCGTCGACGAGCTGACTGCTCGGCACGCGTGCCTGCAGATCGGGGCCGCGTTGCACGATCCCACCGACCCGGTCGGCCGCCTGTTGTTCAACGTCCTGGCAATGGTCGCCGAGTTCGAAGGCGACCTGATTCGGGCACGAACGAGGGAGGGGATGCGGATCGCGAAGGCGAAAGGATACCTCAAGGGCAAGAAACCGAAGCTCAACCCACGGCAGGAAGGACACCTCGTCGAGCTGGACGCGTCAGGCGAGTACTCGACCGCCGAACTCGCCGATCTGTTCTCGGTTGGTCGGTCGACGGTGTACCGGGCGATCAAACGCGCCCGCCGACCTCGCGACGGCTCCTCGGAAGCCAGTGCCTAGCGATTCCCGCACAGTGGGAACGTCCGCCGGCCCCCGCCGCACCGGCGGACGTTCGCTATCGGACGTGCCGATTCCTTTCGCCTGCTTACACTGTTGTGATGAGCGCGCGCGCCGAGACCGATCCTGTCCGACTGGCATGAGTTGGTTGATGCGTGAGGACCAGCGAATGGTGGAAAAACTTCTCCTGCAGGGCGTTATCACCCTCGCCGAGGCACGTCGGCTTCGGACACCATCTGCTCAGGATCCGTTTCTCCGGGACGCCGTCGACAACCTCCTGATGGATCTGTCCGGCTACCCCCGGGTGGTCAACACATGCTGATCGGCTACGCACGCGTCTCAGCAAAGACCTCACCGGCGCGCTCGGCCGGCGTCCACCCGTTCCCGCGTTCCAGAGTGGGCCAAACCGGCGACGCACTCACGCACCCGGGACCTCGGCTCCGACCGCGCGAACCGGCGGGACACACGCTCGTGCAACGCTTCCAGCTCCGCAACAACCAAATCGACGTCCACCCAACAAGTATCAGCTACGTGCCAAGCAAGTGCCGTTGCAGTACTGGGCGGTTCGTTACCGTCCAGCATGCGAGGCCAGTCAATGGGGGAACCCGCATCGTGAAACACGGCGGCGCACTTTATAGAGAGTCACGAACGGCGACGTTCGGACGAGGCACGAGTTCTCACTCCGCCCACGCGTTCGATTCGATTATCTTCACGAAGTCGTCGCGGACGAACCCTGGAAGAAAGTGGCCCAGAACGTCGGCATTGACGGTCCCGAAGGTCGTGCCGGGCCGATCCTTGAATCCCTCTGTGAACGCGGCCAGAATTCGCCGCTTGAAATCAGGCCGAGGATGAGCATCGGTCACTGCATCGATCACACTCTGTTCGAGATCGTGATATCCGATCCCGAGCACATCGGTCTCCACGCCGGCCGCCACCAGTGCCACCTCAGGCTCCATGAACTCGGGAATCCCAGGCGTGGTGTGGAGGGCGATCGAGGTCCACACCCGCCGCACGACGTCGTCGGGAAGACCCTGGGAGGCAAGGAATCGAGCAGCTTCGTCGGCCCCGTCGACCTCGAACCGCTGATCGGTGCGGCGGTACTGCTCCGTCAGGCCTAGATCATGAAACATCGCTCCCACATACAAGAGTTCCGGATCCGGAACGATCCCCCGTTGTTGCCCCTGCAACATACCGAACAGGTAAACGCGGCGGGAATGATCGAACAGCAGTGGCGGGGCGGCGTCGCGGACCAACTCGGTCGCCTCCGAGACAAGTTTTGTATCGGGAATCATTACTCCAGCAATGGTTTCGGTCATTGTTGCTCTCCTCACTCATCCGGCGGCACGGTTGCCCTGGTCCGTGAACTCAGAATGTCGCAACCCCAGCCTGCGCGCCACGTCCTTTCTGCCACGCTGTCCTCAAATCCAGACAAGGACTGCGAAACCGAGTCACCGAATCGCGTCGCCGTACCCGCGTTCGTCAGCGTCATCCTGCTTGACGGCGCGGCTCGGGCTAACTTTCCGAACGAAGGAACTGCTACCTCAGGACCCCGAGACGGAGTCCGCAGGCGTGGGCATACGCTATGTCGGCGAGTGCGAGTATCCGTTCCCGGACAACAGTTTACGAGGCTCTCTGCGCGACGCGATGCCCAGCTTGGAATATACGTTGTGCCGGAGCCACTCGACAGCGCGGGAACTGACGAACAACAGGCCACCGATCTCAGGGTTGCGATGTGAGCTTCCTGGGCCGTGAGCTCGACAACGTTCTCGATCGTACGCGTGCGCGCCTTCTCTCCGGTAGCCAGAAGCCCAGCAACGCTGATTTTCCGATCCCGGGGCCCCGCGCAACACGAGCGTGCCGCTGCGCCCCGATCGTGTCTCGCGGAGCAGCC
Organism: Rhodococcus sp. 4CII; assembly: GCF_014256275.1. Taxonomy (NCBI): domain Bacteria; kingdom Bacillati; phylum Actinomycetota; class Actinomycetes; order Mycobacteriales; family Nocardiaceae; genus Rhodococcus; species Rhodococcus sp. 4CII. The sequence continues at coordinate 2,774,483 of NZ_JACCFE010000002.1, forward strand.
GATCCGGCGTCCGGCACTCGGACGTCCTGCCCAACAACATCAGCTCACCGAACCAATGCTTACGGCGCAACCGGGTAGTGGCTGGTGATCGCGACTCGGTTCCAGGCGTTCATCACGGTCGCGAGCCAGCTGACCGCGGACACCTGTGCGTCGTTGAGGGAGCCGTCATCCCAGGTTCGCCGTTCCGGAACGGCGAGGGAGGTGACCTGTTCGGCGAGAGCGAGCGCCGCGCGCTCCTGATCGGTGAAGTACTGCGACTCCCACCACGCCGCGAGGACCGCGAGTCGATCCGCAGTCTCTCCCTTGGCAAGAGAGTCGCGGGTGTGCAGACGAAGGCAGAACGCGCAGCCGTTGAGTTGAGAGACGCGGATCTTCACCAATTCCACGAGGAGCGGGTCCACTCCCGCCGCGTCCAGGGCGGCCCTCACCTCGGTGTCCAGCTTCATCAGACTCTGGTACACGGACGGGTGCTGCTTACCGAGATTTACGCTGGTCATTGTCTTCTTTCCGAGCAGATGGGCCGATCGCCGGGGACGGGGCCGATGGTTGTAGACGGGATCGAATGGTGACGGGATGCCTTATGTAGTCCAGGCGGACCCCGTGATGCGATCAATCATGCTCGTGCGGCGGAAGCCGGGAAACGAAGTGCTCGAGTACGTCGGCGTTGACGGTGCCGTAGGTCGTGTCCGGCCGGTGGCTGAGCCCGTCGACAAAGGCTTGCGGAAACCCGTTCTTGAAGTCGCCTCGCGGATGGGCAGCGGTGATTTCCTCCACCTGGTCCGCGGACAGTCGGTCCAGCCCCAGCCCGACCACGTCGGTGAGGACACCGAAGTTGGTGGCGGCGACTTCGTCCCCCATCCGGCCGGGAATCCCGGGCGTGGTGTGAAGCGCGATGGCCGTCCAGACCACCTCGGCGGCGGCGTCGGAGAAACCGCGATCGAGCAGGAACTTACGAGCATGATCTGCTCCATCGAGCTCGAACCGCTGCTCGACGGCCGAGTAGGGAGTGAGGAGGCCGGAATCGTGGAAGAGCGCAGAGACGTAGAGCAGCTCGGGGTCGGGCTGCAGGCCGAGTTCGCGAGCCTGGAGCATGCTGAAGAGGAAGACGCGCCGCGAATGATGGAACAGCAGGGGGTTCGTCGTTTCCCGGATGACGTGAGTGGCTTCGGTTGCCACCTCGGTCTCAGGTATCTCTACTCCTGCAATGATCTCGGTCATGGCCCTGCACTTTCGGGTTTCGATGTTGTAGAACGGACGGTGTGTCCGTTCCTCCACGGTGCCGTGTATCGCGCGTTCACCGCTGCCTCGGTCCGGCCATGAGTCACCCGAATCCGGACAGGAGGTGAGCGCGTGCACACGAGCCCCCATCCGCATCGGGTCGCGATCCTGGTCTATGACGGGGTGAAGCTGCTCGACGTCGCAGGCCCCGCCGAGGTGTTCGCGGAGGCCAATCGGTGCGGCGCCGACTACCAGATTGTGCTGTTGTCGCCGACGGGTGCCGATGTTGCATCGTCTATCGGAATCACACTTTCCGTTGGCGGCGACGCAAAATCGGAGCTGGCCCCCGACACCTTCCTCGTAGCCGGCGGCGACATCTACCCGCGAACCGCCATCGCTCGTGACCTCGTCGAGGCCACGGGCGCGCTGGCGACGCGAGCTGCTCGGGTCGGCTCCATTTGCACAGGGGCATTCATCCTCGGCGCGGCCGGTCTCCTGGAGGGCAAGCGCGCGACCACGCACTGGAAAGTCGCACACGAGCTTGCCGCCCGGCACCCGACCACCCACGTCGAACCCGACTCGATTTATGTTCGCGACGGCACGACGTACACGTCCGCGGGCGTGAGCGCCGGCCTCGACCTCGCGCTGGCGCTGGTCGAGGAGGACCATGGCCCCGATCTTACGCGCGACGTCGCCCGACGCCTGGTGGTCTACTTGCAGCGCGCGGGCGGACAATCACAATTCTCGGCTCCACTCCAAGGGCCACCTCCGCGAACACCAGCCCTTCGCCGAATTGTGGATCTGGTGACGGCGGACCCCGCCGGGAACCACTCCCTCACCGAACTCGCCAGGCACCTCAACGTGAGCCCTCGACATCTCACGCGACTCTTTCGCACCGAGTTGTCCACCACACCTGCCCGGTATGTCGAGCTGGTCCGATTCGACTTGGCGAAGGCGATGCTCGACCAGGGACACAATGCAACGCAGGCAGCATCACTCGCCGGATTCCCCAGCTACGAGAGCCTACGTAGAGTCTTCGTGCGGGAGTTGTCGATGTCGCCGGCCGCCTACCAACGCCGCTTCGGCACCGCGCGCCGCGTCGACGCCGGGTAGGCCGCGCTTTCGACGACCTCACCTCTCCGGTGTTTCGATCAGCTCGCTGCGCGGCGCTGAGTTCGCACGCGCCGTTCGAGGGCTAGCACGCAGAGGCCCGCGGCGACGAGGATGATTGCCAACGCGAAGAAGACCTCGCGAGGCGAAATACCCGCGCCCAGCGCGGAACCGACGATCAGGGGGGCGGCGATTCCGCCGAGTCGGCCGATTCCGAGTGCCCACCCCACTCCGGTCGGGCGCATGTCGGTCGGATACAGAACAGCCGCCAAGGCGATCACGCTCATCTGGCCTCCGGTAACGCAAGTCCCCGTGAGGAAGGCGGAAACCAGGAGCACACCCGTGCCGGCGCCGCCGAGCACCCATCCGAGCAAGGCCACGAATACGGCACCGACAAGATAGACCACCCCGAGGGTGCGAAATGGGCTGGTTCGGTCCATCGCAGGGCCGATGAGGACAGCGGCCGCGATGCCACCAACCGTCGTGAGAACGGTGGTTGCGATGACGACACGTGACGATTCGCCCAGGGAGCCAACGATTGTCGGAAGCCAGCTCTGGATGGCATAGAACGCTGCCAGGTTTGCACCGAATGCAAGCCAAAGCAGAAGGGTGTTCAGCAACCACCGGCCTCGTACGAGGTCGAGAACAGCCGAGACCTTCTCCTTCGAGGTTGCCTCGGGGTGACTGAGGCCTGGCGCATCTGTCAGGACGATGGCATCGGAGGGCAGGTTGGGATCGAGGCGGCGCAACGTGGCGTGGGCGCGGTCGCCGGCACCGCGTTGGAGCAGGTATCGGGGGGATTCCGGGAAGTAGCGCAGCAGGAACATCAACAGCACCACAGGTACGGCGCCCCCGACGACGAACATCGCGCGCCACCCCCACAGCGGGATGACCAGTCCGGAGACGACACCGGCTGCGACGAATCCGAAGGCGTACCAGCAGTAGATGAACATCACGAAGGATGAGCGGCGCCGCGCCGGTGCGAACTCACTGACCAGACCGACGAGGCTGGGAATGGCGGCGCCGAGCCCAGCTCCGGTGAGGAATCGCAGTGCGATCAGCTGAAGCGGTGATTCTGCGATCGCGCACAGGAGGGTCAAGATTCCGAATGTCGCGGTGCAGACGATGACCGCGCGTCGCTGCCCGGATCGCTGGGCCAGCGGCGCAAGGCACAGGTATCCGACCATCAGGCCGACGATGGCCGCGGAAAAGATTGGCCCCAGGGAGGAAACAGGTAGACCCCACTCGCGTGCGATCGCAGGGGCGACAAAACTGATTGCCTGAGTGTCGAAGCCATCGAGGAACATGACCGCGCCGGCGAGCGCGAGCAGAAGGTAGTGGAAGCGGCCCACGGGCCGCCCGTCGATGAGTTCACCGACGCTTGTCTCGGTGACGGATGTGTGCGAACTCGAGAGTTCAGAGGCCATGTGCGACTTCACTTTCGCTCAGATGCGAGTTGATGGGTCTTCGGGCCGGTCTTCGCCACGCGTCGCGAAGCCTGCAGGGAGGTCCGTGCATCGAAGCCGGTGATGAAGACCATAGAAGTGCATTTCGTTACAGTCAATAGCTGTAATCTAAAGGGATGCCTGCGCCGTGTTTCGACATCGCTCGAACAGGTATCCGGTGCCGATCCGAGCCAATTCGATTACGTTACGCATGTTGACTGTAATGTAATTGCGTCGTACGGTTCGACTGCCGGCGTGCCAGAAATCGTCCGGCGAAGTGCGCCGTCCCACTCGAGTGGCGCACACACCAGCCTCCGGACCGGACGGGCGCGTAATCCGATCACGTGCCCGCGACGCCGCGGCTGATCTACCCAACACCTTCAAAGGAGAACAATGAGCACAAACGGTTCAGCCGCAGAGGCGGCGCTCGGGCAACACTGTTTCTCGCTGACATGGACGGCCGGCTCACCCGAAAGACACTTCACCAGTGCGGTTTCCGGACGGCGACGGGGATGAGTGCATTCGATTTCGCCATGTTGCTGCTACGCGTCGGCCTCGGGCTCACGATGGCCGCTCACGGGTATCACAAGATATTTCTCGCCGGCCGGCTTTCAGGCAATGCCAAGTGGTTCGAAAGCTTGGGCATGCGCCCGGGCCACCTGCATGCACGGGTGGCCGCCGGGACCGAGATCGCCGCAGGCCTTGCGCTGGTGGTGGGACTATTCACCTCCGTCGCGGCGGCAGCGTTTGTGGCGCTGATGCTGGTGGCTGCGTGGACTGTGCACCGCACGAAGGGCTTTTACGTGATGACGTCGGGGTGGGAATACACCTTCGTCATTGCCACAACGGCCGTGTGCGTTGCCATGCTCGGTGCAGGACAGATCAGCATCGATCAGATGCTTTTCGGCGCCAACCCGGCCGACGGGTGGGCCGGCCTCGTCCTTGCGGCAGGGGTCGGAATCCTCGCCGGCGTCACCCAGCTTCTCCTGTTCTATCGACCGTCGAAGATCGAGACAGTGGCGTAAAGCGCTCCCGGAAGACAGCCTCAGCCCCCGCGCACCCTGCGGGGGCTGAAGCCGTCCGAACGGAGAACGGCCCGCATCGGACTTCGAATCCGAGGCGGGCGTCCCACGTGTGCGTTGCTACGCGCCGACAGCGAAATCCTATGGGGCGTCGCCGTAGAACGTCGCGAAGGACGCGACAGCCTCACGGGTGGTGCTGTGTTCGTTCAGTCGATGCTTGCGGTCTGCGTACCCCAGCGCAAGCCCGCACACGATCAGCTGATCCTCGGGGATATCGAGGCGGTCGCGCAGAACCGGGTGGAAGTCGATGAATGCCGCCTGAGGGCAGGTGTCGAGTCCCGCACCGCGGGCGGCGAGCATCAGGGCTTGCAGGAACAGGCCCGCGTCCACGAGAGCACCGTCGAGTGGATGCCGACTGACCGTGAGAATGATGCCGACGGGAGCACCGAAGAAGTCGTAGTTGCGCCGATGGTGTGCCAGTCTGGCCGCAGAGTCCGACGCCGCGATGCCCAAGGCATTGCCGTACAGACCCTCACCGAATCTACGACGACGAGTGCGAAACGGCTCCGCCCATTCGTCCGGCTTGGGTTGGTAGTTGTACTCCCGCACACTCACACGCCCCTCGGAGTCGTGCGCAGCGAGTAGCGCGGATGTCAGGCGCGTCTTCACCGAACCGGTCACGACATGGACCTGCCACGGCTGACAATTGGAATTGCTGGCAGATCGCGCTGCCAATGCGAGTAGGCGTTCGACGTCGTGGCGCGGTACCGGCGTCGGAAGGAAGGCACGAACACTTCGCCTGCTCAGCAGCGCCTGCTCGACGGTCATGTCTTCATTCACCCGGTGTACCGCCCGAGACGCTTCCGGCGCGGTGGTGGTCACATCATTCATGGAGCATGCGCCTCTTTCCTCGATCAGGCGGTGACGGCGGGCGTGATGTCGTAGGAGATCCGACCGGCCGGCAGATAGAACAGGGCGATCAAAGCACCTCCTCGCACCTCGGGGTAATGATGGCTACCCGGTCCGGGCGCGGTCCAGCCTGCGCCGCACCATCCGCGTGGGCCGGCCAACTCCGCACCGGGATCGAGGGGTACCACCAAGTTCAGTTCACCGTAGGGATGCTGGTGATATTGGCCCCGATACCGGGAAATGCTGTTCATGTAGACCGCGGTGACGCTGAAGTAGTGGAGCTCCTCGCTCGGCGAAGCGATACGGCTGCGGCGATATTTCGGTCCGTCGAGCTCCACATTCGCCGCCCACCCGTCGTTGACGCCCCCAGTGATCATTCGCGCAAGGTCGTCGTACAGCTCGGTCCCGGGACCGTAGTTGGTGTTGAGCCACCCTTCCAATTCGCCGCCGGCGGTCCGATTCTTGACCTCGCCGAGAAATGGGATGCTGCGATCGATCAGAGCCTGACTGGGATTCATGACGCACTCCTGAATGGGACTCACGCCACTTCTGTGGCTGTTGCCACACTAAGACGCAGTTACGTTACAGTCAAGATGCGTAACGGAACTGTCGCATCGCTCGTTCACCACCTACCCGGGAGTTCCCGTAGGACGACCGACCACGCCACCTCGGCGCTGCCCGGTACCTCACTGGGCGGATCGGTCTCGTTACCACCAGGATTTGCGGATGTTCCATAATCACATTCGGGCGCGATTTCGGCACCGTGCTCCTACGCCACGACGGAGATGACGGGAGAACTTACCCAGAAGGAGAACACGGCGGCTCCGGCGGTTCACGCACGCAAACCACGCGGTACCCTACGTTACAATAATGATGCGTAATGGAACAGCGGATGGAGAGTGCGGCTATGGCGGACAAGAAAGTCATCATCGACCCGCACGAAAGCGTGGAAACCGATAATGCGCGCGGGGGCCGTCCACGCAACCCGAACCTGGACGACGCGATCATCGAGGCCACTCGTCGACGTCTCGTCATCGACGGGTATTCGAGAATGACATTGGGCGATATTGCATCAGATGCAGGCGTCACCCGTCCCACTCTCTATCGGCGGTGGCCGGGAAAGTTCGAGCTCGTCGTCGACGCCCTCGACTTCGGATTCCGCGCCCAACGCGCGACCTATCCGGATCTGGAGCTCGGGAAATTACGGCCGTTCGAAGCCTTCACCGAGGCGATCCGGCGGGTTGACCCAAGCTACTTCAACCCCGACGCGATGATTCTCATGGGCAACTTCATGGGTGAGGCCCTGCGAACGCCCGAGCTACTCGAGATCGTGCGTGAACATGCCGTGGAACCACGGGTGAATTTGGTCGAAGGCGTGCTGACCGATCTACGCAGCCGGGGCGAAGTACGCGACGATATCGATCCCCACACCGTGGCCACCATGTGCTTCGGCAGCTACTATGCCGCCTTTCTCCGGGGTGACAGCGATCGAGAAGATCTAGCCGAGAAGGTCGCAGCGACCCTGTGGCCCGGGATCGCCGTCTCACAGACCTAGCAGCACCGCAACGCCGCAACCGCATCGACCGACTCGTCGCCCTCCGCCGGCGGCCGAATCCCTCGCCGCGTCGGCCTGACCAAGCACCTGCCACAGTGCCACCGACATGCACTGTGTCAGTGGCACACTCATGTTCACGACGTCCCAGATCGAACGGGCCGCTGCCACTGCCGCGGGGGGCACACATCACACACTCCGTCACGGAGACGGGCTACACGGGCGGTGGCCCTGCACGCCTGCCGACGGCAACCGGCGTCGCGCCAACGCGTCGTCGACTCCGAAGCCGGCTGCGGGCTCGAGGAAACCTCGATCAGTTCGCGGCGAGTGCGCGTTCGGCGAGCGCGGTGACGACGGGCGTCAGCGCCTGAGCGTGCTCGAGTGTGAGGTGGTTGTCGTCGCGGTACACCAGGGTGTTGCCGACGATCACCGGGCACCGGTGGGCCGTGCAGAACAACGTGGTGAGGTCGGCGTAGTGTCCGCCGCCGGCCGCGGTTGCCGTTGCCTCGGCGGCCACGCCGGCGGCGTCGATCGCCACCGGTGTGTCCGGTGAGCAGGCGGTGGCGTCATCGAGGTGGGCGGACAGGCAGGTCGGCACGGTCGACTGCGGGTCCGGGATCGGCCCGAGGACCAGGACCGCCGCACCGGTGGCCCGCAGTTGTGCGACCAGGCGGGTGAGGCTGTCGAGCCAGGCCTGCCCGTACACGGTGAAACCGAAGTCGCCGCCGTACCGGCGGGACATGCTCAGCACGATCAGCTCCGGCCGTTCGGTCCGGAGTCGGTCGACCACCTCGCCGCGCCATTGCTCGCACTCGGTGTATTCCCGGCCGAGGTAGGGGCTGATCAGCGGGAGGTCCAGCAGGGGGCAGGTCACCTTGCCCAGGGTTTCGAGCCGCCAGTGCCGTTGTGCGGCGGCTGTTTCGAACGCCGGGGACCACATCGCGGCGTGGGAGTCGCCGACCAGGGCGACCGTGGTCGGGGAGGCCACCTCACCGGAGGCGCACTCGTCCTGGCCGACCTCGAGCCACGAGCGCACGCATCCGTTGACGAACACGGCCGGTTTGTCGGCGGGCGCGTCGGCGAGTGAGGGGGTCAGATTCGACGGGATCGCCGCCAGTCCGGCCGATTCCGCGACCGCCGCCTGCACCTGCGCGGTCACCTGCTGCACCGCCGCCTCGTGCGGGTCGACGGCCGCGGCGGCCGACACCGGTGGCGCCGAGACGGTCAGTGCCGCGGCCGCGGCACCGTGGCCGACCGGGATCGGCCGCATCATGAGCAGTACGAGGGCTGCGCAGACGGCGAGGGTGGTGGCGGTGCCACCGAGGGCGAGGCTCCGGGCCGCGGAGTGGCGCAGTGGTTCCGCGAACCGGACAGGGTTTTCCACCAGGTGCAACGTGAGAACGGCGAGGCCACCGGCGAGCGCCACCGCCAGCATTCTGTCGGAGAGTCCGAGCGGGTGGCCGAGCGCGGCCGGAGCGAGCAGCAGCACCGGCCAGTGCCACAGATACCAGGAATACGACACCCGGCCGACCGCGCGCAGCGGCGGCGCCGCGAGCCCGCGCCCGACACCGAGCCGGGGTGTCGCGCACCCGGCCCCGATCACCAGGACCGTGCCCACCACGGGGAGCAGCGCGGCGGTGCCCGGATAGGGCGTCCGCTCGCCGAGTCGAACGCACGCCGCCACGATCAGCGCGAGACCCACCCACCCGGCCGTCGCGGCGATCACCGACGGCAGGCGGCGCCAGTGGTGCACGGTCAGCGCCACCACGCCGCCGACCGCCAGTTCCCAGGCCCGGGCGGGCAGCGAGAAGAACGCCCACGGCGGCAGCGTCCGGGTCCAGTCGAGGGAGACCGCGAACGACGCTGCGGCGACCACCGCAAGAACAACCAGGTACGGCCCCGTCGACGGCGCGGCATCGTCGGGCCGGGACCGGACCGTGCCGTGGTCGGGGCGTCGTCTCCGGCGGCGGACGAGGCAGGCGACTCCGATGATCAGTGCCGGCCACAGCAGGTAGAACTGTTCCTCGACGCCGAGGGACCAGAAGTGCTGGAACGGTGACGGGGGCGCGTCGGCGGCCAGATAGTCGGTGCCGTGCACGGCGAACCGGACATTGCCGACGTAGAGCGCACTGGCGATCCCGTCGCCAAGGACCGCGCGGGCCTGCAGCGGCGGCAACAACACCGCCGCGCCGAGCGCGGTGGCGGCCAGCACGAGGCAGCCGGCAGGCAGCAACCGGCGGGCCCGGGCGCCGTAGAACCGGGCGAGTCGGACGCGGCCGGTGGCCGCCACCTCCCGCCACAGCAGTCCGCTGATCAGGAAACCGGAGACGACGAAGAAGACGTCGACGCCCACGAACCCACCGCCGATTCCGGGCACTCCGGCGTGGAAGAGCACGACGGCCAGCACCGCAACCGCCCGCAGGCCCTCGATGTCCGGACGGAAGGAGGTGTCGTTTCCGTTCGCACCGCCGGACCGGCGGCGCTCGGACCGGGGACGCCGCTCCGGAGTCGCAACACTGTTCACTCGACCAGCAACATTCTCATTCGACCAGCCCCTTCAGCTGCGGCACCGCGGATATGATGCCATCGAGTGGCCACCTCCGCCCGGGCGGGCCGCCCGAACTCACTCGGACGAACAATGAGCGAGCGATGCGAACCGCAAGGCGAACGGAAGAAGATCATCTACGAGGTCATTTCCGAATCGAACACGCTCAATAGCTTGACGAGGTTCGTTGCCAAATGGCGCTACAACAAGACCAGAACGTGACCGCACCATGCATCCTCCCGCACAAGCCCTCGCCCTTTGCGATCGCAGCGGGTGGCCAAACCATCGGTACGTCGGTGACGTGTCGCGTGGTCGTCGACGGCAGGATTGAGGACGAGCAAACTGCGACTGGCCAATACGCCGTCGACGAACGCAATGCGGGATTCTGAACCTCTCTGCGAAGGACGAGACGACCCCACCGCGTGAAAAGGTGGCGGCGTCCACCGTCGCCGTACCTCAACACCTGCGCCGGGGTCATCGCCCTGGCCGACATGGACGCGGTGCGCACGTTCGATACCCTCGCGCACGCCTTCACCGCCGCACACACCGCCACATCGAGCGCTTACAAGGAGCCGCCGCCACGTCAGACCGGATGACGATGCCGGCGGCGGATCCAAGCACCCAAGCCCCGCGTCGGTCTCACCGGGACACAGAGCTTGCTAGGGCAACGAGTCCAACCGGACTGGTAGCGGCATGGCAACGGCTATCCAGGATCACACAGAGGTGAGCGGATTGCCGGCACCAACGACTAGAGTCCATCGATGACGATGATGTCGCTTGCGAGGAGCGCGCTGCGCTGCGGTTATCGGCTCGCTCGTCTTCCGTTGCGAATCGCAGAGAATGCCACCGCCTCCGCCGCGTCGGGATGCTCGCCTATCAATGTGACCGGGTCGCGGCCCTGCTCCGGGACGAGTGCCTTGTCCTTGTCGACCATCAGCACTGCGCAGTCACCTCGCTGCACGAAACACCGCGATCGTCTGCGGCGCGGTAGCTCGACCCGCACCTGAATGACATAGCGCCACAGTGAACGCGCGGGTCTGGCGTGTCCGCGTACAGCTGACTCTGCGACTGTCGGCCAGATCCCGTGGCCGGCCGCGTTCGCATCACAGATCGCGCAGTAGGGTCTCAAATATGCGAGGTTACTTCGGAACGTAGATGCTAACGATCTCGGCAACACAAACCGGCTTGTCGGCGTTCTCGCGTTCGATCGTGACTGCTGTGACGACTTGGACTCCCGAGGGAACGGTTTCAACGTCTGTTATGTCAACCGCAGCCCGAATCCGTGAGCCGACGGGTACAGGTGCTGGGAATCGAACCTTGTTCGACCCGTAGTTGATTCCCATTCGGACGCCGTCGACGGCGTAGACCTCCCATACAAGCATCGGGATCATCGAGGCCAGCAGATGTCCGTGGGCGATGGTGGCGCCGAACGGTCCGTCAGCAGCCCGTGAGGGATCGACGTGAATCCACTGGTGGTCACCCGTCGCGTCAGCGAACGTGTCGATTTTCTCCTGGGTGAGGGTGTGCCATGACGAGTAGCCGAAGCGAGTGTTCGCCACGGCATACAGTTCGTCGATTCCGTTGAGTGTCTTCATATCTTGGGACCTCCGGCAACATAGAGAACCTGTCCGGAGACGAATCCGGCTCCCTCACTCGCAAGGAATGAGATCGCGTGTGCGATGTCGTCGGGTACCCCAACTCGAGCGACAGGGATGTCGGCGGCCGCCCTTTTCCTGAGTTCATCGAATTTCATTCCCATTCGCGCTGCCGTTGCGGCTGTCATGTCGGTCTCGATGAAACCGGGAGCAACGGCGTTCGCGGTCACGCCGAACTTGCCGAGTTCGAGGGCGAGAGTCTTGGTGAAACCTTGCAACCCGGCTTTGGCTGCGGCGTAGTTTGCTTGGCCTCGGTTTCCGAGCGCGGACACGCTCGAGAGGTTGATGATTCGTCCGAAACCGGCCTGTGTCATGTGTCCCTGGACCTCTCTGGTCATGAGGAACGTGCCACGTAGGTGGATGTTCATGACGGTATCCCAGTCGGTGGCCGACATTTTGGACAGAAGATTGTCGCGGGTGACGCCGGCGTTGTTGACCAGAACGACCGGTTCTCCGAGCTCCGTTGTGATCTTGTCGACTGCTTTCTCCACATTGGTTCCCTTGGAGACATCTGCGCCGACAGCAAGTGCGGCGCCTCCGGCCTGGGTGATCGTGTCGACCACGTTCTGGGCGGCGGCCTCGGCGAGGTCGAGGACGGCGACAGCGTGGCCGTCTGCTGCGAGCCGCTGTGCGACGGCGGCACCGATTCCCCGGGCAGCGCCGGTGACGATTGCGGTACGGCGGTGTTCGGGATGAGGGGCTGCGCTCACGAAATGGGGGTTCCTCTCTGGGATTGGATCGATGTGACTTCGGGTCAGGAAAGCCGTTCGAGGATCAAGGCCATGCCCTGTCCTCCGCCTACGCACATGGTTTCCAGGCCGAACTGCTTGTCGTGCGTCTGCGGTGAGTTGATGAGGATGCTGGTGATCCGCGCACCGGTCATGCCGAACGGGTGTCCGACCCACCGTTGACATTCAGTCGCTGCTCGTCGACGCGGAGTTCGCGGGCTGGCGGGATCACCTGGGCGGCGGAAGGCCTCGTTGCAGACCGGGGACACCGGTGCCGACGATGCGCGCGAGAGGGGTGATTCCGGGCTCTTTCGCCTTCAGGTCCGACATGATCACGACGGATGCAGCCCTATCGTTGAGCGAACCGCTCTTCCGATCGGCGAGTGTGTGATGGCGACGATGACAGCTTCGGGCATGGGCTGTTCCTCGAATTGGTGATTGCTGTGGGCGGAAGAAGGTGCAGGCGGAGGTTCTCAGTCAGCCGGCGCAGCCGGAGATCCCGCCGTCGAGCGGAATGATGGTGCCGGTTAGATACGAGCCGGCACGGGAGGCCAGGAAGCGGACCGTGCCGACCAGGTCGTCGGTTTGTCCGTAGCGACCCAGCGGGACGCGATCGAGGAGCTCCGCCTCGACCTGTGGATCCGCCGCGACGTGTCCGAGCATGTCCGTCAAGATCGGGCCGGGGGCGATCGCGTTGACGGTGATGCCGTCGGACGCCAGTTGCTTGGCTAGATGGCGGGTGACCATGTGCAACCCGGCTTTGCTCGCACTGTAGGAGTAGTTCTCCCAGCTCGGTGTAGCCAAGGCATCGACGCTGCCGATGTTGATGACACGAGCGGGCCGGTCGGGACGTGCCGCATTGCGCAGAAGCGGAAGCGTTCCCGTGATGAGGTAGAACGGGGCGACGAGGTTGGTGTTGAGCACCTTCGTCCAACCGATGAGGGGAAACTCGTCAAGTGGCGCACCCCAGGTGGCCCCGGCATTGTTCACCAGGATGTCGATGCTTGTCAGGTGCTCGACGAGCCAGTCGACCAGACCGGTCACCCCGTCGGCCGTCGACAGGTCGCCGGCGACGGAGGTGCAGCGTCCTGCCGTTCCCGCAGCATCTGCCTCGGCATTGATGGCTTCGGATGTCGCGCGGCACTGTTCTTCCTTTCGGCTCGTGATGACAACGTGGGCACCGCCCAGTACCAGGCCGCGGGCGATCATGGCGCCGATCCCTCGTGAGCCACCGGTTACGACGGCGGTCCTCCCGGCGACAGCGAAGAGGGTGTCGAGTGCCGGCCGCGCTTCGGAGGTGATTGCACTATTCATGCCATCAACGCTAGGACCGGGTTGGTGTTATCTCTTGGGGGGCAGCGCACTTCGCTTGCTCCGCGCGCAGCACAGGAGCAGATCCGCGGGCAGGGGCCCGGTCGTCAAGCCTGAGCCGACCCACGGGTCTGTTGATTCAGCCGTTATCGGATGCCGCAGAACGGGTGTCGGACGGGCGCTCACCGAAGGCCCGCCGGTACGCATTACTGAAGGTGCTGAGGTCGCCGAATCCTGAGGAGTATGCCACCTGCGTCACGCTCTGGTGGCTCCAGCCGCGGTCTTGAAGACGCAACCGGGCCAACGCCAGACGCTCCTCTCGGATGAGCTCCGACGGTGTTGTCCCGATCCGCTGCAACTGGGCCTGAACGTGCCGGAGCGACCAGCCGAGGCGCGTCGCGACCACGGCTCCGGTGAGGTTCGGATCGTGCGCGTTCTCTCGAACGAAGCGCCGGATGGCGGTGACCAAGCCTTCCTGAACGTCGACGGAGGGGGCCGCCGTGTCTGCGTTGTAGGCGAGCGCCACGAGATCGACGATTCGGTCGGCGATCGCGTCGAACTGACTCCCGGTGAGCTCATGCCGCCCCCTGCGCAGACTGCTGACCACGTCGACAACGATGCGTCCCAGTCCAGATGTGGCATCCAGAACGGTGCCTGCGCGCGACAATGTCGGCACCCGCGCCTCGATCCGTTCACCTGGAATCACGAATGCCACAGAGGAGAATCCATCACCGTGGCGCAGATCAGTCACCGTGTCCAGCGATGTGAGAGCCATGACCGCCGGTGTGATCGTGGCTTCCCGACGATCCTGCTCGAGGATCAATTCGCCCCGGACCGGTAAAAGCAGTTCGTAGGCGCCATGTGGATGTCGACGGATGTCGGCTGCCGTGCGGGAGAGGACTTCCGCCTCGCCCCACCAGCGAATTAGTTGGTACGTGTCCGAATGTTGATGCTCGAGAATTCCCTGGTAGTTGTTCTCGAGGGAGAAGACCATCGGACAGTGGATCGACGAGACCTGATCGCGCCACCAATCACCGCGCTCACGCTGGTCGTGCTCGTTGCTGCGCAACGTATCGACGGAATACAAGGTCACAACACCTTCTCACACCAGTATGTCGACACTGCGACTCGTGCCACTGTCGACGCTAGCGCGCGCCGGCGCCCACGCCAACGGCTTGGTCATCGCAGAGCCCGCTTGAGGAGCTTTCCCGTCGCGTTCATCGGCAAGGTGTCCCGGAACTCCACCAGGCGCGGGTACTTGTAGGCCGCCAATCGTTCGCGTGACCAGCCGATCAGGTCTTCCTCCTTCAACTCCGATCCGGGCTCGCGGATGACGAAGGCTTTCACTTCCTCACCGATTCGCTCGTCGGGGATTCCGATGACGGCCACGAGGCTGACCTCCGGATGGGCCATGATCACCTCCTCGAGCTCGCGCGGATAGACGTTGAACCCTCCCCGCACGATCAGGTCCTTGGCGCGATCGACGATGAAGTAGTAGCCGTCCTCGTCTCGCGATGCGATATCGCCGGTGCGGAACCAGCCGTCGCGGAGCACATCTTTGGTCGCCTCGGGCCGCCCCAGGTATCCCTTCATCACGTTGTATCCACGTACGGCGAGTTCTCCTGGCTCACCGGCGGGAACTTCGTTCCAATGATCGTCGATGAGCTTCACCTCTACTCCCCAGATCGGTTTGCCGATCGATCCCGACCGGTTCGGTTGATCGAGCGGGTTGAAGGTGACGGTCGGACTGGTTTCGGAGAGTCCGTAGCCTTCCCGGATCCCCACACCAAAGACATCCCTGAACCTCTCCAGCACGTCGACGGGCAGGGCAGCTGCGCCGGACAGCGCGATTCGCAGGAGACCGGCAAGGTCAACGTCCATGCCGTCAGCGGCCTTGTTGAGCAGAGCCCAGTACATCGTCGGGACACCGGCGAAGACCGTCACCCGGTGCTGCGTCATCAGCGCCAGTGCCTCAGCAGCGTCGAATCGTGGCAGCAGGACCAGGGTGGCGCCCACTGCGAAACCGGCGTTCAGCTGGACGGTCTGTGCGAACGAATGGAAGAGCGGAAGTGTGACCAGATGTACGTCGTCGGCTCGGGCGTCGAGAAGTTGGTTATGCCCGATGGCGTTGAGGACCATGTTGGCGTGGGTGAGCTCCGCACCCTTCGGCTTGCCGGTCGTCCCGCTCGTGTACAGGACCACCGCCGTGTCCGTTGCCTCGGTCACCTGCAGGACGTCTTCCGCGGGGTGTTCGGCCAAGACGTCCGCCAAGGTTGTTCCCACACCTGGCTCATCGAGTAATGCGGAGCCAAGGGTGACCAGATGCTCGCAGGATTCGACGTCCTGGAATCCACGCCACGCCTCGTCGTCGAGCCCCGGCACGGTACAGAAGTACGCGGTCGCGCCAGAGTCACGGAGGTGGTGGGCAACCTCCTCCCGCTTGAGCATCGTGTTGAGCGGCACGACGGCTCCGCCGGCCTTGAGGATGCCGAAATAGACGATCGGAAACTCGACGACATTCGCGATCGTCAGGGCGACGCGGTCGCCTGGACGCAACCCCCGCGAGAGAAGAAGACGGGCAACACTGTTCGCAGCCGCATCGATCTCACCGAAGGTGAGGGTTCGGTCCCCTTCGATGACAGCGGTTCTGCTGGGGGTGTGTCGAGCAGTGTCGGCAAGCATGGTGGCCAGGTTGAGCATGATCCTGCTTTCGGATGATGACGGTGTGACGTTGTGAATGTGGGTTGCCGACTCAGGACCAATCCCAGTCGTATTCAGCGCCCACCCGCTTCGCCAACGGCTTGAACATGCGCTCTTCGTAGGTCGCCATCGTGTCGAGGCCGGGAATGGGCGCGAGGTTCAGGATCTCGGCAAGCTGCTCGAAGTCGAGTTCAGGTTTCGGCAGGCCCGCAGCAATCGCGAATCTCTGGAGCTGGTTGGTGAAGCTCTCATTGCACGGCGGCTTCCCGAAGTTCACGGGATGCTTCATCGCCTCATCGAGGGTTACAAACTCCACGCCACGCGCGAGGAAGGCCTCGAGGATCGGGGCGAGGGTGTCACGAGAGATCGTGGTGCCGTGTACGAGCCAGATGAGAGGCGCGTCGGCACCGAACAGGGTGTGCGCGGTGTCCGCGTGCTTGTAGAGCATGTCCACCGCGGTCGACACGTGCAGGTCGCGTACCTGCTTCTGCACGTCCTTGTCGCCGAGGGTCAGCGCGCGGAAGTACGGCATTATGAACGCGAAATCACTGAACCAACTGGTGATCGGGGCAGTGCGGTAGCCGAGATCTGCAATGTACTTCTCGACTTCCCCTCGACGTCGTTCGGATCCTGATGACATGTCCATGGGGTACCGGAAGTACTTCGACGGTGCGGCCTCGATCAGATGACCGATGTACTTCTCGGCCGTCTCAAAATCGCTTCGGAATGCCGCGTCGGGCATCCAGCGCAGTGGAGCATGTTGGTGAGTGTGGTTGCCCAGATGATGGCCTGCTTCGGCCCACGCCTCGAAGGCCCCCATCTGCTCCGGCTCGTTCTCCAGCCGGTAGGTGTGAGAGAAGCCGTAGGTCCCGTCAAGGCCGTAGTCGTTCAGCGTTTTCGCCACAGACCGCGTGATGTCAGTGGGAGTCGTGTCGTCCGGCATGGGAACGCCGTCCCACAGGACGAAGTCATCGATAGTGACCGCAATCTTGAGAGGTCGGTAGTCGCGTGTGTCATTCATGCGTTGACTCCGGGTTCTTCCAGGAGGGCTCTCGGCGCGGAGCCCAGTTCTCACCGACCCTACGAAGTGACGGACATCACGTCTTGGCTGTTTGCGCGTGCCTGCTTTCGTCTGGCGCATCGTCTTCGACATTGAGATCCGCGCTGTGCGTGCCCTTCGAATCCCGTGCGCACAGGGCCAAGTTTCGCCGTGTCATGACTTCTACCGTCGTTGGTGACGAAGGAGTAGCACCCAGTGAATTCATCACAACAGATCGTCCTGGCGCAACGCCCCCACGGGCACGTGAGCATGGAGGACTTCCGCGTGGAGGACGTCGCCCTGCCCGAACTCGAGGCCGGCGACGTCGCACTCGAGACCCTCTTCATCTCGATCGATCCGGCCATCAGGGGCTGGCTCGACGACCGACCGAGTTACCTTCCGCCAGTCGCAATCGGAGAACCAGTTCGCGCCTTCGGTCTGGCACGCGTGACCGCCTCACGCAACAGCAACTTCTCCGTGGGCGACATCCTCCGTGGCTTCGTCGGCTGGCAACGGCGCCAGATCGTCAGCTCGCCCGGTACGGACTGGGACCGAATCGCATCACGCGAGGACATCCCCTTGGAGCACTATCTTGGCGTCCTCGGGATGACGGGCCTGACCGCGTGGGCCGGAGTGTGCGACCTCCTGCGGCCGACACCAGAGCACACCGTCTTGATCTCCGGCGCCTCTGGCGCAGTCGGAAGCGTCGCTGTCCAGCTCGCGAAGCAGGCGGGCGCGCGCGTTGTCGGCATCGCAGGAGGCGCCGACAAGTGCTCGATCGTGGCCCGACTGGGCGCCGACGCCGTCGTCGACCGCAAGTCCCCCGATTGGAAGGACCAGCTCGAGGCGGCAACACCGGACGGCATCGATCGCCTCTTCGAAAACTCGGGAGGCCCGATGTTCGAAGCATCGATCACCCGGCTGAACAACCACGCACACATCGCGTTGTGCGGCCTGATCGACGGCTACAATTTGACGGAAAGACCCTCCGGCCCGGCTAATTTCGGCCAGCTCCTCACCAAGCGGATCCACACACAAGGATTCGTCGTGCTCGACTACATGGACCGCGCAGCAGAGGTTGAAGCCACGCTCGGCGAGCTCATCAGTTCCGGACAGTTGGAAGCCGTGCAATCCGTACTGCCCGGATTCGAACAGCTGCCGGCCGCCTTCGTGGACTCATTCTCCGACGGCAAACCTGGCAAGCTCATCATCGATCTCACTGCATAGCCAGTCTCTGCCGCCTCCGTCGGAGGTCGTATCCCGTCACCGCGCCGCAGCAACCGTTGCTGACGCGCGCGTACGACGGCAGGAGACCGGGTCGACGAGGTGGATCGACGCTTGGGCAAAGTTCTCCCCGAGCGGGTCATCGCCCGGGACATGCCTGAAGGTGTAGTCCCAGGCCAGGAGTTCGGCCATCATCCGGTCGTGGTCGATTCGCTTCGCCGCGTGCTCGAGGAGCACCTCCCGGGGGCTGCGGTCGCGGGCCGACGAATTCAACCGTAGCCTTTCACGATCCGGCTGACCTCCGGTTGCGTGACGGCCATGTTCTTCGCGTACCCGCTGCGGCACCTGATCGTCGGTCGCGTGCGCCACCGCGCGCAGCAACTTGATCTGCAGCAGTTCCTTCTCCGCCGGGATCGCCCGCAGGCCACGCTCCACATCCCCCACCGGCGGGCGGGCACGGGCACGGTCCCTCGTCATCACAGACCGATACGGACCTTCGACCGCCGTCACCACCGGTCAGCACCCGATCAAGGCAACTCCCGAACATTTGAACCACTGACAACCGCCTGCCTGGGTGGACTCTCGGGAAACCTGCAGCCGTTACCGGCGAATCGCCGTGCCCGCGGCCGGACCAATCGTGGCCGAGAAGGCCTCACGTTCGAACTGTCCGCGGTCGACGACCTCGACACCGCCGAGTCCACGTCGCGCTGCACGGCACCGACCCGCCTGGTCCAGAACTAGCCGTCCGCTCGATCTCGAACGGTTCGAATTCACTTGCAGCAGTTGCCCTGCTCGATCACCGCAGCGCCTCGTGACCATGAGCAGAGGAGTCGACGACGACCAGTGAATTTGCCGGGACGGCGCTCCTCGCGAACGTCGATACCTTCGGTCAGCCGCCGGCACCTACGGCGCACCAGGAGACCCGCCGCCGTATCCGGTCAGCGGAATATCGTCCACACCGCGGCGGCCGCGAGCGCCACCACGACCACGACCATCACCACAGTGACGACGGCTTCATGGTCGGCGAGAAGTTGTTGCACGGCAAGTGCCTCCCGGTCTCGGCGCCCGGCCCGAACAAAGTTGACGAACAGCAACGGGGTCTGCCGAGTCGTACCGACTTCGACTCCCACACACGAGGCGTGGACTGCTCCACTCAGCTCGCGTAGGCGTGCCGATGCGGGAGTTGGGTGAGGAGCTGCTCCCAATCGTCGAACCGGACGGCACCGGGGGTGCGCCGACAGGGCGAGGATCCGGCGGCGAGGTCGACCAGATACGGGGCGGGCATCGGGGTAAGGGGTAATTCTGCGGTGTCCTCGATCACGTGATGCGTCCTTTGCTCTCGTGCGGAAACGAAATGTGAGTCACGTCACTACTGATACCTGACCAGTTCTAGCACACCGGGTACACGCCGGCGATCTGCACAAACGTCCAGATATCTGGCGCCGACCTGCGGGCGCCCTTCGCACTGCGCTGATACCACTCGGATGGCGTCCCAGCAGGAGCCCCTCCTTACGGACGTCGGAATGGAGCCACCGAATTCTTCCGTCAACGGAACAACACCTACGCGCCCGAGGCGCAGGCACTCTGGGGACCGGAACTGGTCGAAAAGAGGAGGGCTGTCGCACACCCAGGTGTCTCCGGGCGGGATTCTGACCACAACCAGCAGCGGCCCCTCGCCGCGCCGCACCACCGGAAACAACCACTCAGGGCGAGTGTCGGACATGTCCAGGGCGGCGGCGAAACGGTTCCGCCGCAGGTCACATCAGCTGGCCACGTCGTGCTGCTCACGGTGATACGCAGCACGCTCCGACTCGGACATGCCGCCCCAAATCCCGAACGGTTCCGCCGAGGCCAAGGCATGCTCGCGGCACTCGATCAGGACCGGACAGCGCCGGCACAGCGCCTTGGCGTGGGCCTCCCGATGGGCACGGGCCCCACCGCGTTCACCGTCGGGGTGGAAGAAAACGGCCGAATCGACGCCTCGGCACAGGCCCTCCAACTGCCAGTCCCATACATCCACGAGCGGCGCGAGACGGTGATTATGCGCAGGCGGCATGGCGGACTCCTCAAACTTCGTGCTCGGGTATCGAGCGGACCGACTTCGTCCACATCCTGTACCCCCGCCCCTGTGCACAGAAACAGCGCAGCCCTACTCCAGGCGGGACCCCGACGCGTTCAACCGACACCGTAAAATCCCCACATATCCACGCGCAGTCAGAAATCCCACCATGACCCCGGCGGGTATGGAGCGGGGGCGCCGCGGCGCCGGTCGATCCCCGTATCTCGTGTCGCCGCGGTCCATCAACATTCGGCTTCCGGCGACGATCTCACGGCAGCGAAACCGATAGGGAGATCGGAATGGCCTGTTGCAGTTCGAGGCCGAGTCCGTTGACCAGCGCAGGGACGGCCAGGATCGATTCACCGCCGCCCAGGAGTCCTGCCAGGACATCGAGATCGATCGTCGACCCCGGCCGGGTGCGTAGATTCTGGTTATCGGTCGCCGGCGTTCCGGGAGAGGGTGTCGATGGCGGCCTGCAACGCGGTGGTGGCATCGTCGGCGACCGCACCGAGCCCGGGTTGGTCGGCGACCTGGACCATCACCTGCGGATTCATTGCGTCGATCCGGACCGTCCCCGGATCGGCGGGGTCGGCGCGGACGACGACGTTGCACGGCAGGAGCAGCCCGATCTGGCGGTCCACGGTGACCGCGCGGTGCGCGAGCGGCGGGTTGCAGGCCCCGAGGATCAGGTAATCCTCCATGTCCTCACCGAGTTTCGCTTTGAGGGTGGCCTTCATGTCGATCTCGGTGAGCACGCCGAAACCCTGATCGGCCAGGGCATTTCGCGTGCGCTCCACCGCGTCGGCGAACGAGGTGTGCAGGGTGGTCGACAGTGCGAGTGTCATGAGTGTGTTCTTCCCTTTCTATCGAGCGATAGGGGTGACCGGTGGCGGACTGCACCGGCCATCGCCCTTATCGGCTGGAACAGCGTGTCATCGCCCCGTGGGGGTGGGACACGGTGTGGCGAGGCGCGGCACGCTCAGAAGTTGAAGCAGCCGCCACCACGACGAGTGCGCCGATGTCCGTGCGATGCTCACCAGCACCATGCCTCCAGCCGGCAGCGGAACAGCCCGTTCGATCGTCCAGCTGCGGTCGTGGAGTGTGTCGGTCATGGTCGCCTTTCCTGGCGGTGGATCGAAGGGGCCTCAGGCGAGAGCGAGGAAGAGCTTCTCGAGTTCGGCCTCGGTCATGGGCTCCTTGCCCTCGGCGGTGTCGCCGGTGAGGCATTCCCGCAGGCCGGTGGCGACGATCTTGAACCCGGCCCTGTCCAGGGCGCGGGAGACCGCGGCGAGTTGGGTGACGACGTCCTTGCAGTCGCGGCCCTGCTCGATCATCGAGATCACACCGGCGAGCTGCCCGTGGGCACGGCGGAGCCGGTTGAGTACCAATGCGATGCTGTCTTCGTCGCCGACCATGGCGGTGTCCTTTCCTCGACTCCCACCACTGTACCCCCGGGGGTATCGGAGCGGAGGGCGCGGCGTGTGTGCCGACCCACCTCGCGCACCGGTCCGTCAGTGCGAGAAGCTGATGTTCGGCAGGATTCTGCGCAGCCAGGCCGGGGACCACCACGCCACGTGCCCGGTCAACCGCAGCAGCACCGGCAGCAGCACGAGTCGGATCAGCACCGCGTCGAGGAGCACAGCGACGCCGAGTATGATGCCCATCTCCTTCGGGGGCAGCGGGTCCGCGAGGGCGAAGGTGAAGAACACCGCGACCATCACCGCGGCCGCGGCGAGGATCACCCGCCCCGAATGCGCCAGTCCGTCGACGTGCGCGACCTTGGGATCGCCGGAGCGTTCGTAGTGTTCCTTGGCGGTGGCGAGCAGGAAGACGGTGTAGTCCATCGCGATCGCGAAGATCATCGCGAAGAAGAACACCGGTCCCCACCCGTACAGGAATCCCTGCGGGGTGAAACCGAGCAGGCTGGCGCCGTGTCCGTCCTGGAAGATCAGCTTCGCGACGCCGAACGCGGCCGCGGTCGAGAGCAGGCTGACCACGGTGCCGAGGACGGCGATCAGTGGCGCCTGCAACGCCACCAACAACAACACGAACCCGAGGACCAGGATGATGCCGATGATCAGCGGAAGGTAGTCGTTCAGCGCCTGCTGCAGGTCCAGGTTCTCCGCCGGGGCGCCGCCGACCAACGCGCCGTCCGGAAGGTCGGCGCGCAGGGTGCCGAGAATCGTGCCCATCTGCCCGTCCGATGGGTCGACGGCGGGCATGGCCTGCAGCATCACGTAGTCGCTGCCGTCGGGTGCGGGCTGCGGCGGGGTGACCATGGCGATGCCGTCGGCCTCCGCGGCGGCGGTAGCGGTGTCCGCGCCCTCCACGGTGGGCGCGATGATCTGCAGCATTCCCGGTGCGCCCTCACCCATCTGGGCCTGCACGAGTTCGTAGCCCTGCCGGACCGGGGCATCGGGGGGAACGACCTCGATCGAGGGCATCGCGACCTTCAGACCGAGCACCGGGGCCGCCAGCGCGATCAGCACGATCACCGAGCCGATCGCGAACGGCCACGGGTGGCGATGCAGCAACTGCCCCCAGGCCGCGAATCGCGGCGAACGGTGTATCTGACGCTTGGCATAGGGCAACGATCCGGCGTTGACCCTCCCGCCGAGGGCGCCCAACGCGGCGGGCAACAACGTCATCGAGGCCAACAGCACGAAAAATACGGCCAGCATGATCCCGACGGCCATCGTCCGCACCGCTGGGGCGGGCACCAGCAACACGGCGGACAAACTCACCAGCACCGTGATTCCGGACAGGACCACCGCCTTGCCCGCGGTGTCCATGGTTTCGGCCACCGCCGCTCGGGGGTCGCCGCCGCTTTTCAGCGCGTCCCGGAACCGGGAGACGATGAACAGGGCGTAGTCGATACCGAGGGCGAGGGCGAACATCATCGCGAAGTTCATCGCCCACACCGAGATCGGGGTGACCTCGTTGAGCAACACCAGCCCACCGGCGGAGGCGACGAGCCCGGCCAGCGTCAACAACAGTGGTAGTCCGGCGGCGACGAGCGAGCCGAACGCAAGCACCATGATCGCCAACGTGACGGGCCAGGAGAACAATTCGGCCTGGATCATCGCGTCGTGATTGGCTTTGTTGAAGTCACTCCACAGTGCCGAGGCCCCGGTCGGGTACACCTCGATCCCGCCGGCGGAGAGGGCGGTCAGCTCGCCGGTGAGTTCGTCGACGGCCTTGACCATCTCGTCGGTGGACGCGTTCGCGCCGGCGATGAGGATTCCGGTGTGCCCGTCCGGGCTGATCGACATCCCCGGCTGCGGCGCGATCACGTCACCGAACCGTGAGTCGCCCGCAAAGACGGACCCGACATCCGCCAGGGTCTGCTGCATCTGCGGGCTGTCGATTCCCTGGGTGTCCGAGTGCACGACCACCTGCACCGCGGCCGAGGAATTGCCACCGAAATGCTGCTGCGCAAGCTCACGGACCTGCACCGACTCCGATCCGTTGGCCTGCCACCCGGCGCCTGCCAGGGAGCTGAACACCGACGGCGCCGCGGCGCCGAGCGCGACCAGCACGATCAACCAGACTCCGAACACCTCTTTGGCGTGACCGGCCATCAACGCGCCCAGACGGCCCAGCACCCCGCCCTCGGCGAGCGCGGTTGCAGGCGGGTCGCCGCCGATGGTCGTAATACCAGTCATGAGAGGTCTCCTCGAGGTCATATCGCAAAGTGGGTGCCGGCTGCGGGCGTCGGCGGGGGTAGGCACAGCGGTGCGTTCACGATCGGTCTCTGGTATCGAGCCGGCCCAGCTCCCGGCAAACTCAGCGATCTCGACGCCACGCACGACACACCCTTCATACCCATGGGGGTATATCGACATCGGCCACCATACCCCAGGGGGTATGCCTGGACGCAAGTGCCGACCGAAGCGCCCCGGTGTTGCCACAGGCCCGAGTGGTGATCGTGACCGGTCCGGGCGCGGTTGTAGTTGCAGCGAAACCGGGCGCTCCCCCGGGCTCCCACCGCACGCCACGAACGCGATGCGGATCAACACCATGACCATCACGGCCCTAGGCAGCACCGATCACGGCAACTACGACGTCCGCCTCGCCGGCACCGCCGCACTCCTCGTCGCCGAAATCCACGAACGCCTCGGCACCCCCAGCGGTTGCAAAACAAGGACGCCCACGACATCTACCGCATGCTCGACGCCACCGAGCCCGACGACTCCGCCGACGCCTACCGCCACTCCTCGACAACTCGATCAGCACCACCACCACCGAGCACGCCCCCGAATGGCTGCCCAAGATATTCGGGAACACGTCCGCGACCGGAGCCAAACATGGCCGGCAAAACCGAAGAGGGCATCGGCAACCCCACCCAGGCGTCAATCATCACCGCACTGCTCGCCACCCAACTGATGGACGCACTCACTGGCTTGCGGCAACTCCGGGTGTGCCTGCGGTGAGGATCGCCGAGCGTTCCTCCCGCAGTGGGGTGTGCTGTGCCAGGTACCGGTCGACGACGGTGCGGCGCAGCCGCAGCCGGGGATGCCGCGAAGCTGATCATCGTGCCGGTATCGGACTTGGTGTGCAGCGGGCCGCCGGGCACGGACATGGCGGTGAGCTGCACGGCGACGGTCCCGCGCAGCGGATCCGGGAAGTTCACGCGGACCGGGCCGCCTGCCCGCGGGCGTCCTTGTTGCGTTCCACCAGCCGTGTGATCTCGTCATCGGTGAGCAGGCCGCGATAGTAGGCCCGTTCAGATCCGGTATCGCCACACCACTGCGACGGAACTACGTGGCCGTTGAACCGTTCGCTCGAGTTTCTCCGCGATCTACACCTTGATCAGCGACTGCCGGGTCACCCCCAGACAAGTCGCCTCACGATCGAGCTCAGCAACGATCCACGCCGAGCACCCGCCCCGTCGAGCTGATCCCCTCTTGCGCTTCCCGCGGTCTCTTACGCGGCCGACTTCTTGTTACGCAACAACACCAACGGCAGCACCAGAGTTGCAACCGCGGTCACCAGCCAGACCACCAGGGTCGCCAGAATCCAGGTGCGCCACCCGTCGATACTGAGACCGCCGAGAAGCGATGCGATCACCAAAGCCACCAATGTCGACACGAGCCCGACGCCTCCGAGAAACGCCGAAGCGTTCCTCGCCACCACCTTCCCAATGAACGGAGACAGGACACTTTGCGCCACCGCAAACACCACCACCACGGTGACAAATCCCGACGCGGAAATCGTGACCCCCGGCAGGAGCCACTGCGCCACCAGCAGACCGATCGCCGCCGACCCCAAGAAGACCACGACCCGAAGAAGGAAACGAATCATTCGAACAGCCCTCTCTCCCATGCTGATCAGCACGAATCGAAGATCGCGACCACTTTCACCCGGACCGACCACATGCCCATCTTGGCCCTCCCCCGGACGGCCCCGTCCAACCCTCGACTTCACCGCCTCCAGTTCCGACGGTACGCCGACCGCACCACGATCGCCGTCCTGTACCGCCCGGTGACCAGGCCTGACGGCGCATGATCGTGTGCGCGAATACCCGCCTCACCTGGACCGGCCCGAACCCCACACCGCGGGCTGACGCGCACCCGACGAACGCCGGCACCTCCGCCTCGGTGACCGGCGAGTTTCCGGCCACCAAGAAGAACACCGTCAGTCGTACGCGGTGGCCGGCACCTCGCTCGGCCGGGATCGGGCCGCGACCATGCCCAGGTAGTCGTCGAACATCCGATGGCCGAACCGTGGAGCGCCGCCATCGTCGAGCAATGGGGAACAGCAGAAACTCAGCCCACACCAGCGACACAACGCAACCCGAAACACGCTGCACAACAAACAACTTCGTGTCGCTCATACTCACGAGCATCCCGGAGACACGGCCCCGGACCACTGAACGCCATCTGTCACAGATCTGACCGGCGAACCGTCCGGACATGCCCCGGCCTCTTTCAACCGCCTCGTCCTTCCGAATGGACAACAGGTGATCCGCGGACGTGCGCCAACGTCCGTAAGGGTCAAGGCGCGTGCCAGCGCTGCGCGAAGGCAGCATCGGCGGCGGCACGGATCATCAGCCCGAACCAGGCAGCGGCCGAGATGCGCGACGCCGGCCTCGAGCCCTCGGCGGCGATGTCCCACCTCCTCGGGCTCGGACCAGTCGACCGCGGGGTCCGCTCCGTTACCGGCACTTCTTCTCGGCGGCCGCGGTCGCCGGGTGCACGGCGATCAGCCCGAGCCCGGCGCGCCGTCGACACAGCGCCGCCAGCTCGCCGTAAGCGGCCTCGCCGATCAGTTCGGTCAGCTCGGGCGCATACGACTCCCACACCGCCCTCGTCCCCACATGCGCGTCGGGGGAGCCGGAGCAGTACCAGTCCAGATCCGCGCCGCCCTCACCCCAGCCGCGGCGGTCGTACTCGGTGATCGTCGTCCTCAGGACCTGCTCGCCGTCGGGTCGCTCCACCCACTCCTGCGTGCGCCGGATCGGCAGCTGCCAGCACACGTCCGGCTTCACCTCGAGCGGTTCGATGCCACGCCGCAGGGCCATCGAATGCAACGCGCATCCGATGCCCCCCTCGAACCCGGGACGGTTGAGGAATATGCAGGCCCCCTGATAGCGGCGGGTCCGCAGCGCCGGCTCCTCCTCGAGCTCGTCCTCCTCGAGGTACCCCTTCTTCCCGAGCCCCTGCTTCATGAACTGCCAGTCCTCGGGTGTGAGCAGCTTCACCGACGCATTCAGCCTCTCGAGGTCGTCCTCGTCGGCGAGGAAGGCACCGTGCGAGCAGCAGCCGTCGTCGGGCCGGCCGGCGATGATGCCCTGGCATGCCGGCGTACCGAACACACAGGTCCAGCGGGAGAGAAGCCACGTCATGTCCGCGGCGATGAGGTGCTCGGAGTTGTCGGGGTCGCCGAACTCGACCCATTCCCGAGCGAAGTCGAGGGGAACCTCCGGGCTGGGCGTCATCTTGTGCCCGCGCCCCGCACTACCTGCCGTCACAAGCCCCGACGGTAGCCGACCCGAGTAACAGACAAGACCTGAACAGATCCCTGTACGGGAGCAAACGATGTTCGGCCCGAATCTGGTCCCGCGTTCGTTGGACCGGTTGAGGCCGCACCGACGGGCGCTGTAGAGACATGAGGACACCGGGCCCCAAGTGGAGGGTGTGGACGGCCTCACGCGTCGATTGAGTTCGATGAAGCGGGAACTGGTGGTCGAGGCGGGTTACCTCTCGACCGGGACGCCGACCTTTCGCCGATCCGGCAATAGACGATGATTTCCTTCGTGTCGTCGAGGCCCGCATCGCTGCCCAGAGCGCGCAGGTCTTCGTCGCCGCGGAAGGTGCCGTCGTCAGCGGCAGCCTTCTACCACGGAAGGTTGACAGCAGTCGGGACGTGCCCCGGTTGCTCTTGCGGGAACTGCGCCGAGGCGAGGATCCTGCCGGAGAATTCGTCGGGAGGCCGGACGTCGACGATGCTTCTTCCCTATCTGCTCGATCACCTCGTCGCGGTACCGCCCGGATTCCCGACACGGGCTCGGACACCACGTAGTCGGTGGCCGGTGAAGTCGCGGCTTACCGGATCCTGAAGATCGCGCTTCCAATCAATGCGTATGGCACCCCTCGATGTGGTCCTTCTCGTACAGGGCGGTGTCCTCGTCCACCTCGACGAGAACGACGTCGGGGTCCTGCCCGTGTTCGACGACCCAGACCGCGTCGACCAGAAAACTTGCTTCTACTCATCGATCATCCTTCGCATCACAGCAAGTTGAGGCGTGCGCATATTATTAATGCACGATCTATTCGCCTGCGCTACAGTTTCGGGCACGCAGTTTCGACAGGAGGACCGATGACAACACCGAAGACCCGGCCTGCCCGAGCAACGAACCCGCGAACGGAGGGGCAATGGGCCCGGGGCGACCGCGCGCCGCTCAACGTGAACGAGCAGGTCAAACAGGATGACGACGGCCTCAACGTGCGTAGACGGATCGAAGAGCTGTACTGCCATACCGGTGTCACCGGAATCGACCCCACCGATCGGCGAAGCCGGTTCCGCTGGTGGGGGCTCTACACCCAGCGCGCACCCGGGATCGACGGCGGCCGAACTGCCACATTGCCACCGGAAGAGCTCGAAGACGAACATTTCATGCTCCGCGTCCGCATCGACGGCGGCGCACTGACCACCGAACAGCTGCGCGTCGTCGGTGAAGTCTCCCAACTATTCGCCCGCGACACCGCGGACCTCACCGACCGCCAGAACATTCAGCTGCATTGGATCAGGGTGGAAGACCTGCCCGAAATCTGGCGGAGGCTCGAAGGCGTAGGTCTCACCACGGCCGAATCCGCAGGTGACACCCCACGGGTGGTCCTCGGTTCGCCCATGGCCGGCATCGCCGTCGACGAGGTCCTCGACGCCACCCCCGCACTGCAGGAGATCACCCGCAGGCTGATCGCGAACCCCGAATACTCCAACCTGCCGCGTAAGTTCAAGACCGCCATCTCCGGACTCCAGGACGTCGTCCACGAAATCAACGATGTCGCATTCATCGGCGTCGAACACCCGGAACACGGCCCCGGACTGGATGTCTGGGTCGGAGGCGGCCTGTCGACGAATCCTCGCATCGGCGAGCGCCTGGGTGCATGGGTGCCGCTGAACGACGTGCCCGACGTGTGGATCGGTATCGTCTCTCTCTTCCGCGACTACGGGTACCGGCGACTGCGGGCGAAGGCGCGTCTGAAGTTCCTCGTCGCAGACTGGGGTGTCGAGAAGTTCCGCGACGTTCTCGAGCGTGAGTACCTCGGACATCCGATGCTCGATGGTCCGGCGCCCCAACCGCTCGACGAACCACGCGACCATGTGGGTATCCAACGGCAGAAGAACGGCCTCAACGCCGTGGGAATCGCACCCGTCGTCGGCAGAGTCGGCGGCACCATGCTGACCGAATTGGCGAACGCGGCCGAGTCTTCAGGATCCCAACGGGTCCGCATCACCCCGATGCAGAAACTCGTGATCCTCGACGTGCCCGACGAACGGATCGACTCACTCCAATCCAATCTCCAAAGTCTGGGATTCCCGTCGCGCCCGTCACCGTGGCGACGGAGCACCATGGCATGCACCGGCATCGAGTTCTGCAAGTTCGGGATCGTCGAGACCAAGGCGCGAGCCGCCAACGTGATCACCGACATCGAGACGCGACTGGCCGACATCCAGGAAAAGCTCGAGCACCCGATCACGTTGCACCTCAACGGATGCCCCAATTCGTGCGCACGCATCCAGGTCGCCGACATCGGCCTCAAGGGCATGATCGTGACCGACGGCGACTCGAACCAGGTCGAGGGTTTCCAGGTTCATCTCGGCGGCAGCCTCGGGCTGGACACGAGTTTCGGGCGCAAACTCCGCGGTCACAAGCTTCCCGCCACGGAGGTGGCCGACTACATCCAGCGGATAGTTCGACGCTATGTCACCGACCGCGCCGACTCCGAAAAGTTCGCGACCTGGGTTCAACGCGCCACCGAAGCCGACCTCACATGATCCGGCACCGCCCCGGCATCCTCGAGATCGACAGCTACGTGCCTGGTGACTCCGGAGCATCCATGAGGCGAGCAGCGAGGCTCGCTTCGAACGAGTCACCCTTCCCTCCGGTCGACAGGGTAGCGGCGGCGATCCGCGCGAGCATCACGCAGGCAAATCGGTACCCGGACTTCGAGAGCAGGAAACTGACCGACGCCCTCGCGAGTCGGTGGCACCTGTCCCCCGATCAGGTGAGCGTCGACAGCGGGTCCAGCAGCCTCCTACGCAACATCGTCACCGCGTGCGCCGGCCCCGGAACGGAAATCGTCTACGGACGGCCGTCGTTCCCGAGTTACGAGCACGCCGCGCTGCTGGCGGGAGCGACACCCATTCGAGTCGCGCTCACACCTGACTACCGCCTCGACCTCACGCGCATCCTCGCCGCCATCAACGAACGCACGCGGGTGGTGCTTCTGTGCCTGCCCAACAACCCGACCGGTACCACCGTCGCCCACAGCGCGCTCGAAGCCTTCATCGAGGCGGTACCTGGGGACCTGCTGATCGTGCTCGACGAGTGCTATCGCGAGTTCGTGACCGATCCCAACGCTGCGAGCGGCTTCCGGCTCCTCGGACGATTCCCGAACGTCGCCGTCGTCAAGTCGTTGTCGAAGTCTGCAGGTTTGGCGGGACTGCGGATCGGCTATGCCCTGTCGTCCCCCGATGTCGGCCTCCTGCTTCGCGCCGTACGAATCCCCTTTTCCGTCTCCGCGGCGGCTCAGGCAGCGGCCCTCGCGTGCCTCGAACCCGCTGTGACAACAGCGCTGGAATCGCGCATCACTGCCACGGTATCCGAGAGAAATCGTGTGTTCGACATTCTGACGAGCAAAGGAATCGAGGTAGTCCCCAGCGAGGCGAACTTCCTGTTCCTCCCCCACCAACACGGAGCCCAGAAGAAGGTACAACTCCTGGCCCGGCACGGTGCGCTAGTCCGGCTCGTGGGGCCCAGGGAAATCAGAATCACGGTAGGCAGCCGGAAAGAGAACGACCACCTACTCTCCTGCATCGACGCCCTGACCCAATAACAACGCAGTCAGCAGTCAGCAGTCAGCCGACAGGAATGTTCCGTTTCGCTGTCGATCACAGTTGCACGGCACACGGCAGACAACGGTCAGTGCCCCGGTGTATTGCGGCACCACGATGTCGGATTTGTGCTGTTGACGGCGCACGGCCAGTCGTTTCAAAGATCCACGGCGGGTCTGATCCGGTCCGTGGCCGGGAATCGGCCGTGGCCGAGCCGGTCGAGGTGATCGACCCGCTCACCGACCCGGCTGCGCGGTGGTGACCCCGCCCGCAACCAGTGTTGCGAAATAGGACACGCGTCACCTCATCCGTACTTCTAACCTTCTCGAGTGCGCACTCCATGTGCATATTCGGAGCCGTTTCATGTTTCATTCCCCCTTTGAGGAGTAACCATGGCCTTGTTCGCTGTGATCTGGTCGTATACCACCGATGCCTCGGTCAAAGAGGCAGCGCATGCCGAACACCTGATTTTCGTCAAGGATGCCGCTGCCCGAGGCGTGTTGCAGGAGGCCGGCGCCTGGGCTGACGGCGCCGGAGCCCTACTGGTATTCCAAGCGGTCAGCGAAGACGCCTTGCGTTCTCTGCTTGCGGAGGATCCTTATGTCAAGCAGGGCGTCGTCGTAGAGCAGCACATTTACCAGTGGAATCCGGTCATAGGCCCTCTCGTCGGCGTCTAACGACAATGCGCAACGCCGGTCCCCCGGCTCGTGATTGAAGTATCTTCACGCTGTGCCTTGGTAAGTACTTGCTTGGCGGTGTTGGTTCAGACGAACGGCGCGCAGCGGGTGTTCCATCAGTCGATGAAGGCGCGGATCTTGGTGGTCAGCTCCTTGATGGAGCCGA
The DNA here is from genome assembly GCF_014256275.1 of Rhodococcus sp. 4CII. Taxonomy (NCBI): domain Bacteria; kingdom Bacillati; phylum Actinomycetota; class Actinomycetes; order Mycobacteriales; family Nocardiaceae; genus Rhodococcus; species Rhodococcus sp. 4CII. The sequence continues at coordinate 2,806,406 of NZ_JACCFE010000002.1, forward strand.
AGGTCCGCGGTGGATGGCCCGCCGTTCGATTATTCCGAACCACACCGCCACAAGGTTCATCCACGATGCGACGTGGGCGTGGAATGCACATGAATACGAGGACCGTCGGCCCGCCACGCCCCGACTTCGGCCCCTCTTGTGGGTGGCGTCGTTGTCCATCACCAGACGCAGCTCTCGCTCCGGGTAGGCGCGGGTGAGGTGTTTGAGGACGATGAGGAACTCCTGAGGGCGATGGCGCGGTCTGCGCAGCCCGGTGACCTTGCCGGTGGCGATATCCAAGCGGCGAACAGGGTGGAGGTGCCGTGTCGGGCGTAGTCGTGGGTGGCCTCCCGAGCGAGCCGATACGCATCGACAGCACCGGTGCGGTCCGGTCCAGAGCCTGAATCGGCAACTTTTCGTCCACGCACGGCCGACGATGTCGATCACTTTGGCGACCGACTCCGGATCCGCGGCAGTAAGGTCTCCTTCTTTCCTGTGAAGGCTGTTCCCGCTGCCACCCCAGTACCCTTCTCGCTCGAAAAATGACGCCGGGACCGGGCGTAACGGTCATGCCTGCTCGCGAAGGCTGGGTTTCGAAGTCTTTGCGGGCAAGATAGTTTGGCCCGCGTCTGCCCCAGGAGTACGTTGCGCACGTCGTGTGTGGAGCGCGGGTGTGCCGGCGAGATGCTGGACACGGCTAGTCGGCGCCGGCCTGGGCCATCGACTCGAGGATCCGATGGCGAGATCGACGATCTATGCCGCCCACCTCCTCGATTCCGCCAAATTTTGTCGCGCATCTCCCGCTGGGCACCAGCTCAAATTGCCTATATACGTAAATAAATCTCCTATTGTGTTTTCAGGGTGCGGGTGCCATGCTTGCCCTGCAAGGTGTTGCAGGTCACTTTGGGTATGAGGAGTCATGGGTGAACGGGTTGGGCGAGACTTCAAATAGTTTTTAGCGCAAGTCTTTTGAGAACAATCGAGCAATTTGTTCCAGTTGGTTCGACCGCCGTCGCGCCACTGTCCTGAGCACGGAACGTCCGACATCGACCCGCCCGCGTTAAAAGTACGGACTACGGAAATGCCGAGAGGATATTCGTACCGGCACGTCTGCCGCATTGCGCACGGGTCAGGCCATTCATCATCTCCGCGCCGAGTGGTGAAACTTCCACCCATTTCTGCGCCTACACAGATAGGGGAACAAAAATGTCCGTGAACTTGGACCACCCAGCGTTGTCGTCGTCGATCCCTGACGGGAGAACGTTGTACATCGCAGGTCGATGGAGCACCGCCACCGACACTTTCGAGCGTGTCGATCCCTCCGATCTGCGCCGTGTGACGGGAATCTACGCTTCGGCGACTCCCAACGATGTCGAGGCTGGGTATGCGGCCGCCGCCGGTGCCCAACCAGCGTGGTCCGAGACGCCAGCGATTCAGCGGTCGGATTTTCTTCGCTCTGCCGCCGACCTTTTGGAAAGCCGCGTACACGAGGCTGCCCTGACGATCACCGCGGACATGGGGAAGGCGATCCGCGACGCACGCGCCGAGGTCCTGCGAAGTGTCGCCATTCTCCGCTACTACGCGGGTGAGATCCTGCAGCCCAGTGGAGAGACGTACCCCAGTGCTGATTCACACACGATGCTGATGACGGTAGAGGAGCCGCTCGGTGTCGTTTGTGCAATCACACCGTGGAACTTCCCCTTCGCGCTTCCGGCGTGGAAGATCGCGGCGGCAATAGGTTTCGGGAACGCAGTTGTGTGGAAGCCCGCCGAACCGGCCTGCGGATCCGCCGTGTTCCTGACGCGGATTCTCGCAGAAGCCGGGTTGCCCGCGGGGGTCCTCAATCTGGTGACGGGCAGCGGTAGAAAGCTTTCGGCGGCGCTCACCGGGAACGCGCAACTCGCAGCCTTGACCTTCACCGGTTCGGGTGCAGTGGGGTCGCGGCTCCGTCAGGCCGTCGGTGATCGCAACGTCAAGGTCCAGCTCGAGCTGGGCGGCAAGAACCCGTCCATTGTTCTTGCCGACGCCGATGTCGAGGATGCAGCGCTGCAGATCGTGAAGAGCGCGATGCTCCACGCGGGACAGCGCTGCACAGCGACGAGCCGGGTCTACGTGGACCGCAGCGTCGCTCCCAGACTGCGAGAACTGCTGGTGAAGCACGCTGACGCGCTCGTCGTCGGTGATCCGTACGACGAAGCCACCGACGTCGGTCCACTTGCCTCGGTGGAGCAACGGGACACGGTGGCCGGATACCTGCAACTCGCCCGCGACGAGAACGCCGAGTTCCTTACGGGCAGAGAGTTCGATTCCGACACTTGCTATATCGCACCCACCATCCTGACCGGAGTGTCGGAGAAGAGCAGGCTCGTCCGGGAGGAGATCTTCGGACCAGTCGTGACCGTGCAGGAAGTCGACGGATTCGATGATGCGCTGAAGGTCGCGAACGACACGGACTACGGCCTGTCCTCCGGAGTGTTCACCAGAGACATCGCGACCGCGATGACCTTCATCCGGCGCACACAATCGGGGTTGGTGCACGTCAATCGCGAGACCAGCAGTGTTGAGCCACATGTGCCGTTCGGGGGGCTCAAAGGCTCGAGCAGCATGAGCAGAGAACAGGGAAAGGCCGCACGTACCTTCTTCACAACCACCAAGACCGCGTATGTCCGCTGGACCTAGAAGCCAGGCCGGACGGCCTTCCCGTAATCAGCTCATCACAGTCTGCGACACAGAGCGCAATCAACAAACCCCAAACAACACTCGGTATCAAAGGAGACAACAGTGAGCACTGCCGCACCAGCCGTGACCGAAGTACTCGACGTTCTCGTCGTAGGAGCAGGATTCGCCGGGCTGTACCAGCTCGAAAATCTGCGGAGTCGAGGGTACTCGGTGAAAGTAGTCGAGGCGGGTCAGGACCTGGGCGGAATCTGGCACTGGAACCGCTACCCGGGCGCCCGAGTGGACAGCGAAGGTCCCATCTACCAGTTCACGCGCCCCGACCTATGGGATGACTTCGCGTTCTCCGAGCTCTACCCCGGAGGCGACGAACTGCGCCGCTACTTCAAGTACGTCGACGCGAAGCTCGATCTGAGCAAGGACATCTACTACAACACCCGGGTCGATTCCGCCGAGTTCAACGATAAGACGAACACCTGGACCGTGACCGCGGAGAACGGCAGCATTTTCGTCTGCAAGTACTTCGTTCTGTGCACCGGATTCGCGGCAAAGCCGATCTTCCCGAAGCTCGCGGGAATGGACAGCTTCGCAGGGATCAGCCACCACACCGGTCTGTGGCCCGAAGGCGGAATCGATTTCGCAGGAAAGCGAATCGCCATTATCGGTACCGGTGCCAGCGGTGTGCAGGTCGCTCAGGAGGCGTCGAGGGAAGCCGCACAGCTGACCATCTTCCAGCGCACCCCCGTTCAGGCGCTCCCGATGCGACAGCGCCAGCTCACCGACGAGGACAACGCGAAGATCAAGTCCGATCTGGCGGACAGATTCAGTCGTCGTTCGGCGTCGTTCTCCGGCTTCGACTTCGACTTCATTCCCAAGTCAGCATTCGAGGTGAGCGACGAGGAGCGGACCGCCACATATGAGCGACTGTGGGAGTTCGGTTTCGAGTTCTGGCTCGGAACGTACCAAGACGTCTTTGTCGACGATGCTGCAAACGACACGGCCTACGAGTTCTGGCGTGACCGGACGCGTGCCCGGATCAAGGACCCGGTCGTCGCCGAGAAGCTGGCGCCGATGAAGAAGGCGTACCCCTTCGGCGTGAAGCGCCCCTCGCTGGAGCGGACGTACTACGACATCTTCAACCAGGACAACGTGCGTCTCGTCGATCTGCACGAGGACCCGATCGAGACGATCACGCGTACCGGGCTGAGGACCACATCCGAAGAGCACGAGTTCGACATCATCGTCTATGCAACGGGCTTCGACGCCGTCACCGGTGGCCTGACCGCCATCGACATTCGCGGCACCGACGGTACATTGCTCAGGGACAAGTGGTCGAATGGTGTGCAGGCAAACCTCGGAGTCGCAACGGCAGGATTCCCCAACCTGCTGTTCCTCTACGGACCGCTGAGCCCGTCGGGCTTCTGCAACGGGCCCAGCTGCGCCGAGATCCAAGGTGACCTCATCGTCAACACCCTCGACTACATGCGGGACAACGCCCTGGACCGTATCGAATCCGAGGCGGACGCGGATGCTGCCTGGTCCGATCACGTCGCCGAGCTGACAGCCGAGGCGCTCTACGACAAAGCCGACTCCTGGTACATGGGTGCCAACGTCCCGGGTAAACCGCGGCAGTTGCTGAACTACCCCGGTGGTCTTCCCCTCTACCTGGCCAAGTGGGACGAGACCGTGTGTGCGGGATACAAGGGCTTCACGCTTTCCTGAGCAGTCAATCTTCCTCCTCGAGTAGTGATGAAAGTGAGCAACGCATGTCCGTGAGCAAAGAATCCCTGTTCCTCAACGACCTGTACGCTTCGTGGCTTACCCGGTCCGAAGGAATGGACCTCGCCAGTCAGCGAGATATGTTCGAAGAATGGCATCTTCCGACCATCGAACCCACCGACGTCACCTATGAGGAAGTGACAGCCAACGGTGTGCCGGCAATGTGGGCCAAGCCTCTGGGGGCCGCCGAGGACCGCGTGATCGTCTTCACCCACGGTGGCGGGTTCGCGACAGGTTCACGGTTCTCCCACCGCAAGCTCGCAGCACACCTCGCCAAACTGACGGGTGTTCACGCCCTGATCGTGGACTTCCGGCTCGCGCCGGAGCACAAGCACCCGGCCCAACTCGAAGACTGCATGGCCGTCCAAAAGTGGCTCCGCGCAAAGGGTTACAAGTCAGAGTACATGGCGACTGTCGGCGACTCGGCGGGCGCCAATCTCGCGATCTCGACGGCGTTCGAACTCGCGAGCTTGGAGCTTCCCACTCCTGCTGCCGTCGTCACGCTTTCACCGTGGCTCGATATGGAGATCAAGGGGTTGACGGTCGATTCGAACGACGCGGTCGACGTATTGGCCAAGAGGGCGGTGCTGGAAATGATGCGGGAGATGTTCCTCGCCGACCCCGCAGATGCAACGGACGCGCGGGCGAACCCACTGCTCAACGACTACACCGACTTCTCTCCGGTGTACGTATCGGTCGGAGGCTATGAGACCCTGCTGGACGACTCACGTCGGTTGGCCGAATTGATCGAGAAGGTGAACGGCGAGGTCGTGCTCGACGTGGTCGATGAGCAACAGCATGTATTCCACTTCAACGCGGGTCGGGCACCCGAGGCGGATCAAGCGTTGAGCCGGATTGCCCAGTGGCTGCGACCCAAGTTGGGTCTCGCCTGAACCCTGCCATGCGCAGCGTGCGTATGAACGCGAAGGTGTTCGGCGGCAGGAGGTGAACGTGTTCGTCGGCGGCGGTCGTTACCGCCGCCGACGAGTTCGTTCGCGTGCCGGTCGGACACCATTCGAACGGTCGATCCGCAGTGAAGATAGGGGAGATACACCCATGGATAGTCCAGTGCTCGTCCAACGCGACGGATTCATCGAGACGTGGACGATTAATCGACCCGCGCAGAGCAATCCCATTTCCGGGATGGACGTTGTGGACGCGTTGGTCGCCTGCGTCGATGCCGTCAACGCCGACTACGGTGTGCGAGCTGTCATCGTCACCGGCGCCGGATCGACGTTTTCCGCCGGCGGCAATGTCAAGGACATGGCGAATCGTCGCGGGTTGTTCGGGGGGAAGCCTCACGAACAACGGGATGGCTACAGAGCGGGGATACAACGGATTCCGCGGATCATGTACAACTGCGACGTGCCTCTCATCGCAGCAGTGAACGGCCCCGCAATCGGTGCCGGATGCGACCTCGCCCTCATGTGCGACCTCCGCATTGCCAGCGAAAAGGCATTCTTTGCAGAGAGCTTCGTCAAGCTGGGAATCATCCCGGGTGACGGTGGCGCGTGGCTGCTACCCAAGGCCGTCGGGATGGCGCGGGCCGCAGAGATGATATTGACGGGCGACCGTGTCGACGCGGTCCAGGCGCTCGAGTGGGGATTGGTCTCCAGTGTCGTTGCGCCGGAGAAGCTACTCGACGAAGCTCGCGCGCTCGCCGGCCGGGTGGCCGCCAATCCGCCACACTCGGTACGGATGGCCAAGAGGCTCCTCCGCGAGGGGCAGCACCAAAGCCTCGACAGTCTCCTCGAATTATCCGCTGCCATGCAGGCGCTGGTTCAGCAGACGACCGATCACACCGAGGCAGTCAACGCCTTCATGGAGAAGCGAACTGCCGCCTTCACCGGCGAGTGACGTGCCCGAGAACCGAAGAACTCCGTGGAAGCGAATTGATGCTTCCACGGAGTTCTTCTTTCAGGTCCGCTCGCGAAACTAGTGCTTCTGGTAGCGCCTGGGCACTTCAGCGGGTGACGAGGCCCCAGATATTTTCACAACCTGCTTCGAGTGCGGCGGTGGTCAAAATCTCGTCCCAGTAGTGGACGGATCCGAATTCCGAGCGCCACGCCAGTGCGGGTTTGGTGAATTCGTGCAGCCTGTGCTCGCGGGTGGTGCCGATCGCCCCGTGTACCTGGTGGGCGTTACGGACGACGACCGATGCCGCGTGTCCGACGCACGAGCGGGCGACGGCAATGGGGAGTTCGAGGTTCTCACTCGACCACTGTGTGCGGACCGCTTCCGTCAGCGCTGTTTCGGTCGCTGTTCGGGCGAGGGAAGCTTCGGCTGCCATATCGGCCACCAGGTTCTGCACGGCTTGAAACCTGGCCAGTGGGCGTCCGAATTGCACTCGTTCGGTGGTGTGGGCGACGGAGAGATCGAGGATGCGGTCGAGGGCGGCACACACCTGCAGCGCCCGGATGAGGGCGCCCCGTAGAAAAAGTTGTCGGATCACCGAGTCAGACACTGCGGTGCCCGACAATGCGGTCGTGTCAGCGGAAACGACGTCGCGGGGTTCGTCGGCGAGGTTGGACCCGGAGGTGATGTCGAAGACTGTTGTCTCGAGGTCGGCGACTACGTACGTGTCGTTCTTCCGCCAGACGGTGACGATCTTGTCTACCTGGGACGCCCACGGCACGCCGCGGGCGACGCCGTTCTCGTCGAGTACGCATGCGGTGCGGCGCGCATTGTCCGTCGGTAGGCCGGCCTCTTCGAGGAGCCAACCGGCGAGCAGGTCGTGTTCGGCGAGAGGAATCCGGACTCCGTGCGACGCCGCGGCGCGCAAGAGTTCCGCTGCCTCGTACCAACCTGCGCCGCTGCCGCCGGTCTCTTCGCGGCCGGTCAGCCGGGCAAGACCCAGTTCGTCGAGTTGCGCCCACAGTGCGGGATCGCACGTGGCGATACCGTTCTCGAGCCCGTTCCGTTCCCGGTGATCGGAAAAGACTGCGGACATCATGTCGGTCAGGTTCGCGTCGACCGTGGTTGGTGCGTGCATCAGCGCATCCCCAATCCCCGCGCGATCACGCCGCGCAGAACTTCGTTGGTGCCGCCCCGGAGAGTAAATCCCGGGCGTTGGACGATGGCGTCCTCGAGCATCGTGGCGTAACGAGTAGGCGAAGATTCATCGGTGAGGAGATCGGCAAAGTCGGCTACGTCGCCTTCGGTGGACGTCCCGAGGACCTTGACCACGGCGGCGGCGGTGTCGGCGGGTTCGTGGCGCTCGAGTGCGCCCGCCACTGCGGTCGACATGTGGTGCAGACCGGCGATTCGTCCGAGATACCGGCCTAGATTCGAATGCCGCGGCAAGGTTCCCTGCTTCATCTGTTCGGCCGTCTCGGCGAGCAGCGCGAATGTCGACAGGAATCGCTCCGGGCCGCTGCGTTCGAAGCTGAGTTCCGAGGTGACCTGCTGCCACCCGTTGTCGATGGCGCCGAAGACCATCTCGTCCTCGACGAGGACCTCGTCGAGGAGGACCTCGTTGAAGTGGTGCTGCCCGTTCATCGACACGATCGGTCTGATGTCGACTCCGGGGGCGCGCAGATCGACGATGAACTGGCTGAGGCCATCGTGCCGGTGCGCCGGATCGAGTGGGGCGGTGCGGGCGAGGCAGATGAACGCGTCGGCGCGATGAGCACCGGAGGTCCAGACCTTGGCTCCGGTAATGGACCACCCTCCGTCCACTCGGGTGGCCTTTGTGCGCACACTGGCCAAGTCGGACCCGGAATCCGGCTCGCTCATACCGATACCGAAATAGCATTCCCCGCGCGCGATGGCCGGTAAGAACTTGCGTTTCTGGACCTCGGTGCCGTACTTCAGCAGCGACGGGACGATCTGCCGGTCGGCGATCCAGTGGGCGGCGACGGGGGCGCCCGCGGCGAGGAGCTCTTCGGTGACGACGAACCGTTCGAGGTGGCGTCGACCGTGGCCGCCGTACTCGGCCGGCACGGTCATGCCGAGCCATCCGCGGGCGGCCAGTGCACGTGTGAAGTCTTCGTCCCAGCCGGTCAACCAGGAGTCGACCTGTCGGCCGATCTTGCCCTCACTGAGTTGCTCGGCAAGAAACTCACGGACTTCGGTCCGCAAGTCGTCCATGGCGTGTGGGTCACTGGAGACCGGGGGCACCAATCTGAGGTTGGTCATGATGGTTCTTCCATTCAGGAGGAGGTGGCCTGAGGCGACGTCGCCGTGACGACGGATGCATCGGCCAGCGCACGGACGCGGTCGGCGGAGTAGCCGAGATCTTCGAGGATCGTGAAGGTGTCCTCGCCGAGCAGGGGAGCGTGTCGGCTGAACGAAATCGGTGTGCGCGACATCGCAAACGGAGTGCGGGTGGCGTAATACTCGCCTTCGGTGGGGTGGTCACGTTTGGTGATCAATTCCTGGTCCAGGACGTAGGCGTTCTCGTGTGCGTGGGCGAGATCGAGTAGGTCGGACGCGGGAATTCCCTTTGTCTGACACAAATTCAACCATTCCTGAGTGGTTCGGCTCGGGACGGCCTCACGGATCGCGGAGAGGAGTTCGCCCATGTGGGTGTGGCGGTCGTTCACCGAGGCGTAGCGGGGGTTGTTCACCAGGTCGGAACGCCCGGCGATGATGAAGAAGTCATTCCAGTTCTTCGCCGAGTACGGCATGATGCAGATCCAGCCGTCGGCCGTCTGGTGTGGGACACGTTCCGGTGTCAGCACTCGCGCCCATCCGAAGTTCCCTTCCACGGGGGTGAAGGTGTGGCCACCGAAGTGCTCGACGAGGTTGAAGCCGATCATCGCGTCGACCATCGGCACGTCGACCTCCTGGCCGAGGCCGGTGCGGTTCTTCTCCATCGCGGCGGCGAGGACGGCGATGACGATGTAGAGACCGACGACCTTGTCGGCGATGACGTATGGGGCATACCGTGGTTCCCCGTCGATGAGTTCCGTGAGTTTCGCGGCGCCGGATGCGGCTTGCACGATGTCGTCGTAGGCGGGGTAGTCCCGAAAGGCGGTCTCGGAGCCGTATGCCTGTGCGGTGCAGAGGATCAGTCCCGGATTGTTCTCCGAGAGCCGCTCATAGGTGATGCCCAACTTCTGCCGGGAGCTCGGCCGTAGATTCGTCACCAACACATCCGCGTTGCGCACCAGATCGTCGAGGATTTCGCGGCCCTCCTCGGAGGCGAGGTCGATTGCGATGCTGCGCTTGTTGCGCTGGAGGTTGAGTGTCAGAGCGCTCATACCGTCATGGCGGCGGGCACCTATATCTCGGCTCATGTCACCGTCGAGACTCTCGACCTTGATGACGTCTGCGCCCATGTCGGCGAGGGTTGCGGTGGCGAAGGGGCCCATGATGACGGTGGTCAGATCGATGACGCGCAGGCCATGAAGGGCGCCGGGTGTGAGTTCCACTGAAACCTCTTTCGCTGCGACAGGAAGCATTTCTAGGACTATGTCAGCTGGAGCAGTCTTCCGCAATAAGGGAGTTGATTACAGATATAAGTAATATAAAGTGGGTGGTGACCGCTCAGATGGAGCAGTGCCCGTAGGGAGAATTTGCCGTGATGCAACAAGATGATGCCTTCAATGTTCGAGGCCGCAGTCGCCATCGAACCGTGGACCGCATTGCTGCGATTCTCGAGCTCGTGGCCCGATCCCGTACCGGACTGACCTTGAGCGGGATGGCCAAAGAGCTTGACGCGCCGATCAGTTCGACGCAAGGTCTCGTCAACGGCCTCGTTGCGACGGGTTATCTCGAGGAGCACGATCGACGGTACTCGCTCGGCAGTGCCCCGTATCTACTCAACCGCCTCGCGGGGCGGCAGCCCGTCTCGACGGTCACGCACGCCGACCTGGAAGACGTTCACGCGAGTTCCGGCTTGACGACCGTGCTGTCGATCGCTGTCGGTCCGAACATCTTCTACGTCGACTACTGCTCTTCCGACCCACGGTTCGCGTACCTCGCCGAGAACTACGTGAGGCGATCGCTCATCCGCACCTCCGGCGGCTGGATACTGCTTGCCGGGATGGAGAAGCGTGACCTCTGGGCGTACATCCAAACTCTGCCCGACGAGGATCGCGACACCGTCGAGCGGTTCTTCGCCGCCCTACCGGAGATCGAACAGACCGGAATCTGCGCCTCCCCCAACGAGTCGACCGACGGCGACGGTGTCTCGGTCGCGGTTCGTGAGAACGGCAAGACCGTCGCCGCCGTCGGTGTCATCGCACCACACACCGTGATCACTAAGGAGCGTGACCGGTTGGTCGGCCTCTTGGAGCAAGGTGCCCGGAGTTGGTCTGATCGCAGCCTGCGACTGTAATGCAGCCGACCCGGGACACCGTGATCAGTTGGCGAACTGCTTGCCGAGGAATTCGACGACGGCGCCGTGCAGTTCAGCGCTGCGTGGAATGGCACCGGTCATCCAGTACACGGCGTGGACAAGGCCTTCATACAGTTCGACCTGTACCGGGACGCCCTGGTCGGCCAGCTTCCGGCCGTAGTCCACGCCCTCGTCCCGAGTGACCTCGTATTCGTTGAGCAACAGCAGGGTGGCGGGAAGCCCCGACAGATCCGCGGCCTTGGCCGGGGAGGCGTACGGATTCTCGGCGTCTTCCGGGGTGGCCAGGTACTGCTCCCAGAACCAGTCGATGGCTGCCGTGGTGATCAGGTACCCCTCGGCGTACTCCTCGCGCGACGGGAATCGTGCCGTGCCGTCGATGACCGGATAGATCAATACCTGAGCGCGCAGTGCCGGGGCGCCGGTGTCGCGTGCCCGGAGGGCTGTGACCGCGGCCAGGTTGCCTCCGGCGCTGTCACCCATGATGGCAACGCGCGTGCCGTCGCCACCGAACTCGGCTGCGTGCTCGACCACCCAGTTCAGTGCGGCGAACGTATCTTCGGGTGCGGCAGGAAACTTGTGCTCGGGAGCCATCCGGTAACTCGGTGCAGCCACGATGACTTTCGCATCGGTGGCCAGCGCGCGACATGGCTGCTCGATGACGTCGAGGCTGCCGGCGACCCAGCCACCGCCGTGGATGTACACCACGATCGGCAGAGGTACTTCGGACTCCGGGATGTAGAGACGCACTGCCTGGTCGCCCCCGGGTCCGGGGTAGACCGTGTCGACGACACGAGCGACGTCCGCCTTCGGTGCCTGGAGGCCGCTGAAGGACTCGACCACCCCACGCACTTCGGCAATGCTCATCTGCTCGAACGACTTCAGTCCCTGCTCGTTCAGAGTGTCTATCAAATTCTTGACCGCAGGATCGAGTGCCATGGTGTTCTCCTTCATGTCATGAACAAGTCTGCTCAGCCGGCAGGCAGGTGGAGCCACGCTATGGGTGCATCCAGCGCGGGGAGTGTCCGAAAATCACACACCCATCTTCGCCCCCGGTGGCACGGCCGTGTGTTTCACAATCGGACACGCCGACGCCCTACTGCGGTTCTAGTTTCATTCGGAGTGATCAACAGACGGCTGGAATTTCAGCGTCGCCGACAGAGAGGAACGCAGTGAGCGCGATTGCAGCGATCGAAGGAAGCGGTGCCCATCGGACCTTGGTGTTGCACGGCTGGGCGCTGGACAGCAGCGTATGGCTCACCGCCCGCGCCCGGACGGATCAGTCCCGCTTCACCTACGCGTACCTCGACTTTCCGGGATACGGGGTCAACCGTCCCGAAGCACCGGCCGACGGAATCGACGGGATGGCCGCGGTTGCCCTCGACGCCGCCGATCAGCTCGGATGGTCGACCTTTTCTGTTCTCGGACATTCGATGGGCGGCACCACAGCGCTTCGGGTGGCGACACTCGCACCTGAACGCGTGACCTCGGTCGTCGCACTGACGCCCGTCTCCCCGGCAGGTACCCCTCTCGACGAGGCGACCTACGGCTCCTTCGCCGAGGCCTGGGCAGACCCGGGTGCAGCCATCCGTGGCGCATTGGCACCATACATCGACGAGACAGATCTGAAGAACCTCGTCGACCGCAACCGCTCGACGATGGACCAGACAACCTGGGAGTCCTACCTGAAGAACTGGACCAGTCCCGACTTTCTCGACCGGATAGGCATCTACGAAGGGCCGACCACCCTGATCGTAGGTGAGAGCGACCCGTTCGTCACCGCCGAGTACCTCGGGGACACGTTGGCGGCCTTGAAGAACGGGAACCTGAAGACCGTGCGGGGCAAAGCCGGGCACTACCCCATGGTGGAGAACGCTCCGGAGACGGTGGCGTTGTCGGAGCAATCTCTGTAATGATCTGACCGGGAACGTAACCCGGGGTTCCGGCCCCGCCACGTTCAAATTACGAATCCAGGGAGGATTCATCATGCTGAATCACGTTGTGACGTTCATATGGAAGCAGGACATCAGTGACGATCAAATTCAGTCCTTTCACGAAGCTCTGAGCACAGTCTCGGATACTATTCCGGAGGTCGTGGAATACCGTTACGGAAGGGATCTGGCCCTCAAGCCCGGCAGAGGCGACTACGCAATCTCCGCGACCTTCGAAGACGTCCCCGACTTTCGCACCTACCTGGCACATCCCGCTCATGTGCGCCTCGTCCAGGAATTCATTTCGGTGATGGCCGAATCGTATTCGTCCGTTCAGATCGAATTCGCCTCGCGATAGCAGCGACCGGACCGTCGTTCGGCGAACGACGGTCCGGTCGACAGTGTCGCTCGTTTCCGAAAGTTGTGATCCAGTGGTGAGTGTCGAACATACCGGGCAGCAGGCCCTGTCGTGTGGTGCCCTGAGCCGTCCCGCCTCTGTGCGTGACGACGCGGCCGCGTGGGTGGAGGCGTGGCCGGATGCCCGAATACTTCGCGTGAACGGTCGTGGTCAGGTCCGGCTTGTCGACAGACAACTGATGCTGGAACCGGCCGCCGATCTCTACTCCGAGCCTCCCGCGCGCGCCGTGCTGCTCGGCGTCTGTGGCACGGTTCACGAGTGGGCGGTGCGGGACGAGTTCCTCGCTGACGATTCCTCAGCAGGAACCATGGTCGAGGTCGGTGACCTGCGCTCACACGGAGCATTCCTCGACGCTGCCGACGCCGACCGGTATGTCACGGCGTTGGCATTGCTGACGTGGCACGACGACGCCCACTACTGCGCCGGGGATGGGGCGCCGACAACGATCACCTCGGGTGGTTGGGTGCGACTGTGCACGGCGTGCGGTCGGGAGGAATATCCGCGTACCGATCCCGCGATCATTTGTCTGGTGCACGACGGGGCAGACCGAGTACTGCTGGCGCGTCAGGCGAACTGGCCGGCACGGAACTTCTCGACGCTGGCGGGCTTCGTCGAGGCGGGCGAGTCTCTGGAAAGCTGTGTGGCACGGGAAGTCGCCGAGGAGGTCGGTCTCACTGTCTCCGACGTGGTCTACGTCGGAAGTCAGCCCTGGCCCTTCCCGCGCTCCCTCATGCTCGGATTCCATGCCACGGCCGACCCTCGAGACGAGCTCGTCTTCATGGATGGCGAGATCGGCGAAGCTGTCTGGTGCACCCGCGCGGAGGTACGGGAGGCTCTGGCTGCCGGGGATTGGACGAGCCGGTCGGATGCGCACGTGTTGTTGCCCGGCGCAGTCTCGATTGCGAGGCGCATGCTCGAGGCCTGGGCGCGACCCGCTGACTGACGCTATGTCATGGTCGGCACGGTCCCGTCATCGACTGGCACTACTGCGGAAGGAACGGCCTCAGTCGATTCCCAGAGCGCGCATTTTGCGGGAAGGTTGGAGCGAGCTACCCAGACGGCGCCACCTGCCCCCACCACCACTTTTCGGTGGACCGACAACAAATCATCCCGCCTCGTTCGACTGCGTCCGCGTCTCCTCGATGCGCTGCCGCTGCCGGACCCCGTACGCCGCCTCCTTGACGGCGGCGTCGTCCTCGAGACCCGACCCGAGCGCCCCACCGATGGTGGCGATGGACGCCAGCAGCCAGGTGAGCGTGAGGTAGTCGGAGAAGTTCACCCCTCGCCCGAGAACACGGGACAGCAGTTCCGACGGAAGAGCGAGACGCGCAGTGAACAGCAGCAGGCAGAACAGGGCCACGTACAGGACGACGACACCGATGACCAGGGTGACCACGGTCGCGGTGTTGTACAGCACCGATCGATTGCGTTCCACCGGCGACTTCGGCCGCTCCCAGAGTTCGTGGTCGAGGATCAGCCAGAGAATCATCGCCACGATCGACAAAATCGTCGCCACACTCATACGCCATGGCCCCATCATGTCGGCGAACAACCAGATCGTGTCGGTGGCCAGCGCGATCGCACCCGTGGCGAAGGCGCCGACAAGCACCTTCGACAGTCCGGTGACCAGTCGCCACGGCCGGTTGGCCCGCACCATCCCCGACAGCAGTCGCAGCCGCCGCAGCCCCGAGGGCGCGAAGTACCGGATGCCGTCCTCAACCTGCGCAGACCGGAACCGTCGCGCCGCGCCGGGGGGCATGAGTTCCGGCTCACCGAGAACGCGGGCGATCGCGAGTTCGGTGACGGTGCGGACCCGGCGCTCGATATTGACGCCGCCCACCCCGGCGACCGAGATGAGCGCGAATTTGTGGTCGGCGCTGACTTCGCCCACCACCGGCAAGGTGTCCTCGCGGCGCGGCAGATCGGTGAGGTACACGACGATGTCCTCTCGCTCGGAGGACGGATCGACCGCGTCGATCACTTCGGCGAAATCCGCTTGCTCGTCTGAGAGGTACGGTTTGCGGCGCACGCACGTCGTCCACCGGCGCTCGGGGCGATCACGGCTCCGCAGGCGTTCCGGCAGGTACTTCGCGACGCGTTCCGCGAGAGCCGCAGGCGTGCCCGGATCCGCGATGAACAGCACCGAGACCTGCTCACCCGCTGCACCGGATTGCCCTCCCTGCAGGTGCTCGTTCGCCTTCACCGCCTTCGCGTACCCGCTCGGTCTGCTCCCAAACTCCAGGCAGGGGTGCTAGTAGATCGTCGTGATCGTCGGTGTGCTGATCTCGGCCACTCGCGGCCATGCCGTCTGTGCACGGCCGTGGCACGGTCCTGCAGTCGAGTCTGGCGACGCTGCACCACCCCAGCTGCGACCGTGATATCCGCGCCGCCCCAGCGCATCTGCATCGCCGACGACCAGATCGCCTGCAAGCCCGAACCGCACAGCCTGTTGTCGGAGTATGCCGGGGTGGTCACCGGCGATCCCGCGACCAGGCTCACACGGCGGGCGTGGTAGGCATCGGGGCCGACGACCGATTCAGCCTATGACCACCTCGTCGCTATCCTCGCTGGACACCGCGGGGTGTGGTGGTGATCAGGTGGTGGCATCGATCCACTCCTGGTAGAACGGCGGCATCTCGGATGCCTTCCCGCGGAACGCGGGCGGGCGCTTGTCGAGGAATGCACGCACCCCGTCGTCGCCGTCGCCGATGCTGGTGTAGAACATGGCCAGGGAATCGACGCGATGGGCATCGACGGGATGCGGCGCCGCCGAATTCCGCAACAACATCTGGCGCATGAGTGCCACCGACACCGGCGACCGGTCGCGTGTCCACGCGTCCGCCAGCGCTCGTGCCGCACCGAGCAGCGCATCGGGTTCGTGAACGGCCTGCGCCAGCCCGACGGCGTGTGCGGCGTCGGCGTCGAGGATGTCGGCCCGGTACACCAGATCGAGTGCCGCGGGCATGCCCACGAGCCGGGGCAGAAACCACGTCGAGCACGCTTCCGGCACGATCCCGAGTTTGCCGAACACCAGCCCGAACCGCGCTCGGTTCGATAGCAGGCGCGCATCCATCGCCAACGTCATGGTCGCACCGATCCCGACGGCCGCACCGTTGATGGCGGCGATCACCGGTTTACGGCAGGCGTGGATCGCGAGGGTGACGCGGCCACCGGTGTCGCGGATCCGGCGCAGCTCCGGATCGCCGAGATCGTCCATGTCGGCGAGGGACGGCGTCTTCGATTCGTCGAGCCCGAATACGTTGCCCTCGCTCGACAGGTCCATGCCGGCGCAGAAGGCGCGGCCCTCACCGGTGACGATCACGGTCCGGACCGCATCGTCGTCGTTCACCGACACGAAAGTGTGCTCGAGTTCGTCTGCCATTTCGACGGTGAACGCGTTGAGGTTGTCGGGGCGGTCGAGGACGACGGTGAGGATGCCGTCCTCGATCTCGTGGCGGATGGTCCTGTACTTCATGGCTGCTCCTGCCTGCGCATCAGGTGAGGTCGGCGGCGATTCTGCGGATGGCGGTTTCCGCATCGCTCACGATGTCCGAGATGATCGTCTTGCACGGCAGAACGGCTTCGATGAGGCCCTGGGACTGGCCCGCCCACCACATGCCGCCGTCCATGTCGCCCTTCTGCAGTACCTCGGTGCGACCGCGTGCCCCGGACGCGAGGTGCGCGATGTCGGAGAATTCTGCGCCGGGACGAGACGAGATCGCCGCGATTTTTTCCGAGATCGCGTTGCGGGCGACACGGGCGGTGTTGTGGAACTCGCGGAAGACGAGGATCGTCTGGCATTCGTCGTTGGCGACGATCTGGGCCTTGACGTTCGGATGCACCGGGGCCTCGTCGCTCGCGACGAACCGGGTGCCCATGTTGATCGCGGAGGCGCCCAGGGCGAGCGCTGCTGCCAGCCCGTCCCCGGTGGCGAATCCACCGCTGGCGATGATCGGGATGTCGAGTACGCGGGCCGCGGCCGGGATGAGGACGAGTCCGGGGATGTCCTCGTTGCCGGGGTGGCCGGCGCACTCGAATCCGTCGATGCTCACCGCGTCGACGCCCATGGACTGGGCCTTCAGCGCATGCCGGACGGCCACGGCCTTGTGGATGACCTTGATTCCGGCGGCCTTGAACGCCTCGACGTGCTCGCGGGGATTGCTGCCGGCGGTCTCCACGATGGTGATGCCGCTGTCGATGATCGCGGCACGGTATTCGTCGTACGGTACGGGAGTGACCGTCGGCAGGAGGGTGAGGTTGACGCCGAACGGTTTGTCGGTCATCTCCCGGCACCGGATGATCTCGGCCGCGAGCGCTTCGGGTGTGGGTTGGGTCAGTGCGGTGAGGAAGCCGAGGCCTCCGGCTTCGGCCACCGCGGAAATCAGCTCCGCGGTGCCCACACCGGTCATACCCCCGCACACCACCGGGTGCTCGACACCGAAGGCTTCTGTGAAGCGTGTGCGCAGCATGGTCACGGCCGTCCCGCGTGCGGAACGTCGACGGTCGTCGAGAGGACCTTGGCCTCGCGTGCGGCACTGCGCTTGGTCTCGTCGAAGTCGGGGGCGACCGACAGGAACAACGTCCGTCCGTCGTGTCCGCCGAGGGCGACCGCGAACACGCCCAGCGGTGCAGTGCTCACCTGGTCGAGGACGGTCCCGCCCTCACCCAAGCGGACGGCGCGTTGGTTGACGCAGTCGGCGATCCAGACCGCGCCGTCGGCGTCGAGGGCCTGACCGTCTGGGGCGATCGTGCATGCCGCGAGCCGCTTCTCCACGTTCGGTTCGTCGCCGAGGTCACCGAACGAGGCGAAATCCTCTCGGGGGCCGAGTGTTCCGTCTGGTCCGATCTCGAACTGGGAGACCCGGTTACCGAACAGTTCGTTGACGTACAGTGTTTTTCCGTCCGGGGAGATGCACATGCCGTTCGGGAAGGACAGTCCGCCTGCGGCCACGCGGGAGGTGCCGTCCGGCTCGACGAGGACGACTACACCGTGCTCGTGGTCGGCCCCGCCCATGAGGTCGAATCCGAATTCACCGACATACGCTTGCCCGTTCGCTGCGACCACCATGTCGTTGGCGTAGCCGCGGCAGTGTTCGGAGATGTCGGCGTGCTCGACGAGCGCGCCGTCGGATTCCCTGCGCAGGACCTTGCGGTCCTTCATGGAGACGACGAGCATGCGTCCGTCGGGGAGCCAGCCGAGGCCCGACGGCTGGTGCTCGACGGTGCAGACCCGTTCGACGGATCCGTCCGGGTTCACGACGTTGACCGAGTGGGTATAGAAGTCGACGAACCACAGTCGGTCCTCGTGCCAGCGGGGTCCCTCGGTGTAGGTGAAGCCCGCCGCGATCTCGGTGAGCTGACGATCGGACATGTCGGTACCTCTTCCTGAGTTCGGCTTTTTGCCGTGCGTTGTGCCGTCGGTCGCAGGTCGATCGACCGGGCCGGTGGTGTGAGCCCCAGTCTCGGGATTCGCGGTGCGGCGCGGGTGTCCCACAACGCAACAGTGAGTTCGCAGTGCGGCTCGGGGTTCGTTGTCGCGAATTCGGACGGTCCGCAGGGCGGTTCGGCATGGACGCTGGTCGCACTCGCTCACCCACCGGATCCGGAGAAATACAGAATGTTCACCACGATGATGGATCGCCCACTGCTCGTCAGCTCGTTGCTGTGGCATGCAGAGAACGTTTTCGCCGACCGAGTCTGCGTCTCGTGTGACGGTGACCGCGGCGACCGGGAGTTCACCTATCGCGATCTCGGCGCGGCCACCCGCAGGTTCGCTGGTGCGTTCGACAACCTCGGGATCCGGTTCGGGACGAGAGTCGCGACGCTCGCGTGGAACACATTCGAGCACCTCGTCGCCTACTATGCGGTTCCGGCGTGCGGGGCGATCCTGCACACGGTCAACCACCGGATGTCGCCCGACCACATCGTCTACGCGATGGACAAGGCAGAGGACGAAGTGGTGTTGATCGACGCCGATCTGCTGCCCGTGCTCGAAGACGTACTTCCCAGACTTTCCCGGGTCCGGCACGTCGTGGTCTTCGGGGCCTTCGACGGTATCGCGCCCATAGCGTCCGCGACGGTGACGTGGTGGTCGTTCGACCAGCTCCTGCACGACGCCGTGCCGATCGGGGAGTTCCCGGAGTTCGACGAGACCTCCGCGTCGTCGATCTGCTTCACCTCCGGCACCACCGGACTGCCCAAGGGTGTCGTGTACAGCCACCGCAGCACTGTGCTGCACGCGATGGCCATCAGTGCCTCCGGTGGTGTCGCGATCGACGGGTCACGCTCGTATCTGCTGACTACGCAGATGTCCCACGTCCACAGCTGGGGTGTTCCGCACGCGGGTGTCCTGCAGGGGGCGCGCCTCGTCCTTCCCGGACCGCACCCCTCACCGGCGGAGCTGCTACGCATCACCACCGAGCAGACCCCGGATGTGTTCGTCGGCGTACCGGCTGTCGCGGCGCTCATGCGCGAGCGGTTCGACGCCGATCCCGGCCGCTACGATCTCGGGAGCCTGCGGACCCTGTGGCTGGGCGGCCAGGCGCCGCCGTCGGGTCTGGTGAACTGGTGGGCGGCGCACGGAGTGTCGACCGTCAACGGATGGGGGATGACCGAGACGTCGCCTATGGGAACCTTCAGCCACGCCCCCACAAACCACGGACGGCCCCTGCCGCTGTTCCAGGTGCGCATCGTCGACGAGGAGGGTCGGACCCTGCCGTGGAACGGCTTCACCACAGGTGAACTGCAAGTCCGCTCGCCGTGGGTGACCGGCACCTACCTCGACGACGACCGTACTGCCGACGCGTTCGACGACGGCTGGTTGCGGACCGGCGACGTCGCTGTGATCCACCCCGACGGCCAGGTCCAAATCCACGACCGCGTGAAGGACCTCATCAAAAGCGGAGGGGAGTGGATCTCCTCGGTCGAGCTGGAGAACAAGCTGCTGCTCCACCCGACTGTCCTCGAAGCCGCCGTCATCGCCGTTCCACACGAGACGTGGCAGGAACGCCCCGTGGCGTGGGTCCGGCTCACCGGCGAGGTCACCGACGACGAACTGCGGACCCATCTGGCGGCGTCCCTACCGAAGTTCTGGCTTCCGGACTCGTTCGTCCGGGTTGGCCAGATCCCCACGACGTCGGTGGGAAAACTCGACAAGGCGCGGATGCGTCAACTGTGGCGCGAGGACGTGGTGTAGCGTTCTGGGACACTCGCAGCCTGTGTGACCTCGGTTACATAATGAATGTACTGGCTGTGAGGTGCTCCGAGGTGGTGATGTGGTGTGGTAACCGACCGGTCCTCCGCGCGTGCGGACGATCGTTCCCTCGATGCGGATGAGGGTGCTCCGCTGAGGTTGCGACCGGAGATCGAACAGTCGTGGCGGCGGTGCCGCGCCATCGGGGCGGCGCCGGACGGCTCGCGGTTTCGGTTCATCGACGACACCTACACCGATTCGAAACTGATTCGTGCCGCACGCCCCGTCGTGGATCGGCTGGCCGAACAGCTCGCCGATACGCCGGTGACGATCCTGCTCGCGGATCAGGATGCCACCATTGTCGACCGCCGCACGGGGGTGAGGTCACTGCTCGGGCGTCTCGACCGTGCCCAGGTGGCGCCCGGCTTCATGTTCTCCGAAGAGTACGCAGGCACCAATGGCATCGGCACGGCCCTCGAGGAACGCAAAGCGTTCCGGGTGCGCGGTGGCGAGCACATGCTCGAGTCCCTGCAGTCGCTGGCGTGCGTCGGCTCGCCGATCGTCGACCCGGTCTCGCGCACGGTGGTGGGCATCCTCGACATCACGTGCAACGTCGATCAGGTCAGCGACCTGATGGCGCCGCTGATCTTCTCCGCGGTCCGGGAGGTCGAGGAGCGGCTCTTCGACCAGTCCGCCAAGAGTGAGCAAGTTCTGCTGCGCGAATACATGCGGAGCAAGCGCCGCGGCAATGCCGCGGTGGTGGCGATGAGTCCGGACACGGTGATCGCAACTCCGACCGCGTCTCGGCTGATGGACTCGACAGATCAGATGATGATCTGGGACTGGATCAGCAGCCATCTGGGCACGAAGCAGGAATGGGAAGGACCGCTGCGTTTCGCGGACGGCATCGACGTGCGCGTTCATGCGCGTCGGGTGAGCGAGTCGGGCGAGCAGCTCAGTGCGATTCTCGAGTTGCGTCCGATGGTCTCGTCCGCGGTCTCCCGTCCTCACACGGCCGTGCTTCCCGCGTCGCGTCATGCTCCCGCCACCGAGTCCGCGGGCCGGATCGTGGGCCGAAGCCTGGCCACGCACCGGCTGCAGAGCCGCATCGACGAGATCGCGGGCACGGTGGGTCCGGTCCTGGTGACCGGCGAGTCCGGGGTCGGCAAGTCGCATGTCGCCCGGTACATTCAGCAACGCTGGGGCCACGACGGCGACATCCCCGTGATCGACGGGTCCACCTTGACCCCCGAGACCGTCACAGATCTGCGCGCGCGCCTGTCGAGCAACGTCCCGTGGATCGTCGAACACGTGGACGAGATACCGGACGACGCGGTCGCTCCCACCCGCCGGCTACTGGACGCGGCCGCGACGATGTCCGCGCCGATCGTCGCGACCGCGACCTCGACGGCGCCGGACGGTGCCGGCCAGCAGGTGCACACCCATGTGCGCCGAAGTGTGTCCGTGTCGCCGCTGCGCCAGCGGATCGAGGATCTCGACGACCTCGCACGTGAACTGCTCGGCGCTCACCTCCCCGGGCGGCCCACCCCGCAGTTGCAGCCGGCAGCCCACCGGGCTCTGGTTGCCCACCACTGGCCGGGCAACGTCCGAGAGCTCGATGCCGTCCTGTGCACAGCCATCGCCCGGTCGATGGGATTCGACATCAGACTCGAACACCTTCCCGACGACTACCGCGCACTGGGATCGGGCCGGCAGCTCACCTCCCTCGAACGCAGCGAGCGGGAAGCGATCGTGCGTGCCCTCGACGAGGCCGACGGCAACAAGTCGCTCGCCGCCGATCGGCTCGGTGTCGCCCGGTCGACGCTGTACCGTAAGATCCGCGCGCTCGGGCTGGAGAACGAACGCTTCGGATCCTGATCCCGAAACCCCTTGTCGCGTATCGGGACATCCCAGCCACATCCATTGCGGAGACGATAGGCGCAGGACGGGCGACCCCAGTCACCCGACTCCTCGCGCCGCCCCGCCGGGTGTCGGCGGCGGACCGATCCGAAGGGATGATCAATGATGAAGCGCACCGTCTACGGCGACGACCACGAGGCATACAGGGACTCCGTCCGTCAGTTCCTCGCCCGGCACTTCGAACCGCGCGCCGACGACGTCCGTGCCGACAAGGCGCTGCCCCGGGACTTCTGGCTCGAAGCAGGCAAACACGATCTGCTGGGACTCGAGGTGCCGGCAGAGTATACGGGTGCGGATGCGGGTGACTACCGCTTCAACGCGGTGCTCATCGAGGAACTGGCCAAGGTCAACGCTGCCCTGGCGTCGAGTGTGAGCATCCACTGCGATGTCGTAGCGCCGTATCTGGTGCAACTGACCACCGACGCACAGAAGAAGCGGTGGCTGCCCGGTGTGTGTTCGGGTGAGATACTCACGGCGATCGGGATGACCGAACCCGGTGGCGGTTCGGATCTGGCCGCGCTCAAGACCATCGCGGTACGCGACGGCGACCATTGGGTGCTCTCGGGCGCGAAAACGTTTATCACCAACGGTTATTCGGCGGACCTGGTGGTGATCGCGGCACGGACTTCACCGGAGAAGAAGGCCAAGGGCATCACCCTCTTCGGTGTCGAGACTTCACTGCCCGGATTCGAGCGGGGCCGTAAACTCGACAAGGTCGGCCAGGACGAAGCCGACACCGCCGAATTGTTCCTCGACGACGTGCGGGTCACCGACGCCGATGTCATCGGTGAGCTCGATCGCGGCTTCATCCACATGATGTCGTTCCTGCCCCAGGAGCGGCTGGGGTGTGCTGTCGCGAATCTTGCGCACGCCGCGCAGATCCTTGTCGAGACCATCGACTACTGCCGCGAGAGAAAGGCTTTCGGTCAGTCGATCGGAACATTTCAGCACAACAAGTTTCTGATCGCCGACCTGGTGACGCAGATCGAGGTCACGCAGGCGTATGTCGACCGGTGCGTCGAAGCCCACGTGGCGGGTGAGCTCACCTCCGTCGACGCGGCGAAGGCGAAGTGGTGGACCGCCGACGTCCAGAACCGGGTGATCGACCACTGCGTGCAACTGTACGGCGGCTATGGCTACATGAACGAATACCGGGTGGCGCGGGCGTGGCGGGATGCTCGGGTCACGAAAATCTGGGCGGGGTCGAACGAGATCATGATGGAACTGATCGGCCGCGACCTCGGTTTCTGAATCCCGGTCGGTGGCGCGCGCGGGAACAATCGTGGCTGCTGCCGCCTGGTCCGTCTGAAGACGGAACTCGAATGTCCTTGTGGTTCTTGGGACTATCTTGGAACCGATCGGCACTCGTGATTCGATTTCGGACACTTCACATCACACCGTCGCTTCTAACGTCATACATGTCCGGGCAGGAATAGACGTCCCGGGAAACCTCGAGGAGGAACCAATGACGGCATCCCAGGCCGACACGGCCACCCGCACCGGCTCGCACTCTGACAACGCTGTGCTCGACGTCCTGATCATCGGCGGAGGCTTCTCCGGCTTGTATGCGCTGGACCGGCTTCGCGACCTCGGCTTCACCGTCAAGGTCTGGGACGCGGCCGGCGGATTAGGCGGAATCTGGTGGTGGAACTGCTATCCCGGTGCACGCACCGATAGCACCGGACAGATCTATCAGTTCTCGCACAAGGACCTGTGGAAAAGTTACGATTTCGCCGAACTGTATCCAGGTTTCGCCGGAGTCCGGAACTACTTCGAGCACGTCGACTCGCAGCTGGATCTCACGCGCGACGTCGTGTTCGATACCTTCGCCGAGGCGTGCACGTGGGACGAGGCCTCCCGCGAGTGGACCGCGCGGTCCGCGGACGGCAAGGTCCAGAAGGCACGTCAGGTGATCGTCGCCACTGGATTCGGTGCGAAGCCGCTCTACCCGAATCTCGAAGGGCTCGACTCGTTCGCCGGTGAATGCCACCACACTGCCCGCTGGCCGCAGGAGGGCGTGGACATGACCGGCAAGAAGGTCGTCGTCATGGGCACCGGCTCGAGTGGCGTGCAGGTGGTGCAGGAAGCCGGTCACGTCGCCGAACACGTCACGGTGTTCCAGCGCACCCCGAACCTGGCGATTCCGATGCAGCAGCGCACGCTCAGCCCCGACGACAACGAGAACTTCCGGAAAGGACTGCCCGAGCGGTTCGCGGCACGCTACAAGGCCTTCGCAGGCTTCGACTTCGACTTCCTGCCGCAGAACGCCACTGACCTGAGCAAGGAGGAGCGCGACGCGATCTACGAGAAGATGTGGTCCGAAGGTGGTTTCGAGATGTGGCTCGGTACCTTCCAGGACATCCTCGTCGACGAGGAGGCCAACCGTACCTTCTACGACTTCTGGCGCAGCAAGGTCCACGAGCGGGTCACCGACCCGAAGAAGGCCGCGATCGTGGCGCCCGAGACACCGCCGCACCCCTACGGAGTCAAACGCCCATCACTCGAGCAGGACTACTTCGACGTCATCAACCAGAGCAACGTCGATGTCATCGACTCCAACGTCACCCCGATCCGCCGGGTGCTGCCCCACGGAATCGAGACCGACGAGGGCGTCATCGAATGCGACCTGCTCGTGTTGGCCACCGGCTTCGACAACAACAGTGGCGGAATCATGGCCATCGACCTCCAAGGTGTCGACGGATTGAGCATCCAGGACAAGTGGAAGTCCGGGGTCGACACCTGCATGGGCCTGTCTACCCGTGGGTTCCCGAACATGATGTTCCTCTACGGCCCGCAGAGCCCGTCCGGTTTCTGTAACGGTCCCACGTCCGCCGAGTACCAAGGCGAGATCGTCGTCGAGTTCCTTCAGCATCTGCGCGACCACGACCTCACCCGATTCGAGAACACCGCTGAGTCGGAGAAGCAGTGGCGTGCGCACGTCGACGAACTGTTCTTGAACTCGATGTTCACAAAGGCAAAATCTTGGTACTGGGGCGCGAACGTGCCCGGCAAGCCGGCGCAGATGCTCAACTATTCGGGGGGTGTGCCGCAGTACTTCGCTCGCTGGGACGACATCAAGGCCAACGGCTACGACGCCTACGAGACGAACTGATCGGAAGGAGGTTCACGTGGGCCGCGGTGCATCATCCGTGGCCCACGAGCTGCAGCGGGCGAGAAGAGCAGACCATCCGACCACCCGGACGATGAACGGTTGCCGGTCCGCTTCCCCCCTCGGACATGACTACTCCGAGCGCGGAGACGGCGGCCGGCGCCGCAATCAGCCCGAGGCCGCGAGACCGCACGCGCTTGTCGCTGCGCGGTGAGCTCTCCTCCTGCAGCAGCGCACTGAAGCTGAGGATTCTGACAGCTCAGTGAGAAGCCCTCGCTGACAACGAATTGGCAAAACCGCAGTTGAGTTCAACCCGGACGCCGACATCTACCGCTACCTGCCAGGACTTGGTGTCAAACTCGGCGCCTACGCCACAACCGCGCCGTTGACGGTCGCGTCCGGCAAGAAACGCGCCGTGCTCGCCCGCCACGTCCGCAACCGGCGTCTCTACGATGCCATCGATCACTGGGGGTTCAGCGCCTTGTCGGCCAGTTCCCGCGCCCGGGAGTTCTACGACCAGCGACGCGACATCGGCGACCTGCACCACCAAGCGCTCCGCGCACTCGGCAACCGCCTCGTCGGCATCCTCCACGGCTACCTCCGACACGCACCACCCGGGCTGCTTGACGACTTACCCAAAATTCACCGATCGACTGAGGTGCCGGTGCTGAGTTTCGTTGTGCGGCAGCGAGTAGGTTACGGGCGTGGGTGATCGTCCGACCTCTGTGTCGGGTTGTTCCACTCCACTGGCGCGAATCGGCTGGGTGGACTTCTGTAGACGACTCGACCCGGAACCGCAACAACACTGCGCGGCCGGAGTAGGGCCTGAGCCGCCTACCGGGGTCCGTCGCATCAAATGCGCATACTAATCGGTCCGTTTCACGGGCCGCTGTCAGCCGTGTGAATGACACTGCAGACCAGGCGATGTCAGACCGCGGCCCGCCGAACCGCGGAGGCGAATAGCGCGCTACCGGCCGGGCTGGTGCGCGCTGTGGAGGTATTCGGCGTCGGTGACGTGTTCGAGCCAGGTCGTGGTGGCGGCCGGGTCGTCGGCGTTGTCGAGCATCGCCAGGTGCTCCATGAAGGAGTCCGGGGTGGCTCCGTGCCAGTGTTCCTCTCCCGGTGGGCAGTAGAGGGTTTGTCCGGCATGGGCTTCGACCTTCTGCCCACCGCGGGACTGGACCCACGCGATGCCCTGGGTGATGTGCAGGGTTTGACCACGCGCATGTGAGTGCCATGCGGTGCGGGCGCCGGGTGCAAACCGCACCTTCGCGACGATCATGCGCTGGCCGTCGTCGCGGGGATATGCGATCGGGTCGAGCCAGACGTCGCCGGTGAATTGTTCGGGCGGGTTCTTGGTGGTCGGTGTGCGGGGGTCGATATTCATGGATGCTCCTCAGGCTTCGGGGATGTCGATCCCGAACTTCTCTCGGGTGACGTCTTCGGGCCCGGGGCCGCCGCGCACACCGGTGTCGAGGGCGTCGATGGCCACGAGTTCGCTTGTAGTGAGGTCGAAATCGAAGACATTGTAGTTTTCGGCAATCCGCGAGGGAGTGACCGATTTGGGGATGACCTGGCGGCCTTGCTGGAGGTGCCAACGGAGCATCACCTGGGCCGCGGTCTTGCCGTGGGTGCGGGCGATCTCGCCGAGGGTGGGGTCGTCGAGGGTGGACCCGCGGGAGCCGTTCCGGTAGAACGTGATGCCACCGATCGGCGACCAGGCCTGGGAGACGATTCCGTGCTCGGCGTCGGCAGCCAGCAGGTCGGATTGCCGGAAGTAGGGGTGGACCTCGATCTGATTGACCGCGGGGACGACCGACGTTGCGTCGCGCAGGCGGGTGAGGTGTTCCGGCATGAAGTTGCTGACGCCGATGGCTCGGACCTTGCCGTCGGCGAGCAGCCGCTCGAGTGCCCGGTAGGCCTCGATCGTCAGATCGAATTCTCCTGGCAACGCCTGGTGCAGGATCAGCAGGTCGATCTGCTCGACACCGAGTTTGCCGGCGCTCTTGTCATAGGCGTGCAGCGCGGCGTCGTAGCCGTAGTCGGTGATCCAGATCTTCGTTTCGATGAAGATGTCCGAGCGGTCGATTCCAGACTGCGCGATGGCCTCGCCGACCTCCCGCTCGTTGAGGTACGCCGCGGCGGTGTCGATGTGCCGGTACCCGGTATTCAACGCGGTCGTCACCGCGTTGACGGTCTCCTCCGGTCGCGTCTGGTACACACCGAATCCCAGCGCGGGCATCACGATTCCGTTGTTGAGTGTCAGGACTGTCGTGGTCATGAGTTCACGATATGTGCGATCGGCGTGACCAGGGAGTGCCTGTCGAGCCGGGTACTGGCAGTACCCCTGTCCGGGCCTGCCCGGCGGGCACGATCACCGCCGCTGCAACGACGAGCGCCAGGGCGAGCAGAACGCTGCTACCGGTCAGTGCCACGCCGACGTGCCTGGTCACGGCCGACAGGTTGTCGAGACCGGCGCCCGAGTCGGCCGATATCGCGACCAAGATGCCGAGCCCGAGTGCCATCCCGAGCTGATGGGCGGTGTTGACCAGGCCCGAGGCGGCACCGGCGGCGGCCGGGTCGACCCCGGCGATCCCGGCGTTGGTCAGCGGCCCGAAGGCAAGACCTTGGCCGGCGCCGATCAGAACCATGGGCAGCCCGACCGCGACCAGGTAGGTCTCACCGACACCGATCCGGCTCAACCACAACATGCCGACCAGCGTGACGGCGATGCCGGCGGCCAGCAGTGCCCCGTTCGACACCTGGATGCTCAGTCGAGGGACGGCGAGGGCGACGACGAAGTTGACCAGGGTCATAGGCAGAAAGCCGAGGCCGGCTTGCACCGGGGAGAACCCGAGCCCGTCCTGCATGAATTGGGTGGTGAAGTAGAAGAACCCGATCATCGCCCCCAGATACAGCAGTCGCGCTGCGTACGCGCCGGCACGTTCACGGCTTCCGAACAGCCCAACGGCATGATCGGCTGCTCGACCCGAGCCTCGTGGATCACCAACCCGGTGAGCAGGAGCACCCCGACGACCACAGCACCGAGCACCCGCGGCGCTCCCCACCCGGCCGTGCCGTACTCGACGACCCAGAAGATCAACGCACCCATCCCCAGTGTCGCGCACAGCGCACCGATGACGTCGCATCGGCCTCGCTGCCGGGGCGTCTCGGCGAGGACGATCCGGGATCCGACGATCACGGCGACCGCGATCGGCACATTGACGAAGAACGCTGCCCGCCAGGAAATCCAGTCGGTGAGCGCACCTCCGATCAGCAGGCCGAGGCTGGCGCCGATACCTGCCGTTGCCGCGTACCAGGCGATCGCCTTCCTGCGTGCGTCGCCGTCGAAGTAGGCCGTGATCAGCGCCAGAGAGGTCGGTGCGACGATCGCCGCACCGACTCCCTGCACCGCCCGGGCGGTGATCATCCACCAGCCTGTCGGCGCAAGCCCGATGAGCAGCGACGCCGCGCCGAAGATCGCCAGCCCGATCCCGAACAAGCGTCGCCGTCCGACGATGTCCCCGGCCCGCGCGGCGAGCAGAAGCAGACCGCCGAAGACCAGGGTGTACGCGTCTTGCACCCACGACAGGGCTGTCGGGGACAGGTCGAGCCCGGACCGGATGCTGGGCAGGCCGGTGAAGATGACCGAATTGTCCAGCAGCACCATGAAGTAGCTGACCAGAATGATTCCCAGGATCGCAGCAGGAGCCGCGGGTGGGGCGCCGCGGACGGCGGCGACGCTCACGGCCGGACCGCGACCTTCAGTGCGTCGCGGGCATCCATGGCGGCGTAGGCCTGCGGGGTGTGGTCGAGACCGGTGGTGCGGTCGAAAACCAGACCCGGCTGGACGGTTCCGTTCAGTACCGCCGGCAGCAACTGCTCGATGTAGGCGCGGACCGGGGCGGGTCCGCCCGTCAGGGTGATGTTGGGTCCGAAGAGGGCGCCGAACCCGATCGGGGCGTCCTCGTACTGAGGTACGCCGACGCGGCTGATCACCCCGCCGGGGCGGATCACGCCGAGGGCCTGGTCGTACGCGGGCCGGTGCCCGACCGCCTCGAGCACGATCTCACTGCCCAGCCCGCCGGTGAGCTCGCGGACCTTCGCGATGCCCTCCGCACCGCGCTCGGCGACCACCTCGGTGGCACCGAACTCGATCCCCAGATCGGTCCGCGCCTTGTGCCGTCCCATCAGCACGATCTGCTCGGCGCCGAGCTGCCGGGCCGAGAGCACCGCCAACAGTCCCACGGCGCCGTCACCGATCACTGTCACCGCGCTGCCCTCGCGGACGCCGCCGCGGACCGCCGCGTGCCAGCCGGTGCCGTACACATCCGACAATGTCAGCAGCGAGGCGAGCAGCGCCTCATCGGCCTGCTCGTCCACCGGCGCCGTGACCAGGGTGCCGTCGGCCAGCGGGACTCGAACCGCCTCAGCCTGACCGCCCGTCGTCCCCAATGCGGGGTCGTTCCAGAACCCGCCGCGCACGCACGACGTCTGCAACCCGGCGTGACAGAACACGCAGGTACCGCAGGAGACGGCGAACGGTGCGATCACGAAATCGCCCCGTCGCACGGTGGCCACCTGGTCGCCGACCTCCTCGACGACCCCGATGAACTCGTGCCCCATCGACGTACCACCCGGATCGGCCGGCATCGAATGGTAGGGATGCAGGTCGCTGCCGCACACACAGCTCCGGACCACGCGCACGAGTGCATCGGTCGGCTGCTGCAGGGCCGCGTCGGGGACGTCGATGACGCGGACATCGCCCACGCCGTACATGTACGTAGCTTTCATGCCCACCATTGGACCCCGATCCGCCGCACGCAGGGAGTGACGGATCTTCCGGGTAATGCCAGTACCTCCCTCCCGGACCGGGAGCTGCCTACGGTGGATCCATGGGCACGATCGACCTGCGTACCGAGATCCGCGAGTTCCTCAGCTCGCGCCGGGCACGCATCACCCCCGAACAGAGCGGCCTGCCCGCGTACGGCGGCAACCGCCGCGTCAAAGGGCTGCGCCGCGAAGAGGTCGCCCTGCTCGCCGGAGTCTCGGTGGACTACTACGTGCGGCTCGAACGCGGCAACCTCTCCGGCACATCCGAGAGTGTCCTCGACTCCCTCGCCGGTGCCCTGCAACTCGACGACGCCGAACGCGATCACCTGTTCGCCCTGGCCCGCCAATCACAGGCCGGCACTGCCCGGCGGCCCCGCCGGACCCCACCGACCACGGTCCGACCGGTACTACAGCAAGTTCTCGACGCCATCACCGAAGCACCCGCATGGATCCGCAACGGGCGCCACGACATCATCGCCATGAACCAACTCGCCCGCGCCCTCTACTCCCCCGTCCTCGCCGACCCCCGCCGACCCGTCAACACCACCCGGTTCGTCTACCTCGACCCCCACGCCGCCGAATTCTTCGTCGATTACGACCAGATCGCCAAGGACGCCGCCGCGATGCTGCGCCTCGAAGCCGGCCGCAACCCCCACGACAAAGCACTCATCGCACTGGTCGGGGAGCTCTCCACCCAGAGCGAACTGTTCCGCAAGCGATGGGCCTCCCAGGACGTCCGCTTCCACCGCAGCGGCCGCAAACGCCTGCGCCACCCCGCCGTCGGCCAACTCGACCTCGACTTCGAGGCCATGGAACTGCCCTCAGAACCCGAACTGCAACTGAACATCTACACCGCCCCGGCAGACACACCCACCGCCGACGCCCTCAAACTCCTCGCCACCTGGGCCGCCAGCCAAGAACAACTCGACACCGAACACACGTCATTCAGCCATTCGCGCTGACCCGGCAGCGCGGCTCATCGCGCGGTGGCTGCGGTGTTCGTCGAATCCTTGTTCAGACGAAGCGTTTTACGGGATTCGGCGAATCGTCGACCGGCAACCGTCAGCATTGGGCGGGGAATTCCGAGTCCCATCACCGGCACGCCGGTCAGATACCCCTCACGGTAGAGATAATTGGACGCGTCGGCGACCTCGTCTCGGGTGAGTGGCGAGGGCACCCACCCGACGGTGTCGCCGATGGCGTCCGGGTCCAGGATCGGGCTGCGGTATCCCTCGGTCGCCTTCGCCACCAGCCAGCCCAGAACAGCGTCACGAACCGCCCACTGACGATCGGTTGCTGCACTCACATTTCAGTCCTCCGGTAGATGCCGTTGATCGTTGACATGCACCATAGCCACTGGAACGGAATATGCAAGTCTCATGAGATTTCCTGCATGTCTTGATATTTCGGGTACGCATTCCACCGTAGGTGTCTCAGCTTCCGCATCTCGGACCGAACACCCGGTGATCGCGTTACCGTCCGCGGGAGAACCGCGGCCCTCAGCCGACACAATGGCCGAGGTCCGGATGGACTCAATCGTGGCGCCTACCCCGTTCCAAGCAGTCTGCACGGACGCTCAAGGAGCGTCGCGCCGAAAAGCGTGCGAAAGCAGAGGACTCGACTCCAATTGTTCGAAAGCGTAAGAGCTGAGCACTTATCGGCAGGTGGCACCGGAAGATCCGTGATGCGGACACCCGAAACGCGAGCTGCGACCGAGAATCGTTCGCAAGAAACCACTTCCACCGCTCGCGAGTCGTGAAGGGGCGTTACACCGGGTAGCGACAAAGCACGGCCCCACCCCGCGCCCGCCGTCCAGGTGGGCGCGGGGCGGGGCGCCGGGCACAGACGAATAAGCATGACAACTGCACTCGATCTCGGCGAGCCCACGCCCGGCGGGGTTCGCGGGCAGTGGTGGCATCAGCGACGCATTGCCGCAACCTCGTTGTCGAGGAAACCCTTCAAACCGCCACTGAAGACATCGTTGTCGTCGCCGGCCACCATGTGACCGGCCCCGGCGACGTCGATCAAGGTGGCGGTCGGGATCAATTCGAGCAGCTCTTTGGCACCCTCTTCGCTGACCACGTGGGATTGCTTGCCACGAACGAGCATCGTGGGAACGGTGATCGCGGCTGCGGCGTCCCGGGCGCGTTCGTACTGCACGATCGAGTCGGATTGGCGAGTGGGTTCGTCGCCCACGCGAAGGAACTCCGGATCCCAATGCCAGTACCAGCGGCCGTCACGCAGGCGCAAGTTCTTGCGTAACCCCTGCGGGTTGGGCTTGCGGACACGGTTCGGAGTGTAGGCCGCGACCGCTGCCGCTGCATCGTCGAGGCTCTCGAAACCATCGAGGCCACTGCGCATGAAAGCCATGATTTCCGCGGTGCCGCCGGTCTCGACCCTCGGCGCGATATCGACCAAAACCAGACCACGAGCGAGCTCGGGATTCTCCCCCTGCCCGATCAACGACGTCATACCGCCCATCGAGGCACCGACGAGTACCGGCTTCTCGCCCAGCTCCCCGATGATCGCGGTCACGTCGGCGACCAACGCATCGATTCCGTAGTCCCCGTCCGGCGCCCACTGGCTGTCCCCATGGCCACGTGCATCCAGCGCGATGGCGGACCAGCCGTCCGCCGCGAGACTGCGTCCGGTGTTTCGCCAGGAGTGCCGCGTCTGTCCGCCGCCGTGCAGCAGCAGGACCAGGCCCTTCCTGTCGGTGCTCGTCCCGCTCCCACCCCGAGTCGGGGGATCCCACCGGTCGCCGGCAAGCGTGACACCGTCACCGCGGAATTCGGACTCTGTGACTATCGGATCCATCAGATACCTCACCAACACAACGAGTTGAATAATCTCCCCCCATGGTGCACCACGGGGTGAACAATGATTTACCCCGCACCTGTGGAGGCGCATCCACTCCGACGCACCGGAGACCACACCGCCGCAGATTGCCGGATCGCGGGTGCTGCGCCCCTGTCCTCGATGAGGTCGTTGGCTGTGGCGGCCGTTCCGGCTCGACCTGGTGCCAGCATGCGCGTCGCGGTCAGTCTGCAGGCGAACTCGCGAAAGTCCGCTCCCACGTCTGGCCCACGTCGTGGCCGCCGCCGACAGCCTGCGCCCGGTACTCGCGGGGGGAGATGCCGTAGGTGAATTTGAACAGCTTCGAGAAGTACGAGGAGTCCAGTAACCCCCACTGGGCGGCGATAGTCGCGATCGGGGTGTTTTTGTTGCGCGGATCAATAAGATCGCGGCGGCAGTGCTCGAGGCGACGACGGCGGATCCACTCGGTCACGGTGGTTCCTTCGCCCTCGAACATCTTCTGCAGGTACCGGGCTGAGATGTTGTGGGCGCGAGCGATGAGCGCCGAGCTCAGTTCGGGATCGTAGAGACGGGCATCGATGAAGGATTTGATCTGCAGCACCAGGGCGGCCTTGTGTGTTTCCGGGGGAACATTCGACTCACAGCCGAGTTGTTCGGACAGTGCTGCGGCGAGCAGGTTGAGGACACCGTTCGACAGTTGCTGGTTGGCGGCGAGTTCTTCGACCCCGCGCAATTGCTCGGCTATACCGACCAGGAATTTCGACACCAGTCCGCCGATGCCGCGACGTCCGGAGACCCGCCGGGCCGTCACATCCCTCAGCGCGTCCGGGCGCAGATGGATCAGCTCGGACGGAAACATGACAACCAGCTGTGCGAAGTCCCGTTCGAACGACACCTGGTAGGGGCGGCGGGTGTCGTAGATGCTGAAATCGCCTGGGGTCAGCGCGGCTTCGCGATCGTCCTGGGTCAGAACGCAGTAGCCACGGACCTGCATGCCCAGTTTCAGGTAGCCGGGATCGGACCGTCGGATCGCCTCGCGGGTACGCCGCACCTCGACTGCTCCCCCGGTCACCTCGAAGACCTGCAGCGATCCGATCGCTTCTGTCAGCAGGTGCCCATCGAAGGCTCCGGGGGCGTGGGATTTGGCGTCCAAGGGCACAAACGCGTTGGACACCGTCTCTCGCCACGCACCGAATTTCTCTTGCGCGGGCATATCGTCGAATGAATACAGGGCACTCACGGGATCACTCCTCACTCGCCACCCAGCGGGCTAGAAGCCGACACACCGCTTCCGGAACAATGCTTTCCGCATCGACCTGGGAGTTTCGCCTTCTGCTGGCAACGATAGCCGCGCCGGAGAGGGGGCCTTATCCACAGAACGCAGAAACTATCCATTCTGCGCAAAGACTTTGCCGCTCTCCCGATTCGGGCCCTTCACGCCTTGGACAAGGTCACCGATGGAGGTTGGCCGTATCGCTTGCGGTACTCCACGGAGAAACGGCCGAGGTGCCGAAAGCCCCAGCGATAGGCGATATCCGAGACTGAGTCGAATCCGGGGTCGGCCGCGAGCAGATCGTCGTGAGCGCGTTCGAGCCGGATACCGCGCAGGTATGCCATCGGCGTAGCGCCGACGTACCGGGCGAATCCGTCCTGCAACGTGCGCACACTGACGCCGGCCAGTTCGGCGAGGGTGCGCACGGTCCAGGACTCTTCGGGGTGTGCATACATGGCATCGACGGCGGCCTTGACCGTTCTCGGCCGGGCGCCCGGCACCCCGGCTTCGAGCAGCTCGCGTCGATCATGGTCCGCTGTCAGCAACAAACCCCTGGTCAGAGCCTCGACGAGAGGGGGTGAGACCAACGGGGAGTAGAGCATGCTGTGATCCTTGTCGAGGTCTGCGACGAGGGTTTTCACCAATGCCAACCAGCTGCTGACCTTGGGATTCGACAGGTCGAGCACGGGGTCGAACGTCACCGGCACGTGTGTGGGCCACCCGAGAATCGCCTGGAGTTCCGATTCGAGGTAGTCGCGGTCGAATTTGATCCCGTACTGGACACCGTCCGCGCTCCATCGGGTGATCCGCGTGCTCCGGTGCGGCATGTAAATACACGCCTGGCCGGGGGCGAAAATATGCGTTTGACCAGCTGATTCCGTCTCGTGTCGCCCAGCGAGCGGGATGGCGACGTTGTAGGCGTTACCGAGCTCGCCGAGGTCGAGGCTGACCTCGGCGGCGCCGTAGGTCAGCCGCCCCACCGTCAGCGGTCCGAGTTCGACCAGATGCAGGGACATGTCCATGTGCGCACCCGTGCCGAGCTGGTGCAATCGGTGCGGAAAGTAGGTATGCCCGAGGGCATCCTCGGCGCGGTCGGGATCAGTGGCCTCGAACGCGCGGACCTCCCGCGCGTCAGGTTCACTGGCTGTGTCATCCGTGCCCCGCGGTGACTCCTGCATCGTCTTCGCCTCCAAAGCCCCAGGTTACGCGCCCGCCACTGCCGCACGATCCGGACATCGAATAGGTCCGGCTTCACCAGATCTTGGCGGGCGCGACAGCACCGAGGCACGATACCGAGCACTATCTTTCGATCTCGGTGCAAAACGGGCGTGCGGGCGGGACGCGAGCGACTCGATGTCCCCTCCGGTGCGAACGACGCGGACGGACAACTCTGTGTGCGGTTTTCTCCAACTAACCGTGCGCTCGAGTGCATGACTGGTCCACCTGAGCGTGTACATACTTGTGATGCGGATCACAACTGACCACAAAAGTCGGGTGCAGACACCCTCGACCGCATTACAAGCGCAGTCGGCTCACCCAGAAATCCCGTGTCACACACACCGACGCGTCTCGGCGCGTCAGCAGGAGGAGACCTTCCATGAGCAAGCGAATCGCCATCGTCGGAGCCGGCACCGCCGGCCTGCACCTCGGTCTGTACCTGAACGAGAAGGGCATCGATGCAACGATTTTCACGGATCGCCGTCCCGAGGAATACGCGAACATCCGGCTGCTGAACACGGTGGCACACCACTACGTGACCATCGACCGCGAAGATGCGCTCGGGATCAACCACTGGCCGAACGACGGCTACGAGGGGCACTACTACTACGTCGGCATCCCGAACATGCCGATCCGCTTCTACGGGGACCTGGGCAAGCCGAGCCGCGCGGTGGACTACCGCATCCTGCAGCCCCAGATGATGAAGGACTTCGAAGCGCGCGGCGGCAAGATCGAGTACCGGCCGATCGGCGTCGAGGACCTCACCGCCCTCTCCGAGGAATACGACTTGGTCGTGATCGGCACCGGCAAGGGCGGGCTGGGCACCCTGTTCGCCCGCGACGAGCAGAGTTCACCGTTCACCGAGCCGCAGCGCAAGTTGTGTGTCGGCCTTTTCAAGGGCATCGCGCAGGCGGAGAAGAAGGCGGTGACGTTCTGCATCTCCCCCGGCGCCGGTGAGATGATCGAAATCCCCACTGTCACCTTCAGTGGCGACGCCACCGCCTTGGTGATGGAGAACCACATCGGCAGCGACCTCGAGGTTCTCGCCCACACCCGCTACGAGGACGACCCGCGGGCGTTCCTCGACCTGATGATCGAGAAGCTCGAGAAGCATTACCCGATCACCGCCGAGCGGCTCGACGAGAACGAATTCGACGTCGCCAACAGCCACCTCGACATTCTCCAGGGTGGGGTCACTCCCACCGTCCGGCACGGTCACGTCAAGCTCAACAACGGCAAGCTCGCGGTGTTGCTCGGTGACGCGCACGCCACCGTCGACCCAGTGCTCGGTCAGGGCGGCAATATGGCCTCCTACGCCGCACACGTGCTCGGCGAGGAGATCGTCGACAACGAGGTCTACGACGAACTGTTCTGCGAGCGCGTCGACGCTCGGCGCGCCACCCGTGTTCTCGGTGCCACCCGCTGGACCAACTTCATGCTCACCAACATGAAGGAGCTTCCCAACCACTTCGTCGAGTTCCTCGGCCGGGTTCTGACCGACCAGCAGCTCTCCGACCGGTTCACCGAGAACTTCAACTACCCCGAGAAGCAGTGGGACATCTTCTCCAGCCCGGAGAACATGATCGCCTGGATCGAAGCGAACGAGACCGGAGCCGAGGAGTCCGCTCGCCCTTTCGCACTGACGGGGGCACAGTGATGACCCGCGCGGCCGAAGCTCCCCCCGCGCCCGAGGAGCTCGTCGTGCCCGAGGAGGTCGCCGCCGACGCGACCGCATTCCGCAGCTCCGTTGCCCTGTTCGCCACCGGAATCGCCGTGGTGACCATGCAGGACGGCGACGGCGGCGTGCACGGCGCGACAATCAACAGCTTCACCTCGATCAGCCTGGACCCGCCGACCGTGATGATCTCGCTCAAGCCGGGGTACGCGCACGAGCTGATCAGCAAGAGCGGCTGGTACGGAGTGAGCGTCCTGAGCAAGAGCCAGCAGGAGCACTCCCGCTACTTCGCCGGCAGCCGCGAGAGCGACTGGCATCCGCAGTTCGTCACCGGTGAGAACGTGCCCACCCTGTTCGGCAGCCTCGCCCGGTTCGAATGCAAGGTCTTCGACACGATCGAGGTCAACGACCACACCCTGTTCCTGGCGCGGGTGGCCCGCTGCGAATCCGAAGACGGCTCCCCACTGATGTTCTTCGCCAGCACCTACCACCAACCTGTCCTGGGCGACCGCTGATCCGTGCCCTTCCGGGCAACCGCTGACGTGATCACCCACAACACCTGAACTACACGGAGAGAACCATGAAAACGCTCGAACGGAAGATCTACGGACATGGCGTGCTGATGATCCTCAGCACCCTGATCTTCGGGCTGTTCCTGTGGATGAACCTCGTCGGCGGCTTCGAAATCGTCCCGGGGTACATCATCAACTTCAACATCCCCGGTACCGCCGAGGGCTGGGCGAAGGCCCATGTCGGGCCCGCCCTCAACGGCATGATGGTGATCGCCATCGGCCTCGCGTTGCCCAAGCTCGCCTTCCCCCTCAAAACTGCCAAGCGGCTCGGCTACATCATCGTCCTCGACGGCTGGGGCAACGTCTGCTTCTACTTCTTCAGCAACTTCGCTCCCAGCCGCGGTCTGAGCTTCGGCTCGAACCGGCTCGGTGAAACCAACATCTTCGGCGTCCTCGCGCTGGCCCCGGCGTACGTCTTCGGCGTCCTCGCCATCGGCGCGCTCGCCATCATCGGCATCAAGGCCCTGCGGCAGACCGACGCCGAGGACACAGTCCTCGAATCGGCGAATGCCTGAAACCACCTTCGTCGACCGGGTCCGCCGATTCGGCTCCCGATTCACCGCTTCCCGACCAACTCGGAAAGACTTTGCGATGACCACTGCAGACACCCTGCCCGGCGTCGGTGCGGCGCTGCCGGCCGGGACCCCCACCCAGCTCTTCCTCGACGGCCGGTGGCAGCCGGCGTCCGACGGTAGCGTCTTCACCAACATCAACCCCGCCACCGAACAGGTCCTGGCCGAGGTGTCGGCCGGAACCCCGGACGACATCGACACCGCCGTCCGCGCCGCCCGCGCCCAGCTCAGCGGAGAATGGGGCGCCACCCCGGGCGTGGTCCGCGGAAAGATTCTGAGCAAGATCGCGGAGCTGATCGAGCGCGACATCGAGATCCTCGCCACCCTCGAGGCCCTCGACGTCGGCAAGCCCGTCGGCCAGCCCAAGATGCTCGACGTCCCCAACGCCGCCGCCACCTTCCGACACTTCGCCGGATGGGCCGACAAGATCACCGGCAGCGTCATCCCGACCGCCGGCTACTTCGGCAAGCCCACCCACTCCTACACCGTCCGGGAACCGGTCGGCGTCATCGGCGCAATCGTCCCCTGGAACACCCCGCTGATGATCGCCGCCTGGAAGCTCGCTCCCGCCCTGGCGTGCGGCAACACCGTCGTCGTCAAGCCCCCGGAGGAAGCACCGCTCTCGATCCTGCACCTGGGCAAAATCCTCGAAGAAGCCGGTCTGCCCGCGGGCGTGGTCAGCATCGTGCCGGGCAACGGCGCGGTCACCGGCAACGCCCTCGTCGAGCACCCCGACGTCGACAAGATCAGCTTCACCGGGTCCCCGACGGTCGGCCGGCTGATCCAGCAGCGGGCAGCCGCCACGTTCAAGCGCGTCACCCTCGAACTCGGCGGCAAGTCGCCGCAGATCATCCTCGACGACGCCGACGTCGAATCGGCCGTGCAGGGCACCGCGATGGGCCTGTTCTTCAATCAGGGCGAGGTCTGCGCCGCCGGCACCCGGGTGTTCGTGCACCGCTCTCTCTACAACGACGTCGTCGAGGCCCTCAGCGGAGCGGCGGACGCGCAGGTGCTCGGCGACCCGTTCGACCCGTCCACCACTCTCGGTGCACTGGTCAGCGCCAAGCAGCGTGACACCGTGCTGTCCTACATCGAGCAGGGCAAGAAGGAAGGCGCCCGTGTCGCGGCCGGCGGCACCCGGCCGGATCACTTCGGCTACTTCGTGCGGCCGACGATCTTCGCCGACGCCACCAACGACATGACCATCGCGCGGGAAGAGATCTTCGGCCCGGTCGGCACGGTCATTCCGTTCGACGATCCGGAGGAGGCGATCCGCCTGGCCAACGACACCCGGTACGGGCTCGCCGCCAGCATCTGGACCCAGGATGTCTCCCGCGCGCACACCCTGTCCCGGCAGGTTCGCGCCGGTGCCGTCTGGGTCAACGGCTGGGCTGCGATCGACCCGGCCCTCCCCTGGGGCGGGATGAAGACCTCCGGCATCGGCCGTGAACTCGGCTACGCCGGCATCCTCGCCAACACCGAGGAAAAGGTCGTCACCATCGTCCTCTAGTCCCATCGGCTGGTCGGCCCGAACC
This sequence comes from Rhodococcus sp. 4CII, assembly GCF_014256275.1. Taxonomy (NCBI): domain Bacteria; kingdom Bacillati; phylum Actinomycetota; class Actinomycetes; order Mycobacteriales; family Nocardiaceae; genus Rhodococcus; species Rhodococcus sp. 4CII. Next base: position 2,846,206 of record NZ_JACCFE010000002.1, read on the forward strand.
GCGATCCGGGTCGACCAGCCGGTTCCCCGAATTTCCCTCTACCCCTTCGGAGTAGCAATGAACGCCTACCGCCCCCGCACCGGCCAGCCTTGTCTCCAGTTGAAAGGGGTGGCCAAACGGTTCGGTGACACCACCGCGGTGGGCGGAGTGGACCTGCAGCTCGCTTCCGCCCGGGTGCTGGCCCTGCTCGGCCCCAACGGGGCCGGCAAGACCACCACGATCGAGATGTGCGAAGGCTTCACCATTCCGGACGAGGGTGAGATCTCCGTGCTCGGGCTGAACCCGAGCATCGAAGGTGACGCCCTCCGTCCCCGTATCGGCGTCATGTTGCAGGGTGGCGGCAGCTATCCCGGTGCCCGCGCCGGTGAGATGCTCCGGGTGGTCGCGGCCTGCGCGGCCGACCCCCACGACCCGGACTGGTTGCTCGAGACCCTCGGATTGGCCGAGGCCGCCCGCACCCCCTACAAGCGTCTCTCCGGCGGCCAGCAGCAGCGCCTGTCCCTGGCGTGTGCGCTCGTCGGACGGCCCGAACTGGTCTTCCTGGACGAGCCGACCGCCGGACTCGACCCCCAGGCACGGCACCTGGTGTGGGAGTTGATCGACAGCCTCCGCCGCGACGGTGTCGCCGTCGTACTCACCACCCATCAGATGGACGAGGCCGAAGCACTCGCCGACGACGTCGTCATCCTCGACCACGGCCGGATCGTGGCCGCCGGCAGCCCGGAAGAGCTGGTGCGCCGCGGCACCGAACACCAACTGCGGTTCACCGCGATACCCGGCCTGGACCTGACCACCCTGCAGTCCACCCTCGCCGGCACCCACCGCATCAGCGAAACCAGCCCCGGCGCATACCTGGTCGAAGGGCACCTGAGTCCGCAACTGCTGACGACCGTCTCCACCTGGTGCACGGCGATGAACGTGCTAATGGCCGAAATGCGGGTCGAACAACGCAGCCTCGAGGAATACTTCCTCGATCTCACCGGGCGGGAGTTGAGCTACCGATGACTACCACCACCGCCTCCGGTCCGGCGCCGGTGTTCGCTGCCGGCACCTTCGCTCCGGCACCGCGAAGGAACTCTGCACCGGCCATGCTCGCCGCCCTCACCCGGCTGGAGGCGACCCTGCTGCTCCGCAACAGTGAACAACAGCTGTTGACGATGTTGCTGCCGGTCACCTTCCTGATCGGGCTGACGGTCCTCCCGATTGGCGACCTTCCCGAGCCGCGCATCGACACTGTGTTCCCCCTCGTCCTCGCGGTGGCGATCATGTCCACCGGGTTCACCGGCCAGGCCATCGCGATCGGCTTCGACCGCCGCTACGGGGCACTGAAGCGATTGGGCGCCAACGCTATTCCGAAGTGGGCGATGATCGCCGGTAAGAGTGCCGCCGTGGTGGTCGTGGTCAGCCTGCAGACGGTGCTGCTCGGCACCATCGCCCTCGTCCTGGGTTGCATTCCGAACCCGCTGGAGTTCATCCTCACCGGCGCCGTCATCATCGTCGGTACCGCGGCTTTCGCGGCGCTGGGACTGCTGCTCGGCGGCAGTATGCGCGCAGATATCGTTCTCGCACTGGCGAATATCCTCTGGTTCGTGCAGTTGGGTCTGTGCTCGGTTTCGAGCCTGACCGGCCACGCCCCGGCCGCCGTACAGACCGCGGTCGAGGTGACCCCTGCCGGCGCTCTCGTGACCGCTCTCCAGCAGGCGAACGACGGTCATTTCGCGTTGCCGAGCCTGGCCGTGCTGACGCTGTGGACGGCCGCGGCCACGACGGTGGCACGACGAACGTTCAAGTTTTCCTGAACGGTTCACGTTCGAGCGGGCGTCTTCCGCATGGCGCGCGTCTTTACTGCCACAGCGCCTCGTCACCTGACGGGCAGTCGACCTGACCGACACCAGGCAGCGTCCACCCGACCTTGCAACACCGCCCGTCCGATGCTTCCACACAACCGGCGTTCGAGCCCCTGCCATCGCCTGCATCCCGTTTCCATTGGCAGAAAGGCGAACCGGAGATCCGAAACGGGTTCGGATTCGTCGCACAATCTGAGCGCGAAATGACAAGACCTAGCCACACCAAATGACACAAGACGTGAGTGCCACCACAACACAGGCCGTGTGTGCCGTGCACCGCGCCCGTCGGGGCGAGGAACATGAGTCGACCGCACCCGATCGCATCGCCCGGGCGCGTTTGGTTCACCCGCCCGGCCAGGGCCGGAACTGCGCGGACGGTGGGAGACGGGCGGGGGCCGGGTCACCGTGCCGCCCCGAACTACAACCCTGACCAGCTCGACCACGGGCTGGCGCAACACAAAGGAGATGAGATCACATGACCGACAAGCTGAAGTTCTTCTCGCAGGAATGGTGTGACGCCGCACGCGAGGCCGTCAACGCGAACCCGGACGTCCTCGCCGGATTCAACGACGCGTCGTCGTTCACCAACAAGTTGGAATTCGGTGTCCTCGGCCGCGACGACGTCGCCAGCCACCTCGAATTCAAGGAAGGCAAGATCGTCTCCTGGTCGCCGCGCGTGTTCGATCAGAGTGAGCTGTGGCTGGTCATCAACGGCAGCTTCGAGACCTGGCGGACCGCAGCCGCCGGCGAGGAAGAGGGCGGAAAGCTTCTGATGAAGGGGCTGATCAAGTTCGCCAAGGGCCCGATCTCCGCGGCGATCGAGAACGCCGGCGCCCTCAACGCCTTCCTGCGCACCTGGGGGCAGATCCCCACCGACTGGGACGTGTAACAGCCTCTGCAACCGCCACACTCGCACCAGTTCGCCCCTCGCGCGGGACTCACCGTCGGTGAGTCCCGCGCGGGACCGACCCCTTCGATCGATCACCCTGCTTGGAAAGGCTTTGACCCATGACAACCGTCGAGACAGGTACGCCGTCACCTTGTACGACGGCCGGGACGCCAACGGCGTGGCCGGCATCGTCGGGATGCTGCTCGGGCAGAATCTCGGTGACGCACTCGAGTCCGCCGACGCGCCGCTCGCCGGGATCATCGACGCCGGCTCGTCGGCCACCGATCAGGCCAACGCCGCTGCCGTGCCGGCCGAGCAGATCGTGCACACCCTCGCAGACGCGGACGGAAAGGTGCAGGCCCTCGCCCCGTTGCTGGACCAGTCCCTCGCCCGCTCGCAGGAAGTCGACTCGAAGCTGCGGATCTCGCTGATACTGCCCGTCATCGGGGAGTAGACCGGCGGGACGGTAACGCCCACCCCTCGCTCGTGTTTGTCGGAGGAGCACGAGCGTGGGACCGCACCCCACGCGGTGCACCTCATGGATCAACCACGCACCCTGTGGGAAGACCGCGCCCTGGTCGAGCCGAACCGCGCCGTCATCCACAACTTCCGCGCTGCCAGGGTCATCATGGTTGACCACCACACAGTGGCCGCCCAGTTCATCGACCACGAAGCCCGTGAAGGACGCTCCTGTCCCACCGACTGGGCCTGGATCAACCCGCCGATGTCGGCCAGCCTGACCCCACCTACCACCGGCTTTTCGACTCGCCCGACCTGGCGGTCCGCCCCAATTTCGTCGTCCGACCGCCGGCTTCCAGGTGCCCGATGGCCACGTCGGAGTAATCCCCATGTACCGCTGCCATCACGCCGATCCGCGAACTTTAGAGCCCGATTGCAGACGCGTCCTGCGGGAACTCTTCTCCCGACTTACTCGAACGCACCGCACCGGGATCGCTCGGCCGACTCGGTGCCACCCGACCCCGTACATCTGTACCCGGAAAGCACGAAAATGGAGGTGGAAGTAATGGAAACCCTGCAACGAAAGATGGCCGGCCACGGCATCCTGATGATCTTCTCCACATTGATTGCGGGACTGGTCTTGTGGGCCAAGCTCCTCGGCGGATGGGAAGTCCGCCCCGGAAGGATCGTCAAGTTCGATGTGCCGGGAACGGACGAGGGGTGGGCTCGCGCCCACACCGGCCCCGCCCTCAACGGCATGATGGTGATCGCAGCCGCGTCGGTCATACCGCACACTGGGTTGAACACCACGACCGCTAAGCGTCTCGGATGGATCGTCGTCGCCGACGGTTGGGCCAATGTCCTGTTCTACTTCGCGTCGAACTTCACCGAGAATCGGTCGCTGAGTTTCGGACCGAACAAGCACGGCAAGCAGAACATCTTCTCGACCATCGGGCTGCTGCCTGCCTACGTTTTCGGTGTCCTCGTCACGGTCGCGATGCCGATCATCGGTTGGAAGGCCCTCAAGAACGCTAAGACCGCGGACAAGGTTCTCGAAAAGATCGGATAGCACCACGTTGGCGACCGCGCCCTCGGTCGCCGAGGCCGACGCTACTTCTAGCGCAGGTCATCGCTGGAGCTGAAGTGGGGTGCCGTCCGCAAACGGGTGGCACCCCCTTCTCCTCTACAGGTGGACACAGCAGGCGCGGCGAGTGCGCCATCCACCTTCCCCAGCACCGAACAAGACGGAGGCAACGATTGTCGTGGATCCCCTGACGACTTCATTGGTCAGCTTCAAATCCATCGGAGCGACACCCGGGGGCGAAAGCACCTTCGCGCAATCCTCCTACGCCGTCCTGTTTGCACCCCCCGGGTGGGATGCATCACCGGCTGACCGGCCAACTCGGACGTGTCGTCGCCGAATATGCGGACTGGACCGACCACGACATCCAGATCGTCGGATCACCCTCCATGATCCGCACCACCACGTACCGATTGATGGCAGCCGGCGTCGAGTCGAACGACATTCACCACGACCCACTGTACTGACACACCGCAGACGCCGATATCGAACCTGCGCAGTACTTCACTTTAATTGTCCAACAATCACTTTCGATTCATCGAGCAAGATACGGAGTAGGTCATGCTTTCTCAGGTCCGTCGGACTGTCGGTGGTGCCGCAATGGGCATCGCCCTGGTACTGACAGGAGCGGGCGGTCGGACAGGTTGACGTTCTTGCGGATCTGCGGCAGCCCGCCCCGGCACACATGGTTCTCGAATGCCGGTGTGGTGCGCAGTAACCGGATCACCCCCCGGCCGCCCGGCCGGGTCGTAGGCGGCGACGACCTGCGCCCACCGACGGCCGAACGCGCCGGCGAACCCCATCAGCAGCAACGCGGAATCGCGGTGCTCGTGGACGGAGAGCCCGTACGACATCGGCGGTCAACCGTTCAGGGTCGGACAACAAAACGTTCTAAATCGACTACAGGCACATGCTCATGCGTCTGACGCATCCGAAGGACGACGAGACCGGCTTCGGCGCACGTTGCCAGAACTGTACGACAGATGCTCGTCGGGAACGCACAGGGATGTAACCCTGCACGAAGCAAGATTCGTGTTCCTGCATACCTACGTGGTGCTCGGAGCCCGGGGCATTCCAGGCAGATGCCGTGTAGTGCAGCGTTAGCGAACAGTCGAACTTCGGATTCGTCGGTTCAGGAGTCCCGCCAAATGCGGTGCCGGAAAGGGGTTTCCAAAGTGCCGATAATTTACTTTCTGTCAACTAATAAGTTGCCTATTTGCCATGGTCTGCGAATAAGTGTCTACAGCTCCGTTTCGTTAACTATCTTTCGTTAGATAAGTAACTAAACAGACTTAACTTGATGTCGCTTCGCGTCGGAAGTGGCGGATCTCAGCCGAAATGGCGGGGCGGTGGCGCGGAGAAGCCGCGGCCACTCACACGACGACCAGACGACAATCCGCCGCTTCAGGCGAGAAGCGATGACCAAGGACAATGCCCCACAATTGGCGGAAGCCAGGGTTGGCCGGCGACCCAGAACCGACGGGGCTTCGCTGACACGGTGTTCCTCGTCGTTGGGTGGGGTACGGACCGTTACGGTCTCTGCATGGGGTGGTGCCGCTGCCCGCCAGGGTTTGAGCTGGCGGGCAAGCGGGTGGTGCCGGTTGTGTCAGGACTTCGTGGTCAGGGCCTCGTTCGTGTGCGGTGCATTGTTCTGCAGGATCTGCAGGGCCTGGATGAGGTAGGTGCGGAAGACCGGGTGGTTTTCGCTCATCGGGAAGTGGCCGATGTCCTTCATCTCGATGAAGGCGGCGTTCTTGATTTTCGCGGCGGTGCGGGCGCTGTCCTCCGGGGTGGTGAGGTAGTCGTAGTCGCCGGTCAGCATGACCACCGGGCACTGGTCGCCATCGATCTCGGCGAGCTTGTCGCGCAGGTCGTGGTCGACGGAGTAGAAGTACAGATCGCCCTTGAACGCTTCGGAGCCCTGACTGTAGTAGAACCAGGTCTTCCACCGGTCAGCTTCTGGGGACTGCGGTGCCATCAGGTCCCATACGCCGCTGGCGCAGACCTGGGCGGCGTTGGCGTGGGGGTGCTGCCACCAGTCGAGGTAGAAGCCCGGGGAGTAGTCGGCGCCCTCGACGGGAATGACGCCGGCGAACCGGTCGGGGTGGCGGTATGCGAGTTGGAGGGCGATGTTGCCACCGAACGACGAGCCCATGAAGATCGGGTTCTCGAGTTCGAGCGCGTCACACAGGGCGACGATGAAGTTCGCGTAGTGGTCCGCTGACAGCTGGTATTCCTCGGTCCACCACTCGGTGTTCTCCGGCGGGTCGGACTTGCCGTGCCGGGGCAGGTCATAGGCGATGACCCGGTAGTCGCGGGTGATCTCCTCGTCCTCGAGCAGGCCCCTCCACTGGTGGTTGTGGCAACCGGCGGTGTGCTGGCACACCAGCGGTTGGCCGGTGCCGTTTTCGAGGTAGAAGACCTTGTACAGCAAACCGTCGACGTCGACGTCCACGTAGTGCCCGGTGACGGGCGAAATCTTGCTCATCGGTTGTAGTCCTTCGGGTTTGGGGAGTTAGACGGGGACGCCGACCGAGCGCAGAAGCTCGATCTGTCGGGTGATGCAGCGCAGGTTCTGCATGAGCACGAGCACGTCGCCTTCGAGTTTCATGTCGCGCTGAAAGCTGGCGGCCCAGATGCCGTGGTACATCGGGGCGGGTACCGGGACACCGAAGTTCCGCCACGTCTCGGCGCTCGCGCGGATGGCGAACTGGTAGGGCACGTCGAGGGGTCCCGGGTCCACGGCGACGTTGACGACCTGACCGCGGCTCATCTGCACGACGAAGGTGTGGTCGGCCATGTCGAGTTGGTAGGAGCAGGTGAAGTACTTGCCGTGCGCCTGGATTTCCCGGTCCTCGTTGCTGGCCTGTGCGAACGAGGTGGCCCAGTCGGTCGCGGACGATGCGCGGGTGGTGACGGTCATGGTGTGATTCCTTCGATCGAGGGGTGGGCGAGGCGGACGTCTGCACTCGCCGCGATGTCGGAGCGGGGTTCCACACGAACTGTGTGAGCCGGCCGCGCCGGACATGACCCCAATCACACTCGCCGGGACGGGTGATCGTCCAATACCTGGTGGCCATGGATCGATAGGCAACGACTACTGGTCTGCACGGGCCTGCTCCTCTAGCCTCGAAGCATGCTTCCCCAGCTCGACTTGCGACTGTTGTCGTACTTCGTCGCGGTCGCGGAAGAGCTGCATTTCGGGCGTGCCGCTGCCCGCCTGCACATCGCCCAACCCTCGCTCAGCGTGCAGATCCGCAAGCTCGAGCACACCCTCGGTGCGGTGCTGTTGCTGCGCAGCAGCCGGCACGTGGAGCTGACCCCGGCGGGGCAGGTGTTGCTCGAGGAGAGTCGGCGGATGTTGGCGGATGCGGAGCGGATCGTCGCGCTGACTCGGGACGCCGCGCACGGGTCCAGTGCCCGCAAGCTGGTCGTAGGGTTCCAGGCCAACGCCGCGGCGGAATTGACGCCGCAGATCCTGGGCGCGTTCCAGGCGCAGTTTCCGGGTGTGCAGGTGCAGATGCAATCGTTCGATTTCACCGACCCGCACGTCGGGTTGGCCGACGGGTCCTCCGATGTCGCCTTCGTCCGTCCGCCGCTGCTCATGCAGGACTGGCTGGGACTCGAGACCCTGTTCGTGGAGCCGAGAGTGCTGGTGGTGTCGACGAGTTCGCCCCTGGCCGGGCAACCGCACATCAGTGTCGAGCAGGTGACGAACGAGTTCTTCGTGGCCCGCAAGGCGCCGGAAGAGTGGCGCAATTTCTGGCTCGCCACCGAGTCGCGGCTGGGTGAGCCCGTCCGGCTCGGCGCCGAAGTGTCCACGGTGGACGAGTGCTTCGAGGCGATCTTGTCCGAACGCGGTGTCGCGTTCTCACAGTCCTCGACGCAACGGTTCTACGGCAGACCTGGGCTGGCATTCGTGCCGGTCACCGACATTCCGCCGACATCGCTGTCCATCGCCTGGCGCACCGACGTCGACTCCCAGCCGGTCCGCGACTTCATCGACACCGCGCGGGCCGTCGCCTCGCTGCGCACCGTTCCGCACGCCTGGGCGCCCACCGGCTGAGAGCTTGTCTTTCATTGGCGAAGGAGTTCGTTGAGGCAGGCAAGGGCGGCGGCGAGCTGCAGGAAGCCGACGACGGGCACGCCGTTCAGGTTCGTCGTGGATCGTCAGGCGCGGGTAGTCGTCATCTCATGCGAGGGTGCGCTCGATCTCAAGGGGACGTGATGCATCTCGGCGTCTTGCCGATTGATTCTTCGGATACCGATCCCATGCCGTCCCGGGTTGCCCCACGATCCCCGGGGTTCCGTCCGCGGAGGGCGTTCAGTCAGTCGGGGTGGGCCCGAGTTCGGGTGCCACACCCGACCGCCGGGCGGTTGGTCGAGAAGCCTCGGTGCCGACAATTCTGTGCCGCCGCGAGGTTCCGGGGTGGCCAGGACGCGGGAGTTGTCATGAGTGCATTGACAGCAGACGAATCGGGCACCGCCGCACCCGCTCCACCGAACGTTATTCAATCGAATTGCACTGCGCGCCTTCCATTTTTCTGCCTTCGAGCAGTGTTTCTTCTACGGAGGCGCCGGAGGGATGATCTCGCTCGGGCTGGTATCCGGGTACCTCGCGGGACGGGAAGCAGCCAGACGGCACGATGACGCTCGAGCATCTCGTTGGTTACCTCTTACCGGCGACAGCCTTCGCCGCAGGTGATTCGTAGCGTCGGCCGAACCGGGGACCGAAGTAGCGGGCGAGCTTCGGGGCCCGAAGGATTTACGATGCCAACTCCGACAACCCACGCCGACGGACGGCCTGTACGGGGAGCGATTTCGCCCGAACCCCGCTGACACTGCACGCAGTGAGCCTGCTGGCGGCGGGCGTGGGGTCTTCCGTGCTGCGGAATGTGTTCCCGGGTGGTCAGCGCTCTGCTGCTCCCTTGCCCGTGCAATCTGCACATACGGGGAAGGTATGGCGTCCATGGTCCTGTTGGCATCGCTATCCACCGCTGCACGGTGGTACCGGCGAACGTTGCACGGTGTCCGTAAGACGTCGCCATCGCCTGGGGCGGCTATCACCGGTCCCATGGTTCATCCGCCCGCCAGGCCCGGGTAAACGTGAGCACCGGCGGTTTCGCGTCGATGGTGAGGTCGGCCCGATTCGGGCGGGATCGGGAAATCCCGGCGCAGCCGTGTATCGGACGGGGATGATGGGGTTATTCGTCTCCGCCCGAAGGGATCACCGGTGAGCACCTACACGGTCGGCTACATCGTCGGAAGTTTGTCCTCCACCTCGATCAACCGGATTCTGGCCAAGGCCTTGATCAATCTCGCACCGGACAACCTGTCGTTCGACGAGATCCCCATCAAGGATCTTCCCCTCTACAGCCAGGACTACGACGCGAACTACCCGCCGGAGGGGCGAGCCCTGAAGGAGGCGATCGCCGCCGTCGACGCGATCCTGTTCGTCAGCCCCGAATTCAACCGGTCCATCCCGGGAGCGTTGAAGAATGCGATCGACTGGGCCTCACGGCCATGGGGGCAAAACTCCTTCGACCACCTGCCCGCCGCCGTGATCGGCGCCTCCCCCGGCGCGATCGGCACCGCAGTGGGCCAGCAAAGCCTGCGCGCGGTGCTGAGCTTCGCCAACGCCCGGCAGATGACGGCCCCCGAGGCGTACATCACCTTCGATCCGGAAATCTACGGCGACGACGGCTCGGTCTCCGACGAGTCGACCGCACAGTTCCTGCGCGCCTTCATGCGCGAGTTCGGTGACCACATCGAACGCGTGCTCACGGTCCTGCCGCGCACACGCTGACGTCGCAGTTCCGGTGACGGCTCCGCTCCCCGGCGATGAATATGGCCGACCGGTGACGCACACGGTGCCGCGGCCACGACCGCCCGCCACCTCCTACGCTGGAGATGGGCCCACGTGGACCAATCGCATTCGGTGACGAATCCAGCAGCCGGGTCGACGCGCCCCACGGGAGCTGATGCGAGTGGCGATTGCCGTAACGGTGGCCGACGCCTTCCGCGCGGTGGATCTGACGGGGGTGTTCGCCAACGCCGTGCTGGGCGGCGTCATCGCCCGGCACGAAAAGCTGGATCCGGTCGGGTTCGCCGTTCTCGCCGTCCTGTCCGGTCTCGGCGGCGGGATGATCCGCGACACGCTGTTGCAGCACGGCACGCCGATCGCCCTCACCGATTACGCCTATCTGACCACCGCCCTCACCGCGGCCGCGTTGACGTTCCTGGTCCGGGTCGAGGGACAGGTGTGGAATCGGGTGTGGCCGTTCCTCGATGCCATCGCGTTGGGTTGCTGGGCCGCGACCGGAGCACAGAAAACCCTCGCGGTGGGCCTCGGCTGGCTGCCCGCCCTGCTGCTGGGCACGATCACCGCGGTCGGCGGCGGCGCAGTCCGGGACGTGGTGCTCCGACACATCCCCGGCATCTTCGGCGGCAACACCCTGTACGCCACCTGCGCGCTCGCCGCCAGCGGAGTGCTGGTCATCCTGACGTACCAGGGCCACCCCACCGTGGGTCTGCTCGCGGCCACCTCCACCGGGACCGTGCTGTGCCTGCTGGCGCGGTGGCGCCGCTGGATCCTCCCGGACGCGGACGCCTGGTCCCAGACCACCGTCGTGCCCAGCCGCCCCCGGTGGACGCGGCGACCGGGCCGCCGAACCGACCACAACCACGACGATGACAGAAGGTAGGCACCATGAGCGCTGATACACCGGCCACACACCTGCTCGCGGGCCTGGACGACATCCGCGGCCGGCAGGAAGACTTCTACCGGGCCCTGCACCAGAATCCGGAACTCTCCCACCAGGAGCACACCACCGCTGCCGCGGTGGCAGAGCGCCTGCGCGAGTTCGGATACGACGTCCACGAGAAGATCGGCGGCACCGGCGTCGTCGGGATCCTCCGCCACGGAGACGGGCCCACCGTCCTGCTGCGCGCCGACATCGACGCGCTCCCCGTCAAGGAAGACACCGCCCTCCCCTACGCCAGCACCCGCACCACCACCGACCCCGGCGGCACCGAGGTCCCCGTGATGCACGCCTGCGGGCACGACGTGCACACCGCCTGCCTGCTCGGCGCCGCGGCCCTGCTCGCCGACGGCCGCGACCACTGGTCCGGCCGCGTGGTCGCCCTGTTCCAACCCGCCGAGGAAGTCGGCGACGGCGCCCGCCGCATGATCGACGACGACCTCGCCGGGATCGTCGGAAGCGTCGACGTCGCACTCGCCCAGCACGTGCTGCCCTTCCCCGCCGGACAGGTCGGGACCCGGCCCGGCCCGGTACTCGCGGCGGCCGAAAGCATGCGGATCACCGTCTACGGCCGAGGCGGACACGGCTCCATGCCCCAATCCACCGTCGACCCCGTCGTGCTCGCCGCGATGATCGTCCTCCGACTGCAGACCATCGTCTCCCGCGAGATCGCACCCGCCGACCCCGCAGTGCTGACCGTCGGCAGCATCACCTCCGGCACCAAGAGCAACGTCATCGACGACCACACAGTCCTGCAACTCAACGTGCGCACCTACAGCGACCGGACCAGAACCGCCATCCTCGACGCCATCCGCCGCATCGTCACCGCCGAATGCCAGGCCTCCAGGTCACCCCGGGATCCCGACTTCGACGTCGTCGACCACTTCCCCGCCACCGACAACGACCCGGCCACCACCGCGCGGGTCCGCGCCGCATTCGACGACCACTTCGGCGGCGACCGGACCTTCGACCTCCCCCTGCAGACCGCAAGTGAGGACTTCAGCGACATCCCCACCGCCCTCGGCGCCCCCTACACGTACTGGGGCATCGGAGGCATCGACCCCGACACCTACCGCAACGCCGAGACCGCCGGACGCGTCGACGACGACATCCCGGTCAACCACTCCCCCCACTTCGCACCCGTCATCCAACCCACCCTCGACACCGGAACGCAGACCCTCACCATCGCCGCACTCGCCTGGCTGACGCCCTGACCGAAAAAAGCGGCCACGCAATCCAGACCCGGGCGTGTGTCACACCAGTCCGCCCTCTAATCTGGCGGGCCGAACACGCAGGCATTCACGCAGAGCATGAGGTACAGCAGACATGGCCACCGACTACGACGCACCCAGAGTCACCGAATCCGACGAGTCGACGGACATGTCCCTCGAACAACTGACGGCCAGCAGGAAAGAATCCCAGTCCCCCGCAGTGGACGTCGACGACACCGACCCCGACGAGTCCTTCGACCTGCCCGGCGCCGACCTGTCCGGTGAAGAATTCACCGTCCGCGTGATCCCGAAACAGATCGACGAATTCACCTGCACCAGTTGCTTCCTGGTCCACCACCGCAGCCGCCTCGCCCAGGCCGATCAACTGATCTGCAGGGACTGCGCACTCTGAGAACGCCGGCCTGCGCGGTTGCCGCCGCCGTTGGCGGGGGCTGCGCTTGGCTGCGCCCTACGAAACCGCGTCACCATACACACCACCACCCCGGTGCCGACAAACACTGATACCGGCATCCGGTGGACCTCGGGGTGCGCTGCGGGAACCGAAACAGGCACCCCACCCGGTCGAATGGCCGGTCCCGAATGCGTGGGTACCCGGGACCATCGTGGGGTCCGGTCCGTTCGTCACCCATCAGAGGCACCCATGCGTGAAGCCCTTGCCCCACCGCCCAGGACGCTGTCGATCAAGTCTGCCGAGCCTGCACCATCGAGCCTTCCGTGTCGGGCCCGCACCTCGCGTATCCGAAGCGGCCAAGAAGCCCGCCGCCGTCGCAGCCATGCAGACGCTCCGACACGATCTCCTGAAATCGACTGGGTACGGCATTCCCTCCGTGTCTGCGATTTTCTCTCCAGCGTGCAGTCATTGAGCCCCTCTGAGCGAGGTCTGATCGCCTTTGCGATCGAATGGGCCCCCTACGGTGGCGCCGACCCCGAAGAACTGTTCATCAAATTCGGCGTACACCGGGCAAGGTTCCTGGTTTTGCTCCAAGCCGCGATGACCCCCCGCCCATCAGACCTCGAACGACTCCACGCCCTCGAGACAGCCCTACGCCACGACATCCTCCACGCATGGCGACACTCACCAAACCCCCGCGGGAAATAACGCGATCCCGAAACGGACCCGGTACCCGCCGACTGCCGGCAGCACAATTTCGTTTCACAAACCATTAGCACTCCAATATCGAGAGTGCTAAATTCTTCGTAGCCAATGCCACCCGGAACCGCGAGAATCCCCCGCACCGAAGTGCGCTCGCCGACCCGACACCTCGGAGGAGGATCATGACCGCCACAGCCCCATGCGAACCACATGCGACCGGCGACAAGCGCTCCTCCACGTGCGCACGTCCGCGTCCGAGGCGAAGTAGTTCGCGGTTACCCACTGTGTCGATCGGGTTAGGGGCGTTGTCGATCGCGTCGTTCTGGGTATTCGGCCTCGGGTTCGCGCTCGGCCTGTGCGCAGTGGTGTGCGGGGCCTTCGCCACCACGCGGACCGCCGTTGCCGACGACGAAGCGGCCTCACTGCGGGCGTTGCTGGGCATCGTCGCCGGAGTCGCAGGGATCATGGTGTCGGCGATCGCACTCTTCCCCATACTCGAGTACCTGTGAACCAAGCACCCACCCCTCCTCGATGGGAAGGGTCGACACCACCGGTGACCGCCGCCAAGACCCGGCCCGATACCGGCTGCAACGACAGCACACCGGATGACCCGGCGCTCCTCGAGGGCCGGGAAGCGGGCATCGCCGTACCTATCGGCCTTGCGCTGCTGACCACCTTGGTGTGGGCCGCCGTCCTCTGCTCTTCTCCGCTCGCCCTGTTGATGCTTGTCGCGGTCGCCGGTATCGCCGGCCTGACCGCCGCCGCCCTCTGAGAACCTCCACCGGACCACATCTGCCCGAATCGATGAAAGTCCCGCGGCGGTTCCCGGAGCGAGGTCGCGCATGACGCAGACAACACCCGCACACTGGAACCACTGAATACCGTTTGCGGGGATGGACTCTCAGGAAACTCACAGCCACCACCGGCCTGGAGAATGCGACGATGAAGCATGCGCCGCCATCGTTGGCCGGCCCTCGCGCCGCCCACCACCGGAGGAATCGCCGTGCACCCGGCGCAGCCGATCGTGGCCGAGAAGGACCTCACGCTCGAACTGTCCGCGGTCACCGCATTCTCGTCCGGGGTGCTACTGCAATTCACGCTGTGCATCACCGGAGTCCGCGCCGACTTCGCCCGCCACGAAACCCGACCCCTGACCGACCCCCGCGACCCGTCGGCGGAGTGGTCCTATCTGGCCGTGCGGATCCTCGCCGACAACCTCGACGGCACCGCCGACCCGCACCACCTGGTCGAAGACCACACGGATTCGGGACCGTACCGAACCACGCCGCAGTACTGGATCGACTCCTACCCGCGCACCGGATCGCTGACCGCCACCACCAGTTGGACCCAGGTCGGCCTGCACCCCACCTCATTCATCCTCACCCTCGGCCCCAGCCCCTTCCCCACCACCGCCGAATCCGATACTCGCAGGTGACGGCGGCCCTCGGGATTTGTCGGCGCCGCGTCAGCGAGCGGGCGGAGTGTCGGGCCGCCGGTCGTCGGCGTACATGGCTTCTATCCTCGCCTTGATCTCGGCAGTGCTCAATACGCCGGGCCGACGCACCGTGCGAGGGGTGGACGCAGGGATCGTCGGGGTCGAGGGTGTCGCCATGGGAATTCTGCTTTCGTAATCTGGAGGTGGCGCCGCCGCGGGCGGCCGCGTAGATGTTGGAGCAACCACGCATACATGTGATCTGATTCACACGCGATTGCGTTACGTTTTCCTCGTGTCCCCCTCGACGGGCCACCTCCCACATCCGGCTCGGAGCAATTGCACGGACTTCAACCCTCGGGGTGGGTGGCGGTGGTGTAAGCGTCCCAGACCTCTGCGCGGAGGCGTCCGTGATCTGAGACGGCCAAGCCGTGATCGCGAGCCCAGTTGCGGACCTCGGCACTGGTCGGGGTGGGGATGGCGGCAGAGTAGGCCTCCCAGACCTCGGCGGGTAGGCGTCCACGCTCGGACACGGAAAGTCCGTGGCCACGCGCCCAGTCGCGGACTTCGGCACTGGTCGGGGTGGGTGCATCGGGACTGCCGACGTCTGCGGCGGAAGCAGCGTCGTCCCGTGGTGCCGTCGTGTCGGCGGCGGTATCCGAGTCTTCGTCCATGTCCCCCTCGGCGGCGCCGACATCTCCGGCCATATCCGTGGTGTCCCCATCGGGTGCGGTATTGCGGGCCTCGTCACCGCCGTCGCTGACCGGGCTGCTGTTGCCGACGGCGCCGAGGACTGTCGTCGCCGCCGTCCTCACGGCGTCGAGGAGTTGATCGCGCACCGATTCGCCGAGCGCCGCGAACTCGGGGGACGACTGGAGCAGCTTCATGACTTGGTCGACCACGTCCGTGGGACGACCGTCGCTCGGTGCCGCAGGCATTGCCGTCTGGTCGGTGGGTCGAGCGTGCCCCAGCCAGTAGCCGACGATCACCGCGATCGCGATCTGAAGTGTGGTTCTCATCGTCGAACTCCCGCGGATAGCGTGACGTGCAGGCTACCCGGATCGACTACCCCGGACCGCGCACACTCAATCGACTGCATGTAGAGATGGGAGGGCAGGTGCCGCGCCAGACGCAACCGGACGCGACAACCGGCTACTGATCGAGCCGATCCAGCCAGTCGCCCAACAACCCGGCGAGTAATTCCGGCCGCTCGTGCATCAGCGCATGGCCGGCGTCCTCGATGACCGCCAGGGTGGCGTGCGGGTACTGCTCGACCAATTCGCCTGCGTCGGCATACCCGACGACCGAATCGCAGCGGCCCGCCACGATCAGGGTCGGCCCCGGGAACGCACTCGACCCGACGTCGACCGGCCACCCGGCGAAGATCCGCCCGAGCGCATTCTCGTCGACGAGCGCCATCCCCGGCATCACATGGTCGCGGTAGCGGCGCGCAGTGACCGGGGTGCGCACCACGAAGTACTCGTCGAACCCGGCCCGCTGCTCGCGGTCGAGCTCGTCATAGGCAGCGGCCTCCTCGCGAACCACGGCGTGGTCGGGCACGTTCCGGGACCGTTCGGCGACCGGACACACCAACGCCAGGCCGAGCACCGCCTCCGGCCGCTGCGCGGCCACGCCACGTGCCAGATAGGCGCCGTAGGAGTGACCCACCAACATCACCGGGCCCGCGCCGAGCCCATCGATGAAGTCACCGAGCAGCGCCACCACATCGTCATTGCAGCTCAGACCATCGGTTGTCGAGCGGCCCATCCCCGGCAAGTCCGGGTAAATCCGCCGGTAGCCCGCGCGGGGAAGGACGGCCTCGATCGCCACCTCGATCTCACGATGATCCACGCCGGCGCCGTGCAGGGCTACCAGCGGCACACCGACCCCGTGTTCGGCGTAATGCACCACGGCGTCGTCGATCCGGCACTGCCTGTCCACACCCTCATGATCCACGGTCCGAGTGCTCGGGTTCCCGCGGTCGCTCACGACCCGTTCACGACTCGGAACTGCGGAGCACTCGCCAAGCCTTCCAGGTAGCTGGCGACACCGTCTTCGTCGTTGCTCGGCAAGACCTGATCGGCGAGAGCAAGGACTTCCGGCAGCGCGTTGGACGGGGAGAGTGCGGTGCCCGCCCAGGTCAGCATCAGGACGTCGTTGATGGCGTCCCCGGCGACGGCGACTTCTTCCGTCGAGATCCCATCGACCGCGCACAGTTCCGCGAGGGCGCTCGCCTTGGACACGCCGGATGCCGCCATCTCGACGTACGGCGCGCCGGAATGCGTCAGTTCGACACCGTCGACGCCGGCGGCCACCGCCGCCCGGTACAGGTCGGCGCTGGGCACCTCGGGGTGCCGGGCGACAATCTTCACCATCGGCTCGTCGATGTCGGGCAGAAGTTCCGACAGTGCCATTTCGTGGGGGTGCCGGTGGTGGTCGGCGAATACGCACAGCGCGGCGTACGCGGGTTCGGCGACGAAACGGGTCGGGCCGATGTTCGCGAACACGACACCCGGCATCAGTGTCCGGACCCGGTCCATCGCCGCGGCGGCCGACGCCATCGCGATGGTCGTCGTCGCCGTGATCACAGGCGTGCCGTCGGCCAGGTCGAGAACGACCGCGCCGTTCGCGCAGATCGCCTTGCCGCGGAACCCGCACGACTGCGCCAGCTCGTGCACGGAGTGCCGGGCGCGGGCCGTAGCCCACACCACCTCGATCCCCGACCGTCGCGCGTCCTCCATCGCCTGCGCGGTGCGCGTCGAGATCGTGCGGTCCGACCGCAGCAGGGTGCCGTCGAGGTCCGTCGCCAGAAGCCGAATTCGGGTCACCTTCGCATGATGCCAGGCGACGCATGTACCCCTCACGGCACTGCCGCAGTCGATAGCCTGGACAGCATGAGTCCAAGAGTACCCAGCATCGTGCTGAATTCCGGAACCATCGTCCCGCAGCTCGGCTTGGGGGTCTGGCAGGCGGACAACGACGAGACCGAACACGCCGTCGGGTTCGCCCTGGACGAGGCGGGCTACCGGCACATCGACACCGCCTCCGCCTACGGCAACGAGGAAGGCGTGGGCCGCGGCATCGCGAACTCGGGCATCGCCCGCGAAGACATCTTTCTCACCACCAAGTTGTGGAACGCGGACCAGGGCTACGAGCCGGCGTTGAAAGCGTTCGACGCGAGCCTCGGACGTCTCGGCGTCGATTACGTCGACCTGTATCTGATCCATTGGCCGTTGCAGGACGACGACCGCATCCTCCGTACGTGGGATGCCCTGGAGAAGATCGCCGAGTCGGGTCGCGCCAAGGCGATCGGTGTGTGCAATTTCGAACCACGTCACCTGCAGTTGCTGATCGACCGCGGCGGCGTCGTCCCGGCGGTCGATCAGGTGGAGTTGCATCCGCATCTGGCCCAGCAGCAGGTCCGGGAGTTCGCCGTCGACCACGGCATCGCCGTCGAATCGTGGAGCCCGCTCGGCGGCACCAGCAATTCGGGCTGGGGCGACGACTCGAAGCCGAACACCTTGCTCACAGACCCGATCATCACGCGCATCGGCGACCGGCACAGCAAGTCCCCGGCGCAGGTGCTGATCCGCTGGCATCTGCAGAGCGGCTTGATCGTCATCCCCAAGTCGGTCCACGAATCCCGGATCCGCGAGAACATCGACGTGTTCGATTTCGAGCTCAGCGAGCAGGACCTCAGCGAGATCGAGACGATGGACGACGGTGCCCGCGTCGGAGCCCACCCGGACGAGTTGAACATCGACGCACCGGAGTAGGCGGCTCCGCCGCTCGTGCGCCCTTTTGGCTGCTCCAACTACCAGAAAGGCGCACGGGCGCGAAGCGCCTACAGCTTCACCGGCATCTCCTCGAGCCCCGACACGAAGTTGGCCGGGCGCAACCGGAGCGGGCCGTCGTCGACGAGCATCATGTCGGGCAGACGGGACAGAAGTTGCTCGAACATGATCTTCGCTTCGAGCCGGGCGAGTTGGTTGCCGAGGCAGAAGTGGGTGCCGAAACCGAACGCGACGTGTGGGTTCGGTGACCGCTCGATGTCGAAGACCTCGGGATGCTCGAACACTGCCTCGTCGAAGTTGGCGGATTCGAACAGCAGCATCATCTTCTCGCCCTCGCGCAGGTCGGTGCCGAAGAACTCGACGTCGCGGGTGACGGTGCGGCACATGTTCTTGATCGGCGACGACCAGCGGAGCATCTCCTCGACCGCGGTCTGGATGCCGTCGGGGTCGTTCACCAGGCGCGCCTGCTGTTCGGGGTGCCGCATCAGCTGTTCCATGCCGCCGCTGAGGACGTGCCGGGTGGTCTCGTCGCCGCCGATGAGGATCAGCAGGGTTTCGCCGACGATGTCTGCGTCGCTCAGCCGGTGTCCGTCGATCTCGCTGTGCACGAGAATGCTGGTGAGGTCGTCCGTCGGGTTCTTGCGCCGCTCCGCGATGGTGCGGAGCGTGAACTCGTTGAACGCCACGTAGGCGTTCGCCTGCGCGAGCAGTTCGTCGTCCGTGGCGTTGCTGCCGAGTGCGTTCATCAGGTCGTCGGACCATTGCAGGAACGTGGCGCGTTCCTCGGGGCGCACGCCGAGCATGTCCCCGACCACCGCCATGGGGAGTGGCGCGGCCAGGTCGCGCACGAAGTCGACTTCGTCCTTGTCGCGCACGGCGTCGATGAGGTGGTCGCAGATCTCGCGGATCCGGCCGATCTTCGCTTCCACCTGCTTCCGGGTGAAGCCGGCGTTGACGAGACGCCGATGCTGCAGGTGCTGTGGGTCGTCCATGTCGATCATCTGCGGCAGCGGGCCCACCCCGGGCCGGATTCCGCCCGCATTGGAGAACAACTCCGGGTCGCGTTCGGCCGCGAGGACGGCCTCGTACGACGCGGCGCCGAGAATGCCGTCGGCGCGGTACACCGGCTCGTGGGCGCGCATCCACGCGTAGGCCTGCCGCGGGTCGCCGAGGTCGCCCGAGTAGAACCGTCCGTCGATCAGATCGAATTCCGGCCTGTCCGTCATCGAGACGCTCCCTCAGCATTGAATACCGCCGATCCTGCCAAGATAATAGAACGTGTTCTTACTATGATGCAGCGGTATAGCGGGAAGATTCGCAGTACTTCGACTCGATAATTGACACGAGTTCTATCACCTGGAGGTGGACGTGGTCACCCACGACGGCAGCAACGGCCTCGCGAAAGCATCGGTACTCGTCACCGGTGGCGGCAGTGGCATCGGACTGGGCGTCGCCACCGTCCTCGCCGCGGAGGGCGTCCACGTCACGATCTGTGGCCGCAACGAGGAGAAACTGACACGCGCGGCGGAGCAGATCACCTCCGACCGTCCCGCGGGGACGGTCGACGCGATCACCGCCGATGTCACGAACGAGGACGACGTCATCCGCGCGGTCGCCGAGGCGAGCGGGCGAACCGGTCGACTCGACGGCGTCGTCACGTGCGCCGGCGGCAACGAAACCGTGGGCCCGGTGACTCAGCTCGACGTCGACGCCTGGCGCAGGACCGTCGACCTCAATGTCACGGGCACCATGCTGACGATCAAACATTCCGCCCGGGCACTCGTCGCCGGGGGCGGCGGTTCCATCGTCACCATCTCCTCCATCGCGAGCAGCAACACGCACCGCTGGTTCGGCGCATACGGTCCGTCGAAGGCGGGCGTCGACAACCTGACGCGACTCGCCGCCGACGAACTCGGAGCCAGCAACGTGCGCGTCAACTGCATCCGGCCCGGACTGACCCGCACCGACCTCGTCGCGCTCATCACCGACGGCGGCCCCGTGCTGGACGACTACCTGGCGAACACCCCGATCGCCCGGGTCGGCGAGGTCACCGACATCGCCGCGCTGGCCAAGTTCCTGCTCGGCCCCGACTCCACCTGGATCACGGGACAGATCATCAACGTCGACGGCGGCCAGATGCTGCGTCGGGGCCCCGACTTCGCGTCGATGTTCGAGCCCATGTTCGGTGCCGACGGACTGCGCGGGGTGGTCGCGCCGTGACGTCGCACCTGGTTCTCGGCAAGCGGGTCGACATGCCGGTGGAGATCCGGGCGGCGTCGGCGTTCAGCGCGATGTATTCGGTTCCGACCGCGGCGGCGCAGTCGCTGATCGACTACAGCAGCCTGGAGATTCTGCAGTTCCGGCCGGGCCGCGGCGTGTGCGTGCTGGTGTTCGTCGACTACGTGGACGGCGACCTCGGCCCGTACAACGAGTTCGGGGTGGCGTTCCTCGTCCGGGACCACCGGGCCGTGGGCACGTCGGTCCCGCAGGACCTGAAGGCGCTGGCCCAGGGCCGGGCGGGGGCGCTGATCCATCACCTGCCGGTCGACGGCGACTTCACCCTGGCCGCCGGCCGCAGCATCTGGGGTTTCCCGAAGGTGCTGGCCGATTTCGACGTCGCCCACACCGGGTCGGTCAAGCGTGGTTCGGTGAGCCGGGACGGTCGGCTGATCGCGCAGTTGAGCGTCAAACCGGGCATCCCGGTGCCGGGCTCGGGTGCGAGCACGTCGCTCGCCGCCTACTCACACCTCGACGGACTCACCCGATTCACCACCTGGGACATGGCACCCGGCGGGGTCCGTTCTCGCCCAGGCGGCGCGGAGCTGAAACTGGGCAGCCATCCCATCGCCGACGAACTGCGGTCGCTGGGACTTCCCAGGCGGGCGCTCGTCACGTCGTCGATTCCCGATCTGAAGATGACGTTCGGGGACGCGCGACCCGTCTGACCGCACGTGAGTGCCAATGTGTGCGGGGTGCGTTACCTCGACGGCGACACACCGGCCACGGACCCGCCGACGACGAGTTCGAGAACACCCGCATCATCGGACGTCGGCAGGTGGCGGCCGCGCGCACCGCGTGGGAGTCGGCGGCGAGTTCACCCCGGACGGCCGCACGTATCGGACGTCGCCCGCCTGTGTCGGTGCCGCCATGAGCGCGGCCAGTACCGAGGACGGTCCGGCCATCCCGATCTTTCCCGAGGGCACCACCAACCACTCATCGACGCGCTCGGCGGGATGGACGCCCCGATCCCGCAGTGGCTGCGGGACGCGCAGGCGCCGAAACTGGTGGGCCTGCTGCCACCGGCCGGCTGGATTCCGCACATCCTCGAGATTCAGATCATTCGCATCGGCGGACTGTACGTCGAACGTTCACCGCCTTCACCGGGACATCGAACGAATTCGAGGTCGGGTAGCCGCCTACCGGCTCTCGTCCGCCAGGTCCAGGGACGACGCCACGTCGAGGAAATGCCGGATCGCCGGAAGCTGTTGCCTGTCGGCACGATACGCGACCGACACCGTCGACGCCGCCTGCGGGTCGGACAGTGCGACATAGCGCAGGTCCGGAAGGTGCAGGGCCCGGAGACTTGCCGGGACGATGGTGACGCCGGTATTGGCGGCGACCAACCCGAGGAGGGTGGGAAATTGGAGGGCTTCCTGCGCGGCCTCCAACCGGAAACTCGCGTGATGACACAAGGCCGCGATGTGGTCGTACAGTCGCGACACCTGACCGCGCGGGAAGGTGAGGAACCGCTCGTCGCGCAGTTCCACGAGCCGCACCGACACACGGTCGGCGAAGGGATGCGACGAGTGCATCGCCACCAGCAGCGGCTCGCGGGTCAGCGGCCGGACCACGATGCCCTCCGCGCGGTCGACTTCACGGACCAGCCCGATGTCGAGGTCAGCTCGCCGCCGACAACGACGACATCGTGACCCTCGCGCAGACGTCGGAGGACATTCGCGCGGCCAAGCGAGACAACCGAATCGCGGTACTCCTCGGATTTCAGAATTCCTCGCCGTTCGGCGACGACTACCGGATGGTGGAGATCTTCCACCGCCTGGGCGTTCGCGTCGCCCAGCTCACCTACAACATCCAGAACCTGGCGGGCGGTGCCTGCTACGACGAGCACGACTCGGGCCTCACCGCATTCGGGCGTATCCTGATCGCCGAGATGAATCGGGTCGGCATGCTCGTCGACCTCTCCCACGTCGGGAACCGTACCTGCCTGGATGCGATCGACGCCTCCCGGACGCCCGTCGCGATCACCCATTCGAACCCGACCTGGTTCGTCGACAGTCCCCGCGACAAACCGGACGAGGTCATCGACGCGCTGGCCGCGCGCGGCGGTGTGATCGGTTGCTGCCTCTACCCGAACGTCCTGGGCGGCGAAACCACGTCCAGCGCGGATTTCGCGGTCATGGTCGCACGGCTCGTCGACCAGATCGGTCCCGACCACGTCGCGATCGGTAGCGACTGCACCCGCAACTGGTCGGAGGACTACGTCGCCTGGTTGCGCAACGGGCGCTGGCGACCGCCTCACCAGAACCCGGTCGAACCCGAGTGGCCGACGTGGCCGCACTGGTTCTCGGGTCCGTCCGACTTCCCGGTCCTGACCGAGTGTCTGCAGAAGGTCGGCCTCGACGACGGAACCATCGCGAAGGTGCTCGGCGAGAACTGGCTGCGGATCTTCGACGACGTCTTTCCCGGACTGCACGACACACAGGAACGCCGATGACCGACATGCTCACCCACGAACGCGAGCACGACACCACTCCCCCCGCCGGAAACCGAATCAGGCTGGCAGTGCGCGAGGTTCGCGAGACCGCGTTCCGCGCCCTGTACGCCGCGGGAGTCGCCCCGGGCGAGGCCGGCGGCGCGGCCGACGTGGTGACCGCGATGCAACTCCATGCCCGAAACGGCATCGACACGCTCCTGGACACGATCGCCGATCTCGATTCGCCTCCCACCGACGCCACCCTGACGAGGGGACCGGGAGTCGACATCGTCGAGCGCTCGCCGAGGAGTGCCCTGCTGACGGGACCGCTGGCGGTCGATCTGGCACTGACGCAGTCGCGTCCGGTTCTCCTGCCCCGGATCGTCGATCACCACGCCGTCGCCTGGTATGCGCTGCACGCGGTCCCCCGGTCCGGCGCGTCGCTGTGGCTGATCACGCTCGACGACGGCGGGCGTCCGGCGCACGCGACGGTCGTGACGGGTGCGGGCGAGATGTACCGCAACGTGTCTCCCGTGGGACTCACAGGCGGCGGTGGAACCGTCGGTGAGTTCTGCGCAGGCACGCTCCTCCGCACGGCGCCACTCGCGGCGCACACCGCCCGCCCCGTCCACACCGCCGCCGACCGGGAGACGCGGTATCGCCACGCCGTCTCCTACGGAGTGTTCGTCGACGCCTCGACGTGGTCGCGGGCGTACGCACTCGGCAGGCGATTCCTCGTCCCGGAGGCACCTCGTGACTGATCGGCGTGAACTCGTCCCACACCCGGCCGGCACCGAGCGACCGTACGCACGAGCCGCGGTGTTCGCCGGCGTCGTCTGGGCCTGCGGCCAGATTCCCACCACGGCGGACGGGCAGACCCCGACCGCGATCGGTGATCAGGTCCGGGTCGCCCTCGACAATCTGGACGCGACCCTCCGGGCATCCGGTGGCGGGCTCCACACGCTCCTGAAGCTCACGGTGTACCTGGCCGATCTCTCCGAGTTCGACGACTACAACGCCGCCTATCTCGCCAGGCTGGACGGCATTGCGCTGCCTCCGCGAACGACCGTGGAGGTCGCACGATTCCGCGGCGGCAAGCGGATCGAGATCGACGGGGTCGCGGCGGTCGACCCTCGAATTGATAAGCGCAGAGCATGAATTGGTAGGAGATTGGTAATTCCGCGTAGCCGATCCGCTTCCTAATGTGGCAGCAACCACATCACGTGGGGACCAATCCTCGAGCCCACACCCCCGATGGGATACCTCAGATGAACCTCGACACCACTGTCACCGCCCGATCTGGCGTCACTCTGGACAGCGCAAAACTCAACGGCTTTCATGCCAAACTCGCCCTCTTCTCCTCGGGCGGCCCCTTCCTCGACGGCTACATCCTCAGCATCATCGGCATCGCGATGGTGCAGATCCAGGCGCAGTGGGGCATGAGCGCACTGTGGGCCGGCCTCATCGGCTCGTCCGCTCTCATCGGGGTCTTCCTCGGTGGTGCCGTGTTCGGTGCGGTGACCGACCGGATCGGCCGCAAGTTGATGTACACCATCGATCTGATCGTCATCATCGTCTGCTCGGTGCTGCAATTCTTCGCGGCGGACGAGATGCAATTGTTCATACTGCGCTTGATCATCGGAATCGCAGTCGGCGCCGACTATCCGATCGCCACGGCGCTGGTGACGGAATTCGCGCCGAAGGCGTGGCGCGCGAAACTCGTCGGCGGTCTGAACGCGATGTGGTTCGTGGGGGCTACCGCCGCCGCATTCGTCGGATACCTCCTGCTCAGCAATCCCGACGGGTGGAAGTGGATGCTGCTCTCCTCGGCGGTTCCCGCCACCTTGATCGTCGTGGCACGCACGAGCATCCCCGAGTCTCCCCGATGGTTGCTGAGCAAGGGGCGTTCCGAGGAGGCCTTGGCAGTGCTGCGCAAGACGATCGGGGCGGAGGCGACGCTGGACGACTTGCCCGACGAGGAAGGAAGTACGTCCATTCGCGGATTGATGCGCGGAGGGTACCTGCAGCGGGTCGTGTTCATTTCGATCTTCTGGACCTGCACGATCGTGACGCTGTTCGCCATCTACGCATTCGGTCCGCAGATCCTCGAACTCTTCAACCTCGGCTCCGGAAATTTGGCCCACATCGGTTACGGCCTGATCAACCTGTTCTTCCTGATCGGCAATGTCGTCGCGGTGCTGCTCGTCGATCGGCTCGGGCGACGCCCGATTCTGATCTGGGGGTTCGTGCTCTCCGGTCTCGGTTTGCTCTTCCTCGCGATCAAACCGGACGCCGGCCTGTGGGTGATCGCCTTCGCGTTCGCGATCTACGCACTGTTCAACGGCGGACCCTCCATCCTCGAATGGATCTCCCCCAACGAACTGTTCCCCACCGAGGTGCGGGCCACCGCCGTCGGCCTGTGCACGGGAATCAGCCGGATCGGCGCGGCGATCGGCACGTTCGCCACCCCGTGGGCGCTGTCCACCCTCGGACTCTCCGCCACGATGTACATCGCCGGAGTGGGCGCTCTCGTCAGCTTCCTCATGGCCCCGGAGACCCGGGGACGGATCTGAGCGACGCCGCCTCACTGCGCTGAGCGCTCCGAATAATGCCGCTGCCGCCGGGTCCTGTTCCGGCGGCAGCGGCGTTTCGACGCCTCGTCCGCACCGGTGTCGCAGTGTTCCCCGCCACATTTACATTGCAGTCCAACGTATTTCACGGTCCGTCGTCACGCCACCGACCGGGCGACGAAACCACTTCGCAATACGATGGGATGACAGTGGGTGCATGAACGATGCCGTGCGAGAACCCGGAGTTCACGTCAATGCGTGCGAGGCATGCGGCCGGCTGCCGCATCCGCGCCGCGTCCGTCTGGCGCTGGCGAAGCTGTGCGCCGTGTTTCCCGTCGAACTGTTGCTTCACGCCTTGGTCATTCATGTTCACGCCTCCTATCTGATCACCGTCGCGGTCCTCACCGTCACCACGACGGTGCTGGTGATCTGGGTGGTCGAACCGTCCGCGATGCGGCTCCTCGGCGGGTGGCTGCACGGCCCTCCCCGCGGTGAGCACGGCCACCTGGCGACCGGCCAGACGCTCTGGCGTATCCGTGTCCGGGTGAGCGATCGCCCGGGGCAGCTGGAATCGCTGGCCCGCAACCTCGCGGAGCTGGACGCGAACATCCTGACCGTGCACGTCCATCACCTCGACGGCGGTTCGCTCGACGAATTGATCGTCGGGGCCTGCAGGGACACGTCACCGGACGCCCTGTCGAAGGCCGTCCGCGCCGGCGGCGGCCACGACGTCGGTATCTGGCCCGCGTCGGCGCTCGCCCTGATCGACGGCCAGACCAAGGCGTTGACGTTGGCGACTCGGGTGGCGGCCGATCCGTCCGAACTTCCGCTGTCCATCGCGGAACTCCTCGGTGCCCAGTACGTCGATTCGCGTGTGAGCGACCCTCCCCCAGCGGCGGCGCGGGTGGAGATCCCGACCGGTGAGGGCGAGGCACTGGTCTTCGTCCGGTCGGCGGACGAGCCGTTCACGCCCGCCGAGAACGCCCGCGCCCGTCGCCTCGGTGAGCTGGCGCAGAAGATCCGGGGAATGACGGACGCTGTCGGCCCTGCTCCAGCACAATTCGCTACCGACACAACACGACTTCCGTGACAGATCGTCAATCTGTTTGACATACTTGAACTAATGACTATCCAGACAACGCTCGACGGCTTTCACAAGGATGCGATCTCGATGCGAGACAACCGGTCCACAGCCTCCGCCCTGCAGCTCTACTGCGCTTTTCGGCAGCACCATCCGCGCAGCGTAATCCCCTCCGACTACGTCACCGAGTGCGGATTCCGACTGGGACGGTGGCAGGACCGGCAGCGCGTGGCGCGCATGCTGGGCACCCTGCCGCCCCAACGCATCCAGCAACTCGATGCGATCGGATTTCTCTGGAGCGACGACGCGGTCCCCCTTCCCGCAGTGTCACCGGCCGACGGCAAGCGGCGACGCATGCTCACCGCCATCGCCGCATACCGCGAAGAGCACGGCAATGCACTCGTTCCCGCGAACTACGTCACCCCCGACGGTGAACAGGTGGGTCAGTGGCTCTACCGGGCCGTGAAGAAGTGGCGAGCGGATGCGCTGCCGGACGACGAGCGTCGTCCCCTCGCCGTTCTCGGGGTGTCCCCCGGTCCACGACCGCGTGGTCCGCGAACGTCGGCACAGCGCGCCGGATAGGAAGCCCCGCCCCCGTCAGACGCCGTCGGGTGCCAGGACGATGTCGAAACGCGCCCGCGCCCAGGAACGGTCCCCCAGATCGCGGCCGTCCGGCGTCGGTGTGCCGCACGGACCGGGAACGCCCGGTGGCTTCGAGCATCGTGCCGACCGGCCCGTCGTGCGGGATGGGGTACGGCACCGGCGTCAGGCCCCAGAACCGGTACCGGCCGTTGTCGTCGGCGAACAGGTGCGCTCGTCCGGCAACGCGTTCGTTGCCGTATTGCACGTCGTAGAAACCGTCCTCGTCGCACTCCCACACCTCGATGCGCGCACCCGCCACTGGTTGCCGTCCGTATCGGTGACGGTGCCTTCGACCCAGCACGGTTGACCGGATGCGCCGCCTGCGATGTCACCGCCGAGCGGGATCTCGGGGGCGTCGTCGACGAAGAAGGGGCCGAAGACGGTGGCGTCGGTGGCTCCCTTGTAGGCCCGGTTGTTGACGGCGATGGTCTGCATGGAGGCACCGAGTACGTCGGAGAGCAGGACGAATTCCTGCCGCCGCGCGTCGGTGATGTGCCCGGCGGCGGTGAGGAACTCGATGGCGGTGTTCCATTCCACCTCCGTCAGACGCACGTCACGGATGAACGCATGCAGGTGCCGGGTCAGCGACTGCATGAGTTCCTTCAGCCGCGGATCGGGAGTGTGGTCGAACGAGGCGACAACAGTGGCGACGAGTTCGTCCGCGAGCGCACGCTGTTCCGGGCTGATCGGTTCGGCGATTTCGGTCGTCATGGTGGGCATTCCTTTCACAGTGCCGGGTTTCGCCTGCCTGGGCCGCACGCAGGCGTGCGTCGAGGTCGGTGGCCGTCACCGGCTGGGGGTTCGAGTCGGGGACGTACGGCAGGACCAATTCGACGGCCTCGGGAATCTGCGTCTCGTCGAACCCGAAGTCCTTCAGGGCCTGCGGGGCGTCGAGTGTCTCCCGCAGCGCATTCAGTCCAGCGACGGCGGTGCCGAATGCGGCGGCGATCCTCCGCTCCGCGTCGGGGGCGGCGGGAGCGTTGAAGGCGAGCACGTACGGCAGGACCCGTCGCATGGGTTTGAGCGTGAGGCAGGTTGTACGCGCCGCCGAGAACGTGGCAGATCTTGTGATCCAGCCCCGATCCGGCGGAGGCGTCGGGACGGTGTGGGGTGCCCACATCGAGTCGATGCAGTGGGCCATGCCGTTGTGTCCGGACGCCACCGACAATTCCACCGGCAGCGACAGGGTCAGCTGCGCGTCGTAGATGACGGTGCCGGGCAGCACCCGGTCGTCGAACCACCGCCTATACACACCAGCAGGTCGACCGAGTTCTGCGTCGCCACCGCCCGGGCCGCCTCGGCGTGGGCGATCGGGACGTGCGGGGCCACGTCGTCGTGGAAGACGGCCACGTCGATGCGACTTGTGACCTCCTCCGCGAGCGAGGATTCGGATCCCGACGCGATGACCATGACACGTCCGGACCCGAACAGCACCCGCTGTCCGAAGGTCACATGATCGAAGCGCATGTTCGTGGGGGCAGTTCCCTTCATCGGATCGCGACCGGGGTGCGACCAGCACCCCCGACGCCCTACGGGCCGGATCGCCATCCAGAACCTGAACCTGCAGCTCGTGGCACCCGGGTTGAAGGGCCACCAGCTACCAAGATTATGGGCATTCGGGACGTCCGCACCGAGCGCCCCTGCGGTGGTCGGGTAAGTTTCCGCGCATGAATGCCGCATCGTGGGTGACCGTCGGGACTACGGTGCTGGCCGGCGCTGTCGCGGTCGTCGCGTGGCGGAAGGCGAGCCGTGCCGATCAGGCGAGGCTCCGGGCCGAGGCCGAGCGGGACGCGGCGCTGGAGCAGGTCGCGGCGCTGACGCAGCTGGTCGAGGCCGCCCGGCCGGCCATCCCACCGAACATCGACTTCGACGTTCTGCGCATCCGCGGTCCGGTCGACCGGTTCCGGCTCCGCAATGTGGGAGCCGGAACCGCGACGAACGTGCGGTTCGTGATCGACCCGGCAGAAGAAGAAAACCGGCGCATCCCGACGCCGCAGTGGCGCCAGGACGGACCGGTGACCCTCCCGCCGACCGGGTGGGCAGACTTCTCCGCGAGCGCCCTGTCTCCCGTCGCCGGCGTCTGGCGAATGGTGTTCCCGGCATTCGTCACCGTGATCTGCGACGAAGTAGGCACTCCGCGACGCATCGATTTGCCGACGAAGGTCGTCGCCGAAGGCGACGTGACCGGCTGAACACCGAGTAGCCCGGCCGCGGTATGGGATTCGGTTGCGCCGGCGCCGTCAGACCGGCACCACCACCGGATCCTCCTCGGCCTGCTGGTCTTTCGACCGTCGGTCGAGCGCGGTAGCGACACCGAGAACGCCGAGCGCGGCGACGGTGAGGGCCGCTCCCATCCAGATCGGGGACGTGAAGCCGAGTCCGGCGGCGATGGTGATGCCGCCGAGCCACGCCCCGAGCGCGTTGCCCACGTTGAAGGCGGCGATGTTCGCACCGGACGCCATGGTCGGGGCCTGTGCCGCGTAGTTCATGATGCGCATCTGCAGTCCGGGGACGGTCGCGAAACCGAACGCGCCCATGAAGAACAGGGCACCGATCGTCATCGGTTTGCTGCCCGCGGCAAGTGCGAATACGACGAGCACGACCGTGAGCACGGCGAGGATCGTCATCAGAGTGCGGGTGAGCGCCCTGTCCGCGGCGCGTCCACCGAGGAAGTTGCCGACGAACAGGCCGCCGCCGAAGAGGACGAGGAGCCACGGGACGCTGCTGGATGCGAATCCGCCAACCTCGGTGAGCGTGAACGCGATGTACGTGAAGGCGCCGAACATGCCGCCGAATCCGAGGATCGTGACCACGATCGAGAACCACACCTGAGGAGACCGGAAGGCCCGCAATTCGTTCCGCAGACCGCCTGATTTCGGCGCGTCCTCGGTACGGGACATCGATGGCACGAGCGTCGCGATACCGATCAGAGCCACGACGCCGATCACCGTGATGGCCCAGAACGTGGACCGCCACCCGAACTGCTGGCCGAGGAACGTGCCGAACGGGACGCCGAGCACGTTGGCGACCGTCAGTCCCGCGAACATCGTCGCGATGGCGCCGGCCCGCTTGCTCGCGGGCACGAGGTCGGCGGCGAGCACCGAGCCGATGCCGAAGAACGCGCCGTGGCACAGAGCCGCGAGGACGCGTCCGCCCATCATGACCTCGTAGGTCGGGGCCAGGGCCGACAGCAGATTGCCGCCGATGAACAGCACCATCAACGCCTGGAGAATACGTTTGCGATCGAAGCGGGTGACCGCTGCGGTGATGACGATCGCCCCGACGGCGACCGAGAGGGCATAGCCCGAGATGAGGTAACCGGCCACCGACTCGCTCACCTGGAAATCGGCCGACACCTCCGGCAGCAACCCCATGATGACGAATTCGGTGAGACCGATCCCGAAGCCGCCCATTGCGAGGGCGAGCAGACCCAGTGGCATCGCAGCCACTCCTTTCGTACAGATTGGAAACAAGCGCACTGGCTCGAATACCGCGTGTGCAGTAATTGCAGACGCGTCATAAATAGTTGCATACGCCTGCTATGTGCGCAAGCTGGTATTCTGGCTTCGCGTACGTATTCACGGGAGGTGGCCATGGCAGTCGCTGACGACGCCGTCGAGATCCGGTCGCAGGGATGGCGCACACTCGCAGCCCTGCACGGACTGCTCGAGGCGGAACTCGAGCGGGCTCTGCAGCGAGGCCACGACCTCTCGGTGGTCGAGTACACGGTGCTCGACGCGCTCAGCCGCCAGGACGGCTGGCACATGCGCATGGCCCAGCTCGCCCGCGCGGCGGCACTGAGCAGCAGCGCCACCACCAGGCTGGTGAACCGGCTGGAGAACCGCGGACTGCTCACGCGCATTCTCTGCGACGACGATCGTCGCGGGATCTACACAGAGCTCACACCCGCAGGCCGGGCCGCATTGGACGAGGCGCGTCCCACCCACGACGCCACCCTGGAGTCGGCCCTGGACCGGGCCGCCGAGATTCCCGAGCTCGCCCACCTCGCCCGCGCCCTGCACGAGCTCCCCGCGTAGGTGAGTGCCGCTCCGGTCAGGACAGGGGTGTGAAGTCGCGTGACGCGATGTACTCTGGCCGCGGACGCGGCGCCGCGAACGGCTCGACGAGCGTGTTCTCGACACTGTTGAACACCAGGAAGAGGTTCGACCGCGGGTAGGGCGTGATGTTGTTGCCCGACCCGTGCATGACGTTGGAGTCGAACCACAGCGCGGTGCCGGCCGCACCGGTGAACTGGTCGATCCCGAACTCCGCGGCCATCCGGGTCACGTCCTCCCGACGCGGAACCCCGACCTCCTGCGCGACGAGCGACGACGTGTAGTTGTCGTCAGGGGTGGCGCCGACGCACTGGACGAACCGCGTGTGCGAACCGGGCATCACCATCAGCGACCCGTTGAACGGGTAGTTCTCGGTGAGCGTGATCGAGCAGCTGACGGCCCGCGGAGCGGGGAGACCGTCCTCTGCGTGCCAGGTCTCGAAGTCCGAGTGCCAGTAGAAGCCGGTGCCTTTGAAACCGGGCATCGAGTTGATCCGGCTCTGATGGATGTAGACGTCGGAGCCGAGCAGTTGGCGTGCGCGGTCGAGAATACGGCCGTCGCGGATCAGTTCGGCAACCACGTCGCTGCGCCGGTGCACGTCGAAGACGGAGCGGACCTCGTCGGTGCCGCGTTCGGTGATGACGCGCCCGCTGTCGCGCATGGCCGGATCCCGGGACAGCCGGTCGAGTTCCTCCCGGCAGGACATCACTTCGCCCGCATCCAGGACGTTCTCGAGGACTGTGTAGCCGCGGGATTCGTGTCCGGCGACGGCCGCCGCATCGAAGGGCCCGTCCGCGGGCCTCCCCCACACGGCCGGTTCGTTGCGTTGGAGCATCGACGGCTCGGCGGCGATCCGAGTCGGGTAGCGATCGTGACGGTTGGTGTCTCCTTGAACCTCAGCTACCTGAGTCATTGCCCCTCCTCGGCACTTACCTCTACTTGGCTGTCGCTACGACGACAGCGTCTTCTGATCGGCGCGCAGCCGCTGGACGGCGTCGTCCAGGTGCTCGGCGAGCAGTTTCTGCACCTCTCCAGCTGTACCCGTGCGAATCGCCTCACGCAGCGTTTTGTGTTCCTGCGCCTGCTCGCGGATGTCGTCATAGGTGGTCTGCAACGCACCCAGGCACATCCGGGTCTCGATCAGCAGCGTCCGCGCCGCGCGAATGAGCCGTGGGCTCTCCGCGCTCTCCACCAGGATCTGGTGGAACTGCTGGTCGGCGTCCGAGACGGCGGCGGCGTCGCCGCGATCGGCCGCGGCCTGCATGACGAGCACGACGGGTTCGAGCGCGAGGTACGTGGCTTCCCGCCGTCCGTCGTCGAGGATCATCTCGAGGGCACCGCGCTCGATGACCGACCGGCTGCGGTAGACGTCGACGACGTCGTCGAGGGTCAGCTCCGTCACGAAGATACCGCGGTGACGAATGCTGTGCAGGATGCCCTCGGACACGAGCCGCTGCATGGCTTCGCGCAGCGGCCCGCGCGAGACCTGGAAGTGCGCGGCCAGTTCCGCCTCGCCCAGCTGTGCACCCGGTTCGAGCGCACCCTTCATGATGGCGACCCGCAGGCGGTCCGCGATGAATTCGGCAGTCGATTGACGACTGACGGGTTCCAGGTCAGTCAGAGCCATGACTGTGGCCTTTCTCGAACAGAATTCCCAACGACGGTTGCACCGCCGTGTGGCCCGCAAGACGCAGGCCTTCCCAGATGGTGACCTGGTTTGCCGTGAGTACCGGCTTGCCGAGGCGCTGCTCGAGAGTACTCAGCGCCCCCAGCGTCCTCATCGCAGTGTCGGGGATGAGCAGGGCCTCGGCGTCGGGGTGGTCGTTCTCCACGGCGAGTTCCACGACGCGTTCCGGGGTGAGCCGGCCCACCTCGGCGGCGGTGTCGATACCCGCGCTCGACATCGACAGCACCTCGATGCCGGCGGCGGCGAGGAATTCGACGAACAGCGTGGCGACGTCCTCCGGGTAGCTCGCGGCCACGGCCACCCGGGTAATCCCCAGGGCGTGCAGGGCGTTGACGAACGCGAAGCTGGTGCTGGACGTGGGCACACCCGTGGCCGCGGCGAGGGTCTCGGCCTGCTGCTTCGCACCGTCGGGTCCGTAGACGAAGCTGCCCGACGTGCACGCCCACACGACCGCGTCCGGCTTCTCGTCGGCGAGGAGCGCGGCCCCGCCCGCCAGCTTCTCGGGGCTTCCGAGGTCCAGCAGTTCGGGCACGGCGTGCAGGTCGGTGCCGTAGATGTGCACGACCGGCAGATCCACTCCGAGCATCTCCGCGGCGAAGGGGTAGTCGTCCTCCGCGGCGTGATCGGGGTAGATGAAACCCACAGTGGGCGTCGGCGTGCTGGTCATGCTTTCTCCTCTTTCCGTCGTGCGGATTGCTGTCAGAACACGTTGCGGAGCCATTTGCCGGGTCCCGTCATGGGTAGCTTCATCCGGCCGAGACAGGCCCAGATCGTGAGCTGGTTGGCCGTGAGGACCGGTTTGCCGAGTTCGCGTTCGAGTGGGGCGATCACGTCGTAGGTCGGCAGGTTCGTACAGCTCACGAAGATCGCCTCCGATCGGGGGTCGTCGGCGGCGATGATCCGCTCGGCGATCGTGCGGTAGTTGACCTTCCAGATGCCGCCGCCGAGGCCGAGATGGTCGGAGCGCACCACCTCGGCGCCGGCCTCGTTCAGGAACGCGTGCAGCCGTTCGGTCAGCGGGGCGTCGTAGGGCGTGATCACCGACAGCCTGCTCAGCTCGAGGTGCTCGATCGCCTCCACCAGCGCGCCGGACGTGGTGACCGCGTGCTGGGCGCCGGCCTCGCAGATCGCGTCGCACAGGGTGCGCTCGTATTCGAGACCCTTGATGAAACTCCCGGACGTGCACAGATAGGCCACGACCTCGGGCTCCACGTGCAGGACGTCGCGTGTGGCAGCCATGAGGTGTCTTCGCTCGGACACGAGTTCGGCCATCTCCAGACTGACGGGCACGGGTTCGTAGGGCGTGCGCGCCAGGTGCAGGCTCACCTCGAGGGGAGCCCAACGCCACAACTCTCGTTCGAGCGCCAGGTCGAACGGGGCGATTACGCCGATCCCCCGTTGCGCGATCGGGCCCTCGAATTCCGGAATGTTCAGTTCCAACACCAGGCCTCACCTTCGTTGCGGCCGCGCCCGAGCATTATCAGATTGTTGACAATCATACGAGTTACTCATACGGTGTCAACGTGAGTCGGAACCCGATCGTCGCGGTGCTACATGCCCACGTCCTGCCGAGCGACGAACTCATGGCACCGGTCGCGTCCCGTGCCGAAGTTCGCTACACCGACAAGGCGGGTTTGAGTGCTGCCCTGGACGGCGCGGACGTCCTCTTCCTCTACGACTTCCTGACCGATGCGGTGCCGGGAGCCTGGCACGCGGCCGACTCCCTGCAGTGGCTGCACATCGCCGCCGCCGGCGTCGACCCCGTGATGTTTCCCGAGGCCCGCGACAGCGACGTCACGATCACCAACTCCCGTGGCGTGTTCGACGGGGCGATCGCGGAGTACGTCCTCGCGCAGGTGCTCTCCTTCGCGAAGGATCTGCCGGGTTCGCTCCGCCTGCAGCGGTCCCACACGTGGCAGCATCGCGAGTCCGAGCGGATCGCGGGCCGGACCGTCCTCGTCGTCGGTACCGGACCCATCGGTCGCGCCGTCGCCCGTCTCCTGCGGGCCGCGGGAATGCAGGTCAGCGGCTCGGGTCGGACCGCACGGGACGCCGACCCCGACTTCGGAACGGTCACCGCAGCGGAAGACCTCCCTTCCGCGCTCGCCGTCGCCGACTACGTGATCGCGGTGGCACCGCTCACCGACCAGACGCGGCACATGTTCCGCGACTCGACGTTCGCCGCGATGAAGCCGGGCGCACGGTTCGTCAACGTGGGTCGTGGTGAACTCGTCCGCACCGACGACCTCGTGGCCGCTCTGCGAGCGGGGACGATCGCCGGCGCCGCACTCGACGTGGTCGACGCCGAACCGCTCGCCACAGGCCATCCGCTCTGGGACATGCCGAATGTCTCGATCACGCCCCACAATTCGGGCGATTTCGCCGGTTGGCGAGATGCCCTCGTTACAGTTTTCACCGACAATTTCGAACGCTGGGTAGCGGGGTACCCGCTGGAGAACGTAGTAGACAAACACCTCGGGTACGTACCGAGCCGTTGACGACAGGGCCCGAACGTCCAGGCTGAAGGAGTTCTCATGAATCCCACCGACATGACCGCCGTCGAACTGGTCACGGCCTACTCGTCCGGAGAGTTGTCGCCGGTGGAAGCGACGCAGGCGATTCTCGACGCCATCGACGAACGGGATCGTGTCATCAACTCCTACTGCCTCGTCGACGGGGAGCGGGCGCTCGCGCAGGCACGGAAGTCCGAGGAGCGCTGGAACACCGGGTACTCCAAGGGTCTGCTCGACGGCGTCCCCATCTCGATCAAGGACGTCTTC
This sequence comes from Rhodococcus sp. 4CII, assembly GCF_014256275.1. Classification (NCBI taxonomy): domain Bacteria; kingdom Bacillati; phylum Actinomycetota; class Actinomycetes; order Mycobacteriales; family Nocardiaceae; genus Rhodococcus; species Rhodococcus sp. 4CII. The sequence continues at coordinate 2,882,320 of NZ_JACCFE010000002.1, forward strand.
CTCACCGACGGCTGGCCCACGCTCCGCGGGTCGCAGGCCATCGACGAGAACCAGCCGTGGGACGTCGACAGTCCCGTCGCCGCCCGGCTCCGCGAGGACGGCATGGTGTTCCTCGGCAAGACCACCACCCCCGAGATCGCGTGGAAGGCCGTCACCGACAGCGCCCTGTGCGGCATCACCCGCAACCCCATTGACGCCACGAAGACGGCGGGTGGGTCCTCGGGTGGCAGCGCCGCGGCGGTCGCGGCCGGCCTCGGCCCGTGCTCCGTCGGCACCGACGGCGGCGGCAGCGTGCGGATTCCCGCCTCGTTCTGCGGCGTCGTCGGGTTCAAACCCACCCACGGTCGCATTCCCCTGTTCCCGGCGAGTCCGTTCGGACCGCTGGCCCACGCCGGTCCCCTCACCCGCACCGTCGAGGACGCGGCGCTGCTGATGGACATCATGTCGCTGCCCGACCCGCGCGACCCGACGTCCCTCGCCCCGTTCCCGACCACCTTCCGCGGCGAGATCGGCCGCGACGTCGTCGGACTCGGAGTTGCCTACTCCCCGACGCTCGGCTATGTGACGGTCGACCCGGAGGTCCGGGCGATCGTCGACCGAGCCGTGCAGGCCATCGACGCCGCAGGGCTGCCGGTCACCGCCGCCGACCCCGGCTTCAGCGACCCGATCGACGCCTTCGAACTGCTGTGGGCGGCCGGGGCGGCGGCGATGCTGAAGAACTTCCCGGACGGGGCACGCGACAAGGTCGACCCGGGTCTCGGCAAGGTCTGGGAACGGGGCGAGAAGTTCAGCGCGGTCGAATATCTCGACGCTCGCGCGGTCGCCGCGGACATCGGCATCACGATGGGCAAATTCCATCTGACGCACAACGTCCTGCTCACACCCACCGTCCCCATCCCGGCTTTCGAGGCAGGCTACGACGTTCCGCCGGGCAGCGATTTCACCAGCTGGCCGCAGTGGACACCGTTCACCTACCCGTTCAACCTCACGCAGCAGCCGGCCATCAGCATCCCCGTCGGCCGGACCGCGGCGGGTCTGCCGGTCGGCTTGCAGATCACCGGGCCCCGGCACTCCGACGACCTGGTTCTCGCGGTGGCGAGATACGCCGAACACGTCCTGGGGTAGGTCGGCGAAAAGCACCCGATCCGGGCTGCATCCGAGGATCATGAAGAGAAGGCCCGGTGCCGTGCGAATCGTGAGCTGTGCTGTCCGGGCAATTGTTGCCCGACAGAGATTTTCGGGGTCGGGGAGGAGCCCGGGGAGAGCACATGACAGCGACGCCGGTGTCCGGGGACCCGCCGCATTCGCGGCCGGGCGAGGATCAGCTGGCCCCGGGCATGCTCGTCGCCGCCCGCTACCGGCTTCTCGGACGTTTCGCCGGCCCGGACTGGGTGCAGTGGTGGCACGCTCACGACGTCGAATTGTGCCGGGACGTCTCGCTGAGCCTCGTCGACTCGGCGCACCTCCACACCACCGACAGCGGCGCGGACCCGCTGGCACGGTTCTTCCGGAACACCACCGGAACCAGCTTCAGTCACGAGGGGCGGATCGCCCAGGTGTACGACATCGCCGCGGTCGGCGACCGGATCGCGGTGGTCGCGGAGTGGACGCCCGGGTGGCGGGTCGCGGATCTCGCGCGCACGGTTCCGCGTCCGCTGGATGCGGCGCGCACCGTGCGGTACCTCGCCGCCGCGACCGCCGACGCACACCATCACGGTGCCCGTATCGCGCTCGACCATCCCAACCGCGTTCGGATCTCGTGGGAGGGAATCGCCGTTCTCGCCTTCCCCGCCACGCTGGCCGACGGGAGCAGAGCCGACGATGTCGCCGGACTGGGCGCACTGCTGTACGCCCTGCTGCTCGGGACGTGGCCGCTGTCCTCGCCCGGCGCCACCCCGGCCGTCGGACTGCCCGCGGCCGCCCGCCGGGGCGACGGCTCCGTCGTCGCGCCGCACCGGGTGCGCCCGGCCATTCCGCGCGCGCTGTCCGACGTGGCCATGAACGCGCTCACCCTCGAACCCGGCGCGGACACCGCGCAAGCGGTCGTCGACGCCCTCGACCGGATCTTGTCGGACGCACGGGCCCGTGCGGGTTCCGCATTCGCCGACGCCGCGGCGCGCGCTCACCCGAAGCGCGGCGACCGTGCCGCGCGTGCCGCGGCACCGCTACCCACGATGAGCCGGGCGCTCGCACTGATCGTTGCCCTCGGCGCGGGCGCGTGGGCGATCGGCACGTCGTTCACCGCCTCGGACGCTCCCCCGGCCGCCGTCGCGGACAGCATCCGCAGCCAGACCGCATCGGTTCCGGAAGTCTTCCCCGCACCACTCGTTCCGTCGTCCGCGGCCGTGTACTCCCCGCTGCGGTTTCCCGACAACGGGGCCACCGCGTCCCTCGCCGTCGACGACGACCCCACGACGTCCTGGTCGACCGACCGCTACCCGCAGCAACTGCCGGCGTCGAAGTCCGGAGTGGGCCTGATCGTCTCGTTCCCCGGACCCGTCGATCTCCGGGAAGTCCGGATCGACTCCCCGACACCGGGCACGACGGTGGAGATCCGGACCGCTCCCGTCGCATGGGCGAACATCGACCACACCGAGGTGATCGCCTCGGCCACGCTCGGCGCCGGGGTCACCCAGATCGTGGCCCGACCGCCGGCACCCACCGACCGGGTCCTCGTCTGGATCTCGGGGCTGTCGGCCGGCGAGACCGGCTACCAGTCGCGCCTGTCGGAGATCGAGTTCCTGGGTAGCACCCTATGAGCCGCAACATGTTCGGACCCACCCAGCCGAACACCGGTAGCACCGCGCGCGACCATCTCGCGAACGAGCGAACCTACCTCGCCTGGCATCGCACCGGGATCAGTGTCGCCGCACTCGGTGTGGCGGTGGCGAAGTTCGCACCGCATCGCGGCGACCACGCCATCGCCGCCGGATTCATCCTGCTCGCCGCCGGACTGCTGGTCTCCGCATACGGCACGGTCCGCTACCGGGTCATCAGCAAGCAGATCGAGTCCGGGGTATTCGCTCCGGCGACGTTCGCCGCCGTCGTCACGTCCAGCGTCGTGACCGTGCTCGCGCTGCTCGCGGTGGTGGTTCTACTCTGACCCGGGCCCACTGCGCGTAGGCGGCCGCGTCCTCGTGGGCGACATGGACCACGGGAGGCTGTTCGCGACCGGTGACCGTCGACGCGGGGCCGGCGGGACGCTTCCACGACGCCTTCCCTTCTGCCTGATCAGGTGTCCGCCGGCGGGAAGACGCTTGTCCAATCGTCCTTCATGCTCACCACGGTCCAGTCCCTTTCCCGGGCCTGATCGAGGGCCTGTTCGGCGCCCGCCACATAGTCGAATTCGCGATCGGCGTCGTCGTGCAGGATCAGCATCCGAAGCGACGGGCGGCCGGGGAGCCCGGAGAACGCCAGCATCGGCAGGTCGCCGTTGGAGTTGCCTGCCGACAGGATCGGCCGCCGCCCGATCCTGCTCCAGATCCGGACCGGCTTCTCCGGTCCGTCGTCGAAGAAGTCCATCGCGGCCTTGTAGAGCAGTTCCGTCTCGTCCGTCCCCTCACGGTACGAGAGGCCGAGGGCGCTGCCGATGATGCGTTCCGGCGGAATCCCGTAGAGCCGTCCGGCGACCGGGCGCATGAAGTCCCGATCACCACCGGACGCGATGTAGACGGCGAATCCGTTCGCCTCGAGATAGCGAAGCAACTCGACCATCGGCGCGTATCCGCAGCCGTAGTACGGGCGGCCCAGCGTCGGGTGGTCGGCGCCGTCGAAGAAGGCCCGGACCCGAGCGTCGTAATTCTCGACGCTGACCGAGTCGAACGCCGCGGTGATCGCGCCCATCAACAGTTTCAGATCGCCGTCGTCGCCGTGGTAGTGCTTGACCATCGCGGCCCCGAGCCACTTCAGGTCGTGCTCGTGGGCCGCCTTCCACGGTTGCTTCTGCTGCAGTGCCGGATCGCTCTCGGCCATCTCCGCCAGACGCCGGACGGTGAAGTCGAGCTGAATGGGCATCGGCTTCTCACACCACAACGTGCCGTCGTTGTCGAACACGGCCACCCGGTCTGCCGGCTCGACGAAGTCCGGCCCTCCCGGGTCCGTCACCCGTGCGACGAAATCCTCGATCGCCGACTGCGTCGACCCGTCCGCCCAGGAACCACCCAGCCCCATGACGGTCAGTCCTTCGCCAGGAAGGCGTGCAACTTCGCCACCGCGTGGTCGACCAGGATGTTGGGTTGTGGGTCCGTCATCTGACTCTCCTCGCATCGTCGGAAGAAAGCGATTCCCGGCGACGCCAAAACCCGTGCGCCATCGCAATCGCAGTCCTGACGTTGCTCGCGGCGCATCGACGCCACATCACCCGTACGGGGTGAGAACCCCGCGCCGTGAGCCGGGTCAGTCCGGCGGGAGGGACGGCGGCCGATCCACCACGAGGATGTACACACTGATCACCAGCACCCACGCGGGGAAGACCAGCGCCACCCAGAGGCTGAAACTGACAACCACCAGCAGGGTGAACGACAACAGGTAGGTGGCGACGGCGAGCCATCTCGGCATCAGTCCGGTGCGCAGCCAGATGGTTCCCAGCGAGATCATGAACACTCCGGCCATGCGAACGCCGTAGACGTTGTTCACATGCAACATCACCTCGCGCCCGAAGTAGACGAGGTCGTTCTGCGGAACCGTGGAGAGCCGGGAAATGGCGAGCATGCCGCCGGCGAGTGCCATCGACATGAACGTCATCGCGAGGAACAGCAGCCCACTGCCGAGGAAGACGGTCGAGAAGAAGCGGTCTTCGAGGTCCCCGAGCCGGTCGCGGATGACGCCGATGAACCACAGGAACGCGATGCCCGCGAAGGGCGCGAGGAGCAGGGCCGTCGTGATCTGCCGCTGGTGGCTCACCCACGGGTCGCCCGGTGCACCCGGCAGCGCGGTGCGCAGCAGGACGATGCTGGAGGCGAACAGCACGCCGAAGACGACACCGGCGACGGCCGCGGCCCGTGGCGTGCGCAGCCGATGGAATTCGGCGTCGCCTCGCATCTCGGCCATGGGTCCAGTCTTCGCCGAGGTCGAGCGTCAGGGCAACCGCGGCCCTCGGTTTCAGTAGGACGTCTGCAGCGTCTGTTTGAGAGCCGCGAGGTCCAGCGTCCCCGCCAGATCCGCGATGGTCACGCCCGACAGCGAATCACGCCAGGCCCGCTCGGCGTCGGCCATGACCTTCGCGATGCCGCAGGGCGCCGTGCACTGTTCCGGTGGCGCGGCGAGCAGCCCCTGCTGCCGGATCTCGGTGCACCGAAATGCCGGCCCCGTGCCGTCGACCGCCTGCACGACGTCGAGCACCGTGATGTCCGCGGGTGCCCGGGTCAGGACGTACCCGCCGTCGCGACCCTCGGTCGGGTGGACGAGACCGGCACGGGCCAGCGACTGCAGATGCTTCGCGAGATAGGACTTCGACACCCCGTGCAGATCCGCCAGCCGGGCAGTCGGCACCGGGGCCTCGGCCTGGCTGAGCACCACGCAGCAGTGGAGCGACCACTCCACACCACCGGAAATCTTCATGCGCACGACCCTATTTGCGGAGCCATTCGTCCAGCGTGGTGGGGGCGATCCAGGCGCCGGCGCCGGGTGTCGGGGTGATCGCCGCGTCGTCGAGTTTCGCACCGAAATAACCGGCCTCGGGATCGGACGTCACGGACCGCTTGTCGCCGGTCGACGCGAACAGTCGGCGCACCAATTCGTCGATACCCAGCGGCTCGGGGCCGGCGATCTCGACGGTGCCGTTCAACGGGGAGCCGGTGACCACCTCCGCCACCCGGGACACGACGTCGCGCGAGGCGATGGGCTGCAGGTGCGCGGGTGTCGCGTGCACCGTGTCGCCGACGGTCCCGGCGTCGGCGATGCCGGCGATGAACTCGAAGAACTGGGTGGATCGCAGGATCGAGTACGGGACCGGGCCGGCCTTGACCACATCTTCCTGGGCGGCCTTGGCTCGCATGTATCCCGAGTCGGGCAGTCGGTCGGCGCCCACGATGGACAGCACCACGTGGTGCCCGACGCCGGCGGCCTCCTCCGCGGCGAGCATGTGCTTCGACGAATCGCGGAAGAATGCCAGGACGTCGTCGTCCGCCCACGACGGCGAATTGGTCAGGTCCACGACCACGTCGGCTCCCGCGACGGCCTCCGCTACACCCTTTCCGGTGGTCGTATCGATTCCGTCGCCGCGGCCGAGGGCCACGACGTCGTGCCCGGAGTCGCCGAGCTTCGCCGCGACCTGTCGTCCGATCAGTCCGTTTCCGAAAATGACGATCTTCACATCCCACTCCTTTACTTGGATAATACATATCTGAGTTTACTCCGACAGTTGTTATCCGAGTCAAGAGTCCGGGTCATGCAGATTCTGGCCGCACCAGGACGGGGACACCCTCGTACGGCGCGAGGGTGATCGGGAAACTGTGCAGTTCGTCCACGGCGCCGATCTGCTCGTCGGTGAACAGGTTGACTGCCGGCGAGCCCGCGGGCAGGAACTGCGACTGGACGGTCGCGGCGATCTCCTCGGACGTGAAGTTGAGAACCGTGACCTCCAGACTCGCGTCCGCCAGTTCGTGAACCATCACGAGCAAACCCTTGTGTGACACCGTCGGCACGTCGAGCTGGACCGCGGTGGCGATGCCGTATCGGTTCCGGACGTCGATGATGCGGGCCAGCCGGCGCGCGAAGGACGTCGGATCCTGCAGCTGCACAGGCAGACTCCCGTACAGACTGCGCCCGCGGGGAATGCCCGACTCCGACCGTTCGGCGTCCGGGTTGACGCCCATGAGGTCGTGCGCACCCCGGTTGATCCAGCGGGTGTCCCCCTCGGCGAGGAGATCGACCACGTCCTCGGACGGCACGGGAAGCAAACCGCACAGGTCCCAGCCCGACAGTGCGAACACTCCCGGCTGGAGCGCATTGAACATCGCCAGCAGCAGGTGGGCCTGCTTGACGGTGTCGATGTCGGCGGCGTCCATCCGGTCGAGGTCGCGAATGCCCAGCGTCGCGGTGATGACGCTGGCCGTGGTGCAGGCGATCCCGTTGGTGGTGAACGTGCGGTTGTATGGTGCCCACCGCCCGGTGAGCCGCTCGCACAGGTCCTTGCGGATGCGGTCACCGAGGTCGGACCCGGTGACCGTCTCGCCGCCGTAGTCGAACTCGTCGTCCTTGTGCAGCGTCGCGAAATGCACCAGCTCGAACGTCAGCTCGTCGTGGTTTTGCAGCGCGTGGACGAGCGAGGCGGCATCGACGCCGTGGTCGCGGGCGAGGTTCATCGTCAGCCGAAGGAATTCGGTGTTCCCCATGACCAGCGCGTGATGGTAGGCGGGACGGTTGATGAAGTCGTACGACAGGTCGGCACCCGTCGTACCCATCGCCTTGATGTCGTCGATGGTGAGGTTCAGCTCCTGGAACGTGAATCCACCCATCTTCCGCACGATGCTCGCGATGAGGTGATTGGCTGCCTCCGACAGGGGATGCCCCTCCGACCAGCCGGGAAGACCCTCGGTGCGCCGCTCCACCCCGAGAAAACCGTTGGCGTCCAGTCGAAGCGCGCCGGCGCCGAGATCCGCGATGGAGTGGCAGGCGTCCCCGATGACGAGGCGCATGCCCGCGAACGACGGATCCAGCCAGTTGATGGAGGGCTGCCCGGCCTTGAAATAGTGCAGGTACACCCACCTTCGCTCGACGCCGTCCACCCCCTTCACCGCGGGGGTGACGCTCCAGTTGGTTTCCTTCACCCCGAGTTCGTAGAAGATGACGCGCTGCAGTTGACCGATGATGTATCCGGCCCGGGCGAGTTGCGCCTCGGTGTCGGCGTCGATGTTCACCGAGTCCCGGCCGTCCGGCACCCGGGGCAGCAGGTGCCAGTCCTGCTGTTCGATCTCCACCATGTGATAGATGCCGGGGTAGTCGGCGTACGCCATCTCGGCGAGCCGGAAATCGGCGCCCTTACCGGTGTGACCGGGCACGATGTCATCGATGACGATGCCGTCGTACGCTGCGGCGACGACGCAGAGCTTGCGGAACTCTTCCTCCGTCCCGAACGCCGAGTCGATCTGCATGCTGATGCGGTCGAAATGGCCGTCCACCGACGGCGTTGCCCGCCACCCGTTGATCCCGCCCGCCTGCTTCACCGGTCCCGTGTGCACCGCCGTCACCCCGACCTCGGAGAACGCCTGCCACAACGCCTCGTCGCCGAGCGAACTCAGAAAACTCGCCCCCGGCGCCGTGATGATCGAAATCGGGTACGCCGTGAACCACACCGAACCCCGCTCCACCGCTGCCCGCGGATTCGGGTCGGCATACGGGTTCTGCCACATGCTGCCCTTGCCGGACAGCTGCTCCGCGATCAACTTCGCATCGTGCAGAATCGACTGATTGATCAGCCACTCCACGTAATCCGGGTTGTCCGGTACCGGGTCACCCCGCTGCGCATCCACCCGGGCGGCACGACGGACCGACGGTTTCAACGGCCGAGGGCGCGCCGGGTAGAACTGCTCGTCGTAACTGATCTCGCTGGGCTCGTGATGGATCTCGGGGTTCATGGTCCTCCGTCGTCATCTCGTCTCCTCAACTACCCGTCCACCGTCCCACGGAAACGACGGCCGGGCATGCGGAGTGGGATGACTGTCAGCGAACCGCGGAACTTTCGTGGGCGACGAACTCGGCGGACACCTCGAAGCCCGGAATCTCGATCCGGTCCCGTCCCGATCGACGGTGTACCGGGTGCTGCGCGAGCGTGGACAGATCGTCGCCCAGCCCCGCAATAAACCCCGCTCACGACGCAGTTTCGAGTACTCCGCCCCAACGGGTGCTGGCAGATCGACGGCCTCGAACACTATCTCGCCGATGGCACCGTGGCGTGCATCCTGCAGATTCTGGACGACCACTCCCGCCTCGACGTGTGCTCGTACGCCGCCCGGGGTGAAAGCTCCGCCGCCGCCTGGGCGGCCCTGGAACGGGCGATGGACGGGCACGCGGTCCCCGTGCACCTGCTCTCCGACAACGGGCTCGCCTTCTCCGGGAAACGCCGAGGCGGTATGTCCGAGCTCGAACGCAACCTCGCCGCCCTCGGCACCCTGGCGATCGCCGCCTCGGTGCGGCACCCGCAGACCTGCGGCAAGAACGAACGCGCCCATCAGACCCTGCGCAAGTGGCTGGCCAAGCAGCCACCGGCGGCGACGCTGACCGAACTGCAGACCCAACTCGACAGGACAAAGCAATGGACAGGACAAAGCAATATCAGAAACTGCCCTCAAAGTCCTGAGACAGATCCGTCCTCGAAGTCCTGAGACATGACAGCGTCCTCGGGCACTCTTTCCCACTCACGTGCGGAGGAGGGGCCGGACACTGCGTCCGAGGAACTTGACGAATCCCAGCAGATCCGGTTCGTCCTCGGTCGGCGCGATCGCCACGGAGGTCGCGCCGAGCCCGGCGAGCCTGCGCACCTCCGCGGCGATGGTGTCCGCGTCCCCCGCGACCCCGATTCCCGCGTCGACCGGCTTCTCCCACCGCGCCACTTCCTCGTCCACCCGCCGCTGCGCGCCATCGCCGGTGGCGGCGATCTTCGGAACGACCATCGGATGGGACGACGCCCCGTCGACGCCGATCTCCTCCACGATCAGGTCGCGGGTGTCGCGGATGTCGTCGTCGCTCACGGCGGACGTGACCAGGTTGCCGTCACCCAGACGCGCCGCGAGGCGTATCGACTTGGGTCCCTCGCCGCCGAGCATCAACGGAACCCGTTCGGTGGGAGGCCAGTCGAGTTTCACTCCGTCGAGCCGGACGTACCGCCCCTGCGTGCTCACCGTCTGCCCGTCGAGCAGCGCCCGCAGCGCCACCGTGTACTCCTCGAGGAGGGTCATCGGCGACGCCGCGCGGGCGCCCACCTGCTCCATCCACCGCTGCACGCCGTGCCCGACGCCCGCGATCACCCGACCGGGAAACAACCGGGAGAGCGTGGCGATCTCCATCGCGGTGAGTGCGACGTTGCGCAACGGGACGGGCATCAACCCCACACCGACGCGGATTCGTTCCGTCCACGCGAGCGCGGCAGCCGCCGACGCGATGCCGCTCTCCTTGAAACAGTCCTCCCACAACCAGATCTCGTCGAGACCACTCTCCTCGGCGACCCGCGCGAAGTCCCTCAGCCGCTCGGGTTCGATCGTCGGGATGAACGTCACGCCCAGCCGCGGCACCGCACTCGTCATCGATCCATCATGAGGGATGACGCGTTTATCAACCACCGCGTGCGGGTGCCACCACCCAGTCGGGAGATCACCCTCCCCACCGAACTCGTCGTTCGCGAGAGCTCCGGACCTGCACCCTCGGATCGGTGAGTTACCCTGCTGCGCCGCGCAGTTCGGGATTGCTGTCGACGACGGCGTAGAGCGCCTCGGTGATCGCCTTGACCCGTGCCAGCCGTGTCAGCTCCCGCGGCACGACCAGCCAGTAGGTGCGGTGGGCGATGAAGTCGTCGCGCAGAACGGGCACGAGATCCTCGTCCAGCGCCCCGATGTAGCTCGGCAGCGGCGCGATCCCGACTCCGTGCTTCACGGCCTGGTAGTGACCGGCGATGTTGTTGGTCTGGATCTGCGCCCGGAAGTCCGGCAGAAGCCGGTCGAGGATGCGCAATGGTTCGACGTCCAGGAACGCGTCGACGTACCAGATGAGCGTGTGCGTGCGCAGGTCGTCGATGGAGGCGATTGCATCGTGCGTATCGAGGTAGCGCCGCGAGGCGTAGAGCCGGAGGTCGTAGTCCGCGAGTTTGCGGACCACGACGGACCGCGGCGACGGACGTTCGAGCGTCACCGCGATGTCGAAGTCCCGGCCCGTCAGCACGTCGTGGGTGGTGGACGTGACGAGTTCGGTGAACAGGTCCGGATGCTCGGTGCGGACCGTGGCCAGTCCCGGCACCAACACGAACGCCCCGAACCCGTCGGGGGTGAGAATCCGGACGGTCCCGGTCAGGGCGCCGGGAGCCGCGGACGACGTCACGTCGAGGGCGGCGAGCAGCGTCGATTCCACCGATTCCGCGTACGGGATCAGACGGCGGCCGGCCTCGGTGAGCTGCCACCCGGATGCGCCGCGGTCGAAGAGCCGCGTCCCGGTGTCCTTCTCCAGCCGGGTGATTCGGCGTGACACGGTGGTCTGGTCGACGTCGAGACGCTTCGCGGCATCCGCGAGACGACCCGTCCGCGACAGTTCGAGCAGATAGCGCATGTTGTCGGCGGTGAACACGGCCCGCACCTCCCTGGCATTTTTGCAGTTTCCAATGCCAGATTACTCGTTGACGCAGGCATTGTTGCCAGACCAGACTCGGAGACACCCCCGAACTTCCAGGAGCGAAACCCCATGGCCGTCATCTCGCATTGGCTCGACAACAAGACTTATACCGGCACGAGCGGCGCCAGTGCGCCGGTGACGAACCCGGCGACCGGTGAGGTCACCGGTCAGGTCGCGCTGGCCAGCGTCGAGGACGCCCGCGCGGTGATCGACGCCGCCGCCGCCGCGTTCCCCGCCTGGCGGGACACCTCCCTCGCCAAGCGCACCCAGGTCATCTTCAAGTTCCGGGAACTGCTCAACGAGCGCAAGGGCGAGTTGGCGGAGATCATCACCTCCGAGCACGGCAAGGTCGTCTCCGACGCGTTGGGCGAGGTGTCCCGCGGTCAGGAGGTCGTCGAATTCGCGTGTGGGATCGCGCACCTGCTCAAGGGCGGCATGACCGAGAACGCGTCCACCAACGTGGACGTCGCCTCGATCCGCCAGCCGGTCGGGCCGGTCGGGATCATCTCCCCGTTCAACTTCCCCGCCATGGTCCCGATGTGGTTCTTCCCCGTCGCCATCGCCGCCGGCAACACCGTGGTGCTCAAGCCGTCCGAGAAGGACCCCACCGCCGCGCTCTGGATGGCCGAACTCTGGGCCGAGGCCGGCCTGCCGGCCGGGGTGTTCAACGTCCTCCAAGGCGACAAGACCGCCGTCGACGAACTGCTCACCCACCCGGCGATCAAGGCCATCTCCTTCGTCGGGTCCACCCCGATCGCACGGTACGTGTACGCCACCGGCACCGCCCACGGCAAACGCGTCCAGGCCCTCGGCGGGGCGAAGAACCACGCCATCGTCCTGCCGGACGCCGACCTGGATCTGGCCGCCGACGCCATGGTCAACGCCGGCTTCGGATCCGCCGGGGAACGCTGCATGGCCATCTCCGCCCTCGTCGCGGTCGGCGACATCGCCGACGAGTTGGTCGCCAAGATCAAGGAGCGCACCGACACCCTGAAGATCGGCGACGGCACCCGCGATTCGGACATGGGTCCGTTGGTGACGAAGGTGCACCGCGACAAGGTCGCCTCCTACATCGACGCCGGCGAAGCCGCCGGCGCCACCATCGTCGTGGACGGGCGCACCGTGCAGGCCGACGGCGGGGCGGACGGGTTCTGGCTCGGACCGACCCTGATCGACCACGTCACCACCGACATGAGCGTGTACACCGACGAAATCTTCGGACCCGTCCTCTCGGTGATCCGGGTCGAGAGCTACGAGCAGGCACTCGAACTCATCAATTCCGGACCGTTCGGCAACGGCACCGCCATCTTCACCAACGACGGCGGCGCGGCCCGCCGGTTCCAGAACGAGGTCGAGGTCGGCATGGTCGGCATCAACGTCCCCATCCCCGTCCCCACCGCCTACTACTCCTTCGGTGGCTGGAAGAACTCCCTGTTCGGCGACACCCACGCCCACGGCACCGAGGGTGTGCACTTCTTCACCCGCGGCAAGGTCGTCACCAGCCGCTGGCTCGACCCCAGCCACGGCGGCCTCAACCTCGGCTTCCCCCAGAACAACTAAGGAACCTCTCTCATGACCGCACACCTCTCACTTCCCCGTTTCGCCCGGATCGGGGCCGGCGCAGTCGACGAGATCGGCTCGATTGTCGACCAATTGGGTCTGCAGAGGCCGATTCTCGTCACCGACTCCTACCTGACCGGCACCGGCGCGGCCGACCGGATCATGACCCTCCTCAGGTCGGCAGGCAAGGAGCCGGCCCTGTTCTCCGGCACCGTGCCCGACCCCACCACCGATTCTCTCCAGGAAGGGCTGCGGATCGTCGCCGAGCACAGGGCGGATTCGGTGATCGGGTTCGGCGGCGGCAGTCCGATGGACACCGCGAAGGCACTGGCCGTGCTGTCCGCGAACGGCGGCGAGATGCGGTCGTACAAGGCACCCCACGTGTACACCGGGAAGGCGCTGCCGATCATCGCGATACCGACCACCGCCGGAAGCGGCTCCGAAGCGACGCAATTCACGGTCATCAGCGACAGCGCGTCCGACGAGAAGATGCTGTGTCCCGGGCTCTCTTTCCTGCCGATCGCCGCGATCGTGGATTTCGAACTCACGATGTCGATGCCGCCGCGGCTCACCGCCGACACCGGAATCGATGCGCTCACCCACGCCATCGAGGCGTACGTCAGCAGGAAGGCGCAGCCGTTCACCGACGGACTCGCCCTCGCCGCGATCCACACCATCGGTACGCACATCGGCACGGCCTACGCGGACGGTGAAGACCGCACCGCACGGGAAGCGATGATGGTCGCGTCCTTCCAGGCCGGCATGGCGTTCTCCAACTCGAGCGTGGCCCTGGTACACGGAATGAGCAGGCCGATCGGGGCGCATTTCCATGTGGCACACGGACTGTCGAATGCCATGCTGCTTCCCGCGATCACGGCGTTCTCCGTGCAGGGAGCGGAGAGCCGTTACGCCGACTGCGCGCGGGCGTTCGGCGCCGCACCGGAATCGGCCGGCGATTCCGTTGCCGCGCAGTTCCTCGTCGAGACTCTCAGCTCGCTGTGCCACGACCTGAAGGTTCCTACGCCGCTGGCATACGGCATCGACCGCGACGCCTGGGACGGTCTCATCCCGCTGATGGCGGAGCAGGCGCTGGCGTCCGGATCGCCCGGCAACAATCCGGTCGTGCCCACCGCCGGCCAGATCGAGACGCTGTATTCGGAGGTGTTCAGCTAGAACTCGACGATTCCCCTGAGGTACCGCCGGTACGTCCCGGACAGGTGGACGCGGTCGCCGCGCACCTCGCAGTGCACGATTCCGCCCCGCGCCGACAGTTGGCGTCCGACAAGGCCGTTCCGTCCCAGGATGTCAGCCCAGTACGGCGCGATCTGCGAGTGCGCGGACCCCGTCACCGGGTCTTCCCGAACCCCGGCCGCGGCGCCGAACCATCGTGACACGAAGTCGACGCCGTCCGACTCCGACGCCGCGGTGACGACGATGCCGCGCACGTCGAGCGGGCTGATGACGGCGAAGTCGGGGGTCATCGACGCGATATCGTCTTCGGATTCCGCGACGAACACGAGGTCGGTGGCCATCAGACACTCCCGGACCGGAATGCGGAGTGCCGCGACCACCCGGGGATCGGCCGCGGTCGGCACCGGAGGCTCGGCCGGAAAATCCATCACCAGTGTCGCGTCCGGGCCTCGGTCGACGTGCAGCCACCCGCTGCGCGTCCAGAACTGGATGCGGTCGGCGTCCGGGTGCACGTCCTCGAAGATCTGAGCGGCCGCGGCAAGCGTCGCGTGGCCGCACAGGTCCACCTCGACCGCGGGCGTGAACCACCGCAGGTGATAGGCCGGGTGTTCGCGGTCGTGGGACGGGATGTCGTCGGGTAGCCGGGCGGTGTAGAACGCCGTCTCGGACAGATTGTTCTCTTCGGCGAGTTGCTGGAGAACCGAATCGTCCAGCCAGTCGGTCAGCGGCATGATCGCCGCCGGATTCCCCTCGAAGGGTCCGGCGGCGAATGCGTCGATCTGATGGATGTCGAGCTTCATACCGTCCGATGGTGGTGGACGCCCCCGCGCTCGTCGAGGGCCATACTGCACACGCTGGACCGGTCGCGCCGGTCAGGCCCGCGCGAAGCTCATCGTCTCCCCCTCGACACCGCGCATCCACAGGTCGTTGCAGGCGGCCGCCAGTTCCGGCAACCCCTCCTCGATGGCGGCGAACACGTTGCCCGGCACCCAGCCGACGTCGCCGTTGAGCAGGAGATTGTTGCGGCCGTAGAAGATCGCGAGGTCGGTGGCGCCCTGCGCGGCGTGTGCCTCGGAGCCCGGTTCGTACCCGTAGGCGGAGTTGCCGATCTCCCAGGGCTCGAAGTCGAACAGGCAGACGTCGCCGGGAATCGGTGTGACGGTAGGATTTTCCCGTCGCGGCGCCGCCGTGATCCGTGGGATCAGCGTGTACACCTCGTTGCGCGCGTACTTGGCGTGATACGCGTCGCCGCTCTGCGGGAGCACGTTCCACACCGCATCGCACGTGAGCGGTGCGTCCTCGTCGAGAAGCCGGGCACGGCACGTCACGCCGCGCTTGTCCAGGGTAATGGTGATGTAGCGAGCCATGCTGCCTCCTTCGTTGCCTGTGCTGGTCATACTTCGTCGAGCACTTCCGACCAGATCGTCAGGGCGTCCTCGATCTGTTCCGACGTGACGATGAGCGGTGGAATCATCCGTACCACGTTCATGTGGGCGCCGCAGGTCAACAGCAGCAGCCCCTTCTTCGCGGCCAGTTGCTGCGCCGCAGCCGCTTTCGCGCGGTCCGCGCTGCCGTCGGCGGCGGTGAATTCGCTGCCAACCAGCAGTCCGAGGCCCCGGACGTCGCCGATCCCGTCGATGGCCTTCCGGCGGGCGCCGTCGAGCAACTGGATGCCGCGGGCGGCGGCATTGGCCACGAGGTCTTCCTTCTCGATGACCTCGAGCGTCGCGACCGCGGCCGCGCAGGAGACGGCATTGCCGCCGTACGTCCCGCCCTGCGACCCCGGCCAGCCCTTGGCCATGAGTTCCTCGGACGCCGCGATGCCCGACAGCGGGAAGCCGCTGGCCAGACCCTTGGCGATGGTGATGATATCGGGCCGGACGTCGAAGTGCTGGTGGCCGAAGAACTTGCCGGTGCGTCCGAACCCGGTCTGGATCTCGTCGATGACGAGCAGGATCCCGTACTTGTCCGCGCGCTCGCGGAGTCCCTGGAAGAATGTGGTGTTGCCGGGCACGTACCCGCCCTCGCCGAGGACGGGTTCGACGACGAATGCCGCCGTCTCGTTCGGCGCGGTGAGGGTCGCGAAGATGTAGTCGAGTTCCTTGAGCGCGAACGCGGTCGCCTCCTCCTCGGACCAGCCGTAGCGGTACGCATTGGGGAACGGGGCCACGTGCACGCCGCCCATGAGCGGACTGAAGCCGGCCGAGAACCGGGTGCCGGACGTGGTCATCGTCGCCGTCGCGACGGTGCGTCCGTGGAAACCGCCGTGGAAGACGACGACGTTGGGGCGGCCGGTCGCCTGCCGCGACAGCCGGAGTGCCGCCTCGACGGCCTCACTCCCCGAGTTCGCGAAGAACAGCGAATCGAGGCCTTCCGGCAGCACCGCCCCGAGGCGCTCGACCAGTTCGAGCATCGGCTGGTGCATGACCGTCGTGTACTGGCCGTGGATGAGGGAGCCGACCTGCCTGCGCGCGGCCTCCACGACGTGGGGATGGCAGTGGCCGGTGCTGGTGACGCCGATGCCCGCGGTGAAGTCGAGATAGCGCCGACCGTCGGTGCCGTAGAGGTAGCAGCCTTCACCGTGATCGACCGTCACGGGTGTGGCCTGTGCGAGCAGTGGAGATAACCGAGTCACGAGAACCCTCCCACGCGTAGATGCCGCCGGATGTCGGAAAATGTGCATTGTCAGATTGTCAACAATCTGTATAACATGGGCCACGTCACTACGGCAACGGCGAATCGGGAGTAATCATGCTCGAGGAAGCAGCAATCGGATCGGTCCAGACCGGCCTTTTCATCGGCGGCAAGTGGCGCGACAGCGCCCGCACCATGCCGGTCCACGACCCGTCCACCGGACAGATCCTGTGCACGGTCGCCGATGCCGACGCGGCGGAGGCCCGCGAGGCGCTGGATGCGGCGGTCGCGGCGCAGCCGTCGTGGGCGGCCACCACCCCCCGCGAACGCAGCGTCATCCTGATGAACGCGCACCGGTTGCTGCTCGACAACGTCGACCGGCTCGCGCTCGTCATGACACTCGAGATGGGCAAACCACTCACGGAGGCGCGCGGCGAAATCGCCTACGCCGCAGAGTTCTTCCGCTGGTTCGCCGAGGAGGCGGTCCGCATCGACGGCGGGTACATGACGGCGCCGGGCGGCGGGTCGCGGTTCCTCGTCACCAAGCAGCCCGTCGGGCCGAGCCTGCTCATCACCCCGTGGAACTTCCCGATGGCGATGGGCACCCGCAAGATCGGGGCAGTCACATACGCGCCGGGGGGTGGTCCGGCGTGTGTCTGCCGCGAGAGTGAGGGCCCGTCGGGCCGAGCCTGCTCATCACCCCGTGGAACTTCCCGATGGCGATGGGCACCCGCAAGATCGGGCCGGCGATCGCCGCCGGATGCACGTCCGTCATCAAACCCGCAGCGCAGACGCCGCTGTCGATCCTGGCGCTCGCCGACATCCTCACCGAGTCCGGACTGCCGGACGGCGTCGTCAACGTCGTCACCACGTCCAGCCCGGACGAGGTGATCACTCCCCTGATCCTCGACGGCCGGGCCCGCAAGCTGTCGTTCACCGGCTCGACCAAGGTCGGGAAGCATCTGCTCGAACTGTGCGCCCGCACGGTCATGCGGACGTCCATGGAACTC
Organism: Rhodococcus sp. 4CII; assembly: GCF_014256275.1. NCBI lineage: Bacteria > Bacillati > Actinomycetota > Actinomycetes > Mycobacteriales > Nocardiaceae > Rhodococcus > Rhodococcus sp. 4CII. The sequence goes on from NZ_JACCFE010000002.1 coordinate 2,900,031, forward strand.
GGCGGCAACGCGCCGTTCCTCGTCTTCGACGACGCCGACCTCGACGACGCCGTCGACGGCGCGATGGCGGCGAAGATGCGCAACATCGGCCAGGCCTGCACCGCTGCCAACCGCATCCTCGTGCACAGTTCGGTCGCCGAGGAGTTCACGCGCAAACTCACGCAGCGGATGGAGGCCCTGCCCGTCGGGCGCGGCACCGAGGACGGCGTCGTGGTCGGACCGCTGATCGACGAGGCCGCCGTCGCGAAGGTGGGCAGCCTCGTTGCGGATGCCGTCGAACGCGGGGCGTCGGTGCTCACCGGCGGCGCTGCACTCGACCGTCCAGGCAACTTCTACCCGGCGACGGTCCTGACGGGCGTGCCCGACGACGCCGAGATGTGCCACAACGAGATCTTCGGCCCGGTGGCCGCGATCAGCACGTTCGAGACCGAGGCCGAGGCCGTCGAGCGGGCCAACGACACCCCGTACGGGCTGGTGGCCTACGTGTACACCGAGAGCCTCAAGCGCGGCATCCGCGTGTGCGAGGCCCTGGAGTCGGGCATGGTCGGACTCAACCAGGGTGTGGTGTCGAACCCGGCCGCGCCGTTCGGCGGGGTGAAGGAATCCGGACTCGGACGCGAAGGCGGAACCACCGGCATCGACGAATTCCTCGAGACGAAATACATCGGTGTGGCCGTCTAGAACCTAGAGCCAGGTGTCCTCCGAGGACGTCGTGAGGAACGCCTCGAGGTCGTCGCGCCACGGCGCGGGCACCGTCTTGTCCGGTTCGATGCCGGTGTACTGGCCGCGGTAGAACAGCAACGGACGCTCCTCCCTGATCTCGCTCAGGGAGGAGACCCGGCCGAACACCACCCAGTGATCGCCGCCGTCGTGCACGCTCTCGAGCGAGCAGTCGATGTGGGCGAGCGAACCGGTGAGGATCGGCGAGCCCAGCGGCGACTCCGTCCAGTCGATACCGGCGAACTTGTCCGGGTCGCGGGAACCGAAGCGGGCACACGTCGACTGCTGTTCTTCCGCAAGAACATTGACACAGAACACGCCGCTCCGTTCGATCGCCGCCCACGACCGCGACGTCTTGGTCGGGCAGAACAGGACCAGCGGGGGTTCGAGCGACAGCGCTGCGAACGACTGACACGCGAACCCCACCGGTTCGCCGTCGTCGATGGTGGTGATGATGGTGACACCGGTGCAGAACTGGCCGAGCACCGTCCGGAACCGCCGCGGATCGATCGCCTCGGCCGCGACGGCCCCGTCCCCGGACACCTCACTCACGGCTGCATCCCCACGCTGAAGTCGTGACCCCACAGGCTGACCGCCGTGCTCTCCCGCGCAATCCAGCTCTCGTCCTCCACCTGACGTCCCTCGCAACCGAATTCGACGTCGAAGCCGCCGGGCGTCTTCATGTAGAACGACAACATCAGGTCGTTGACGTGGCGGCCGAGCGTGGCCGACATCTTGACCTTCTTGCGGAGCGCGCGGTCGAGGCACAGCCCGACGTCGTCGGAATTCTCGACCTCGATCATGAGGTGCACGATGCCGCTGGGGGTGGGCATCGGCAGGAACGCGAGGCTGTGGTGCCGCGGATTGCAGCCGAAGAACCGCAACCACGCCGGCTTGCCGTCCGCGGGCCGCCCGACCATCTGCGGCGGCAACCGCATCGAGTCGCGCAGACGGAAACCGAGCACGTCGCGGTAGAAGCGCAGCGACGCCTCGTCGTCGGTGGTCGAGAGGACGGCGTGCCCGAGGCCCTGCTCACCGGTGACGAACTTGTGCCCGTACGGGCTGACCACGCGGCGGTGTTCGAGGGCGGCGCCGTGAAACGCCTCGAGCGTATTGCCGGACGGGTCCTCGAATGTGATCAGTTCGTCGACCCTGCGGTCCTGCAGTTGCTCGGCCGTACCCTCCTTGAACGCGACACCCGCCGCCGACAGGTTGTCGCGAACCTCCTGCAACTCCGCGGCGTTCGCCGTCTCCCAGCCCGACACCGACAGCCGGTCCGCCTCTCCAGGGAAGACGACGAGCCGGGCAGGGAAGTCGTCCATCCGCAGGTAGAGGGCATCCGGGTCGGTGCCCTTGCCCTCGACCATGCCGAGCACCTTGAGACCGTATTCGCGCCACGCGGCTATGTCGGTGGCCTCGATGCGCATGTACGCCAGTGAACGAATACTCATCACTTGCCCCCGTCCAGGAGGAAATCGGTTGCCAGGCGGTTGAACTCGTCGAACTTCTCCAGCTGCGCCCAGTGCCCGCACCCACCGAAGACATGCAACTGCGCCCGCGGGATCATCTTCAACGCCACCAGTGCCCCGTCCAGCGGGTTGACCCGGTCTTCGCGACCCCAGATCAGCAGCACCCGCTGCCGCAGCTTGTACGCGTCGCGCCACAACATGCCGAGCTCGAAATCGGCCGACGAGAACGACTTTCCCATCGCCTTGGCGGCGGCAAGCGACTCGGGAGTGCTTGCGGCGGCGAAGCGTTCGTCGATCAGTTCATCGGTGATCAGCTTCTGGTCGAACACCATGATGCGCAGGAACGCCTCGAGGTTCTCCCGGGTGGGCTGGTAGCCGAACTTGCCGAGGTTCTTGACGCCCTCCGTCGGATCGGGCGCGAACAGGTTGACGCTCAGCCCGCCCGGGCCCATGAGCACCAGCCGGCCGGCGCGGTCCGGGTAGTCGAGCGCGAAACGCACGGCGGCACCGCCACCGAGAGAATTTCCCAGGAGATGGACGCGTCCGGTGACACCTAGGGTATCGAGCAGATCCTTCAGCGCGGACGCACTGTGCACGAAGTACTGCGGATGCTCGGTCGGCTTGTCCGACAACCCGTACCCCGGCTGATCGACGGCGAGCACGTGGAACTTCTCGGCGAGAACCGGGATGTTCCTGGCGAAGTTCGACCACGACGACGCACCCGGCCCGCCACCGTGCAGCAGCACGATCGTGGTGTCGTTGCCGACGCCGGCCTCGTGGTAGTGCAACTTCAGGTCGGGCCGGACCTGGGCGAACTTCGAGGTCGACTCGAACGTGAGGGCTTCTTCGGTAGTCGTCACGTGTTCTCTCCTAGACCATCGTGTCCGTGATGGGCAGACCGAATTCGCCGGTGCCGTACATGACGTAGGCGCGCTCGGGATCGTTGGCTGCGTGGACGCGTCCGGCGTGCGCATCTCGCCAGAACCGTTGCAGCGGCGTACCGTTGGCCAGCGCGGTGGCTCCCGAGCTCTCGAACAGTTTGTCGATCGACGAGATGGCCCGGCCGGTGGCGCGCACCTGGTCGCGGCGGGCGCGGAGCCGCAGTTCGAACGGCACTTCCTCCCCGGCGACGAGCAGCGCGTATTCGTCGGCGACGTTGCCGGACAGCTGACGCCATGCGGCGTCGATGTCGCTCGACGCCTCGGCGATGCGGACCTTCGCGAACGGGTCGTCCTTCGCCTTCTCACCGGCGAACGCCGCGCGCACGCGCTTGCCCTGATGTTCGACGTGCGCGCCGTAGGCGCCGTAGGCCATCCCGACGATCGGCGCAGAGATGGTGGTGGGATGAATTGTCCCCCAGGGCATCTTGTAGACGGGCGCGGTGTTGCGCTCGAGCCCGGGAGCGGTGAGGGTGCTCATCGCCTTGAAGCTGAGGACGCGGTGCGTCGGGACGAACACATCCTCGACCACCACTGTGTTACTGCCGGTTCCGCGGAGCCCTACGACGTTCCACACGTCGTCGATCCGGTAGTCCTCGCGGGGGATCAGGAAGCTGACGAAGTCGACGGGGCGGCCGTCCTTGATGACGGGTCCGCCGAGGACCGCCCAGGTGGCATGGTCGCAGCCGGAGGACCAGGCCCAGGCGCCGTTCACCTGGTATCCACCCTCGACGACCTGGCCTGCGCCCATCGGCGCGTACGACGACGAGATCCGGACGTCGGTGTCGTTGCCCCACACGTCTTCCTGCGCCTGCTGCGAGAAGAGGGCGAGATGCCAGTTGTGGACACCGATGATCGACGAGACCCACCCCGTGGAACCGCAGGCGCTCGCGATCTTCCGCACGGCGGAGTAGAAGAGCACCGGATCCGCCTGGTAACCACCCCACTGTTCGGGCTGGAGCAACCGGAAGAACCCGGTCTCCTGAAGTGCCTTCATGGAATCGTCGGGGATACGACGGAGATCCTCGGTCTCCTGCGCACGCTCTCGCAGCGTCGGCAGTAGTGCGTCGAGCCGCTGCATCACCTCGTGACTGTCATGGTCACCCACAGGACGCTCCTGTCTCGTTCGATGGTTCACTTGTCTTCTGAGACTAGAACACGTTCCCATTTATGTCGAGATACCGGCAAAACCGCTGTTTGGCGCCCCGGCTCTGGAAGAAAGCCCTCAGAAATATGGCGGATCGCATCGAAGTTCTATAACGTGTTCTACTAACAGCATGAAGGGATGTGAGGGCACAATGGCGCAGATTCGCGAGATCGATGTGGGCACGGTCCAGACCCGTTTCGCGCGTGGGTGGCACTGCCTCGGTTTGACCAAGACGTTCAAGGACGGCAAACCGCATTCGATCGAGGCATTCGGCACCAAACTCGTCGTCTTCGCCGACAGCAAGGGCGAACTGAAGGTCCTGGACGCGTATTGCCGGCACATGGGCGGGGATCTGTCGCAGGGCACGGTGAAGGGCGATTCCGTGGCCTGCCCGTTCCACGACTGGCGCTGGGGCGGCAACGGCAAGTGCACCAGCATCCCCTACGCACGCCGGGTTCCCCCGATCGCCCGCACCCGGGCATGGCTCACCCTCGAGCAGAACGGTCAACTGTTCGTCTGGAACGACCCGGAGGGCAATCCCCCGCCGGAGAACGTGACCATCCCCCGCATCGAGGGCGCGTACAGCGACGAATGGACCGACTGGACCTGGAACTCGATGCTCATCGAGGGGTCCAACTGCCGCGAAATCATCGACAACGTCGTCGACATGGCGCACTTCTTCTACATCCACTACGCGTTCCCGACGTACTTCAAGAACGTCTTCGAAGGCCACATCGCGACGCAGTACCTCAACACGAAAGGTCGCCCCGACGTCGGGATGGCCACGCAGTACGGCATGGAATCGCTGCTGCGCTCCGAGGCCGCGTACTACGGGCCGTCCTACATGATCAATCCGCTGTGGAACAGCTACGGCGGGTACGAGGTCGAAAGCGTCCTCATCAACTGCCACTATCCGGTGACGAACAATTCGTTCATGCTCCAATACGGCGTCACCGTCAAGAAGCCGACCGGCATCGACGACGAAACGGCCGACAAACTGGCCGCGAAGTTCACCGAGGGCATCGCGGAGGGCTTTCTGCAGGACGTCGAGATCTGGAAGAACAAGACCAAGATCGACAACCCCCTGCTCTGCGACGAGGACGGTCCGGTGTACCAGCTGCGACGCTGGTACGACCAGTTCTACGTCGACGTCGCCGACGTCACCGACAAGATGACGCAACGCTTCGAATTCGAGGTCGACACCACCAAGGCCAACGAGGCCTGGCAGCACGAGGTCGAGGAGAACCTGGCCCGGCAGAAGGCCGAACGTGAGAGTACGGAAGCGCAGGTCTGACGATGAGTGCCTCGACCGAATGGGCGAAAGCCCCCGACTTCGCCGGACAACCTGCTCGGCTCGAGGCCATCCATGCGCAGACGCTGGCGGACAAGGCCAATTACCTCGACGACGGGATGAACGAAGTCGAGTGCCGCACGTGCGGCACCTGTGTGCTGGTGCGCAAGAACAGCCTCAAGCACACGAGCGTCCAGTGGACGGACGATCCGGCGAAGACGTGCCCGACATTCCGGGACGCCGTCGGCGAGGGACAGTCCATCGCACTCCGGGAGGGGTGTCCACGACTGTGGGACAGCATCAACCACGCGGTGATGGAGGGGTTCATCGACGTGCGGGATCGCGTCGAATAGTCGTCGGCGCCGTCCGCCCGGATACGTCGCCCGATGTGACATTCGTGCCGTCTGTCTGCACGAATGTCACATCGGGCGCATAGGCTGGACGTGCCGTCGGATACGGCGGTTCCCCGCCGAACCGGAGGCGTCCCATGACAGGCCGAATCGTGCATTTCGAGATCCCCTTCGACGACGGCGACCGCGCACGAACGTTCTATCGGGACGCGTTCGGGTGGGCCATCGCCGAGATCCCCGACATGGATTACAGCATGGTCAGCACCGGACCGGTCGGCGAGAGCGGCATGCCCGACGAACCGGGGTACATCAACGGCGGCATGATGCAGCGGGGCGAGGTGACGTCTCCCGTGGTCACCGTGGACGTCGAGAGCATCGACGCCGCCCTCGCGAAGATCGAATCCCTCGGCGGAAAGACCGTCACCGGCAGGACCCCCGTCGGGAACATGGGCTTCGCCGCATACTTCACCGACTCGGAGGGCAACGTCGTCGGGCTGTGGGAGACCGCCCGCTGACCCGTGAGTACTTGTCGACCACGGGTGGTTGACAAGTTCTCACGCGCGCTCGCGCTGCAGTTCGAGGGCGATGTCGATGAGCTGATCCTCCTGGCCGCCGACGAGTTTGCGCTTGCCCGCGCGGACGAGGAGTTCGGCGGACGAGACGCCGTACCGTTCGGCCTGGCGTTCGGCGTGCTTGAGGAAGCTCGAGTAGACGCCGGCATATCCCATCATCAGCGCCTGCCGGTCGAGGAGGCATTCGGCGGGCATCGCCGGACGCACCACGTCCTCTGCAGCGTCTGCGATCGCGAAGAAGTCGATGCCCGTCTTGACTCCGATCTTGTCGCACACGCCGACGATCGCCTCGACCGGCGCGTTTCCGGCGCCGGCACCGAATCGCCTTGTGCTGCCGTCGATCTGTTTGGCCCCGGCCCGGACCGCGGCGATCGAGTTGGCGACACCGAGTCCGAGGTTCTCGTGACCGTGGAAACCCACCTGGGCATCGGCGCCGAGTTCCTGCACCAGCGCTTCGAAGCGGTCGGACACCTGCTCGAGTACGAGGGCGCCCGCGGAGTCGACGACGTACACGCACTGGCAGCCGGCGTCGGCCATGATGCGGGCCTGCCGGGCGAGCTTCTCCGGTGAGATCGAGTGCGCCATCATCAGGAAGCCGACGGTTTCGAGACCGCGGTCGCGGGCCAGGCCGAAGTGCTGGATGGACACGTCCGCCTCGGTGCAATGAGTGGCGATGCGGCAGATGGAGGCGCCGTTGTCCTGGGCGACGATGATGTCGTCCTTGATGCCGAGGCCCGGCAGCATGAGGAAGGCGATCTTCGCGTTCTTCGCCGTGTCGACGGCGATGGAGATGAGTTCCTGCTCGGGCACCTTCGAGAATCCGTAGTTGAACGAGGACCCACCCAGTCCGTCGCCGTGCGTCACCTCGATGACCGGGACCCCGGCGCCGTCGAGCGCACCGACGATGGCCCGGACCTCGTCGCCGGTGAATTGGTGCCGCTTGTGATGCGAACCGTCCCGCAGCGAGGTGTCGGTGACGCGGATGTCCCAGCTGGCTGACACATTCCCCGTCGCTGCGCTCGCCTCGTCGAAATGGACCATAGTGCTCATGCCTCCACACTCAGGAGCTTCTGGGCGATCTCCTCGCCCACCTTGGTTGCCGCCGCGGTCATGATGTCGAGGTTGCCCGCATACGGCGGCAGGAAGTCGCCTGCACCCTCGACCTCCACGAACGTCGTGACCGTCGCCTGCCCGCCCGACACGACGCTCGGGTCGTCGAACTGCGGTTCGTTGAGCAACCGGTAGCCGGGGACGTATTGCTGGATGTCCGCGACGACGCGATGGATGGAATCGGTGATGGCGGCGCGGTCGGCGCCCTCCGGGATCGCGCAGAAGATGGTGTCGCGCATAATCATCGGCGGGTCGGCCGGGTTGAGGATGATGATGGCCTTGCCGCGCTGCGCTCCGCCGATGGTCTCGATGCCGCGGCTGGTGGTCTTGGTGAACTCGTCGATGTTGGCGCGGGTACCCGGGCCAGCGGAGACGGACGCCACCGAGGCGACGATCTCGGCGTAGGGCACGTCGACGACGCGGGAGACCGCGTACACGATCGGGATCGTGGCCTGCCCGCCGCACGTGATCATGTTGATGTTGGGGGCGCCGAGGTGTTCGCGCAGGTTGGCCGGCGGGACCACGGCGGGTCCGACGGCGGCGGGGGTCAGGTCGACGGCGCGGATGCCCGCGGCCTCGTACCGGGGTGCCGCCTCCCGGTGGACGTGCGCCGACGTGGCCTCGAAGACGAGGTCGGGTTTCTCCGGCTGGTTCAGCAACCAGTCGACCCCCTCGGCGGACGTCTCCAGCCCCATCGTGCGGGCTCGTGCCAGGCCTTCGCTCTCGGGGTCGATCCCGATCATCCAGCGGGGTTCGAGCCACTCGGATCGCTGCAGTTTGTAGAGCAGGTCGGTGCTGATGTTGCCCGAGCCGACGATCGCCACACTTGCCTTTGTCATGAACAATCTCCTACTTGAACTGCAGGGACACGGATCCGAGCCCGCTGAACTCGGCGCGGAAGTGATCACCCGGGTGCGCGTCGATGGCGCGGGTGCAGGAGCCGGGCAGCACGATGTCGCCGGCCTTCAACCGGACGCCGAAGCTCTCGACCTTCTGCGCGAGCCAGGCGACCGCGGTCACCGGGTTGCCGAGCACGGCGTCGCTGCGCCCCTCGGCCTTGGTCTCGCCGTTGCTCGTCAGGACGGCGTCGATGGCCTTGATGTCGATGTCCGTCGGCCGCACCCGGTTCCTGCCGAGCACGAAACCGGCGGACGACGCGTTGTCGGCGATCGTGTCGGGCAGAGTGATCTTCCAATCGGTGATCCGACTGTCGATCAGTTCGATGGACGGCGCGAACGCCACGGTGGCGTCGAGGACGTCCTGTTCGGTGCAGCCGGCCCCGGGGAGGTCGGCGCCCAGCACGAACGCGACCTCGACCTCGACGCGCGGGAAGCAGAACCGCGCGGTGTCGACGGGTTGATCTTCGAACACTTCCATGTCGGCGAGCAGATGGCCGTAATCGGGTTCGTCGACGCCCATCATCTGCTGCATCGCGAGGGACGACAGGCCCACCTTGTGCCCGACGACCTTCGCGCCGTCCTGCAACCGGCGGCGGATGTTGATGAGCTGGATCTCGTAGGCGTCGACGACGTCGATGTCGGGATGGTCCGCGGTCAGGGGGCCGATGGGAGCGCGGCCGCGTTCGGCAGCGTCGAGCTGATCCGCCAACTCGGTGCGTAGTTGCGTCGAGAGCATGGTGTGAGGACCTTCCCTGAAGTTCGTTCGCGTGCGCACGCCCACCGGTTTTCACTGCAACGTGTTTCGTTCTTGTTCGTTGGCGTCAGTAATACTTCCTGGCAGAAACGATGGACTGACAACCCCATCATTCTATAACGTGTTCTACATGAGCAAGCACGAATACGACATCGTGGTCGTCGGGAGCGGTGCCGGTGGGATGACCGCGGCCCTGACCGCGGCCCACAAGGGACTGAGCGTCGTCATCCTGGAAAAGGCAGCGCACTTCGGCGGCTCGACCGCACGCTCCGGCGGTGGCGTGTGGATCCCCAACAACGAGGCCCTGATCGCCGCCGGCGTGGACGACACCACCGACGCCGCGCGGACCTACCTGCACAGCATCATCGGCGACGTCGTCCCGAAGGACCGCATCGACGCCTACATCGACCGTGGCCCCGAGATGCTGTCGTTCGTGCTGAAGAACAGCCCGCTGAAGCTGCAGTGGGTGCCCGAATACTCCGACTACTACCCCGAGGCCCCCGGCGGACGGCTCGGCGGACGGTCCGTCGAGCCGACACCGTTCGACGGCAGAAAGCTCGGTGCCGACCTCGCGAAACTCGAACCCGATTACGTCAAGGCTCCCTCCAATTTCGTGATCACCCAGGCCGATTACCGCTGGCTGAACCTGTTGATGCGCAACCCGCGCGGTCCACTGCGGGCCGTCCGGGTCGGGCTCCGATTCCTGGGCGCCAAGCTCACCGGCAAACGGCTGCTCGTCCGCGGTCAGGCGCTCGTCGCCGGACTGCAGGCCGGGCTGAAGGCGGCGGGCGTCCCGATCCTGCTCGACACCCCGCTCACCGACCTCCACGTGGAGGACGGCGTGGTCCGAGGTGTCGACGCCACGGTCGACGGGCAGCCGCAGGTGTTCCGGGCGCGCCGCGGCGTCGTGATCGCGTCGGGCGGATTCGAGCACAACGACGAGGCCCGCAAGAAGTACCAGCGGGCGCCGATCGGCACCGAGTGGACCGTCGGCGCGAAGGCCAACACCGGCGACGGCATCTGGGCGGGCGAAAAGCTCGGTGCCGCGCTCGATCTGATGGAGGACGCCTGGTGGGGTCCGTCTATCCCGCTCACCGGCGGCCCGTGGTTCGCGCTGTCCGAGCGGAGCCTGCCCGGCTGCATCATGATCAACGAATCCGGCAAGCGCTTCGTCAACGAATCGGCACCGTACGTCGAGGCGACGCACGCGATGTACGGCGGTACCCACGGGCAGGGCGACGGCCCGGGCGAGAACGTTCCGTGCTGGCTCGTGCTCGACCAGCGGTACCGCGACCGGTACGCGTTCGCCGGCCTCACCCCGCGGTCCCCGTTCCCCGGTCGCTGGCTGAAGGCGGGAGTCGTCGTCAAGGCGGGCACCGTCGCCGAACTCGCCGGGAAGATCGGCGTCCCCGTCGACGCGCTTACCGAAACGGTCTCGCGTTTCAACACTTTCGCCCGGAACGGCAAGGACGAGGACTTCGGCCGCGGCGAGAGCGGCTACGACCACTATTACGGGGATCCCCGCAACAAGCCGAACCCCAGCCTGGGCGCGCTCGAGAAGGCGCCGTTCTTCGCCGTCAAGATGGTTCCGGGCGATCTCGGGACCAAGGGCGGCCTCCGCACCGACCGCCACGCCCGCGTCCTCCGCGCGGACGGCAGCAGCATCGAGAACCTGTACGCGGTGGGCAATGCCAGCGGCCCCGTAATGGGCCACACCTATGCGGGCCCCGGCGCGACCATCGGTCCGGCGATGACGTTCGGCTATCTCGCCGTCCTCGACATCCTCGCAAAATCCGAACAGACCGAGCTGACCGGAGACGCCACCAATGCCCATTGATCCGGACATCGCCATCGGGGCCGAACTGCCCACCCAGGAGTTCTCCTGGACCAGTTCCGACGTGCAGCACTACCACCTCGCCCTCGGCGCCGGATCGCGTCCGCTCGACGAGAAGGAGTTGCGGTACCTGACCGACGGGACACCGCAGGTGCTTCCCACGTTCGCCACGGTCGCCGCGAATTTCCATGCCACCGAGGCGCCGAGCGTGTCGTTCCCGGGAGTCGAGATCGACCTCGCGAAGGTGGTCCACGGCGGCCAGGACGTGGCCGTGCACCGGCCGATCCCTCCGGAGGGCAAGGCCCGCACCACCACCCGCATCGCCGAGGTGTGGGACAAGGGCAAGGCAGCCGTCATCGTGCAGGAATCGACGACCACCGACCTCGACGGCAATCCCCTGTGGACCGGGCGGTCGTCCATCTTCGCCCGCGGTGAAGGCGGATTCGGCGGTGATCGCGGACCGTCGACGTCCGTCGAACTGCCCGACCGTCCCGCTGACGCCGAGGTCGACTCCCCCGTGCTGCCGCAGCAGGCGCTGCTGTACCGGATGTGCGGCGACCGCAACCCCCTGCATTCCGACCCGAAGTTCGCCTCCGCCGCAGGGTTTCCCGCACCGATTCTGCACGGCCTCTGCACCTACGGGATGGTGTGCAAGGCCGCGGTCGACACGGTTCTCGACGCGGACGCGTCGCAGGTCGCGGGGTTCCGCGTCCGGTTCGCCGGCGTGGTCTTTCCGGGCGAGACGCTCCATACCCGGATCTGGAAGGACGAGGGCAGGCTCCTCATCTCCGCCACGGTTCCCGAGCGCGATCATGCGCCGGCCCTGGCCGACGTGGTGCTGACCCTGGCACCGGGGTGACAGTTACCGAAATTTGACCGAATTCGCCCCGTTCGGGCGGATATTCGCAATTGCCGGGCACGACGCCGCAACACTTTGTACGCTTTCCGTGACCTCATCGAGACGTGTCAACCGATGGTCGGGGCGGTTCCACGGCTCTCGGAGCAGTAGCAGAACGCCCGAGCAGGAGCGAACAAAGGGGGGACGTCGTGTCCCAGCGCAGGCTTCTCCGTCCCGTGCGGCGTGCCGCCGTTGCCGGTGCTCTCGCGTTCTGCGCGACCGCACTGGTCGCGCTTCCGGCGAACGCCGCACCGGTCGCCGGCAGTTCCGACAGCGGCAGCACCGGCGGCAGTTCGATGGGTTCGTCCGTTCTCCCGACGCCCATTCCCACGCCGACCGGGCTGGCCGCGCTCGCGGCGGCAGTCACCCAGACGGGCAAGCCCTATCTGTGGGGTGGGACGGGTCCGGACGCGTGGGACTGTTCGGGTCTGGTGCAGTGGGCGTTCCGGCAGGCAGGGGTGAATCTGCCCCGCACCACGTGGGAGCAGGCCGAGGTCGGCGCGCCCATTCCGCTGTGGGCGTTGGCCCCCGGCGACATAGTGGTGCTCAACCCGGACGCGTCGCACATCGGTATCTACGCGGGCTTCGGCCAGGTGTTCAATGCGTACGGACGTGGCGTTCCGGTGGGTCTGGCGCCGCTGTCGCAGTTCCAGATCTACAGCATCCGCCGGTTCTGAGGTTCGGCCGACGGCCCGGGGCGCCTCGCATACGGCCAGACCGCGACCACGAACAGCAGCACCACAGCACCCGGCACGAGCAGCGACGACCATGCCGGTCCGCCCGGGAGTGTCGCCGCCAGACTCGCGGCCGCGCCGGCGACGACCGCGCCCAGCAGAAGCGTCGGCATTCCCGGTGCGACACCGGTGTACGCGACGAGCAGCAGGCCCGTCGCCGCGACACCGGCGGCGGCCGCCCCGACTGCGGACGCGTTGCCCAGGACGAGCGCGACCAGCGCCGCCTGCACCGCGATCACCGCCACCCCTCTCATCGGAGCGCCCCCGACGGCCGGCGGGCACGATCGGCGAGAGCCAGCGCCAGGTCCAGCGCGGAATCGTCCTCCCACGCCACCACCGGGACCCCGAGAACACCCATGTTCCGGTACATGTTGCGGCGTTCGAGCCGCCACATCCGGGCGGTCATCGGGTCGAGTTCGTGCTCGAACGGGGGGCCGCGGAGCACGTCGACTGCGACGACGACGTGCCCGCGTCGCCTCAATTCCAGCAGCGCCAGCGCAAAATTGGTGTCCAGCATGGTGGAGAACGCGATGACCACCGCCCTCGGCGGCAAGGCGACCCGGGGCACGAGCGTGCCTTCGGAGGCGGCCGAGTCGGAGTCGGAGTCGAGGACGGTGTCGAGGATTCGGTAGAACTGCCTGCGTCCGATGTCGGCGCCGAGCCACCGCAGCCGCAGTCCGCTGGCGACCACCCCGGCGCGATCGCCGCGCTGCAACGCCGACTGCACCACCTGCGTAGCCCCGCGGACGGTCCGGTGCAGGCTCTCCGACGCGGGCCCCGGCGCCTGCGGGGTGGTGTCGAGTACCGCGACGACGTCCGCGGCGCGGTCCATGATCCGCTCGGTCACGTGGAGTCGGCCGCGCCGGGCACTCACCGGCCAGTTGACGCTGCGCAGCGGATCGCCGGGAGCGTGCGGCCGGATGTCGCCGAACTCGACCCCCGAACCGTATCGGCGGGTGCGGTGCGCTCCGATGCGGTCCGGAAGCGGGGCGTGCGGAAGCGGAGTCTGCATCGGCGGCGCGAGCGGAAAGATCCGCAACTCGGCGACGGGCACCCGCACGGTCGCCGTCCACAGGCCGCCGCCGGCACGGGCCGTGACGGTCAGTGCGGGTTCGTACCGCCCCCACCGGTGCGCCGAGACCAGATATTCGCCGTCGCCGTCCTGCTCGACCGTGTAGCTGTCGGACGCCGCCGGTGTCACCGCGAGTTCCGCCGCACCGCCGCACGCTCTCACCTGCACCGACAACCGCACGGACTCGGATTCGAAACACCGCAGCGCGCCCTCCGGCGTCTCGACCCGCACACGGGTCGCCGGTCGCGGCAGCCACGTCACCGCACCGAGCGCGCCGAGCATCGGAGCGGCGAAGACCACCAGTTCCCACCAGCGCCCCACCACCCCCGCGGTCAGTGCCACGGCCGCGCAGGTCGCCAGCGCGAGGGCGGCAGGCGACGCCCGCCAGGCCAGCGCGTGCTCCGTCATCGCGCCCTCGGCGCCGGGAGGCGGCGCAGTAGTTCCGCGAGGACGTCGTCACTCCGGATACGGCGCACCCACATCTCCGGGCGCAGGCTGATGCGGTGCGCGACAGCGGGAACGGCCAGCGCCTTGATGTCCTCGGGAATGACGAAGTCGCGGCCGGAGAGAAGGGCCCGGGCCCGCGCCAGCTGGACGAGGTCGAGTTCCGCGCGGGGGCTCGCCCCGACCTCGACCTGCGGGTGATGGCGGGTGGCGTTCGCCAGCGCGACGACGTACCCGAGTACGTCGCGGTGGACGCTGACCTGCTCGAGCGATTCGCGCATCGCGAGGAGATCGGCGGCGTCGACCACCTGCTGGATCTCCACGGGCGCCGATCCGCGATCGAGCCGTCGACGCAGCATCTCGTGCTCATCGTCCTCGGTGAGATACCCGAGTCGCAGTCGGAGCGCGAACCGATCGAGCTGCGCCTCGGGTAACGGGTATGTGCCCTCGTACTCGATGGGGTTGTCGGTGGCGAGCACCACGAACGGGCGCGGCAACGTCCGGGTGGTGCCGTCGACGCTGACCTGTCCCTCGGCCATCGCCTCGAGCAGCGCTGCCTGGGTCTTGGGCGGGGTGCGGTTGATCTCGTCGGCGAGCAGCAGATTGGTGAAGATCGGACCCGGACGAAACTCGAAGCGGCCGGACGGCATGTCGTAGATGGTGGCGCCGAGCAGGTCGGCGGGCAGCAGGTCGGGGGTGAACTGGACTCGGGTGATGTCGAGCCCGAGCGCGGCAGCGAAAGACCTTGCCACCAAGGTCTTTCCGAGCCCGGGTAGGTCCTCGATGAGCACGTGCCCGCCCGCCAGCACCGCGAGCAGGATCGACGTGAGTTCGTCGTGCTTGCCGACCACCGCCCGTTCGACCTCGGTCAGCACCGCGTGGGCGCGCGCGGTGGTGACCTCGGCGGGCATCGTCACAGCAACTCCAGTCGTCGCAGGATCCGGTCGAGCACGTCCCGGCCCGGACCGGGTGCGGTCCGATCGGTGCGCTGTATCCCGTCGGGATCGACCCACTGCCACAGGTCGCCGAAGAACACCTCGCCCGCCGCCGTGACATCGGCCGGGTCCCGCCCCTGCCGCTGTCCGGTCGACTGCTGGAATTCACGCGCGAGGAGCGGGCGCAGATGGTGGTCCCAGTCGCCGCGGGTGCCGTCGGCCCAGCTGATCAGCGTCTCGGTTCGCGCCACCCACCGGGCCATCGCCTCGGCCCGCTCCGCCGCCGCGCCCGACGGGAGATCGCCCGGTTCCTCGGGTGCGAGACGCCGTCGAATCTCGAAGAGCACCAGTGCCGTCACCACACCAGCGACCAGGACGGCCGCGCTGTACCGACCCGCCGCCACCAGCGGGACCTCCACGGCCAGCACCGCCCCCACCCCGACTACTGCGACGGCGAACACGTGTCGCTCCCGAGATCGCCCCGCACCCGCCTGAGCAGATCCGCCGCCTCGTCGCGATGTCGTTCGTCCATGGGATGCAGGCTGAACCTCGCCTCTGAGAACAGCCGCACAAGCGGCGCCGCGGCCTCGAAGCGCAGGACACCGAGTTGTACTGCGCGGGCCAGCACTTCGGACGGCGTGTCCGAGTCGCGGGGCTCGGCGCCCGGCGCCCCGCGCAGCGCATCTTCCATCGCGGCGTAGCTGGCGATGATGGCCTCGCGCGGCGGCAGATTCGGGGCGACGACCACGGCGAGGCCCTCCTCCGCCGCACGGGCCAAGGTCTGCGAGGTGCCCGCGCCGTCGGCGGGACGAGCCGCCGTCCACGCACCGGCCCGGACCCGGAGAGGGCGTCGCGCCGCGGCGCCGAGGATCAGCAGCGTCACCAGTATCGGTCCGGCAATCGCTACCGCGGTCCACAATTCCGTGAGGTCCTCTCGCGTCGCGGCGACCTCGCCGAGCGGCGGACTCGTCTCCGCGGGCGCGGTGTCGCCGGATCGAGCGGCGCCGTCGTCGGTGGCCGGGCTCGCCTGGGACGGCGGGCGGTCCGGTGAGTTGCCGCCACCGATCGATCCGGCGACGAGCACCGTCGCCACCAGGAGTGCGGCGAACGCCGCCCACCCGACCAGGTGACGGCGCGACACCGACGCTCCGGTGCTACCGGTGGGACCCAGCGACGGCGGTTCGGGGGCGACCCGGGGCCGACCGCCACGGACGGCCGACGCCAGCGCCACCGCCGCGACGACGACGGCGACCGCCGAGAGGACGACCAAGGCGCGCGTCGCCCCCGCGCCCGGCTCCGTCGGTGTCGCGGGCGTGTCTGGCGCGGGGACCACCCTCGCCGCAAACGTGACCGCCACGACGGCCGCCAGCAGGGCGACCGTGTGGACGACCCTGCTTCTCACCCGACGGTCCGGCATCCTCACTCCCGAGTTGCCCCTCCATCGTGACACGCGGGGGCGGGGAAAATCACCCGTTCACGGCGGCGGACGGCGCAGCATGTTCCGGACGTATCCATCCACGAAGGAGAGCTACTTGACCACCTCCCCGGTTACCGGAGCCGAATTGTCTCGATCACTGGAACCTCTGGGGGTTGCGGTTCCGTCGGCCGTACCCACGCATTGGTACAACCTGGCGGCGGATCTTCCGGAACCCGTTCCGCCGCATCTGCATCCCGGAACCCGGGAGCCGCTGGGCCCGGAGGATCTGGCTCCGCTATTTCCCGCGAGCCTCATCGAGCAGGAAGTGGCCACCGACCGCTACATCGAGATCCCGGACACGGTCCGGGAGATCTACGGGATGTGGCGTCCGTCGCCGCTGGTGCGCGCGCACCGGCTGGAGCGGGTGCTCGGTACGCCAGCGCGGATCTACTACAAGTACGAGGGCGTGAGTCCCGTCGGCTCGCACAAGCCGAATACGGCTGTGGCGCAGGCGTACTACAACGCCCTCGAGGGCACCACCAAGCTCACCACCGAGACCGGTGCAGGCCAGTGGGGCGCGTCGCTGTCGTTCGCCGGCGCACTGCTCGGTCTCGAGGTGGAGGTGTGGCAGGTGCGGGCCTCCTTCGACGCGAAGCCCTACCGCCGTCTCCAGATGGAGGCCTACGGCGGCATCTGCCATCCGTCGCCGTCCGACCTCACCGAGGCCGGTCGGGCGATGCTCGCCGAGCACCCCGACACCACGGGGTCGCTGGGTATGGCGATCAGCGAGGCCGTCGAGGTGGCCGCGGGCGACCCCCGCGCCCACTACTCGCTGGGCAGCGTCCTCAACCACGTCATGCTCCATCAGACCGTGATCGGCCAGGAGGCCATGGCGCAACTGGAGGACGCCGGCGAGCCGGTGGCACACACGGTGTTCGGTTGCGCCGGTGGCGGTTCCAATCTCGCGGGCCTGACCTTCCCGTTCCTCGGCCGCAACCTGCGCGAGGGCACCACCACGCGACTCGTCGCCTGCGAGCCGGCGGCCTGCCCGTCCCTCACGCAGGGCGAGTACCGCTACGACTTCGGCGACGTCGCGGGCCTGACCCCGCTCCTGAAGATGTACACGCTCGGCAACGACTTCGTCCCGCCCGCGATCCACGCGGGTGGCCTGCGGTACCACGGCATGTCGCCGATGGTCTCGCACGCCGTAGCCCTCGGTCTGATGGAGGCAACGGCGATCGAACAGGACGACGCACTCGGCGCCGGCCTGCTCTTCGCCCGCGCCGAAGGCATCATCCCCGCACCGGAATCCACTCACGGTGTGGCCGCGGCCATCGCGCATGCACGCACGGTCACCGAACCGGAGGTCGTGGTCATCGGACTGTCCGGCAACGGCCAGTTGGACCTGCCCGCGTACAGCCGGTACGTCTGATCGATTCCCCGTCGCCGGGGCAGACCCCCGGGTCCGCCCCGGCGACGGTTATCGGCGCAGCGTCGACAACCGGCTCACCAGGCGGTCGACGTCGAGTGTGTCCCCCAGTCCGGCGCACAGGTCTTCCCACGGCACGTCCGCCACGACGGTCAGCGATGTCTCCTGGTCGTACAGCACGTCGACCACGTTCGCGAACCGACGCACGGTCTCCGCGCCGACCTCCCGCAGTCGCGGCACACCGGTGATCACCCAGCACGGGAACCGGGCCGAGAGGTCGAGGTAATCGGCGGGCGCGGTCGGGGTGCCGCACAGGGCCGGGAAGTCGAACCACACGGTCCGGTCCCGTACCGCCGCGGCCGTCACGGTGCGGGTGCCGACAGGCAGCACGACACGCTCGCGGAGGTCCGGACACTCGGTTGTCTCGGCGGCGCGGACGAACCGGCCGAGCCCGAACCCGCCCTCGGCCGAGGTCACGGTTCGATAGTCGACCGGCCCCGCGACGCGCACCACCGTCAGATGCTGTTCCAGCACGGCGATCGTCGGCGCGAACAGGTGATGGAACAGCGGGTTGGGCAGCAGGCCGCCGGGGGGATAGTTCGACGTGACCACCAGCGTGATCCCACGGGCGAACAGCGCCTTCAGCAGTCGCGCCACGAGCATCGCGTCGCCGACGTCGTGGAGGTGGAATTCGTCGAAGCACAGCAACCGGACGTCGCCGAGCGCCGCGTCGACGGCCAGGTCGATCGACCCCAGATGGTGCGCGTCGGCATGGAGTCCCCGGAAGAAGTCGTGGAAGTGCACCCGCCGCTTCGGCCCCGGCGCCGAACGGAAGAAGCCGTCCATCAACCAGGTCTTGCCTCGCCCGACCGGCCCCCACAGGTAGACGCCGCGGACCGCGGACATGTCTCCCCCCAGACCGTCGGCGGTCTCGCGCAGGACCGCCGCGGCCGCACGCTGTGCGTCGTCCAACAGCACCTCTACATCCACAGAGGAGACACTACGAATGTAGAGTCGCGGGCGACAAGCCGATGTGAGGAGGGAGACACCGTGCCCGAACGGCGTGAGCAGATAGCCGACGCGGCGATCACGATCATCGCGCGCGACGGCATGCGTGCCCTGACGCACCGGGCCGTCGACCGCCGCCTCGGCCTGCCCGGCGGTTCCACGTCGTACTACTTCCGCACCCGGCGTGCCCTCGTCGAATCCGCGGTACGCCGGCTCACCGACCGCTCGCGACAGGAATTCGAGAACACCGCACCGCCGCCGCTCGATCTGTCGTCGCTGGCCGAGGACGTGGCCCGGTCCCTCGACCGGTTGCTGCACACCCGCCGCGACGACCTCGTCGCGCGGCACGCCCTCACCGTCGAACTGTCCGGCGACACCGAACTGCACGCGCGGCTCGCGACGTGCCTGTTCTCCCGCGGCCGCGCCACCGCGCTGTTCGAGGCCCTCGGTGTCGCCGACCCCGACGATGCGGGCGCCGACTTCGTCAGCGTCGTCGAGGGCCTGGTCTTCGACCGTTTCATGGGCGCCCGATCGCTCGACGGTCTCGAACCCGGCACCGAACGCAGCGTGCGGCAGCTGGCCCGTGCCGTCGAGTCGTATCTGCGCGGCGCGACGGCCTGAGCAAATGTCACCGCGGTGCCACCGGACGAGACCGAGGTGACATCGGGCGAGCGGGTGGACGACGAGAATCCCCCGTTTCTGCCAAGATCGTGACGTGAACCCCCAGTACCTCAGCCGTCTCCCCGACAGCAGTTTCGACCGCGTCGACGAGCTCCTCGACCCCGTCGACACCGACCTCGCGGATGCGTTTCCGGGCGATCGGCAGCGACCGCAGCCCATTCACACCGTCTACGTGAGTGCGGCGGACGCGGGACCGGGCACCCCGAGGATGTGGGGTGATCGGGCTGTCGAACTGCTGGACAGGAACATCGATGCGCTGACCGAAATCGGCACGACCGGTGCGCTTCCCGACGTCCGCGCGATGCTCGAACACCGTCCGATCATGGATCTGCGGATCGACTTCGAGGACGGCTTCGGCTGGCGGAGCGACGACGTGGAGGACGCCACCGCGCTGGCGGCGGGGCGCACGCTGCGAACGCTCTCGGCCGACCCGTCCGGGCCGCGGTCGCTGGGGATCCGGGCCAAGGGCCTGGCCCCGCACGAGCGCCGTCGCGGGATCCGGACCCTCGAACTCGTACTCGAAGGTGCGGGCGGCGTTCCCGACGGCTTCGTGTTCACCGTCCCGAAACTGCGTGCTGCCCAACAGGTCACCGCTGTCGTCGCGTTGTGTGAGGAACTCGAGCGCGCGTACGGTCTCCCCGACCGCTCGCTGCTCTTCGAGTTGCAGATCGAGAGCCCGCAGGCCGTGCTCGGCCCGGACGGCAGCGTGACCGTCGCGAAGGCCATCCACCTCGCCGACGGCCGGTGCACCGGATTGCACTACGGCACTTACGACTACAGCGCGGCTTGCGGGATCGCGTCGCGATTCCAGTCGCTCGAGCACCCGGTCGCCGACCACGCGAAGTCCGTGATGCTGGTGGCGGCGGCGCAGACCGGGGTCTGGGTGTGCGACGGGTCCACCCAGGTGGTCCCTGTGGGCACCGATGACGAGATCCGCGCCGCACTCGCCCGGCACTACCGGCTCGTCACCCGGTCGCTCGAACGCGGGTACTACCAGGGATGGGACATGCATCCGGGGCACCTGATCACCCGCTGGCTCGCGACGTTCGACTTCTACCGCGACGCGCTGCCAGCCGCCGCCACCCGGTTGCAGGCCTACCTCGACCGCCAGGGCGGCGGGGTGATGGACGAACCGGCCACCGCCCAGGCGCTCGCGACGGTGGTCCTGCGCGGCCTGGCGTGCGGGGCGTTCGACGAGGCGGCGGTCCTCGCCCAGGCGCCGAGTTGCGACGCAGGCACGCTCCGCGACGTGCTCTCGCGCACCGTGGTTCCGGAGCCCTGAGCGCCGCGGGCCCCGGCTCGAGGTCGGCGCTGCACGCCTCGAACTCCCCTACACTTGCCCCACGCCCGATCAGGAGGTAGCCGAACATCGTGTCCCCGAACACCCCGACCACACCCGATTTCCGCAGTCTCCCGGACCTGGCCGTCCGCACCCTCGGCGGCGCCGTCGTCTGGGCCAACGACGAGTTGTTCGCCGAGCGTGAGAACCTCATCCGCCCGACCGCCGCCGTATACCAGCCGGCCACGTTCGGCCACAAGGGTCAGGTGTACGACGGGTGGGAGACCCGCCGTCGCCGGGTGTCCGGAACCGACGAGGCGATCGTCCGGCTCGGTGTTCCGGGTGTTGTGCGCGGCGTCGTGGTCGACACGGCGTGGTTCAAGGGCAACTACCCGCCGGAGGTCTCCGTGGAGGCGGCCTCCGTCGAGGGTTACCCGTCCGCCGAGGAACTGGTCGACGCCGACTGGACCACGATCGTCGAGCGCAGCCCCGTCGAGGGCGACACCGAGAATCCGTTCGCCGTCGACTCCGACCGCCGATGGACGCACGTGAAACTCACGATGCACCCGGACGGCGGTGTCGCGCGCCTGCGGGTGCACGGCGAGGGCCGCCCCGACCCCCGCTTCCTCGACGCGGGCCCGGTCGATCTCGCGGCTCTCGAGAACGGCGCCCGAGTCACGTCCTGCTCCAACATGTTCTACGGGTCGCCGCAGAACATGCTCCTGCCCGGTCTCGCCCGCGTGATGGGCGACGGCTGGGAGACGTCCCGCCGCCGCGACGACGGCAATGACTGGGTCGAGATCCGGCTCGCCGCGCAGGGCACGGTGTCGCTGGCCGAACTCGACACGTCCTACTTCCTGGGCAACGCCCCTGGTGAGGCAAGCCTCCTCGGTCGCGACGGCGACGGCGAGTGGACGGAATTGCTCCCCCGGACGCGTCTGCAGCCCGACACGCGACACCGATTCGTCGTCGACGGTGGCCGGCCGGTCACGGAGGCCCGGCTCGACATCTTCCCGGACGGCGGCATGGCGCGGTTGCGGTTGTGGGGTTCCCTGACCGACGCGGGTCGGGCAGGGTTGACGGCATGACCCACGGTTTCGACTCCAGTTATCCCCGTGACCTGGTCGGTTACGGGCAGCACCCGCCGGATCCGCAGTGGCCGGGCGGGGCGAAGATCGCCGTCCAGTTCGTCCTCAACTACGAGGAGGGCGCCGAGAACAACGTTCTCCACGGTGACCAGGCCTCGGAGACGTTCCTGTCCGAGATGGTCGGGGCCCAGCCCTTCCCGAACCGGCACATGAGCATGGAATCGATCTACGAATACGGTTCCCGCGCCGGGCTGTGGCGCGTGCTCCGGACGTTCGAGCGACGAGGGCTGCCGCTCACGATCTTCGCGGTGGCCAAGGCGATGCAGCGGAACCCCGAGGCGGTCAGCGCCTTTCGCGAACTCGGTCACGAAATCGCCTGCCACGGCCTGTGGTGGAAGTCGTACCAGCTCTCCGACGAGGACGCCGAGCGCCGAGACCTGGCCGAGGCGGTCGAGATCCTGCGGGACCTCACCGGCGAGGCACCGCTGGGCTGGTACACCGGCCGCGACTCCCCGGTCACCCGGCAACTGGTGGTCGAGCACGGCGGTTTCGAGTACGACTCCGATTCGTACGCCGACGACCTGCCCTACTGGGTGGAGGTCGACGCGCCGGGGAAGGGCCTCGTCGACCACCTGGTGGTGCCGTACACCCTCGACACCAACGACATGCGGTTCGCGTCGCCCGGCGGTTTCCCGAGCGGTGAGCAGTTCTTCGCGCACCTGCGGGATGCGTTCGACGTCCTGTACGCGGAGGGAACGGCCGGCGCCCCGAAGATGCTGTCGGTGGGTCTGCACTGCCGCATCGTCGGCAGGCCGGCCCGCACCGCGGCACTCGAGCGTTTCCTCGACCACGTGCAATCGCACGACGGCGTCTGGGTGGCCCGGCGTATCGAGATCGCCCGCCACTGGCGCGACGTCCACCCCGCCTGAGGACGCACCGATGCCCCCTCGAAGGCCGTCGATGCTGGTCACGAACCTGGCCAACCGGGATCCCGGCAGCTCTCAGACCGTGATCCTCGAGGAGCTTCGCCGGGTGATCCTCAGCGGCGGCGCCCCGCCGGGCACCCCGATCCCGGTCGACGAGGTGGCCGAGCATTTCGGGGTCAGCCGGATCCCGATCCGGGAGTCGCTCAAGACGCTGATCGGCGAGGGCCTGGTCGATCACCGGGCCAACGCCGGGTACACGGTCGCCCGGCTCACCGTCGACGAACTCGAGGAGCTCTACCTGGTGCGGGGCGTCCTCGAGTCGGCGGCGCATTCCGTGGCGATCACCCTCGCCGACCAGGCGGACGACACGAGGGCCAGGGAGGCATACGAGGCGCTGGACCGATCGGTGCTCGAGGACGACCTGACGGCGTACCACCGGGAGAGCCGCAACTTCCACCTCGCCCTGGCGTCGCCGTGCCGGATGCAGCGGCTTCTGCACATGTTCGAGGCGGCGTGGAACATCACCGAACCCGTGCAGCCGATGTCGCAGGTGGGAACGCCGGAACGGCTGCGACTCCACCTCGGGCATCGCGACATGCTCGCGGCGTTCCTCGCCCGGGACGCCGCGGCGCTGAAGGCGGCCACCGATCGGCACAACGAACAACTCGACACGGTGATCGCCGCACTCCCCACCGACACCGGAATCTTCCGGGACACGCCCGGGTAGGCCGTCCGGCAAGATATATTCTCGGCCCGAACGGGCGCCCGTGAGAATATATCTTCGCCGTCACAGCCAGGAAATATCCGAAAACTACTTTTGCTCCCAACGCTTCGGTGGTGTGCTTTTCACCGAGGCACCCTTACATCGAGGCAGTCATCTGCGGACTGCACCAGGGAGCAAAACGATGACACGAACAGCGTCCTCCTCCGAAGGGGACACCATCCCCGGCGCACACCTGGCCGGCGCGGGGCTGATCAAGCCCGGCTACCACCCGCGGCTGACCAACGACGATCTCGCGCCGCTGAAGACGCAGTCGTGGTCGTCGTACAACATCTTCGCGTTCTGGATGTCCGACGTACACAGCGTCGGCGGGTACGTCACCGCAGGCAGCCTGTTCGCGCTCGGCCTGACGAGCTGGCAGGTCCTCATCGCCCTGGTGGTCGGCATCGCGATCGTCAACGTGTTCGCGAACCTGGTGGCCAAACCCAGTCAGGTCACCGGCGTTCCCTATCCGGTCATGTGCCGCAGCGCTTTCGGCGTTCTCGGCGCAAACGTGCCGGCCGTCATCCGGGGACTCATCGCGGTGGCATGGTACGGAATCCAGACCTATCTGGCGTCGCACGCATTCGTGATCCTCGGACTGAAGATCTGGCCGGGCCTGGCGCCGTGGGCGGACGTGCACGAACACGGTTTCCTCGGACTGTCGGCCCTCGGCTGGGCCGGATTCATGACGATGTGGGTGCTGCAGGCGCTGGTCTTCTGGCGCGGCATGGAGAGCATCCGCAAGTTCATCGACTTCTGCGGCCCCGCGGTGTACGTGGTGATGATGATGCTCGCGATCTATCTGATCAGCGAGGCCGGGTGGTCGAACATCAGCCTGAACCTCGGCGAGGTGAACTACACCGGGTGGTCGGCCGCGCCCGTCGTGCTGGGTGCGATCGCCCTTGTCGTGTCGTACTTCTCGGGCCCGATGCTCAACTTCGGCGACTTCTCCCGGTACGGCAAGACGTTCGACGCGGTCAAGCGCGGCAACTTCCTCGGCCTCCCGGTCAACTTCCTGTTCTTCTCCATCCTCACCGTCGTCACCGCCTCCGCCACCCTGCCCGTGTACGGGCGCCTGATCACCGATCCGGTCGAGACGGTCGCGCAAATGGACAACCTGTTCGCCGTCGTCCTCGGTCTCCTCACCTTCATCGTCGCCACCATCGGTATCAACATCGTCGCCAACTTCGTCTCCCCTGCATTCGACTTCTCGCACGTCAGCCCGCAGCGGATCAGCTGGCGGACGGGCGGGATGATCGCCGCGGTCGGGTCCGTCCTGATCACGCCGTGGAACCTGTACAACAATCCCGAGGTGATCCACTACACGCTCGAGACGCTGGGCGCGTTCATCGGGCCGCTGTTCGGAATCCTCATCGCGGACTACTACCTGGTGCGCAGGCAGCAGGTGATCGTGGACGACATGTTCACCATGTCCGAAGGCGGAACATACTGGTACAAGAAGGGTTACAACCCGGCCGCGATCATCTCGACCGTCGTCGGAGCGCTGGTGGCCGTCGTTCCCGTGGTCCTGAAGGCCCAGCCGTTCGGACTCGACGTGTGGGGCATGGCGGGCGCCGCCCAGTATTCGTGGTTCCTGGGAATGGGCGTCGGCTTCGCCTGCTACCTGCTCCTGTCCGCCGGTGCCCGGCGAGCGCATCGCACGGCCACGATCGACGCCTAGGTTCGACCTCACGTGCTCATCAAGGTCGTCAATCCCAACACCACGCAGTCGATGACCGACAAGATCGGCGACTGCGCCCGGTCCGTCGCGGGCCCCGGGACGCTCGTCGAGGCGGTGAGCCCGAAGATGGGTCCCGCCTCGATCGAGAGTCACTACGACGAAGCACTCAGTGTCCCCGGACTTCTCGACGAGATCGCGCGCGGCGAGGAGGCCGGGGTGGACGGGTACGTGATCGCATGCTTCGGCGACCCGGGCCTCGACGCGGCCCGCGAACTGGCGTCCGGTCCCGTGCTCGGAATCGCCGAGGCGGCCATGCACGCCGCGAGCTTCCTCGGCCGCGGGTTCAGCGTCGTCACGACGCTGGGGCGCACCCGGGGCCGGGCGTGGGAACTCGCCGAACGGTACGGAATGCAACGCTTCTGCCTCGGCGTCCATGCGTGCGAGATCGCCGTCCTCGACCTCGACAGCGATCCTGATGCCGTGAAGGTGATCACGGAGGCGTGCCGCGCCGCCGTCACCGAGGACGGTTCGGACGCGATCGTGCTGGGCTGCGCCGGCATGGCCGACCTGTGCGCCGTCCTCTCGGCCGACCTCGGGGTGCCCGTGGTCGACGGCGTGGCCGCGGCCACCCTCATGGTGCAGTCCCTCGTGACTCTCGGCCTCCGGACCGGTGCGCGCGGCGAGTTCGCGCCGCCCCTCCCCAAGGCGTACACCGGACTGCTCGACGGCTTCGGTCGCTGAACCACCGCTACAGCGGAAAACCGGGGAATGCCGCGTCACCTCTTGCGTGATCTGTGATCACAAATTACTCTGAAGAGAGTTACATCACAGAGCAGCGGCCGCACCGATCGACATCTTCGATCCTCGTGTCCGCACCCGCCTCTGTCCCCAGGTACATCCAGAATCGGTCCGCGACGCTGCGGAACGATCGAGCCACGAACCGACTGGCTCGACATGCATTTCGCCGCAACGAAATTCGCATTATCGTCGAAGAGGAGCCTCGACATGACGACCAATCCATTGGACGACGCACCGCTGTCCAGATTTCACAAAAAGCTGGCGGTGTTCTCGTCGGGAGGGCCGTTCCTCGACGGCTACGTTCTGTCGATCATCGGTGTCGCGATGGTGCAGTTCGCAGATCAGTGGAGCCTGTCGTCCGTCGAGCAGGGGTTGGTCGGTGCGTCGTCCCTGATCGGCATTCTCCTCGGTGCCTACGCCGGCGGATGGCTGACCGACAAGTTCGGTCGTGAAATCCTGTTCACCCTGGACCTGATCGCCATCATCGTGTTCTCGGTGGCGCAGTTCTTCGTCCAGGACGTGGTCTGGTTGATCATCCTGCGTCTGTTGATCGGCATGGCCGTGGGCGCGGACTACCCGATCGCCACATCGCTGCTGACCGAGTTCACACCACGCAAGTATCGAGGGCCGTTCCTCGGCGCGTTCGTCGCCATGTGGTTCGTCGGCGCTGCCGCCGCCTACGTCGTCGGCGAATTCCTGGCACGCACCGGCCACGACGACGCATGGCGGTGGATGCTGGCCAGCGCCGCAGCGCCCGCGATCATCATCGTCCTGGCCCGCGTCGGCACACCCGAGTCGCCCCGCTGGCTCGCCGGCAAGGGACGACTCGAGGAGGCGAACGAGGTGATGCGCAAGGTCTACGGCCCCCACGTGAGCATCGCGGACCTGCCCCAGGAAGAAGACGCGAACGTCAGCGTCAAGGATCTCCTCCGCTCCGGATACGGCAAGCGGATGGCGTTCATCACCCTGTTCTGGACGTGCTCGATCGTCCCGCTGTTCGCGGTCTACGCATTCGCACCGGCCATTCTCGGCGCGCTCGAGCTCGAAGGCGACGCCGCGCACTTCGGGTCGGCGTTCATCACGATCCTGTTCCTGGCCGGCTGCGTCGTCGCCCTGCTGCTGGTGAACCGAATGGGCCGGCGACCCCTGCTCATTCACAGCTTCCTGTGGTCCGGACTCGCCCTGCTGGCCCTCGGACTCTTCCCCGAGGCTCCGAGCATGATCATCATGGCACTGTTCGCCGTCTACGCCATCGTCATCGGCGGTAGCCAGATCCTGCAGTGGGTGTACCCGAACGAGCTGTTCCCCACCGAGGTCCGTGGCTCCGCGGTCGGTATGGCGTCCTCGCTCAGCCGCATCGGAGCAGCGGTCGGAACCTTCCTGGTCCCGCTGTCACTCAGCGGTATCGGCATCGGCCCCACGATGCTGATCGCGGCAGCGATCACCCTGATCGGCGCCGTCCTGTCGCAGTTCATGGCACCCGAGACCCGCGGAATGTCGCTCACCGAGAGCGCCGCCCTGACCCCCACCCGCTCAACCCAGCCGATCCCCTCCGCCTCCTAGGCTGCCTCGACCAACCAGTGGTGGGGTTGCACCCAGAACGGGTGCAACCCCACCACTGCTGTATGTGTCGACGAGGTCTACTACCCGGTTTCCTGCAGGTCCATGTCGGGAAGGCAGATGCGGGCGAGATCGTCCAGCGGAATCTCCAGCACGGCCGCGAGCGCGGCGACCGTCGTGAAGGCAGGGGTCGCCAGGCGCCCCGTCTCGATCTTGCGCAGGGTCTCGGGCGAGATCGACGCGGCGTGCGCCACTTCGGCGGGCTTGCGGTCGCCTCGCGCCTGCCGGAGATAAGCGCCGAGTCGCTTGCCGGCAGCACGCTGCTGCGGCGTCAATGGGGATCGGACCATACGACAAGGATACCCACCCTCGGTATGAAAATACCGAACTCTCCATTAGTCTGGTATTTCTATACCGATTTGTCGGCGAGGATGTGGAGAGTGAAACGCGTGTTGGAACTGAAGACGCCAGAGGAGATCGAGGCGATGCGGAACACCGGCGCCTTCATCGCCGGACTGCTCGACGACCTGCACTCGCGCGCCCTGGCGGGGGTGAATCTGCTCGACCTCGAACACCGCGCCCGCCAGTTGATCGAGGAGCGTGGGGCGGTGTCCTGCTACTGGGACTACTCGCCGTCGTTCGGCCGCGGCCCGTTCCGCAACGTGATCTGCCTGTCCGTCAACGATGCGGTGCTCCACGGCCTGCCGCACGATTACGTTCTGCGCGACGGTGACCTGCTGAGCATGGACATCGCGGTATCGATCGACGGATGGGTGGCCGACTCGGCGCGCAGCCTGATCGTCGGCACACCCCGAGCCGACGACGAGCGGCTGATCGAGGCCACCGAACGCGCCCTCGCCGCCGGGATCGCCGCCGCACGTCCAGGTGGTCGTCTCGGTGACATCTCCGCGGCGATCGGCGCGGTCGCAGCCGACTACGGCTACCCGGTCAACACCGAGTTCGGCGGCCACGGTCTCGGTCGAACCATGCACGAAGACCCGCACGTCTCCAACCAGGGACGCGCCGGACGGGGCCTGGTGCTCAAGCCCGGCCTGACCCTCGCGCTCGAGCCCTGGTTCGCCCGGGGCACCGACAAAATCGTCTACGACCCGGACGGATGGACCATCCGATCGGCCGACGGATCGCGGACCGCCCACAGCGAACACACGATCGCGATCACCGACGGTGAACCGCTCGTCCTGACGCGCCGCGCGGCATGAGGCACGCGCGGCCGGTCAGTTGTCCGATGCGGCGACCGACGCCCTGATCAGGGAGGCGACTCGTTCCGCCTCCGGGTACGCCCCGTCAGTGCCCGCGGTCTCGGAGGTGTAGTCACCGGCGAAGTGGAGGGAGCCCACCGAGGCCTGGAGGTCGGCCAGATTCGCGGTGCGGTCGGCGCGGGTTCGCCTACCCCGCGCTCGCCGACGCAGCCTGTTCGGAGGCCAGAAGTGCCTTGATGCGGTCGGTCGCATTGAGGAGCGATTCGTCGTTGACCGCGGCCGCCGATCCGCCCGAATGGTCCCGGGCCGCCGCAACGAGGCGCTCCTGGAACCGCCACAGCGAGTCGTCCGCCGGGTCGTTCAGGCTTCCCTGCGCACCCACGATCTTGTATGCGCGACAGTGATTCCACAGGTTACGGATCGACTGCAGCAGAACCGGATTCGCCGCAGCGGTGTACAGGATCGACAGCAGCGCCTCGTCGTGGTCGAGGTAGGCGACCACACGCCCTTCGGTGGCGGCGACTCGCATCAGGTCGTATTCGGTCTGCATTCGGTCGCAGTCCTCGCGAGTGATCCGCTGGGCGCCCAGCCGGGCGGCCTCCACTTCGAGCAGACGGCGTACGTCGTACACATGCACCAATTCGGCGAGGGTCAGGCCCTTGACCACAGCTCCCTTGTGCGGCACGCGTTCGGCCAGGCCGGCCTCCTCGAGCCGGCGGATCGCCTCGCGCACCGGCATGACGCTCGTGCCCACCTGTTCGGCGAGATCGCGCACCCGCAGGCGGGCTCCGGCCGGCAGCTCGCCGGTCATGATTGCCTCATGAATCATCGAGTAGACCTGATCGGTCAACAGTGTCGGCTCGGCGCGCTTGGTCATGACCACAGATCACATATTAACTGTCAATCGAGTCTCAGTAGCGCTCCGCGCCCGTGCGCCATAGTGGTAGCCAGAGCTACCGAAAAGGCGCACGAGCGAGGAGCCCTCATGACCGCACCGCCCGGCCTGATCGAGTTCGACGCACTGAGCGACGCCCAGGCCGTCGACCTGCTCGTGCGGTGCTGCTCGTCGACCGTGTGGGCTCGGCGGGTGGCTGCCGCCCGGCCGTTCCGGTCCGCCGACGCCCTGTACCGCGCCGCCGAAGACGTTCTGGCCGCCCTGACCGAATCCGAGGTCGACGCGGCCCTGGCCGGCCATCCGAGGATCGGCGACCGCGCCGACAACCCGTCGTCCGCGCGCGAACAGTCGGCGGTCGCGTCCGCCGACGACGACGTCCGCGCTCGACTGCGTGCCGGTAACGAGGCGTACGAGCAGAAATTCGGGCACGTCTACCTGGTGTGTGCGTCCGGTCGGTCGGCGCAGGAACTGCTCGACGTGCTGCACGAGCGTCTCGGCAACGACGCCGCGACGGAACGCACCATCCTGCGGTCCGAACTGGCCGCCATCAACCGGATCCGCCTCGAACGCCTTCTCGACGAGATCGAAAGCGGGCAACTCCGATGACCGATCCCGCCGGTGACATCGCGGACGGCCGGACCCAGGCCACGGGCACCGTCGTCGTCTCCGGTGCGTACGTGGCCACGGTCGACGACGCGGGCACCGAGTACCCCGACGGTTACGTTGTGGTGCGGGGCAACCGCATCGTCGACGTCGGCGCCGGACCCGCACCGGTGGTCGACGGCGCCCGGGTGGTCGACGGTCGCGGTTGCCTGCTCACCCCCGGACTGGTGAACACCCACCATCACCTGTACCAGTGGATCACCCGCGGGCTCGCCGCCGACGACACCCTGTTCGGCTGGCTGACCACCCTCTACCCGATCTGGGCGGGCATCGACGCCGACGCCGTCCGGACCGCGGCCACCGGCGGACTCGCCTGGCTGGCCAAGCACGGGTGCACCACCACGACGGACCACCACTACGTCGTGCCGCGCGACGGTGGCGACGTTTTCGGTGCCGAGATCGAGGCCGCGCAGACCGTCGGGTTACGGTTCCACCCCAGCCGAGGGTCGATGGACCTCGGCCACAGCCGGGGCGGGCTGCCACCGGATTCGGTGGTGGAGCGTCTCGACGACATCCTGACGGGCACCCAGGACGTCATCGACCGCTGGCACGACCCGGCGCCCGACGCGATGCTGAGGATCGCGGTGGCGCCCTGCTCACCGTTCTCCGTCACCGGCGATCTGTTGACCGAGGCGGCGGCACTCGCCCGTTCCGCCGGGGTGCGGCTGCACACCCATCTCGCGGAAACCCTTGACGAGCAGGACTTCTGCCTCGAGAGGTTCGGCTGCACCCCACTGCAGTACATGGAACGACTCGGCTGGGTCGGCCCCGACGTCTGGTATGCCCACGCCGTCCACCTCGACGACGACGCGATCGGCACGATGGCCGGCACCGGCACCGGCGCCGCCCACTGCCCCACGTCGAATGCCCGCCTCGGGGCGGGGATCGCCCGCGCCACGGACCTCCACGCCGCCGGGGTCCCGTTGGGACTCGGTGTCGACGGCGCCGCGAGCAACGAGGCGTGCAACATGCTCGAGGAGGCCCGGCACGCCGTGCTGTTCGCCCGGGCCCGCGGCGGTCCGCGCGAGATGACGGTGCGCACCGCCCTCGCACTCGCCACGCGAGGCGGGGCCCGAGTGCTCGGCCGCGACGACGACCTCGGCTCCCTCGAGCCCGGCAAACTCGCCGATCTCGCGCTGTGGCGGGTCGACACCCTCGCGCATTCCGGCATCACCGACCCGGTCGCCGCGCTCGTCCTCGGCGTCACTCCGCCGCTGGAGTTGCTGCTGGTGAACGGGCGGTCGGTCGTCGAGCGTGGGAGAGTGATCACTGTGAACGAGGAGAGCGTCGCCGCGGAGGTCGAGCGGGCCCACCGGGCCCTGGTGTTTCGGGCGGGGTGACAGCATGGATCTGTCGTTCGTCACCGAGATCTCGGCTCCGCGCAGCCGCGACGACCTGCCCGCCGCCGCACCCGGAACGGCCTTCCTGGCAGGGGGCACCTGGTTGTACTCCGAGCCGCAGCCGACGGTCACCCGGCTGGTGGACCTGATCACCCTCGACTGGCCCGCGATAGCCGTCCACGACGACGAACTCGAACTCGCCGCGACGTGCACCATCGAGAACCTGTGCAACACATCATTTCCCGACGAGTGGACGGCGGCGGACCTGTTCCGGCCGTGCGCCGAGTCCCTGGTCGCGTCGTGGAAGATCTGGCACACCGCGACGATCGGCGGCAACCTCGCGCTGGCCCTTCCCGCCGGCGCGATGATCACACTGTGCTGCGCACTCGACGCCGAACTCCTGATCTGGACCGCCGACGGTGGTGAACGACGAGTTCCGGTGGACCGGTTCGTCACCGGCGCGGGTCGCACGGCGCTCGCGCCCGGTGAACTCATTCGCAGCATTCACCTGCCCGCCGCCGCCCTGCGGGGCCGCACGTCGCTGCGCAAGATCGCGTACTCGCCGCTCGGACGTTCCGGCGCCCTGCTCGTCGGACGCGTCGCGGCGGATGGTTTCGCGCTGACTGTCACGGCGTCCACGGTCCACCCGTTCGTGCTGCGATTTCCCGTGGTTCCCGACCCCGACGTATTGAGTCGTTCTCTGTCGGAACATATTTCCCCCGACGACTACCTGACCGACGCACACGGCGCCGCGGACTGGCGGCGTCACGTCACGGGAGTTCTCGCCGAGGAGATCAGGAGGGAACTGGAATGAAGGTAACGGTCGACGGGCAGACGGTGGATGCCGAACCCCGGCCAGGACAGTGCCTGCGTACATTCCTCCGCGAGCAGCAACGGTTCGCCGTCAAGAAGGGCTGCGACGCCGGCGACTGCGGAGCCTGTTCCGTGCTGCTCGACGGCGCTCCGGTGCACTCGTGTGTGGTGCCGGCGCACCGCGCCGAGAACCGCGAGGTGACCACCGCGGCCGGACTCGGCAGTCCCGATCGGCTACATCCCGTGCAGCAGCAGTTCGTCGGCGCAGCCGGATTCCAGTGTGGATTCTGCACCCCGGGGATGGTGGTGACGGCGTCCGCACTCGACGACGGCCGGCGTGCCGACCTGCCACGCGCTCTGAAGGGAAACCTGTGCCGCTGCACCGGTTATCGCGCCATTCGCGACGCCGTCGGCGGGGTACGCACCACCGAACCGGACAGCGCCGGTGCGTCGTTCGGCCGCTCGATTCCCGCGCCCGCCGCCACTCGGGTGGTGTGCGGCGCGGAGCCGTACACGCTCGACGTGGCTGTCGAGGGCCTGAGCCACATCCAGATCCTCGGCAGCCCCCACGCGCACGCCCGCATCACCCGACTCGACACGTCCGCGGCGGAGCGCCTGCCCGGCGTCCACGCGGTGCTCACCCACCGCGACAGTCCCGACGTCGCCTTCTCCACCGCGCGTCACGAGTTCCGCACCGACGATCCCGACGACACCTACGTGTTCGACACGAACCTCCGGTTCCGGGGGCAGCGCGTCGCGGCAGTCGTCGCCGACTCCGTCGACATCGCCCGTCGCGCAGTGGAACTGATCGACGTCGAGTACGAAATCCTCGAACCGGTCTTCGACCCCGATCTGGCACGGCGCCCCGGCGCGCCGCTACTCCACGGAGACAAGGGTCCCGACTCCCGGATCGCCGATCCGGCGCGCAATCTGGTGGCCGAGGTGCACGGCGAAGTCGGCGACCTCGCAGCCGGACTCGCGGCGGCGCGGGCCACGGGCGCGGTGGTGCAAGGCACATGGCAGACGCAGCGCGTGCAGCACACGCATCTCGAAACCCACTCGGCCATCGGCTGGCTCGACGACGGGCGCCTCACCCTCCGCAGCAGCACCCAGGTGCCCTTCCTCGTCCGCGACGAACTCGCCCACCTCTTCTCGCTCGACCGCGCACAGGTCCGGGTGTTCACCGCCCGCGTCGGCGGCGGCTTCGGCGCCAAGCAGGAGATGCTGGTCGAGGACCTCGTCGCCCTCGCCGTGCTGCGCACCGGCAGGCCGGTGCAGTACGAGTTCACCCGGTCCGACCAGTTCACCATCGCCCCGTGCCGGCATCCCATGCGGGTCGCGGTGAAGGTCGGGGCCGACGGCGACGGACTGCTGACGGCGCTCGCCGTCGACGTGCTCTCGGACGCCGGCGCGTACGGCAATCACTCGGTGGGGGTGATGTTCCACGGCTGCAGCGAATCCGTTGCGCTGTACCGGTCGCCGAACAAGCGGGTGGACGCGCAGGCCGTCTACACCAACAATCTGCCGTCCGGCGCGTTCCGCGGCTACGGGCTGGGCCAGGTCATCTTCGCGGTGGAGTCGGCGCTCGATCAACTGGCGACGCAACTCGGCATCGATCCGTTCGAACTGCGCCGTCGCAACGTGGTCGTTCCGGGTGACGACTTCGTCGATTTCGAGGTGGAGCACGGCGACCTCACGTACGGCAGTTACGGACTCGACCAGTGCCTCGACCTCGCGGAGACCGCACTGCGCCGCGGCAACGACATCGATCCGCCGGACGGATCGCAGTGGCGGGTCGGTGAGGGCATGGCGGCGTCGATGATCGCGACCATTCCGCCGCGGGGCCACTTCGCGGACGTGTCCTGCACCCTCGTCGAGGGCGCCCGGTACGAACTGCGGGTGGGCACCGCCGAGTTCGGGAACGGCACCACCACCGTGCACGCTCAACTCGCGGCGTCGGCGCTGGGCACCACGGCCGACCGGATCACCGTGCTGCAATCCGACACCGACGTCGCCGGGCACGACACCGGCGCGTTCGGTTCGGCCGGCACGGTCGTCGCGGGGAAGGCGGTGCATATCGCGGGAACCCGGTTGCGGGAGCAGCTGTTCGAGGTCGCCCGCCGCATCGCGGGCGCCGACCCGGACAGCGACTGCGCGCTGACACCCGACGCGGTCGAGGTCGCCGGGCGGGTCGTCGAACTGGACAAGCTGGTGCCCGAGGGACCACTCCGCGCCGAGGGCAGGCACGACGGCACCCCCCGCTCGGTGGTGTTCAACGTGCACGCGTTCCGGGTGGCGGTCGACACCGTCACCGGGGAGGTCCGGATCCTGCAGTCGATCCAGGCGGCGGATGCCGGTACAGTCCTCAACCCGCAGCAGTGCCGCGGTCAGGTCGAGGGTGGTGTCGCCCAGGCGATCGGCACCGCGCTGTACGAGGAGATCCTGCTCGACGGTGCCGGGACCGTCCTCAACCCGCAGCTGCGCAACTATCACATCCCGCAGCTCGTGGACGTGCCGGACACCGAGGTCTATTTCGCGGACACTTACGACGAACTGGGCCCGCACGGCGCCAAGTCGATGAGCGAGTCGCCGTACAACCCGGTCGCCCCTGCCCTGGCCAACGCCATCGCCCACGCCACGGGCGCTCGGCTTCGGCGTCTCCCGATGACCCCGGCGGCCGTCTGGCGCTCCCTCTCGTGAGGACTTGTCAACCGCGGGACGTTGATAAGTACTCACGGGCGCGAAGCGCAATCGGGCGCTGGCCCTTGACCAGCTTCGTCTCGGCGACGCTCACCGGGAACCAGCGGGCGTCGTCGACCTCGGGGAACTGCTGACGCTTCCCCGATCGAGGCGGCCACTCCAGTTCGAAGGTGTTGCTCCCGACGAACGTGACGTCGTCGGTCGCCTCCGCCAGGTAGACGGTGATCAGCTTGCGGGACGGCTGCTTGAACTGTCCGAGCAGGTGGTACTCGACCTCCGGCGGCGGTGCGCCGATCTCTTCCTCGTACTCGCGCAACGCGGCCGCGAAGGGATCTTCGCCGTCGACATATTCGCCCTTGGGGATCGACCACGCGGCCTCGTCCTTACGCGCCCAGTACGGTCCGCCCATGTGCACGATCCACAACTGGAGCACTCCTGCATCGTCCATGCGATACAGGAGTACTCCGGCGCTGGTGACGGTCATGGAACCAGGCTAAGCCGCGGCACCCTCTCGCTGGTCGGTCAGTTCGATCGACTCGATCTCCTGTGCGTAGTGGAAGTGCGGGCGGCGGTGGCCGAGGAACGAACCGAACCACGACATCACCGCGACGTACCGGTTGCGGAACCCGACCAGGTAGACGAGGTGCACGGCCAGCCACAGGAACCAGGCGAGTACACCGGTCAGCTCGATCTTGCCGACGCGGGTGATCGCGCGGAACCGGTTGATGATGGCCATGCTGCCCTTGTCCCGGTACTTGAACGGCGTTCCGAGGGCGCGCTTTCCGGTGATGATCGCCGCGACGTGCCTGCCACCCTGCATCGCGAACGGCGACTGGGCGGGGAGGTTGTTCAGCGAGGCCATGTCGCCGATCGCGAAGATGTCGTCGTAGCGGCCCACGGTCAGGTCCTCGTCGACCAGGAGGCGGCCACCGCGGCCGGTCTCACAACCGGTCCGGTCCGCGAGTACGGCGGCGAAGTCGTTGGCCTGGATGCCGGCCGACCAGATGATCGTGTCGGCCGTGAGGCGCTTCTCGAAACCGGTGCTCGGCGACGACAGCGTGGCGCCACGCTCGTCGATGTCGGTGACCATGGTGCCGAGCACCACCTCGACGCCCGCCTTCTCCAGCGAGTCCTGGGTGTACTTGCTGAGCTTGCCGCCGAAGACCGGCAGTGTCTCGCCTGCGCCCTCGACGAGGGTGACGGTGACGTCTTCGGCCGTGATGTCGCGGAGCGACTTCTCGAAGTAGCGGCCCGCCAGTTCCTTGATCTGACCTGCAAGTTCGACACCGGTCGGGCCTGCACCGATCACGATGAAATGCAGCAGGTCGCGCCGACGCTCCGGGTCGGAGGTGGTGTGCGCCTCCTCGAAGCAGCGGACGATCTGGCGGCGCAGCCGGTCGGCGTCGGCGACGGTCTTGAGCGCGTACGTGACCTCGGCGAACTCGTCGTGGCCGAAGTAGGCCTGCCGGGCGCCCGTCGCGGCGATGAGGCTGTCGTAGCCGATCGTGTGGCGGATGCTGCCGGCCTCGTAGACGACCTCTTTCTTGTCCGGATCGACGTCGACGACGCGGCCGAGGCGGACGTCGCCGCTGGGGTACTTGGCGAGGATCGCGCGGATCGACGGGGCGATCTCGCCGGGCGAGATGACACCGGTCGCGACCTGGTACAGGAGCGGCTGAAACAGATGTTCGGTGGTCTCGGAAATCAGCACGAACGGCGTGCCTGCCTTGCCGAGCTTCTTCGCCGCCGCGAGGGCGCCGAATCCCGATCCCACGATGACGACCTGTGTGCGATCCACCGAAAACCTCCTACTGCCTGAGCGTCACTTAGCGCTGCGTATGAGCTCCACATTAGGGATCGGCGAATGTTAATTGCCAGTAAGCTGGGGAAATCGAAATTGTGTTATCTCGATTCCTCATAAGTCGTTTGAAAAGGACGTAACCTCGAGTCATGGAGTTCCGACAGCTTCGCTACTTCCTCGCGGTCGGCGAGGAGGGCAGTTTCTCGCGCGCAGCGCAACGCTGCTTCATCTCCCAGTCGGCGATCAGCCACCAGATCGCCAAACTCGAGCAGGAGTTGGGCACCACCCTGCTCGAGCGGACGACCCGCGCCACCAAGCTCACCCCCGCCGGCGAGCGCCTGATGCCGATCGCGGCCGAAATGATGGGTCTCGAGGCGCGCGCGCTGTCGGTGGGACTCGATCCGCGCAACCGTCTGCGCATCAGCGCGAGCATGAGCTTCGCGACACAGAGCCTCGAAGCGATTTCACTTGTGCGCGAGGACTTCCCACAACTCGACATCGAATTCGTCATCAAAGACTTCACCGACCGCATGACCGCGGTCGCGTCGGGCGACGCCGATCTCGCACTGATCCGCGGCGGCGTCGATCGGCCGGGTCTCGAAACGGTGGAGTTCGGGCTGGAAGATCTGGTGATCGTCACGTCGAGCAAACATCCGCTGGCCGGGGTCTCGACCGTCGACCTGAGCGAACTGGCGCCGTACCCGCTGCTCCTTCCGCCGCGCAGCAGTCAGATCCTGATCCACACGGTGGTCGAGGACGCGTTCCGGCAGGTCGGGCAGCGGGTGATGCTCGGACCGTCGATCCCCAGCGACCACACGGCCACCCTCGACGTCCTCACGACACCCCGGTCGTGGACCGTGCTGTACGCCGACACCGCGGACGCGACTCCCCGGCGAGGTTTGAGCTTTCTGCGCGAGGCCCAAGACCGGCTGCGCATCCCGGTGTGCGGCGTGGTCCGCAGCGGAACCGCGACACGACCCGAACTCACGCGCCTGTTCCGCGCGCTCGCGCAGTCGATCGCCGGGTCCGGCGGCTCGACCTAGACGTCGATCAGCCCGTGCCGGTCGACCCAGGTCTGCACGCGGTCGAGCAGAGCGTCGGGAACCTCGAGCTGCGGGGTGTGCCCCACATCGGCCAGAATCACGCTGTCCCACCGCGGATTTGCCGTCGCCACCTTGCGGGCGGCCGCGACCGGAACCAGGCGGTCGCGGTCACCGTGGAGCAGCAGGACGGGCTGCGTGATCGACTGCATGACGCCGAGATATCGCCGCGGACGCGCCAGCACCCGCATCAGCGATCGGCTGGCCTGAAGGAACGCGGCATCCTCGGACGGCAATCCGCGACGGTAGCCCGTGAGTGCCGCTGCCGCGTCGAGGGAATCCTCCGACGCCCGGCTCGGATCGGCGAAGCACAGGTCGATCATGCGCTCGACCAATTGCCGGTCCGTCATCTTCCTGCCGGCGTACTGCAGGTACCGCTCCCCCACGAAGGGTGTGAAGTACATCGCGAACTGCACCGCGATCCGCGGGTCCGGGACCCGTTGCGCCAC
The DNA here is from genome assembly GCF_014256275.1 of Rhodococcus sp. 4CII. NCBI lineage: Bacteria > Bacillati > Actinomycetota > Actinomycetes > Mycobacteriales > Nocardiaceae > Rhodococcus > Rhodococcus sp. 4CII. The sequence continues at coordinate 2,938,809 of NZ_JACCFE010000002.1, forward strand.
AGGCAGTGCGGGGTCGACAAGGATCAGCGCCGAGACGGTTTCGGGGTGCGCCGCCGCCTCGAACAGTGAGATCATTCCGCCCATCGAATTGCCCATGAGGATCACGGGACGGCCGACGACCTCGCGCAGGAAGCGGTGCAGCACCGTCGCGTTGGCGCCGACCCCCGTCCGGCGACGTCCGGACGGGCTGAGACCGAAGCCCGGGAGATCGACCGTCAGCACCCGCGTGCGTTTGGCGAGGACCGGCGCGATGCGGACCCAGTTGAGGTGCGAGCCGCCGAGTCCGTGGACCATGACGACCGGAGTGGCCCCGGTGTCTTCGCCGTACTCGACCCAGTGCACCGGTCCGTCGAGGTCGACGACGCGGCCGACGCCGCCCCAGCGGTGCGCGAACTCCTGCTGGGCAGGTTCGCCGACTCTATTCGGATCCACCATGTGTCCGTCCGTTCCCGCTGTCGCCGTGTCGAGGCCACCGGCCAGTCTACGATGCCCCGCGAACTTCGCCGGGGAAAAGTAGGTTGGACGCATGCGGCGCGGACCGGTGAGACCCCGATGACGATCGGAGGCGTGCTGCTCGCCGCCGGAGCCGGATCCCGCATGGGCATGCCCAAGGCCCTCGTCGTCGGGGCGGACGGGCAGCCGTGGCTGGAGCGTGGTGTTCGCGTGCTGACGGACGCGGGGTGCGAACCCACCGTCGTGGTGCTCGGTGCCCGCGCAGACGAGGCCAGGACGCTACTGCCCGGTGGTGTCCCCGTGACCGTCGGGACCGCGGACGATTGGCAATCGGGACTCTCCGCGTCCCTACGCACGGGACTGGAGGTCGCGGCGACGTTCGACGACGTCGACGCCGTCGTCATCACCCTGGTCGATCTCCCCGACCTCGGCGCCGACGCCGTCCGGCGGGTGGCGTCGGTTCCGCCCGCCGACGCCCGGTCGGCCCTTCGCCAGGCCCGTTACGCCGGACGTCCGGGCCACCCCGTGCTGATCGGCCGGGACCACTGGCTCCCGTTGCGGCGCAGCCTCACCGGAGACTCCGGCGCCCGTGCATACCTCGCGGAACACGGCGCCGAGACGGTCGACTGCTCCGATCTGGGGTCGGGACGCGACGTCGATTCGCCGCGCGAACTCGGCTGACTCCCGGACGAACTGGACGCTCGTTCGATCTGACGCAACGGGCGTCCCGTTGGTCCGGCGGATGAGGGTATACGCCGCGACGTGACCGGCAGACAATGGAGTCATGTCACTGGAAACGAACAAGGAATTGATCCGGCGTTTCTACACCGAGATCGACGCGGGCAACATCGACGCACTGGACGAACTCGTCGACGAGAATTACCTCGACCATTCACCCCCGCCGTTTCCCGGCCTCGACACACCGGGTCGCGAGGGATTGAAGCAGGTGTTCCGGTTGTTCTGGAGCGCCACACCGGGGTCTCATCGGGTCGAGGATCAGGTCGCCGAGGGCGACAAAGTCGTCACCCGCCTATTGTGCACCGGAACGCACACGGGTGATCTCCCTGGTATTCCCGCGACGGGCAACCGGATGGAGATGACCGCAACCGTCATCCACCGCATCGAGAACGGTCGGATCGCGGAGAAGTGGTCGGACAAGGACGTCCTCGCCATGCTCCAGCAGCTGGGGGTGATCCCCGCCGCGGCGCGGTGAGCGCCACACCTTCAGCGGCTGACGGCCTTCTGGTACCGCCGGATCGCGAACGGTACGAAGATCACCAGCAGCACCGCCGACCACAGGAGTGAGGCGATGACCGGGTTCTGCAACGGCCACGCGTCGGGAACGGTCATGGCCGGGTTGGTGTTTCCGAACAGTTCCCGCACGGCCTGCGTCACCGCGGACACCGGGTTCCATTCGGCGATCACCTTCAGCGGGCCGGGCAGGTTGGTGGTCTCGACGAATGTGTTCGCGATGAACGACAGCGGGAAGATGACGATGAAACTGGCGTTGTTGAACACCTCCGGTGTCCGGATCCACAGCCCGACCACCGCCATCACCCAGGACAGGGCGTAGGCGAACAACAGCAGGAGCAGGTAACCGAGGACCGCTTCGCCGAGACTCGAGTGGATGCGCCACCCGATGATCAGACCGGTCAGCGACATCACGACGAGGCTGACGATGTTGATCAGCACGTCGGTGGACGTGCGGCCGAGCAGCACTGCGGACGGGGCCATCGGCAGCGACCGGAATCGGTCGATGATGCCCTTCTGCAGATCCTCGACCATTCCGAGGCCCGTCCACGTGGCCCCGAAGATGACCGTCTGCGTGAAGATGCCGGCGATCAGGAACTCCCGGTAGGACATCCCGGGAACCTGGATGGCGCTGCCGAACACGTACGCGAACAGCAGCACGAACATGATCGGCGACAACGTGGTGAACACGATGAGGTCGGGGACGCGCTTGATCTTGATCATGTTGCGTTTGGCGATGGTGAGTCCGTCCGCGAGCGCGGTGTGCACGGATGCCGTCTGCTGGGCGCTCATGAGACGTGCTCCTCTTCGGCTTCGTGTCCGGTCAGGGTGAGGAAGACGTCGTCGAGGGTCGGTCGGCGCAGACCGACGTCGAACACCTTCACTCCTCGATTCGAGAGTCGGCCCAGCGCCTCGACGAGCGCATCTGCACCCCCGGTCACCGGGACCGTCACCCGGCGGACGTTCTCTTCCACCAGGATGTCGCCTGCGGCGAGGGGGGCCAGTTCGTCGCGCACCACGGAGAGGTCGATGCCCTCCCGGACGCTCAACTCGATGCGCTCACCGCCCACCCGGTCCTTCAGTTCGTCGGCGGTTCCGCGGGCGATGACCGAGCCGTGGTCGATCACCGCGATCTGGTCGGCGAGGCGCTCGGCCTCCTCCATGTACTGCGTGGTCAGCAACAGGGTGGTGCCCTTGGCAACGAGGTTGTCGATGACATCCCACAGTGTCAGCCGGGCGCGGGGGTCGAGTCCGGTGGTCGGTTCGTCGAGGAACAACACTTCAGGCTCGGCGACGAGTGCGCCTGCGAGGTCGAGACGCCGTCGCATGCCGCCCGAGTAGCCCTTGACTGGACGATCACCCGCCTCGACCAGATCGAATTGTTCGAGCAGTTCCCTCGCTCGTGCCCTGCTCGGCTTGGCCCCGAGGTGGTAGAGCCGCCCGACCATCTCGAGGTTCTCGAAACCGGTGAGGTATTCGTCGACGGCCGCGTACTGCCCCGAGGCCCCGATCCGGGATCGGAGCCTCCGCGCGTCGTGGACCACGTCGAGGCCGGCGACCTGCGCCCGCCCGGCGTCCGGGACGAGGAGGGTGGTGAACACGCGCACCGCCGTCGTCTTGCCGGCACCGTTCGGGCCGAGCAGCGCCGTGACCGTTCCCGACGGGACCGCGAGGTCGATCCCGTCCAGTGCCGTGACCTTGCCGTACTTCTTGACCAGACCTTCTGCAGTTATCGCATCGACCATCAGAAGTTCCCATCCGTTGGCGTGTCGACCCAGTGTGACTCGAGGTACCGACAGGGTGCAGGGAATATTCGACGTTCCCGGGCGGCCCGGTGCGGCGGTAGTCTGAAATCCGAGCAGGTCAGCGCGCACATCTTCGGCAGGAGACAGTGATGGCCGACGCGGCGTCGGAACTCCGGACGGGCCGTGCGGCCTTCGATCGACGAGACTGGCGCGACGCATACGCACGACTGTCGAGCGCCGACCGCCGCAACCCGCTGTCCGGTGACGACCTCGAGTCGCTCGCCACCTCCGCCTACCTGATCGGTGAGGACGAGGTCAGCACCGCATGGTGGGAACGCGCGGTGCACGAGTGGGCCCGCGCGGATCGACCGGTGCGCTCCGCACGGTGCGCGTTCTGGCTCTCGTTCGTCCTGATCTTGCGGGGCGAGCACGCGCGCGGCGGCGGTTGGCTGAGCAAGGCCCAGCGGCTGCTGGATACCGCGGGTGTGGACTGCGCGGAGCGCGGCTACCTGCTGGTCCCGCAGGGGCTGCGACGGATCGACGAGGGCGACGGCGCCGCCGCCCGGGACATCTTCGGCGCGGTGACGGAGATGGGCATCCGGTTCGCCGACCCGGATCTGACAACGCTCGGCGTGTTGGGTACCGGCCATTCGCTCGTGCTCCTGGGCGACGTCGCCGAGGCGGTGTCCGCGTTCGACGAGGCGATGGTCGGGGTGACGTCCGACGAGGTGTCACCGGTCGTCGCGGGGATCGTGTACTGCGCCGTGATCGAGCAATGCCAGAACATCTGCGATCTCCGCCGGTCCCGGGAATGGACCGTGGCGCTCGAGGACTGGTGTTCCGCGCAACCCGACCTCGTGCCGTACCGCGGTCAGTGCCTTGTCCACCGCGCCGAGATCCTGCAACTGCAGGGCGACTGGCCGACGGCGATGGACTCGGCGCGGCGGGCGCACGAGCGACTCGCCTCGCACGCCGGCGCCGGATCCGCCGCCTACGTGATAGCCGACCTGCACCGCCTGCGCGGCGAGATCGCGCAGGCCGAGAAGTTGTTCCTGGAGGCGAACCGCTGGGGCAGGCGACCGCAGCCCGGACTCGCGCTGCTGCGGATGGCGCAGGGACGGGTCGGCAGCGCGGCGGCCTCCATCCGCTGTGCGGTGGACGAGTCCACCGGCGCGGTGGAACGCGCCCGGCTCCTGCCCGCCTGCGTGGACATCCTGATCGCCGCCGGCGACATCCCGGCCGCGCGCGTCGCCGCCGACGAACTCGACTCGATCGCAACACGGTTCGCGATCCCCTACCTGTGTGCACTGTCCGCGCAGGCCTCGGGATCGGTGCTGCACGCCGAGGGGCGGGACAGCGACGCGCTGACCGTTCTGCGCGACGCCTGGCGGCGCTGGCAGGACATCGGGGCGCCGTACGAGTGCGCGCGGGTCCGGGAGTCGGTCGCGCTCGTCTGCCGCGACCTCGGCGACGACGACACCGCGCAGATGGAGCACGACCTCGCGTCCGCCACCTACCGGCAACTGGGCGCGGTCCCGGACCTCGAGCGGCTGAGGGCGGAGTTCCGGCCCGACTCGACGGCGAGCACGCCGCTGACGCCGCGTGAAGTGTGCGTGCTCCGTCTGGTCGCGGCGGGCAAGAGCAACCGCGCGGTGGCGACGGAACTGTTTCTCAGCGAGAAGACGGTCGCGCGGCACCTGAGCAACATCTTCGTCAAGCTGGGCATCTCGTCGCGGTCCGCCGCCACGGCGTACGCCTACGAGCATCGCCTCGTCGAACCGTCTGCATAAAAGCACCCATACGGTCGTACGTATCTGCGCCTTTTTCCCGACGCGCCCGGATCGGCCCCGGTCATAACGTCGAACATGACCACCGATCACCCCAGGGAAGAAGACAGACGATGTCCACAGAACACTTCGGCACGATCGTGATCGGCGCCGGACAGGCCGGCCTCGCCACCGGGTACCACCTCACAAGGCACGGACAGCGATTCGTGATCCTCGATGCCCACGACCGCGTCGGCGACGTCTGGCGGGAGCGTTTCGACTCGCTCCGGCTCTACAGTCCCGCCCGGTACGACGGCCTCCCCGGCTGGGGCATTCCGGCCCGGGCCTGGTCCTGGCCGGGCAAGGACGAGGTCGCCGATTACTTCGAGGCGTATGCGGCGAGGTTCGCACTGCCGATTCGCACCGGCGTCACCGTCGACACCTTGTCCCGTTCCGGCGACCGTTACGTCGTCACCGCCGGGACGGAACGGCTCGAGGCCGACAACGTCGTCGTCGCGTCCGGGACCTGGCAGAACCCGGTGGTCCCGGATGTCGCCGAGCGCCTCGATCCCCGAATCCGGCAACTGCATTCGAGCGACTACCGCAATCCCTCCCAGCTGCAGGACGGGCCGGTGCTGGTGGTCGGGTGCAGCCACTCCGGGGCGGATATCGCACTGGAGGTGTCCCGTTCGCATCGCACCACGATCTGCGGGCCGGTCCGTGGGGAGGTGCCGTTCGACCTCGAGGGGCGCATCGCCCACGTCGCGATCCCGATCATGTGGTTCATGGCCAATCACGTTCTGACGGAACGCACGCCGATCGGCCGGAAGATGCGCGCCCACGTCCGTTCGGGCGGCGGACCCCTCCTGCGGGTCAAACGCGCCGACCTGGCCGCGGCCGGTGTGGACCACCGTCCCGCGAAGGTCACCGACGTGCGCGACGGCAAACCCGTCCTCGACGACGGTACGGCCCTCGACGTCCGCAACGTCATCTGGTGCACCGGGTTCCGCAAGGACACGTCGTGGATCCAGATCCCCGTCACCGGATCGGACGGCTGGCCCGAGCAGTCCCGCGGAGTCTCGCCGGACCATCCGGGACTGTATTTCGTCGGGCTGCCGTTCCTGCAGGCGTTCGCGTCGATGCTCACCGGCGGGGTGGGCCGGGATGCCGGCTACGTCGCGAAACACATCGCGCGCAGGCGGACGCGGGCCGGCGTCAGGCCGTCAGTACCAACCCCGACGTAGGCACCCCGGTGCCCGCGGTGACGAGGACGTTCCGAACCCCGGGCACCTGGTTCACGGACGTGCCGCGGATCTGACGCACCCCCTCGGCGATGCCGTTCATGCCGTGAATGTAGGCCTCGCCGAGTTGGCCTCCGTGAGTGTTGAGCGGCAGGGCGCCGTCGAGGTCGATGGCACCGTCTGCGATGAAATCCTTGGCCTCCCCGCGACCGCAGAAGCCGAGTTCTTCGAGCTGCATCAATACGTATGGTGTGAAGTGGTCGTAGAGGATGGCCAGATCCATGTCCTGCGGGCCGAGGCCGGCCTGATCCCACAACTGCCTGCCGACCAGTTCCATCTCGGGCAGTCCCGCGAGCTCGGGCCGGTAGTAACTGGTCATGATGTACTGGTCGCTGCCACTGCCCTGGGCCGCCGCCGCGATCACGGCCGGTGTCTGCTTCAGGTCCTTCGCCCGCTCCGGCGACGTGACGACGATCGCGATGCCGCCGTCGGATTCCTGGCAGCAGTCGAGCAGATGCAGGGGCTCGGCGATGAAGCGGGAATTCTGATGGTCTTCGAGGGTGATCGGCTTACCGTAGAAGAAGGCGTTCGGATTGATGGCCGCATGCTTGCGATCGGCGACCGCGACTCGTCCGAAATCTTCACTCGTGGCGCCATATTCGTGCATGTACCGCTGGGCGACCATCGCGACGAACGCCGCCGGCGTGGACAGGCCGTGCGGGTAGGAGAACGCGTTGTCGGTGCCCGACGAGTTCACCTGCTGCACCAGACCCGAGTTCACCTGCCCGAACCGCATCCCCGACCGCTCGTTGAACGCCCGGTATGCCACCACCACGTCGGCGACACCGGTGGCCACGGCCATCGCCGCCTGTTGCACGGTCGCGCACGCCGCGCCCCCGCCGTAATGGATGCGGCTGAAGAACTTCAGATCGGGAATTCCGACCGAACGGGCGACGGCCGCTTCGGTGTTGGTGTCCATCGTGAAGGACGTGAGGCCGTCGACGTCCGCGGGATCCAGCCCGGCGTCCTCGAGCGCCGCCGTGACCGCCTCCGCCGCCAGCCGCAATTCGCTGCGTCCCGAGTCCTTCGAGAAGTCGGTGGCGCCGATCCCGGCGATGACAGCCTTACCCGACAGCCCGCTCATTCACTCGCTCCGTTCGTGCGTCCGTCCAGGACGAGGGTCACCGTCGACGTGATGTGATCGCCGAGACCGTTCTTCCCGACGACGTCGAGCGTCACGACCCCGTCGTCCACCGAGGCCACCGTGCCGCTCAGCGTGAGCGTGTCGTAGGCGTACCACGGGACCCCCAGCCGCAGCGCGATCGACTTGATCACCGCGGTCGGTCCGGCCCAGTCGGTGACGAACCGCTGCACCAGCCCGGTGTCGGTCAGGATATTGACGAAGATGTCCTTCGACCCGCGCTGCTGCGCCAGGTCGCGGTCGTGGTGGACGTCCTGGAAGTCGCGCGTCGCGAGTGCGGCGGATACGACGAACGTCGGGTCGCCGGTGACGGACAGCTCCGGAAGCGTCGTTCCCACCGCGACATCGAGTGTGGACGTCATGACTGCTCCTTCGCTCCGCGCTGCCACGCGTACAGGGTCCACGGCGTGCCGCCCGTCTCGTCGTCGCCGGGGAAGTCGAGGTAGATCGCTTCCACCGGCATCCCGATCGTCACGTCGGCGGGGTCGACACCGCGCAGCTCGCCGAGCATCCGGACACCCTCCTCCAGTTCGACGAGCGCCACCAGGAACGGCAGCGAGCGTCCCGGGACCTTCGGAGCGTGGTGGACCACGAAACTGAACACGGTGCCGCGGCCCGACGCGACGACGTAGTCCGTCGCCTCCGCCTTGTCCTTCCACAGCGCAGGCACCGGCGGGTGCTGCAGCGACCCGTCCGCACGCTGCTGGATCCGCAGTTCGTGCGCGGCGATGCCGTCCCAGAAGAACTGGGTGTCCGGGGAGGCGCTGGGCCGCATCATCTTCGTCGGGTCCAGATCGTCGAACGCCGGGCCCTGCCCGTTCCCGGACGGCTGCGCCGCAGTGGATTTCGGCGTGAACTTGAGAATCCGGAACAGCATCTCGGCCACCGGTTCGCCGACGGCGTCCCGCCACACGCTGCGGGTGGTGAAGAAGAAGCCCTCCCCGAGTCCCGTCTTCTTCGGGCCCACCACGTCCTCCAGGGTGGTGGTGATGGTGACCTCCTCACCGACTTTCAGGTAGCGGTGGTAGACCTGATCGCAGTTGGTGGCGACGACGGACGTGTACCCGGCCTCGTCGAGGATGTTCGTCATGCGGCCCAGCGGATCGTCGGGTTGCCGAACGGCGTTCAGTCCCTGCATCGTCCACACCTGCGCCATCGCGGGCGGGGCGACGATGCCGTCGTGTCCCGCCGCCCGCGCGGCCGCGTCGTCGACGTAGATCGGATTCCTGTCGCCGATCGCCTCCACCCAGTTGTGGATCATCGGTTGATTGATCGGGTCGCGTCCGGCGCGGGGTGCGCTCGGGCCCGCCGCCCGGACCTCTTCTGCGGCAGCGAGAATTTGCTCGGAACTCATCACGCGCGGCGCTCCTATCGCGGGACTCGGGGAAGTTTCAGGCCTGCGGTCGCGATCAGTTCGCGCATCACCTCGTTGACACCGCCGCCGAAGGTGATGACGAGGTTGCGCTTGACCTGCATGTCGAGCCACGTCACGAGGTCGGCGGTCGCCGGCTCGGACGGGTCGCCGTACCGTCCGACGATCTCCTCGACGAGCCGGCCGATCCGCTGAATGCGTTCGGTGGCGAACACTTTCGTCGCCGACGCGTCGGCGATGTCGACGGCGTCCGACTCGCTCGACGCCACCTGCCAGTTGAGGAGTTCGTTGAGGCGGTAGGTCGCGTGGATCTCGCCGAGCGCCCGCCGCACGTCGGGTTCGCCGAGCAGGTCGTGCGCCACCGCCCAGTCGCGGACGCGGTCGTAGAGTCCCCCGACCCGCCCGGCCGGCCCGAGCATGACCCGTTCGTGGTTGAGCTGGGTGGTGATCAGCCGCCAGCCCTGATTCTCCTCGCCGACCAGCATGTCCGCGGGCACCCGGACGTCGGTGTAGTAGGTCGCGTTGACGTGATGCGCGCCGTCGCACGTGATGATCGGCGTCCAGCTGTAGCCGGGATCTTTGGTGTCCATGATCAGGATGGAGATGCCACGGTGCCGCGAGTCGGGTGAGCCGGTGCGGACGGCGAGCCACAGGTAGTCGGCGTCGTGGCCGCCGGTGGTGAAGATCTTCTGGCCGTTGACGATGTACTCGTCCCCCACCCGGGTGGCGGTGGTCCGCAGCGCCGCCAGGTCGGTACCCGCCTCGGGTTCGGTGTAGCCGATCGCGAAGTGCACCTCGCCGGCCAGGATCGCGGGCAGGAACTTGCGCTTCTGCTCCTCGGTGCCGTAGGTCTGCAGCGTCGGGCCGACCGTCTGCAGCGTCACCGACGGCAGCGGAACATCGGCTCGCACAGCCTCGTTGACGAAGATCTGCTGCTCGATCTCGCCGAAACCGCGGCCGCCGTACTCCACCGGCCAGCCCACACCGAGCCAGCCGTCCTTGCCCATCCGGCGGATGACCTCGCGGTAGGTGGCGCCGTGACGCTCCGTGCGCATCACCTCCGCCTCGGCCGGGGAGATCAGCCCGGAAAAGTAGCGCCGGAGTTCCGCCTGCAGCTCACGCTGCTCGTCGGTCAGATCGATGAACACCGGGCCCCCACGAGGTCGAGTCGATACGAGGCGCCGCCCACGAGGCGGGCCAGGTCTTTGGCGGTCGAGTAGTAGCGGTGCAGCGGGTACGTGACGTCGACGCCGATGCCGCCGTGCAGATGGTGCAGCACCTGCATGGCCGCGGGCACCTCCGCGGCGATCCAGTACGCCATCACGTCCAGGTCGTCCTGCGCGTCCAGTCCCTCGGACACCCGCCACGACGCCGCGAGCGCGGACACGTGCAGCGTGCGGGAGGTTACATAGACGTCGGCGATCTGCTGGGACACGGCCTGGAACGTGGCGAGCGGCTTGCCGAACTGGTGTCGGGTGGCGAGGTGTTCGGCCGCCAGAGCGGTTGCGCCCGAGAGCAGTCCGTCCGCCACGGCTCCGATCGACGCCAGAGCGATGCGGTACAGCGTCTGCACCGCGTCGTCGCCGGCCGCGAGCAGCGCGCCCCGCGCGCCGTCGAACGTGATCGCGGATTCGGGACTCCCCGACGCCGACGGTGTCGGGGTGAGCGTGACGCCGTCCGCGCCGGGATCCACCAGCATCACCCCGGCATCCGTCGGCACCAGGATCCGGTGCGCCTGCTCGGCGTACGGCACCGCGAGTACACGCCCGGTGACGGAGTACCCGTCGCCGTCCGCGACCGCGATCACCGACGGTCGTGCCGGGAACTGCGCGCCGGGTTCCGCGAGGGCCGCGGTGAACGTGCGTCCGGCGTCGAGTCCGGTGAGCAGAGCGTCCTGCGTCGCGTCGTCCCCGAGCGCAACGATGGGCAGCACTCCGAATCCGAGTGTCGCGAGGGCCGGGACCTGCACCGCCGTCCGCCCGACCTCGGTGAGCAGCGCACCGACGTCGGTGACCGACAGCCCTTCACCGCCGAGGCGCTCCGGAACGGCGAGGGTGAGCAGATCGGCGTCGGCGAACGCAGCCCAGAGGGCGTCGCCGTCGAGGTCGCGGGCCAGCAGTCCGGCCGCGACCTGCGCCACAGCCTCCTGGGTTTCGTCCGGAGTGAAGTCCACGCTGACAATCCCCTTTTCGATTTAGAACGTGTTCTAGTTGTATCACCATCCCGGAACTCGCGAAAGACCGATCGCCGCCCGGCTCAGCCGCGCGGGAGACCGAGGATGCGCTCGGCCGCGACGGTCAGCAGGATCTGCGTCGTTCCGCCGGCGATCGACAGGCACCGCGTGTTGAGGAACTCCCGCGCCAGCGGACCCTCCACCCAGCTGTCCGTGCCGCCGAGTTCCATAGCAAACTCGGCGACGGCCTGCCGCTGACGGACACCGACCAGCTTGCGGACGCTCGATTCTGGTCCGGGGTCCTGACCATCCAGCTGCCGGAGCGTCGTGCGCAGTTCGAGCTGCGAACCGACGAGCGCGGTGCCGATGAGTCTGCCGAGCCTGTCGTCGGTCACCGGGTCACCGTCCCCCGCGAGCGCGAGCAGTTCCTCCGTCGCCGCACCGAGCGAGGAGCCCCCGCCCATCGCGACCCGTTCGTTGGCCAGCGTGGTGCGGGCCAGCGTCCAGCCGTCGCCGAGATTCCCGACCACCAGATCGTCCGGCACGAACACGTCCTCGAGGTACACCTCGTTGAACAGGGCGTCGCCGGTGATCTCGCGCAGTGGCGAGATGGTGATGCCGGGGCTCGTCATGTCGACGAGGAAGTAGCTGATGCCCCTGTGCTTGGGCACGTCCCGGTCGGTGCGGGCCAGACAGATCGCCCAGTCCGCCTCCTGCGCCCGCGACGTCCACACCTTCTGACCGGTCAACTTCCACCCGCCGTCCACCCGCTCCGCGGACGTGCGTAGCGCCGCGAGGTCGGAACCGGCGCCGGGCTCGCTGAACAGCTGGCACCAGACGATCTCGCCTCGCAGCGTCGGGGTCGCAAACCGCGCGATCTGCTCGGCGCTCCCATGCTCGAGGATGGTCGGAACCGCCCACCAGCCGATCACGAGGTCCGGCCTGCCGACCCCGACGGCGGCCAGCTCCTCCTCGATCAGGATCTGCTCGGCGGCACGCGCGCCGCGACCGTACGGTGCGGGCCAGTGCGAGGCCAGGTAGCCGGAGTCCGCCAGGGCCGTGCGTCGCTCGGATTCCGGCCGCGCCATCAGCTCCGCGATCTCGTCGTGGATCCGCGCCCGTTCGTCGTCGAGGCCGGTCAGGTCGATCGTCAGATGGCGGCGTGCACCCGCGCGCGTCAGTTCCGTGACCCGCGCCCGCCAGCGCGCGGAGCCGCCGAGCAGCTGCCGCAGCGACGTGGCCCGGCGCAGGTAGAAGTGGGCGTCGTGCTCCCAGGTGAAGCCGATGCCGCCGAGCACCTGGATGCAGTCCTTCGCGGTCTCGACGGCAGCGTCGAGCGTGACGGACGCCGCGACCGCGGCCGCGATGGGCAGCTCGCCGCCGTCCGCATCCCAGGCGTGCTCCGCCGCGACAGCCGCGTCCCACGCCGCCGCACCGGACTGTTCGACGCGGCACAGCATCTCCGCGCACAGATGCTTGACCGCCTGGAACGATCCGATCGGTTTGCCGAATTGCTCGCGAATCTTGGCGTACTCCACCGCCGTTCGCAGGCACCAGCCCGCGATCCCGGACGCCTCCGCCGCGGCCAGTGTCGCGGCGAGGTCGCGGACCAGGCCGTCCCGCACTCCCGTGATCACCCGGTCGGCCGCCACCGCCACGCCGTCGCAGCGCACCCGCGCGAGCGGACGGCTCTTGTCGATCGTGTCGGCAACCGTGACGTCCAGGCCGTCGGCCTCGCCGTCGACCAGGCACCACACGACGCCCTCGCCCGCGTCGGCCGGCAACAGCACGGACACCCCCGCGTCGCCGCCGATCGCGAAGCCGGCGTCGCCGGTGATCGTCAGCCCGCCGTCGGCGCCGAGCGTCGCGTTCACCGGGGAGTTGCTGCCGAGAGCCACCGCGCACGGCATCGCGCCGTCGGCGAGGTCCTCGGACCACCGTTTCGCGGCGGCACCCGAGCTGCGCCCGACGACGAGAGCGGCGAGAGCCGTCGAGAGAACAGGACCCGAGGCAAGTTCGGTTGCGGCCTGTTCGAGCATGGCGGCGAGGTCGACGATTTCCGCCCCCGACCCTCCGACCTCTTCGGGCACGGCAGCGGAGAAAATTCCGATCGCGGAGAAGGACCGCCACGGCGTCCGCCACGAATCTGCTGGTCCTTGCCGTACTGTGACCAGCGGGTCCGTCGACCGCGCCCATGCCTGGATCGAACCCGCTGCGGCCCTCTGTTCGTCGGTGGTGGCGATAGTCACAACGGGTATCCGCCTCTCCTGAATGACACATTCGTCTAGAACGTGTTCTAATATGACACCTGGCCATGAGTCAAGGCGCGAAGGAAAACAGGTAATGACGACCAGCTCTCGATCACGGTCCACGACGGTCGCTGCGGCGACGCTGGGCGAGGACGATCTCAGTTCCAACGCGCAGAAGGAACGGCGCAAGCGGATCCTCGATGCGACCCTGGCCCTGGCCTCCAAGGGCGGATACGAGGCCGTGCAGATGCGGGCCGTCGCCGAACGCGCCGACGTCGCCGTGGGCACGCTGTACCGGTACTTCCCGTCCAAGGTGCACCTGCTGGTGTCGGCGCTCGCGCGCGAATTCGAGCGGATCGACTCACGCGGAAAGAACCCGCCCGGCCGGAACCCGCTCGAGCGGATGCAGCTGATCCTCAGCCAGATCACCCGGGCAATGCAGCGCGACCCGCTGCTGACCGAGGCGATGACGCGCGCGTTCATGTTCGCCGACGCCTCCGCGGCCGCCGAGGTCGATCAGGTGGGCAAGTTGATGGACCGGCTGTTCGCCCGCGCGATGACGGACTCCGAGCCCACCGAGGACCAGCTGGCCGTCGCCCGCGTCATCTCCGACGTATGGCTGTCGAACCTGGTGGCCTGGCTCACACGCCGCTCGTCCGCGACCGATGTCGCGAATCGGCTCGAACTCACCGTCGAACTGCTGCTCGGTGACGGAAGCCGCAGACCCGAGTAGGACGCGATCGGGGCACAGCCCTCGCCGAGAACGCGCTCACAGCCGTCACATCCCCTAGATTTGAACATGTGAGCGCCCATGATCTGCCCATCGAACTTCGTCGTGCCCTCTCCCGGGTGGCGCGGACCCCTCGCTTGCTCGTCGCGTCCGATTACGACGGCACGATGGCCCCCATCGTCTCCGACCCCGAAAAGGCATTTCCACACGCCGAATCGGTGCGCGCTCTCCGCGCCCTGGCGAGCCTCGCCGGAACCACGGCGGCCGTGATCTCGGGCCGGGCCCTCAAAGACCTCGCCGCGCTGTCGCGGCTGCCCGCCGAGGTGCAGCTGGTCGGAAGCCACGGCTCGGAATTCGACATCGGGTTCATCCATGCGATCGACGCCGACGCCAAGAAGCTTCTCGTCGAGATCACCGAGGAACTCACGCGGATCGCCGGCCTGCACGCCGGCACGTCGGTGGAGGCGAAACCGGCGAGCGTCGCACTCCACGTCCGCAACGCCGACGCCGAGGAAGGCGCACAGGCCCTGGCCGCGGTCCGCGCCGACGCCGGACAGCGCGTCGGGGTCCAGGTCACCGAAGGCAAGTCCGTCATCGAACTGGCCGTCGTCGCCACCGACAAGGGTCACGCCCTCGACCTGATCCGCCACCAGGACGGCGCAACGGCAGCCGTCTTCGTCGGCGACGACGTCACCGACGAGAAGGCGTTCGCCCGCCTCCAGGGCCCCGACGTCGGTGTGAAGGTCGGCCCCGGCGACAGCCTCGCCGAATTCCGGGTCTCGTCCACCGAGGACGTCGCCGCTGCTCTCGCTTTCCTGCTCGAGGAGCGCCGCACCTGGCTGTCCGGGGCGCACGCGCCGCCGATCGAACGCCTCACCATGCTCGCCAGCCCGCGGACCGTCGCACTCGTCACCCCCGACGCGACGCTCACCTGGCTATGTCATCCCGAACCCGACTCGGCGTCCGTGTTCGCACATCTGCTCGGTGGACCGGAGGCCGGTCACTTCAGCGTCGGTCCGCACCGCAGCGCGCTGCCGCTGAGCCAGCGGTACATCGACAGCACGATGACCGTGCAGACCCGGTGGGCCAGCCTGTCCGTGACCGACTACCTGCCGCACGACGTCCGCCAGGGCCGCACCGACCTGACCCGGGTGATCAGCGGGCAGGCCGCCGCGGTCGTGACGTTCGCTCCGCGGCCCGAGTTCGGGCAGGGCCAGGTGATCCTCGAGGCGGTCGCCGAGGGACTGCGGGTGCACGGCACCAACGAACCGATCGTCCTGCGCTCCCCCGGTGTGCAGTGGAACGTGACTTCGGACGGCAACCAGCAGACCGCGCATGCCGTCGTCGACCCGTCCGGCGGCGACATCGTGCTGGAATTGCGTTGCGGCACCGAGGAACTCGGACCGTCAGAGACTCCCGAGGAGGAGCGCCGCGCCCTCGCCGAATCGTACTGGTCGGACTGGGCGAAGAGCCTCACCCTGCCCACCCTGAAACCCGACCTGATGAAGCGCTCGGCGCTCACCCTCCGCGGCCTCGTGCATGTCGACTCCGGTGCGATCATGGCGGCCGCCACCACCTCGCTGCCCGAGGAGATCGGCGGCGTCCGCAACTGGGACTACCGCTACTGCTGGCTGCGCGACGCGGCGCTCACCGCGTCCGCGCTCGTCAGCATCGGTTCGCTCAGCGAGGCCGAGGGCTACCTCGACTGGGTGCACGACGTCCTCGAGACGCTTCCCGGCCCCGAACGACTGCACCCCCTCTACACGCTGCACGGTGGCGGGCTGCCGCCCGAGGCTGTCATCGACTCGCTGCCCGGGTACGCCGGCTCGCGTCCGGTCCGCATCGGCAACGCGGCGAATCAGCAGGTGCAACTCGACGTGTTCGGACCCATCGTCGAACTCATCCACGACCTGTCCCATGCCCGCGAGAAGCAGGGCGTCGAGGTCGCGCTCAACGACCGTGACTGGGAACTGGTGTGCGCCATGGTCGAGGCCGTGGAGCGTCGCTGGTTCGAACCCGACCACGGCATCTGGGAGATCCGCGACAACCCGCGTCACCACGTGTACTCCAAGGTGATGGGCTGGGTGACCATCGACCGCGCGGTGGCGCTCGCCGAGCACTTCGGCCGCAACATCGAACCCGGCTGGACGCCGCTGCGCGACAAGATCGCGGACGAGGTCCGCGAGAAGGGCTGGAAGGAGGAGGTCCGGTCGTACACCGCCGCCTACGACGGCACCGACCTCGACGCCGCCACCCTCTACATCGGACTGTCCGGGCTGATCGACCCGTCGGACGAGAAGTTCGCGGCCACCGTCACCGCCACCGAGGCCGAACTGCGCAGCGGGTCGACCGTGTACCGGTACCACCACGACGACGGACTGCCCGGCACCGAGGGCGGCTTCCACCTCTGCGCGGCCTGGCTGGTCGAGGCGTACCTGCTGATCGGTCAACGATCGCAGGCGGAGGCGCTGTTCGCGCAACTGGTCGACGCCGCCGGACCGACCGGGCTGCTCAGCGAGGAATACGACCCCGTCGCCGAACGCTCACTGGGCAACCACCCCCAGGCGTACAGCCACCTCGGGCTGCTGCGCTGCGCTCAGCTCCTGGCCTAGAGGTGTCAGCGCCTGGCCGGCCCGGCGGTCGTCCCGCGTAGGAGTTCCGTCTCGAGCATCTCGACGGTCGCGACACCGGAGTGCGACGGGGACATCAGCAGGGCGCCCGCCCGGCGACCCTTCTCCTCCTGCGGCTGCCGCACCGTGGTCAGGCCCTCGCGGAGCGCGTCGTCGACGCCGTCGAACCCGGTGACCGACAGCTGTCCGGGCACGTCGATGCCCTGCCAGCGCGCCCAGTCCAGGGCGCCGAGGGCGAGAACGTCGGTGGTGCACACGAGCGCGGTGATCCGCGGATTCACACCCAGCGCCTGCGCGGCCCCGGCATGCCCCGACTTCCCGGTGTGCTCGAAACGCTCGACGACGGTCAGCGTCCCCGGGTCGAGGCCGGCGTCCGCCATCGCGTCGCGCACCCCCTCGATGCGTTCACGCTGGACGTGGAAATTCGGTGACCGCAGACGCTCGACGTCGGCCACCCCGTCCGAACGGTCGCGTCCCAACCGCATGCTCAGCACACCGATGTCGCGGTGGCCGAGGCCGATCAGATAGTCGGCGAGGCCGCGCATCGCTCCGCGGTCGTCGATTCCGATGAGCGAGGCCCCCGGGATCTCGCGAGGCTGGTCGCACACGACCATCGGGATGTGCCGCTCGCACACCGCCGCGAGGTACGGGTCGTCGTCCGCGACCGAATACACCACGAACCCGTCGACACCCGCCTGCTGCACGACGGCGGCGGCGTCGGCCTCCTCGCGTCCCGGGCCCGCCGGGATCAGGAGCAGACCCTGCCCGGCCGCTTCGCAGGACTCGGCCAGTCCGGACAGGAAGCTCATCGCGGCCGGGTCGCGGAAGGAGTAGCTGAGGGCCTCCGTCAGCAGCAGTCCCACGGCGCCTGCCTTGCGGGTGCGCAGTGAGCGGGCCACCGGGTCGGGGCCCGGGTACCCGCGGCGCTTCGCCGCCTGCAGCACCCGGTCGCGGAGTTCCGCGGACAGTTGATCCGGCCGGTTGTAGGCATTGGACACCGTTGTTCGCGAAATATTCAGCTCGGCCGCGAGCGACGCCAGCGTGGCTTGGCGACGAGGTTGTCGAGACCTGGGCATAGGGGGACGTTAGTACCTGGTCCGCGTTCCGGCGCGTCGGGGCTGCACCGAAAGTGCACTACCAGGACCTATCCGCTAAAGTGCAACGGTAACGGTTTCCAATAGCGTTTAGCGTTCGTCTTTGTCAGGAGTTTTCTGTGCGCGCTTCCTCAGGTTTTCGTGCCGCCACGGTCGCCGTCGGGCTGTCGTTCGCCGCGGCCCTCACCCTCACCGCGTGCGGCTCCGACACCACCGGCGACGGCCCGCTGACCGTCGTCGCGTCGACGAACGTCTGGGGCAGCGTCGCGCAGGCCGTCGCCGGCGACAAGGTGGACGTCACGTCGATCATCACCGAGCCGTCGTCCGACCCGCACTCCTTCGAGGCGAGCCCCGCCGACGCCGCCAAGCTCACCGACGCGTCGCTGATCGTCTACAACGGCGGCGGATACGACCACTTCGTCGACGACATCATCGGCACCGGCAACAGCGATCAACTCACCGTCAACGCGTTCGATCTCCTCGAGGGCGGCGCGCACGCGGGCGAGGACGAACACGCGGACGGCGGCGACTCACCTGAGGGCCACGACCACGGCGACGTCAACGAACACGTCTGGTTCGACGTCGACACCGTCGACGCCACCGCGCAGTCCATCGCGGATAAGCTCGGCCAACTCGACCCCGACAACGCCGACGCGTACAAGGCCAACGCCGCCACCTTCCACGGTCAGCTCGAGCAGATCTCCACGATCACCGACGGCGTCGCCGCCGCGCACCCGGACGCGCCCGTCGCCCAAACCGAACCGATCGCCTACTACCTGCTCCAGTCGGCGGGCCTGAAGGACGTCACCCCGCCCGACTTCACCAGCGCCATCGAGAACGGCAACGATCCCGCGCCCGCCGCCATCGCCGCAACACGGCAACTGCTCACCGACAAGCAGGTGCAGGCCCTCGTCTACAACGTGCAGACACAGGACCGGGTCACCCAGGACGTGCGGGCCACGGCCGAGTCGGCGGGCATCCCCGTCGTCGAGGTGACCGAAACCCTGCCCGAAGGCCTCGACTACATTCAGTGGCAGACCAACACCGCCGAGTCGCTCGCCGCGGCTCTGCAATAGAACTGATCGGCTTGTGACAGAACCCACTTCGACGAACACCGGCAACGGTCGCGTCCCCGCACTAGAACTGACGGGGGCGCGACTGTCCTTCGGCGAACGCACACTCTGGCAGGACCTCGACCTCACCGTGGAACCCGGCGAATTCGTCGCCGTCCTCGGACCCAACGGGTCGGGCAAGACGTCGCTGCTCAAGGTGCTGCTCGGCCAGCTCGCCCTCAGTTCCGGCAGCGCACGGATCGCCGGAACCCCGGCGCGGAAAGGTAATTCGCACGTCGGGTACATCCCCCAGCAGAAGTCGCTCGACGACGGACTGCCGCTGCGGGGTCGCGACCTCGTCGGGCTCGGTGTCGACGGCCACCAGTGGGGCACCGGTCTCCTCCGTCGAGGCCGACGCCGGGCCATCGTCGACGCGGCGATCGCCGAGGTCGGCGCCGAGCACTACGCGGACGCGCCGATCGGCTCGATGTCCGGCGGTGAGCAGCAGAGACTGCGGATCGCACAGGCCCTCGTCGGCAACCCGCAGATCCTGCTGTGCGACGAACCGCTACTCAGCCTCGACCTCGCCAATCAGAATCTCGTGTCGGGACTCATCGACCGGCGCCGACGCACCCACGACACCGCGGTGCTGTTCGTCACCCACGAGATCAACCCGATCCTCCCCCTCGTCGACCGCGTGCTCTACCTCGTCGACGGACAGTTCCGCATCGGCGGACCGGAAGAGGTCATGACGTCGGAGGTGCTGTCCGAGCTGTACCGCACCGACGTCGAGGTGCTGCACGTGCGCGGCCGCCTCGTCGTCATCGGCACCGGCGACGCCATCGACGCACTCGGCAGCGCGGGCGGTCTCCGCCCCGGCGAGGGTGTGCACCACACGGACGAGGGACACGCATGAGCAACAAGTTCACCGACGCGATGTCGCACATGTTCGACGTCTCCGCCACCGTCGACCTCCTGCAGTACGACTTCGTCCAGCAGGCATTGATCGCGGGCGCCATCCTCGGACTGCTCGCCGGGGCCATCGGCCCGCTGATCGTCAGCAGGCAGATGTCGTTCGCCGTGCACGGCACGAGCGAACTGTCCCTCACCGGTGCGTCGGCGGCCCTGCTCATCGGTGTCAGCGTCGGTGCCGGCGCCATCACCGGGTCCGTCGTCGCGGCGGTGCTGTTCGGGCTGCTCGGCGCGAAGGCCCGCGATCGCGACTCCGTGATCGGTGTGATCATGGCGTTCGGCCTCGGCTTGTCGGTGCTGTTCATCTGGTCGTACCAAGGCCGCACCGGCACCAGTTTCTCGTTGCTGATCGGCCAGATCGTCGCACCCGGCAACAGCGGCCTGCAGTTGCTGCTGCTCTGCGCCGTGCTGGTCATCGGCGTCCTCGGCCTGATCTACCGTCCCCTCCTGTTCGCGAGCACCGACCCCGACGTCGCCGAGGCCCGCGGTGTCCCCGTGCGCGCCCTGTCGATCGTGTTCGCCGTCCTCGTCGGCATCACCGCCGCCCTGGGTGTGCAGATCGTCGGCGCGCTCCTCGTGATGGCACTGCTCATCACCCCCGCCGCAGCCGCCGCCTACGTCACCGCCAGCCCACTGAAGGCCACGATCCTGTCAATCGTGTTCGCCGAACTCGCAGCGGTCGGCGGCATCCTGCTCTCCCTCGCACCCGGAGTGCCGGTGTCCAGCTTCGTCACCTCGATCTCGTTCATCATCTACCTCGTCTGCAGGCTCAGCGGATCCTCACGACGCAAAAACGCCGGGCGCATCGCCCATTCGCACGCCGCCCACTCGCACTGAGCCACCTACAGCCGGTCGGGGAAATACGGCGCCAACGCTGTCGCCACCTTCGTCGCCTGATCACACGCCGCCTCGACGGTCGTGAAATCCTCCAGTTCGCTGTATCCGATCATGAACTCGAGAATCCCCGGCTCAATCGCCACCGACACCGTGCACGCACTACCCCCGCGAAAATCCGAC
The DNA here is from genome assembly GCF_014256275.1 of Rhodococcus sp. 4CII. Taxonomy (NCBI): domain Bacteria; kingdom Bacillati; phylum Actinomycetota; class Actinomycetes; order Mycobacteriales; family Nocardiaceae; genus Rhodococcus; species Rhodococcus sp. 4CII. The sequence continues at coordinate 2,959,755 of NZ_JACCFE010000002.1, forward strand.
ACCAGCGCACGCCGGCCGCCGATCTCCGTCTCACTCAGGACGTTGAAGCGGTCGTCGCTCCTAATACTGCTGAATGGTGTACCAATGGCGGACACGACAGCCACGTAGTACGGGTCTCGCGACAAGTATCCACATGCATGATTCGGGGGATCTTCTCGATCCGGCATTCGGTCAGGCGATGCCGCATCAATCTTTGCCGCAGCGAGGGCTTCCGGAGAGAAGCCGTCACACGGCCGGAAAGCGATCTCGGTGGCGGGCTCTTCGACGGACTTCCCGTCGACCGGTTCCGAGCACGCTCCCGCCGCTACCACAGTCAGCAAACTCAGCGTCCCAATCGCCGCGCGTGCTGCAACCCGTCTCATAGCTGGACTCCGACAGATCCCAACCGCGTAGCGGTTGCAGCATCCTGCTCGGTATAGCTCGCTAACACTGCCTCGAACATCGACTTCATGTCCGACGCGTAGGTCTCGTGGGCCAGAAGCAAGCCCACCGCAGTGTTTGCGAACTCGATGCCATCTCCGCCGATTGCCTTTTCGTCGAACTTTCGTGCAAGTTGCTTCGCCGACTCGATGTCCTTCTCCCCTAGGCCCAAATCGGTCGCGCGAAGTTCTCGACGAGCTCGTGCCCCGAGGAGCTTCATGTAATCCGCATGCTTTTGGCACAGCTTGATGCACTGCTCGATGCCGGCGGGGTCGAGTTCGAGCCTGCCGCCTCCGACGACGTTTTCAGTGAAAGCCTTCCATCCGGCTTCCGGTGCTTCTGGCCCCGCCATGGTTGTGTCCCCTCCGTGTGTGCTGCTGTGTCCCCACCTGTGCAATCGCCGGCGCGTGGCAATCTACCAACCGCGGCCGCCGACCGACCCTGCGCGAGGAGTGGTACCGACCCGGATGAGGGTGTCGAGCGAAGATACGAGTTGGTCGGGGCCTGCCGGATGCGCGGCGGCGAGATCGTGCGGGCCGATCAGGTAGCGGCCGTCGCCGGCGATGTCGATCCACTGCATGACGCCGACGTCCCTGCCGGTGCCGTATCGGGGGCCGCGGAATATTCGGATCTTGCCGCGGCCCGCGTACGCCTTCTGCACGGCGGATTCGAGTCGCGGAGCGGGCGGCACCCGATTGACGTCCTGAAGAATTCCCTGGGAGAAGCCGAGATCTTCCTCGTCCCGCCGCTGAAACCGGTGCCTGCCGGCGGCGTTCTGCGGGATCAGGCCGATCAGTTGCGCGCCCAGTCGCCCGGCTGCACCGGCGCGCCGAGCATCACATCGCCACCGATGTGCGATGCCCGGCCGGGGAGTTGTGTGGCGATCACCGCCCGTCCCTGTCCCTGCGCGCCGATCATGCGGATCGGTGTCTCGTCGACGGTGGAACCGGAAATCTCGACGTACACCTCGGGCTCGGCGAGAACCGCCAGCGCCGACTTCACGTCGTCGTGCTCGGCCCCCGCGAAGGATTCGCGTAACCGGTTCTGCTCTGCCACATAGGCGTTGAGACCGGGATGCGCACTGACGATCCGGAACGGGTACGGGATGCGATCCTGCCCGGTGCCGGCCCACAGAGCGTCGAACAGTTCGGGACGCAGCCGCCAATTGTGCATGCTCATGCGCCGATCACCGGCGGCGAGACGAGGGGCAGTTTGCCGATCAACTCGTTGCCGTTGTCGAGGGTGATCAGGTAGTCGGGCGTCTTGTGGTCCTTGTCCTCGCAGCCGCCTTTGGCAGCCCCCGGGGCACCGCCCATCATTCCCCCGCCCATCGGGCCGGCGCCGCGCATCCCGGCACCCGCCCGACCACCGGTTGCCACCCCGGCGGCGCCGGGCGCAGAGCCCGGCCTGGCCACCGACCCTGCCCGGCTTCCGACGCCGACACCGCTGCCGAGCCCGCCGACGCCGATCCCACCACCGGCACCGCCGCCTGCTCCGGCACCGCCGCCTGCTCCGGCACCGCCGCCTGCTCCGGCACCGGCGGATCGCGATCCGGCACCCGAGGACGGATCGACGCCCTGCACGAGACCCGGCCTGCTCTGCGTCTGGTCCCCCGTCACCGAGGCCGGGGCCGTCGACGCCGGTGCGGTGGTCGCCGTCGTCGGCGCGGTTTCGGCGGCGGGCTGCGTGTCGTCCGGAGCCGGTCCGCCATCCTCGGCGGGCGCGGCGGACGGGCCGCCCCCGGGAGTGTCGCCGGAGGTCGGCTGCCCGACGCTCGGTGCCCCGACCCGGTCGCTCGAACTCGGCGGGCCGCTCGCCTGCTCGATACCGGGCCCCGCCGGGCCCGACGGCACGTCGACGACGCTTTCCGGTGTGGTGAACGACGGGACGGTGCCGTCCGACGTCGCGAGCCCGGGGTTGTAGATCGTGGCCATCTTCTCGCGCGCTTCGCCGTCGCGCCGGTAGTACTCGTCCTCGGTGTCCGTGTCCCAGGGTGTCAATTTGTCCCACAGTCCGGTGCCGATGGTCTCCGGAACCTGCGACCGCAGAGACGCGACCGTCTCCGCCAGCGGCGTCAATGCCGCCGCCACTCCGTGGAGTTGTTCCTGCGCCTGCGCCGCGGACGACGAGTACCGCTGGGTCTCGCCGGAGGCGGCCGACGCGGCAGCCCCCTGCCAGCTCTCGCTGATCGTTTTCTTGATGGCGTCGCTGAATTCGACGATCGCCTCGTGCGCCGTCGTCCCCAGTTCGGTCCAGGCCCTCGCGATGCCGCTCACGTGCTCGACGTCCATGCCCGCGACGGCACTCGCAATCCGCGCGTGATCCCACTGGTCCGAGTGAAAGTTCTCGGGATCCTTGATGTATGCCGGGTCGGTCACGGTTCCCCCTCCGATGGCGCAGTCCACCACGCGCGGTCAATTGTTCTGACGCAGCAGGACCCTCGCCGGTTCCGCCCGCCCCCGCGAGAGAATCTACAAGACGGCACTCGGAACCCTAGTATCGAATATGTGCCGGCAATCGATCTGAACAGCGACCTCGGCGAGAGCTACGGCGCCTGGACCCTCGGCGACGACCACGCGATGCTGAAGCTCGTGACCAGCGCGAACGTGGCCTGCGGGTTTCATGCGGGCGACCCTGCGACCCTCATGGCCACCTGTTCCGCGGCCTCCGAGCTGACGGTCCGGATCGGCGCGCAAGTGGGCTACCACGACCTTGCCGGGTTCGGACGCCGGTTCATCGACGTCGCCCCGCGTGATCTGACCGCCGACGTCGTCTATCAGATCGGCGCCCTGGACGGTCTCGCCCAGGTCTCCGGATCCGCGGTGGCGTACGTGAAACCGCACGGCGCGCTGTACAACGCGATCGTGCATCACCGCGAGCAAGCCCGTGCGGTAGTCGCGGCGGTCAGCGCGTACGACCCGACGCTTCCGGTTCTCGGCCTGCCCGGTTCGGTGTTTCTCGAGGAGGCCGAGAAGGCCGGACTGCAGACGGTCACCGAGGCATTCGCGGACCGCGCGTACACCCCCGAGGGCACGCTGGTGCCCCGGACGACGGACGGGGCCGTCCTGCACGATCCGGTGGTCGTGGCCGAGCGGGTCCGCCGACTCGTCGTCGATCACACCCTCGAGGCAGTCGACGGCTCGGTGCTCACGGTCACCGCCGAATCCGTCTGCGTCCACGGCGATACGCCCGCAGCCGTCGAGATGGCCACCGCCATCCGATCGTTGCTCGACACCGAGGGCATCACGGTGGAGCCGTTCGTGTGATGCGCATCCTCGACGTCGGAGAAAGCGCGATCCTCGCCGAGTTCGAGGACCTCGGCACCGTGCTCGCGCACTTCCGTGCCCTGGACAGGTCCCGGCCGCCCGGCGTCGTGGAGGTGATTCCGGCGGCACGCACCATCCTGGTCCGGTTCGACCACGGCGCAACCAGCCGGGACCGCGTCGCCAAATGGGTGCGGACCACGGAGCCGTCGCCGCCGGTCGCCGACGATGCCCCGGAGGAGATCCGGATAGAGGTGCGCTACGACGGCCCCGACCTCGAGGACGTGGCCGAGCTGACCGGTTTGGGTGTCGACGGTGTGGTCGCGGCGCACACCGGGACACCGTGGACGGTGGCGTTCTGCGGCTTCGCACCGGGTTTCGGGTATCTCTCCGGCGGTGCGCCCGAACTTCACGTGCCGCGCCGCGCGACGCCCCGGACCTCCGTTCCCGCCGGGACCGTTGCGCTGGGAGGGGAGTTCACCGGAATCTATCCCCGCAGCTCGCCCGGCGGCTGGCAACTCATCGGGACCACCGACGAACCGATCTGGGACGCCGACCGCACTCCCCCTGCCCTGCTCCGCCCCGGCGTCGTGGTGCGCTTCGCGCCCGTGAGTACTCATTAACCGCCCGACGTCGACAAGTACTCACGGGTCCAGGACCAGGCGGGCCCCCTTTGCCCGGGACATGCAGATCCTCATGCTGTTGCACTGCGCCCGTTCGCTTTCGGTGAGGAGGTCGTCAGGGTGGTCGACGTCGCCGCCGAGGACCTTCACCTCGCGGGACCCGCAGATCCCCATCTCGCACGACGACGGATGGTCGACCCCGGCGGCACGGACTGCGTCGAGCACCGTCTGATTGGCCCGTACCGACACGACCTTCTCGCTGCGGGCGAGTTCGACCTCGAATTCTCCGCTCAGGCCGGCCGCGGGTGCAACCGCGGCGAACCGTTCGAGGAGGTCGAACGCATCGGCGGTGAGCCGATCGAGGATGGCGACGTCGGGAATCGGCGGCCGATCCTGTTCCTCGACATAGCCTTCCGGCAGGGACAGGGCGAGCGTGGAGGTTGTCGTCTTCATAGATTCTCTCCGTTGATCCGGGCGCCGGGTGGTTGTCGTGGAAAGAGAAAGATCCGCCCCGCAGGCGCCATTGACCGCGGGACGCCGGTCCCGGTTGACCCCCGTACCCCACCAGACCGCCGTCGACGGCCCGGAGTCGTGGACGACGACGCCCGTCGGCGCCCATCGACAGGAGTGGGGACGACTCGTCGCCCCGCACCCCGTCGCCGCCGAAGGTCGGGCCCGGATGACTCTCGAACGGACGGCGCAGGCCCTTGCTCTGAACCGGATGGTCGAACAGGACCGCACAGCACTCGAACAACAGGCCCGGACTGGGCTGATCGACGAACTCCGCCGCGGACGCATCCAGGACGAGGCCGAGGCGACCGCCCGCGCCCACGCACTGGGCCTCCGCCCCGCACTGACCTACCTGCCGATGACCGTGCGTGTCAGCGAAACCGCCAGCGCCGACCAGGTTCTCGCCCAGCGACGCCGCGTACGCATGCTCGACGCCGTCCGTCACGCGGTCCGCACGTCGCGGCAGACGGCCCTCACCGCGAACCGGCGCGCCGGCCAGATCGACCTGATTCTGTCCCACCCGCCGGCGTCCGCACCCGACGCGCTGCGCGAACTGTGCGCCGCGATACGCGTCGCGCTCACGCGAATCGACGGCGTCCTGCACGCCGCCATCGGCATCGGACCCGAATCGACCCGGCTGCTGGACGCCGCGGGCGGCCTCGCGGAATCCGCGCACATCGCCGAGGTCGCGCTGTCGTTGCCGTCGGGCGACAAGGTATTTCACCGAGCAGCCGACATCCGGTTGCGCGGTCTGCTCTCCCTCATCCGCACCGATCCGCGGGTCCAGGCGTTCGCGGAGACCGAACTCCGCGGACTCCTCGAACATGGGGCCCGCCACGGCGACGACAACTTCGACGTCCTCCGCAAATTCCTCGAACTCGGCGGCAACAAGACCGAACTCGCGAAACACAGTACTCACGGGCGCCGGAGGCGCACGTGCTCGAAGATCAGGATCGTCTCGGTCGACGCCACTGCCGGGTGGGCGCTCAGATGCTCGAGAACGAAGCGCCGCAGTTCGTCGCTGTTCGCCATCGCGACGTGGATGAGGTAGTCGTCGGCGCCCGCGATGAAGTACACGTTCAACACCTCGTCCAGCAGCGCGAGTTGCTGCGACAACTTGCCCAGATGCTGCCGTGCGCTGGCCTGCACACGCACGGCGATCATCGCCTGGAGATCGCGTCCGAGCGTCGCCGGGTCGATGTCGGCGTGGAATCCGCGGATGACGCCACGCTCGACCAGTGAGCGCACCCGGCCGAGGCACGTCGACGGGGCGATTCCCGCCATCGCGGCCAGCGCGTTGTTCGGCGTGCGCGCGTCCCGGGACAGCTGATCGAGCAGAATCCGATCGACGTCGTCGAGCTGCACGGGTGGCCGAACATCCTTCGACGAGAGCCGCCCCACAGTGCGTGCTTCCGAATAGTCGCGAGTCATGACCCCCACCTTAGAGAATTATCTTCACAACTATTGGCATGAAGTGGCGCTTTCTTCACCATTGTCAGCTACCAATCGAATTTCCAACAGCACGGAGTTCTCATGAAGATCGGCATCCCCCGCGAAATCAAGAACCACGAGTACCGCGTGGCCGTCAGCCCCGCCGGTGTCCACGAACTCGCCGAACGCGGCCACGAGGTCATCATCGAATCAGGCGCAGGCCTCGGGTCGTCGTTCACGGACGAGGACTTCAAAGCCGCCGGCGCCCAGATCCTCTCCTCCGCGGTTGCGGTCTGGGGATCGGCCGAACTGCTGCTGAAGGTGAAAGAGCCCATCGCCGAGGAGTATTCACGCCTGCGCAAGGATCAGGTGCTGTTCACCTACCTGCACCTCGCCGCGTCCAAGGACTGCACCGACGCCCTCCTCGCCTCGAAGACCACCTCGATTGCCTACGAGACCGTGGTCGGCGCCGACGGGTCCCTGCCACTGCTCGCACCGATGAGCGAGGTCGCCGGACGCCTCGCCCCGCAGGCCGGTGCCTACCACCTGATGCGCCAGGGCGGCGGCCGCGGCGTCCTGATGGGCGGCGTCCCCGGCGTGCGCCCGGCCAAGGTCGTCGTCATCGGCGCCGGCGTCTCCGGCAAGAACGCGATCGCCATCGCGCACGGCATCCACGCCGACGTCACCGTCCTCGACCTGTCCATCGCCCGCCTCCGCGAGATCGACGCCCTCTACCAGGGCCAGGTCAAGACCATCATCTCCAACACCCTCGAACTCGAACAGGCCGTCCTCGACGCCGACCTGGTGATCGGCGCGGTCCTCGTCCCCGGCGCCAAGGCCCCCACTCTCGTCTCCAACAACCTGGTCGCGCGGATGAAGCCCGGCTCGGTGCTCGTCGACATCGCCATCGACCAGGGCGGCTGCTTCGAGGACTCACGCCCCACCACGCACGCCGAACCCACCTACCAGGTCCACGACTCGGTGTTCTACTGCGTCGCGAACATGCCCGGCGCCGTCCCTCGCACCTCCACCTACGCCCTCACCAACGCAACCCTCCCCTACGTCGTCGCGCTCGCCGGCAAGGGCTGGAAGGACGCCACCGCGACCGTCCCCGGACTCGCGGCGGGCCTGAGCACCCACGACGGAGAACTGCTGTCTGCGGAAGTTGCTGCCGCGCACGGTTACGCGGTCTCGGCGCTGCCCGCGTGAGCGAATCGTTCGGGCTCGGCTAGGCGCCGAGCCCGAACGCGACGAGAAACCCGAGGGCGGTGGACAGCCCGACCCACCAGCCGCCCTCCCGGTAGGCCTCGGGCATCAACGAGTCGGCGAGCACGGCGATGGTCGCGCCGCCGGCGAACGCCTGGACCGTCGCGATGGCACTGTCGGAAATGGTGTCGGCCACGGCGTCGGCGGCGATCACGACGAGCACCAGCAGGACGGCGGTGGCCGCCCACACCGACAACGCGCGACTGCGGTTGAAATTCGGCTGCGACCGCATGGACGCCGCGCCCGCGACCGCCTCCGGCACGTTTCCGACCGCGACGGCGACGAGCAGCACCACTCCACCCGCACTGCTGATCGTGACCCCGAGGGCGGTGTTCTCGGGGATACCGTCGAGCAGCGAGCCGAGCATCAATGCCCAGCCGAGGGCGCCCGCACCGAGTTTGTTCTCGATGAGCCGGTCGGCGACCACGTAGACGAGCGCCCCCGCGAACAGGGCCGCGCCCGCGGTCCAGATCCCCTCGGTCTCGAACGCCGGCTGGAACAACTCGGTGGACACGGCCGCCACCATCGTTCCCGCACCGAACGCCATGAGAGCCGCGAGGACCGGCCGCGGAAGGTCGTAGCGGAGCCCGATGGCGGCACCGATCAGCAGGGGCAGGGCCGTGCCGAGGCCGTACAGCGTCGCGGTCAACATGGTCGAGAGCGTATCCACAGACCCGTGGATACGGGACAATCGGACGATGGCTTGGCTCGAGGTCGTGCGCACCGGTCCGTTCACCACCGTGCAGGATCGCGGACGCCCCGGTTACGCATCCATCGGGGTGGGTGCGTCGGGTGCCGCCGACCGAGTCGCGCACGACAGCGCAAACAGGCTGGTGGGCAACAACTCCGACGCAGCCACGCTGGAGGTCACGCTCGGCGGTCTCGCGGTGCGCGCGGCCGGCAACGTCAGTGTCGCCGTGACCGGCGCCCACAATCCCGTCACCGTCAATTCGAAATCCCGCCCCGACTACACGATGCTGCACCTGAACGCCGGCGACCTTCTGGAGATCGCCTTCGCGTCGGAGGGACTGCGCAGCTATGTCGCCGTCCGCGGAGGTATCGATGTTCCCGCGGTGATGGGGAGCCGGTCCACCGACACGCTGTCGGGGATCGGCCCCGATCCGGTGGCGGAGGGCGATCGGCTGCTGATCGGCGCGGACGCGGGCGACTGGCCTGCGGACGAGAGCATCCCCCCGCCCGTCACACCCGAGGATCCAGTGACGATGCGCGTCCGGCTCGGACCGAGGGACGACTGGTTCACCCGGGCATCCGTCGACGCGCTGCTCCGCGAGACGTGGACGGTCACTTCCGACACGAATCGGGTGGGCGCCCGACTCGAGGGTCCGGGGGCGCTGCACCGTTCGGTGCGGGACGAGATGCCGAGCGAGGCCATGGTGGCCGGCGCACTCCAGGTGCCCCCGGACGGCCGGCCCATCCTGTTTCTCGCCGACCACCCGGTGACGGGCGGCTATCCGGTGATCGCAGTGGTCGCCGAGGCGGACCTACCGATGGCCGCGCAGCTGCGGCCCGGTCACCGGGTCCGGTTCCACCGCTCGGTGTCGTCGCCGATCCCGAGGTGACGGGAGCTAGCTGCGCCGGCGGCGGGCGATGTCGGCGAGCACGACACCCGCGGCGACGGACGCGTTGAGCGATTCGACGGGGCCCGCCATCGGGATGCTGAGGATCGCGTCGCAGTTCTCGCGGACGAGACGCGACAACCCCTTACCCTCCGAACCGACCACCACGACCACCGGACCGCTGCCGTCGAATTCGTCGAGTGTGGTGTCGCCGCCCGCGTCGAGCCCGACCACCTGAACGCCCTTGGACGCCCAATCCTTCAGCGTGCGAGTGAGGTTGGTGGCACGGGCGATCGGCAGGCGGGCGGCGGCGCCGGCACTGGTGCGCCATGCGACCGCGGTGACCGACGCGCTGCGCCGCTCCGGGATGACCACACCGTGCCCACCGAACGCGGCCACCGAACGCACGACGGCACCGAGGTTGCGGGGGTCGGTGATGTTGTCGAGCGCCACGAGCAGCGGCGCCTCCTGATGCTTGCGCGCCTCCGCGATGAGGTCGTCGGGGTGCGCGTAGCGGTACGGCGGCACCTGCAACGCGATGCCCTGATGCATGCCGTTGGCGCTGAGCCGGTCGAGATCGGTCCGGGGAACCTCGAGGATGGAGATGCCCGCGTCGGCCGCCCGCTGAACGGATTCCTTCAAGCGGTCGTCGCTCTCGGTCCCGACCGCGACGTACAGGGCCGTCGCGGGGACGCCGGCACGGAGGCACTCGACGACGGGATTGCGCCCCAGCACGTTCTCGGGACCGTCGAGCACCTTGCGACCGGCGGTCGGGCGACCGCGGCCGGGCTGCTTCTCGGCGTCCCGGGCGGCCCGGGCGGCACGCTTGGCGGCGGGGTGCTTGGTGCGGGCCTCGGCGGGCGGGGTGGCGCCACGCCCTTCCAGGCCCTTGCGGCGCTGGCCGCCGGATCCGGCGACCTGCCCCTTCTTGGTACCGGCCTTGCGGATGGCTCCGCGCCTGCTCGAATTTCCAGCCATTACTACTGTCCTGCCTTGAGAGACCACTCGGGCCCGTTGGGGGTATCGGTGACCTCGATGCCCGCCCGGATCAGACGGTCACGCACCTCGTCGGCCACAGCCCAGTTCTTCTCGGCGCGGGCACTCTGCCTGCGCTCGAGTTCGGCCCGGACCAGAACGTCCAGGGCATCGGTTGCCGCGGACGCATCCGCGGTCTCCTGAGTCCAGTGTTCGTCCAGCGGGTCCACACCGAGGATCGACAGCATGCCCCGGACCTGCGACGCGATCGCGCGCGCACCCTCGAGATCACCGCCGTCGAGAGCGATGTTGCCCTCGCGGACCTTGCCGTGCACCTCGGCGAGCGCCGCGGGGACGGCGAGGTCGTCGTCGAGTGCCCGCGCGAACGCGTCCGTCCAGCGACCGTTCGACACCTCGCCGGCGCGCTCCTGGGTGCGCATGACGAACGATTCGATGCGTCGGTACGCGGCGGCACCCTCGTCGAGGGCGGTGTCGGAGTACTCGAGCATCGACCGGTAGTGGGCGCTGCCGAGATAGTACCGAAGTTCTTGCGGCCGAACCTTTTTCAGCACGTTCGGCACGGACAGCACGTTGCCGAGCGACTTCGACATCTTCTCGCCGCCCATGGTGACCCAGCCGTTGTGCAACCAGTACTGTGCGAAGGAGTCGCCGGCGCACTTGGCCTGCGCGATCTCGTTCTCGTGGTGCGGGAACACCAGGTCCAGGCCGCCGCAGTGAATGTCGAACGCCGCCCCGAGGTAGAACTCGGCCATGGCGGAGCACTCGAGATGCCAGCCCGGCCTGCCGCGGCCCCACGGCGTCGGCCACGACGGTTCGCCCGGCTTCTCCGCCTTCCACAGCGTGAAGTCGCGGGGGTCGCGCTTGCATTCACCGGCGCTCTCGCCCTGGTGGACGTCGTCGAGTTTGTGCCCGGACAGGCTGCCGTACTGCGGGTAACTGCGGACGTCGAAGTAGACGTCGCCGCCCGCCGCGTACGCGTGACCGTTGTCGATGAGCCGCTGCATCAACTCGACCATCTGCGTGATGTGGCCGGTGGCCCGCGGTTCGACGGACGGCGGCAGCACACCGAGTTGCTGGTACGCCCATGTGAACGACCGCTCGAACGTGGCGGCCCACTCCCACCACGGCCTGCCCGCCTCGGCGGCCTTGTTCAGGATCTTGTCCTCGATGTCCGTGACATTGCGAACGAAGGCCACGTCGTAGTCGTGGGCGAGCAGCCAGCGCCGCAGCACGTCGAACGCGACGCCGCTGCGTACGTGACCGATATGGGGGTCGCCCTGCACCGTGGCGCCACACAGGTACACCGATGCGTGTCCAGGGGCCAGCGGAACGAAGTCACGCAAGGCCCGCGTCTCGGTGTCGAATAGGCGCAGGGTCACGACCAGCGATCCTACCTGGCGCTTCCACCGGGAATGACCAACGCGGTGGCCATGGCGGCGATCCCTTCGCCGCGGCCGGTGAGGCCCAGCCCGTCCGTGGTGGTCGCAGACACCGAAACCGGCGCGCCCAGAATGTCACTCAGCACCTTCTGCGCCTCGGTTCGACGCGGTCCGATCTTCGGGCGGTTCCCGATCACCTGCACCGCGGCGTTGGCGACCCCGAAATCGTCCTCCTCGAGGAGCCGGCGCACTTCCGCGAGCATCGCGGCACCGCTCACCCCGGACCATTCGGGCCGCCCGGTTCCGAACACGGAGCCGAGGTCGCCGAGTCCGGCGGCGGAGAGCAGGGCGTCGCACAGGGCGTGGACGGCCACGTCGCCGTCGGAATGACCCGCGCAGCCGTTCTCGTCCTCGAACAGCAGGCCGGCCATCCAGCACGGCCGGCCCTGCTCGATCGGGTGGACGTCCGTCCCGATTCCGACTCGCACTAGTGCGCTCCCTCTTCCACCAGCGCGCGGGCCAGTACCAGGTCCAGCGGGGTGGTGATCTTGAATGCCGTGGGTTCTCCGACGATGCTGCGGACCCGTTCCCCGAGCCGCTCGACCAGTCCCGCGTCGTCGGTGGCGATGCCGTCGGCGGCGTCGTAGGCGCGTCGGAGCAGTTCCGCGGTGAAACCCTGCGGGGTCTGCACGGCGCGCAGTTCGGACCGCTCGGGTGTGCCGGTGACCGCACCGAGGACGTCGACGGTCTTGATGGTGTCCGTGACCGGAAGGACGGGGATGACCGCGTTGCGGCCGCACCTCAGCTCGGCCACGACGCGGGCGATGAGCGACGGCGGGGTGAGCGCGCGGGCGGCATCGTGCACCAGCACGTATTCGGCGTCGTCCGCTGCGGCGAGTCCGGCCCGAACCGAATCGGTTCGCTCGTTGCCACCGGCCACCACGGTGACGTTTCCGGAGAGGAGGGTTCGCGTCGACTCGACGAGTTCCCCCGGAACGATGACGACGACGCGGTCGACAGCCCCCGACTGGAGGAGCCCGTCGACCGCGCGTGTCAGCATCGTCGTCCCGCCCAGATCAACGAACGCCTTGGGCGTATTTTCGCCCAAACGAACGCCCTGACCTGCGGCGGGGACCAGTGCGACTACAGGACCTTCTCCCTCGGCCACTGATCGCGACTGTCTAGGACGCGGCCGCGAGGACCTCGTCGAGAATGGTCTCGGCCTTGTCGCTGTCGGTGCCTTCGGCCAGTGCGAGCTCGCCGACAAGAATCTGCCGTGCCTTCGCGAGCATGCGCTTCTCTCCCGCGGACAGGCCGCGGTCCTGCTCACGACGCCACAGATCGCGAACGACCTCGGCGACCTTGTTGACGTCACCGGACGCGAGCTTTTCGAGATTCGCCTTGTAGCGACGTGACCAGTTGGTGGGTTCTTCCGTGTGCGGTGCCCGCAGCACCTGGAAGACCTTGTCGAGGCCTTCCTGGCCGACGACGTCGCGTACGCCTACGTACTCTGCGTTGTCTGCGGGAACCCGTACGGTGAGATCGCCCTGAGCAACCTTGAGAACGAGATATTCCTTCTGCTCACCCTTGATGGTGCGGGTTTCAATTGCTTCGATCAGCGCCGCACCGTGATGGGGGTATACGACGGTGTCTCCGACCTTAAAAATCATCTGTCCCGTGCCCCTTTCGATCATTCGAGTTTAACACGTGTCCGGATCCTGGTCGCATCAACGGTGCAGGTCAGGGGCATCGTTGCCTGACCGTAGGGGTTGACAGGGCCCCCGATACGTGCATTCCGGACACCCCGATCGGGCGGTTCTCCGGCGCCGAAACCGCACGCAGACAACCGTTGTGACTACCCAGCGAGCAGGCCACGCGGACGAACTACTACTCTGCCTAGTTGAAGTGCGAACCTGACCCCGGAGGACAACTCGTGACTGCTCTCGACAAGCCGACTCGCCGAGTCGCCACCGCCGTCGCTCTCGCTGCCGGCGCAGCCCTCGTGCTGTCCGCGTGCAGTGCGGGCCAGATCACCCAGACGTCGAGTCAGGTCGCCGCGGTCAACGGCAACAGCGCGAACGTCGGGTCGATCGCCCTGCGCAACGTCCACGTGGTCTACCCGAACTCCGCGGAGTACAGCCTCGCGCCGGGCGGCAACGCCGTCCTCGCGTTCACCGCGATCAACAACAACGAGGACACCCCGGACAAGCTGACCAAGATCAGCACCGACTACGCACAGTCCGTCACCCTCGGCGACAAGACCGGTGGACTGGAGATCGCGCCGCAGACCGCGCTCGTCGCCGGCCTGCCGGGCGAGGACGCCGCCGAGAGCGCGGCGGCCGCGGGCCAGTCCGCCGGCGATGCCGACGCACCGACCGACGTCGTCCTCGTCACCCTGAACAACCTGAAGGAAGGCGTGCGCCCAGGCCTCACCTTCCCCGTCACGTTCGCGTTCGAGAAGGCCGGCAACGTCACCGTCTCCGTTCCCGTCGACGCGGGCCACGAGACCGAGCGCCACGTGTCGGACACGTCGCCGGGCACCGAAGCCGATGGCGGCGGACACTAGCAACCGGACCGGGTCCGCTGTCGGACCCGGTACCTAGGCTGGCCCGGTGGCCAAACTCAAGTCCAGTTTCCGATGCTCGTCGTGCCAGTGCACGGTCCCCAAATGGGTCGGGCGGTGCCCCGAGTGCGGTAGCTGGGGATCGATGGACGAGGCCCCGGTCGTCGCGGCGGTCGCCAGCCGCCCCGGCGCCTCCCTCGCGAAAGCCGGAGCGGGGGCGGTACTTCCGTCCACCCCCGCGACCCCGATCACGCGCATCGACAGCACGTCCACCCGCGCCAAACCCACCGGCATCGACGAACTCGACCGGGTTCTCGGCGGCGGCGTGGTGCCCGGTTCGGTCGTCCTCCTCGCCGGCGAGCCCGGCGTCGGCAAGTCGACCCTGCTCCTCGAGGTCGTCCACCAGTGGGCCCGGCGCGGTCCCGACGACCGGTCCCTGTACGTCACGGGTGAGGAATCCGCCGGGCAGGTGCGGCTGCGGGCCGACCGCACCGGCGCCGTCCACGAGCGGGTCTACCTCGCCGCCGAATCCGATCTCGCGACCATCCTCGGTCACGTCGAGCAGGTCCGCCCCACCCTGCTGATCGTCGACTCCGTGCAGACCATGCTGGCCGCGGACGTCGACGGCGTGGTCGGTGGCGTCACCCAGGTCAAAGCCGTCACCAGCGCTCTCACGTCCCTCGCGAAGGCCAGCGGCGTGCCGGTGCTCCTCATCGGCCACGTCACCAAGGACGGCGCGGTCGCGGGTCCGCGGTCGCTCGAGCACCTCGTCGATGTGGTGCTGCACTTCGAGGGCGACAAACACTCCACGCTGCGGATGGTGCGCGGTGTCAAGAACCGCTTCGGCGCCGCCGACGAGGTCGGCTGCTTCGAACTGCGCGAAGACGGCATCGCCGGCATCAGCGACCCGTCCGGGCTGTTCCTCCACCACCGCGCCGAGGCCGTCCCCGGAACCGCCGTCACCGTCATGATGGACGGCAAGCGGCCCCTCCTCGGCGAGGTGCAGGCCCTCGTGGCCGCCACGTCCATGCCTGCACCCCGGCGTGCCGTCAGCGGCCTCGACAGCGCCCGTGTCGCCATGGTCCTGGCCGTGCTCGACCGCCGGTGCGGCGTGCCGATCGCGAAGAACGACGTCTACGCGGCCACCGTCGGCGGCATGCGGATGACCGAACCGTCCGCCGATCTGGCGCTGGCCCTCGCCGTCGCGTCGGCGGTGCGAGACAAGCCGGTGCCGGACGGGCTCGTGATCCTCGGCGAAGTGGGGCTCGCCGGCGAGGTGCGGCGGGTACCCGGGGTCGGGCGCCGGCTCGCGGAGGCCCACCGGCTCGGATTCGGCCGCGCCATCGTGCCCCTCGATTCCGGGGCCGCACCCAAGGGAATGAGGGTCACCGAGGTCGGGAACCTCGGCGCGGCCATAGCGTCGCTGCGGTGACGCTCACGTGGACTGCGTCGCTGCGGTGACGCTCACGTGGACTGCGTCGCTGCGGTGACGCTCAGATCGACGAGGTGCCGAACGGTCGCTCCGGGACACCGTCCACGAAGTCCATCGTCTTCTCGAAGTGCGCGGCCGTGACGGTGAGGAACAGTCCCCGGGACGTCGCCACCACCACATCGGGGTCGGCCGTCGGTCCCTCGACGATCCGTGCCTCGGCGCTGGTGTACACCTTGCGGCGGATCGTGCCGTCGATGCGGGCGTGGAACTCGAGAACCGACCCCAGCGGTATGGGCCGGGCGAAGTCGATCTCGAGGTGACCAGTGACCACCGGACCGTCGGCGGCGGCGCGGCAGACCATGCCCTGCGCCTCGTCGAACGCCGTCGACAGGATGCCGCCGTGGATCACTCCCGGACCGCCCTGGTAGCGGGGCGCCACCTCGAGCCGTCCCCACACGTCGAGTCCCTGCCCGGCAGTGAAGCTCATGGACATGCCCGCGGGCGACTCGTCACCGCACCCGAAGCACCGTGACCAGTGCTGCGGCACGGGCTGACCTGCGGCGGGAAAGCTGTCGACCAGTTCCGGCAGGGTCAGGTCGTCGGGCAAAGTCCAGGTACCACTCATGGATAGGTAATCTAAACGCGGGTCCGGACGTCTTTCCACGGCGGTCCCCGACAAGTGACGCCTACCTCAGCGGGAGTATTGCGCGATGAACGATGCCGAGTCGTCGTCTGCGCTGCGTGAAACGATTGCCCGGCTGGCTCCCGGAACGGCACTTCGGGACGGCCTCGAGCGCATCCTGCGCGGCCGCACGGGTGCACTGATCGTCCTCGGCTACGACGAGCAGATGGAAGAGATCTGCGACGGCGGCTTCGAGCTCGACGTGGAGTTCGCCCCCACCCGGCTGCGTGAGCTGTCGAAGATGGACGGCGCCGTGGTCCTGTCCACCGACGGCTCCCGCATCGTGCGGGCCAACGTCCAGCTCGTTCCCGACCACAAGATCCCCACCGTCGAGTCCGGTACGCGCCACCGCGCCGCCGAGCGGACGGCGATGCAGACCGGTTACCCCGTGGTGTCGGTGAGCCAGTCGATGAGCATCGTCAGCGTGTACGTCGGCGGCATCCGGCACGTCATCGACGGTTCCGCCACGATCCTCTCGCGCGCCAATCAGGCGGTGGCGACCCTCGAGCGGTACAAGGCGCGGCTCGACGAGGTCACCCGCCAGCTGTCGGTGGTGGAGATCGAGGATTTCGTCACGCTCCGCGACGCGCTGACCGTGGTGCAGCGACTGGAGATGGTGCGGCGGGTGTCCGTCGAGATCGAGCAGGACGTGCTCGAACTCGGCACGGACGGGCGTCAGCTCGCGCTCCAGCTCGAGGAACTTGTCGGCGACAACGACGTGGCGCGGGAACTCATCGTGCGCGACTACCTGGCGGGCACCGGCCCCGCACCCGCCGACGACGTCGAGAAGTCGCTCACCGCGCTCGACCGGATCACGGACGCAGACCTTCTCGACCTCACGACACTGGCCCGCGCCTTCGGGTACCCAGGCACCATCGAGGCGCTCGAGGCGCCGATGAGTCCCCGTGGCTACCGGGTGCTCACCCGCGTTCCCCGACTGCAGTTCAATCAGATCCACCGATTGGTCGGCTCGTTCGGGACGCTGCAGTCGCTGCTGGCCGCGACGGCCGCCGACCTGCAGTCGGTGGAGGGCATCGGCGGGCTGTGGGCGCGCCACATCCGCGAGGGCTTGTCCCGGCTGGCCGAGACGTCGATCTCCGGCCCGTACGACTAGTACGACAGTCGCAGTGCGTCCAGGCGGGTGCGAATGGTCAGGGCACGCGCGAGTTGCGGACGGTCGCTGCCGCTCCGGACACCCGCGCCGTCGACGCCGAGGCGGTCGATCACCTCGTCCGCCCATGCCGCGTCCGCGGCCGTCGGGCTCAGCTCACGATTGACGTCGCCTGTGTGCGCGGCCTTCATGCACAGCTTGCCGGACATCCCCATCGTCCGTGTGACGGCCAGCGCCTCGATCCGGGTTTCGTGATCGTCGGCCAGCGTGGGTCCGTCGATCGGTGCCGCGATTCCGGCGGCGCCACTCGCGACGACGAGGCGGCCCCGGGCGTACGCGAGCGCGTCCGGTTCTGCACCGGCGCCCGTGTCCCGCCGGAAGTCGCCGCTGCCGAAGGCCAATCGCAGTGTGGCGGGTTCGGAAGCGATCTCGTACGCGAACTCGATTCCCCGCGCGGATTCGACCAGAGCGAGCACCGGAACCGCACCGCCGAGGCGGGCAGCGGTGTCCCGGACCTGTTGCCCGGATTCACTTTTCGCCAGCATGACGCCCTGAAGTCCGGGCAGGCCCCGGAGCGCGTCCACGTCGGCCGACCAGTCGTCGGTGGTTGCCGCGTTGATCCGGACCCAGGCGGCACCGCCGCCCGAGAGCCATTCGGCGACGGACCGCCGGGCGTCGGATCGTTCCGCCGTGACCACGCCGTCCTCGAGGTCGAGGATGACGGCATCGGCGTCGCACCGGTCGGCGAGGTCGAAATCCTCGGGTCGCGAAGCGGACACCAGTAGCCACGATCGCGCGTGCCGGGCGTCGAGGGGAATCGCTGTGAAAATGGTGTCTTCCTTACTGTCGATGGTCCGGATCGGCTTCTCCGACCACAGATTCCAGTGCGACCCGGACGGCGTCCAGATGCTCCGCCATGGCCCGGGCCGCCTTGTCGTAGCTGCGCGAGGCGATTCCGTCCACGATTCGGTCGTGCTCGTCGTTCGACTTCTGCTGACGCCCCGCCACCAGGTTCAGCGTCTCGGACTGCCGGGTGAGGGCCTCGCGGATGTCGACGATCACGGATTCGAACACGCGATTCCGGCTGGTCCGGGCAATGCATGCGTGGAATTGCGCGTCGAGGGACACCCAGACGAGGGGATCGTCTTCTTCCCGCATCTGATCCACCAGACCGCGCAGAGCGGCCAGGTCTTCCTCCGTGTGCCGCTGGGCCGCCCAGCCGGCGGCGGGAATCTCCACGTGCGGCCGGGCCTCGACGAGTTCGTTCGCCGCGTAGTTCCCGAAGTCGAGGTCGCGGGCGATCGAATCGCTGACGACGAACGTGCCGAGGCCCGACTTCGTCTCCGTGAGTCCGAGCGCATGACACGAGCGGAGCGCCTCCCGGATCACCGAACGGCTGACGCCGTGCCGTGCCGCGAGGGACGCTTCGGACGGGAGTCGCTCCCCGACCGACAGCTCGCCGGACGTGATCGCCTCACGGAGATCGGCGAGGACGGCCTCAGCGGCGCTGACCCGCGCCGTGACGGGACGCCTGGCTGCCCAGCTGTCTGACAGGTTCATGAGGATATTGTTCTCACGCCCCGGCGTCGCCGTCAACACGGGACACCGCCCGGGGTTGACGGCTGCGAGTGAGCGCGGTAACAATTGCACCTGTCTGACAGCCTGGCAGGTGGATAGCCGGGTGGCTCGACCGAGAAATGTACCCCTCCTCGGGCAAACAGACTCCGTCCACCGCATCGTGCGGAACACGCTCGCGCGAATCCCTGTGAGGAATGATCAAGTGCCCGAAACGCGAACAGAACACGATCTGCTCGGCGACCGCCAAGTACCCGCGGATTCCTATTGGGGAATCCACACGCTGCGGGCCGTGGAGAACTTCCCCATCACCGGCCGCGCCATCTCCACCAACCCCTACCTGATCCGCGGACTCGCATTCGTCAAATGGGCCGCCGCGAGCGCCAACGAGAAGCTCGGGATCCTCGATCACCGCCGGGCCGACGCGATCGGGCAGGCGTGCCGGGAGATCATCGACGGCCGCTGGCACGAGCAGTTCGTCGTCGACGTCATCCAGGGCGGTGCGGGGACTTCGACCAACATGAACGCCAACGAGGTGATCGCCAACCGGGCACTCGAGATCCTCGGCCACGGGCGTGGCGAGTACGCCGAACTTCACCCCAACGAGCACGTCAACCTCAGCCAGTCGACCAACGACGTGTATCCCACCGCGGTCAACATTGCCACGATCTTCGCGATCGACGACCTGCTGGACGCATTGCGGGTGCTGCAGGACGCGTTCGCGACCAAGGCCGTGGAGTTCGCAGACACGGTGAAGATGGGACGCACCCAACTCCAGGACGCGGTCCCGATGACGCTCGGCCAGGAGTTCGCCACGTATTCGGTGATGATCGACGAAGACCGGGCCCGTCTCGGCGAGGCTGCTCTCCTCGTCCACGAGATCAACCTCGGTGCGACCGCGATCGGCACGGGCCTGAACGCGCCCGCCGGCTACGCCGAAGCGGCGTGCGACACGCTGCGGGAACTCACCGGGCTCCCCCTCGTCCTGGCCACAGACCTGGTCGAAGCGACCCAGGACGTCGGCCAGTTCGTGCACCTCTCCGGCGTGCTGAAGCGGATCGCGGTGAAGTTGTCCAAGGTCTGCAACGACCTCCGCCTGCTGTCCTCGGGACCGCGCGCCGGCCTGAACGAGATCAACCTCCCTCCGGTGCAGGCCGGTTCGTCGATCATGCCGGGCAAGGTCAATCCGGTGATCCCCGAAGTCCTCAACCAGGTGGCGTACGAGGTGATCGGCAACGACGTCACCATCACGATGGCCGCCGAATCCGGACAGCTCCAACTCAACGCGTTCGAGCCGATCATCGTGCACTCCCTGTCCGAGGGGATGCGGCACCTCGGCGCCGCCTGCCGGATCCTGGCCGACCGCTGCGTGCTCGGCATCACCGCCAACACCGATCTCCTGCGGGCCCGGGTCGAGGACTCCATCGGACTGGTCACCGCACTCAACCCGTACATCGGATACACCGCGTCCACCCGGATCGCGCAGGAGGCCCTGGTCACCGGGCGCCGGGTCGCCGACCTCGTGATCGAGGCGGGCCTGCTCGACCGCGACGAACTCGACCGCCTCCTCAGCCCCGAGCATCTCGCCAATCTGAGAGCCTCGGGTGCCGACCGGAGAGCACCCGTCGCCGCGGCCGCGGAGGTGGTCTCGTGACGATCGAGAAGGACGACACCTCGGGAGACATCTTCGTCGAGGAAGACCTCGGCTATCGGAAAGCGCTCGGCCCGAGACAGATCCAGATGATCGCGATCGGCGGAGCGATCGGCACCGGACTGTTCATGGGCGCGGGCGGCCGTCTCCAGCAGGCCGGTCCCGCACTCGTCCTCGTCTACGCCCTGTGCGGGTTCTTCGCCTTCCTGATCCTGCGGGCTCTCGGCGAACTCGTGATGCACCGACCCACGTCCGGTTCGTTCGTCTCGTACTCGCGGGAATTCTTCGGCGAGAAGATGGCATTCGCCGCGGGCTGGCTGTATTGGATGAACTGGGCGATGACGGCAGTCGTCGACGTCACCGCCGTCGCGCTGTACATGAACTTCTTCAAGAAATACTGGGCACCGCTCGGCAACGTCGACCAATGGGTGTTCGCCTTGGCCGCAGTCGTACTCGTCCTCGGCCTGAACCTCGTTTCCGTCAAGGTGTTCGGTGAACTGGAGTTCTGGTTCGCGCTGATCAAGGTCGTCGCCCTCGCCGCGTTCCTGGGCTTCGGCATCTATTTCGTGCTGTTCGGCACGCCCATCGAAGGCCACTCCCCGGGTTTCAGCATGATCGCCGACAACGGAGGTCTCTTCCCCAACGGAATCCTGCCCGCGATCGTCGTGATCCAGGGCGTCGTCTTCGCCTACGCCTCGATCGAACTCGTGGGTACCACTGCGGGAGAGACGAAGAATCCGCAAAAGGTGATCCCCAAGGCGATCAACACGGTCATCGTCCGCATCCTCGTCTTCTACGTCGGATCCGTCCTGCTGCTGTCGCTGCTTCTCCCTTACACCGAGTACCACGCCGGCGAGAGTCCGTTCGTCACGTTCTTCGGCTCCATCGATGTGCAGGGCGCCGACGCGATCATGAATCTCGTGGTCCTCACGGCCGCGCTGTCCTCGCTCAACGCGGGCCTGTACTCTACCGGCCGAATACTGCACTCCATGGCCATGGCCGGATCGGCGCCCGCGTTCGCCGCCCGGATGAACAAGTCCGGCGTCCCGTACGGCGGCATCGCCCTCACCGGATTGGTGATCCTGCTCGGGGTCGGACTCAACGCCGTCGTTCCCGCGCAGGCGTTCGAGATCGTCCTCAACCTTGCCGCACTCGGCATCATCAGCGCCTGGGCCGTGATCGTGCTGTGCCAGTTGAAACTCTGGAAACTCTCCAAGGACGGGAAACTCGCCCGGCCCGGATTCCGGATGTTCGGCGCCCCCTACACCGGGCTCCTCACCCTGGCCTTCCTCGGATGCGTCGTCGTACTGATGGCGTTCGATCACCCCGTCGGAACCTGGACCGTCGGGTCCATCGCGATCATCGCCCCGCTGCTGGTGATCGGCTGGTTCGGCGCGAGAAACCGCATCCGCACCCTCGCCTCGGACCGCCCCACCGCTTAGCAAGAAAGGACAACAGTGCCGAAAGTCGCCGTCGTCACCACCGGAGGCACGATCGCCAGCAGGCAGGACGGGCACGGTGTCAGCAGACCGGTGGTCGCGGGCCCGGATCTGCTGGGCACCGCGCAGACCGGGACGGAACTCCGCGTCGTCGACCTGATGTCGAAGGACAGTTCGAGCATGACGTTCGCCGACATGGACCGGGTCCGGGACGCCGTCGCCTGGGAACTGCGCGATCCCGGCCTCGACGCGGTGGTCGTGCTCCACGGAACCGACACCATGGAGGAGACCGCGTACCTCCTCGACCTCCACCACGCCGACCCGCGACCGGTGGTCTTCACGGGCGCACAGCGCACGTTCGACCACCCGGAGTCCGACGCACCGGCCAACCTCGCCGACGCGATCGCCGCGGGAGCAGACCCTGCCCTGCGCGGCGCGGGTGTCCTGATCGCGTTCGGCGGTGCCCTCCACTCGGCGTCGGGGACGCGAAAGACGGACACGACGTCACTCGACGCGTTCCGCTCCGTCCGACCGGACGGCGGTATTTCGCCGCGGAGTCTCGATCCGCTGCCGTGGCATCCGATTTCCGGAACTCGCGTCGACATCGTCGCCGCCTATCCGGGGGCGGACCGCGTCCAGATCGACGCGTGCCGGGCCGCAGGAACCCGGGGACTGGTGCTCGACGGGCTCGGATCGGGGAACGCGAATCCCGCCGTCGTCGAGGCCGTCCGGGACTGTGTGTCCGCTGCGATACCCGTGGTGGTCACCACCCGGGTGCCCCACGGCCCGATCTCCCCGTCGTACGGCGGCGGGGGCGGCGGGCACGACCTCGTCTCGGCGGGTGCGTTGTTCTCCACCGACCTCCGGGCAGGTCAGGCCCGGATCCTCCTCGCGGCGCTGCTCGCCGACCCCGATCTCCGCGACCTCGACAAGGAGTTCGACCGGCGCTCCCGCGTCGACCCCGCACCGAGGATCAGCTGAGGTTGAACGGCTCCGGCGCGCTGCGGAGCTGACCGAGCTGGCCCACCACGGTGTACGCACCGGGCCCCACCGGATCACGCTGGGGTTCCGGTTGCGTCAGGCAGTCGGGAGCCGACGTCTTGGCCGACCACTTCACGGTGAACTGGGCCTGCTCACCCGGCGCGAGGGTGCGAACGTCCGCCGCGGACTGCGGGAAGCAGTCGATGTTGGACCACAGGCGCACGGCGCCGTCGATCGTGTACACGAGCACCTGCTGGAGGCTGCTGCCCAGATCACGTTCGCACGGTGTCGTGCCGATGTTGGTGACCACCGTCGTGAAGCTGGGCTCCTCGCCCGCCAGGTACGTCGGCTTGTCCGCGGCCACCTTGATGGCCAGCGACTGGTCCGGGCACTGCCCCGCGGCAACCGGCTGGCCGCTGGGCGCCGTGCGGCTCGACGAGCCACTGCTCGACGCCCCGGACGAACCGGACGTCCCCGAGGAGGCCTCACCGCCGGCTGCCGCCGCGCCACCCCCGCCGCCCGACCCGCCGCTGGACGTGGACGAACCCGACGCCGTCGGGGAAATCGAGACGGGAGTGGTCAACGACGAACTCGCTGCTGCCGGATCCGTCTCGGAGTCGCCACCACCGCGAAGTGAGTTGATCAACCACACGACGAGCAGCAACACGACGATGGCGCCGCCGATCGCCAGCGCCCTGCGGCGCCAGTAAATCTCGGGGGGCAACGGTCCATTCGGTTCCAGCACGACGTCAACGGTAGTTCGGCGTCGCGCGGCAGCGGCTCAGCGGGCGCGGCGTGTCGCCATCAGTCGACGAGCTCACCGATGTCCCCGACCGCTCCCTGCAGGTGGGTGCGGCCGTCGGACAGCTGGTACGTGACACCGGCGATGGCGCACGTGCCGGCCTCGACACGCTCCGCGATGATGCGCGACCTCTGCATGAGCAGCGCACCGGTCTCCACCACGTGGCGACCTTCGAGTTCGTCGACGGTGGTGAGGCCCTCTCGGCGTCCCTTGAGGATCGACGGGGCGACCCGTTCCACGATGCTGCGGATGAACCCGGGCGGCACGTTGCCGTCGTCGAGGGCGTCGAGCGTCGCCTTCACTGCGCCGCAGCTGTCGTGACCGAGTACGACGATGAGCGGCACGTTCAAGACGCCGACGGCGTACTCGATAGACCCGAGCACGGCGTCGTCGATCACGTGACCTGCGGTGCGGACGACGAACATGTCGCCCAGGCCCTGGTCGAAGATGATCTCGGCGGCGACACGGGAGTCTCCGCATCCGAACAGGACGGCCGTGGGGTGCTGGCCGCCGACGAGCTTCGCCCGATCGGCGATGCCCTGGCTGGGATGGAGCGAGGTATCGCTCACGAATCGCTCATTACCCTGTCGCAGGGCCTTCCAGGCGGAAATGGGGTTGGAATTCGGCATGGGACCATTGTGCACCGGGCGTGTCGGGCCGTCGCGACGGCAACATGACGACCGCGGAAATTCCGTATCCCACGTGAACGAAGGGACCTGTGAGGGCGAAGTGGCCGTTGATTCCTCCGCGTTGATCAGCTGGTACGAGGCGCAGGCCCGGGACCTGCCGTGGCGCCGCGACGGCGTCACCGCCTGGCACATCCTGATGAGCGAGATCATGCTGCAGCAGACACCCGTCGTCCGGGTGGCCCCGATCTGGGAGGAATGGGTGCAACGCTGGCCCGTCCCGTCCCGCATGGCCGTGTCGAGCCAGGCCGACGTGCTCCGCGCCTGGGGCAAGCTCGGCTACCCGCGTCGCGCGCTGCGACTCCACGAATGCGCCGGCGTGCTGGCCGCGGAACACGGCGACGTGGTTCCGAGTGACGTCGACACCCTCCTCGGCCTACCCGGCATCGGCGCCTACACCGCGCGGGCCGTCGCCTGCTTCGCCTACGGACAGCGGGTCCCCGTCGTCGACACGAACGTCCGCCGCGTGGTCGCGCGAGCCGTGCACGGACGCGCCGAGCCAGGCAATCCGTCGACCACCCGCGACCTCGCCGACGTGTCGACGCTTCTCCCCCGCACCCGCGTGCGGGCCGCCACGTTCTCCGCCGCCCTGATGGAACTCGGCGCCACCGTGTGCACTGCCCGGACACCCGGCTGCGAACGCTGCCCGCTGCCGTCCTGCGCCTGGGTCGACGCCGGACGTCCCGCGCACACCGGCGAACGCCGCAAGGTCCAGAAGTTCGCAGGCACCGACCGTCAGGTCCGCGGCAAGCTGATGGCCGTGCTCCGCGAGAGTTCCACCCCCGTCGAGCGGGTCCGACTCGACCAGGTGTGGCTCGACGACCCCGGGCAGCGCGACCGCGCCCTGCACTCGCTGCTCGTCGACGGGCTCGTCGAGCAGACCGACGACGGCCTCTTCGCCCTCGCAGGCGAGGGCAGCTAGCGGGCTCACACCGGAACCGCTTCGATCACCGATGACCGGGGACCGTGCGTGATCGAATCAAGCATGAATCCGTGGTCGGTCAACAGTCGGCGCCATTCGGTGATCGTGCGCTCGCGACCGCCCAGGAGAACCAACATGTGGAGATCCAGCAGCGCCATGGGGTGGGTTGTCGCTGCTTCGGGCAAGACCTGCTCGACGATCATCAGTCGTCCGCGTGCCGGGATCGCTCGCCGACAACTGCCGAGGATCTTGCCTGCGGACGCGTCATCCCAGTCGTGCAGAATCTGAGACAGCACGTAAACGTCACCATGCCCCGGAACGTCGTCGAAGAAGCTTCCGCCCGCCACTGTCGTTCGTTCACCGATGCCGGCCGAACCAAACTTCGACGGCGCTTCCGCGACCACATGAGGCAGATCGAACAGAATTCCGCGTAGATGCGCGTGCCGACCGAGCAACCGGGTGATCAGTGCGCCCGTCCCGCCTCCGACGTCCACGACCGTCCCCACGTCAGACCAGTCGTGGTCGAGCAAGGGCAACAAACGCAGCTCGACCAGCCCTGCTTGGCCCTTTGCGAACTCATCGGCGGCCGAGGGATTCTCGGACAACCATTCGAAGTACGGCTTCCCGAAAGCCGCTGAAAACGATTCCTTCCCCGTTCGGATCGAATGGGCTGCGTGCCCCCACACGAGGTACGCCTCGTTCGACATCAAGCCGACCAAGTGCCGAAGCGAGCCCGGAGTGTCTGCCCGCAGGAGCTCACCGGCCTCCGTCAACGCAAATCGTCCTCCGCCGTCTTCCTCGAGCAATCCCTCCGCGACGAGTACCCGCAAGAATCGGCCAAGCGCGTCGGCGTCGGCTCCCACGCTCGCCGCGAGATCGTCGAGCACGCACGCGCCGTCCGCCAACCGGTCGGGCACACCCAGTCCACAGACGGCTGAAATTGATTGGGAAACGATGTATCCCATGATTTGTTTTCTGACTCGGTGGATGATGTCGCTCATGTTCACGCCACCTCGGACAGCCGCGGGAAGAGTGACTTCGTGGCAGTACTTTGCAAATACGAAGCGCCTGCCGTCCCGCCGGTGCCCGGTACCGATCCGATGACTTTCAGGGTGATGCCCCAGTGGCCTCGCTTCATCGCACCCCACGCACGGTCCAGGCGCCGCATCGATGCCTCGAGAACGCTTGCATCCGGATGCCTTTTCGGCATCGCGAGATAGACGTCCTGCAACGTAGCCTCCCCGACATCAATTTTCGCACTGTGCTCGAAGTCGCCAGGATCAATTGGAGCGCACGCGAACTCGACTTCACGAAACGCGCGCGACTGCACCGCGCTCCGCCCATGGGTGAAGCCGCGAATAATCGAGAAGGCGTCGACCGGCATCGTCGTCAGAACCCGAAAGAGCGCAGGCACCGCTTCGAGACGGATCGATGCCTGGTCGAGGCGCTCCTTTGCCGCTACGGCCAGACCGTGGTGCACGTCACTGATCGCCATCGAAATCGCCGTCGCAACCTGCCGATACAGACCTTCGAAGATCTGGATGCAGCGGATGAACATCTGCTCGTCGTGCAGGCGAGTCGTCGGCAACAACGTCAGCCGAACGGCAGTTCCGATCTCGTCGGGGACACCGTTGAGAGCCGGCGCGGCGACTGACGCAAAAGAACTGTAGTTCGTGCCCGGCTGAGCAAGCGCCTCGAGGCCGGCCGCAGCCACGGAAGGGTCGAGCGAGAAATCGGGTGCGAGCCTCGCGAGTTGTGTCACGACCCGCGTCGCTGCACGCGCCCTGACAGCCTGGGGTGAGTGTGGCGACCTCCCGAGGGCTCGCGCCTCCAGCAACGCGAGGTCCAGGGCCGCGGCAGCTACGAATGCGTCGACACGCTGCACGTCATCGGACCCGACGACCTGGTCGAAATAGTCGAGCCCGACGTATGAGAAATAGTCTCCGTCCTGCGCATCGAACGTCATCGGTAGCCAGGCACCGAGAACATGATTCGCACGGTTGTTGCCGTGGAAGTTTCGCAGCATGGCGACCAGGTGGGGCCGGACCCCGTGACGCCCGACTGTCCGGTAATGGTCCGCGACAGCCGCACGGGGAAACTCCGAGTACCCCGCCTCCCATTGTCTGAGCGCATTCTCGATATTGCGGCCGGCCAATTCTTCGGTCGTCGCGTCAGCAGCCTGAAGACACGTGCCCCCGACGCCGATCACGCCGGAACGAACGAATTTCTCCTCGGCTTCGAGCATCGTTTCGGAAATCAATGCGAAACTCGCCTTTCATCCTTACTGCGGTGTTCAGCAATCTTCGACGGCGCGCGGCGAATGCGGATAGACACCCTAGGGAGATTTCCCGGCACCCTTCTACTGGGGGTGACGATTTCAACCCTGGGGTGGCTGTCCATCCGGCACACACGTGCCCAGGATTGGGAACGACACAGAGCTCGAGCCAGGTCGATAGCAGCTATTTCGTTCGCACGTGCCTCACAGAAGGAAGAAATCTATGCACATAATCGCCAGAAACGCACTCGAGACGATCAACGAAGCGGTTGTCGGCGGGAACATACACGACCTGGGTGTCGTCAAGATATTCAGCCGGCACCCTCAGTTGGCGCAATTCATTCCCACTTCCAGCAATCTGGCGATCAGCTGGGTCCGGTTGGAGTGCGGTGAGGTGCTGGCGGTGCACAAGCACCCGGAGTCCAGCCTGATCCTGATCTGCGAAGGTTCCGGACGAACGATGGGCGATGCAGAGCAGGAGGTCGTTGCGGGAGACATGATCCTCGTACCCGGCGACTCCTGGCACGGCTTCGAAGGAACCCAGAACGGTTTCTGGGCGCTCTCGATCCAGTTCAACGGCAAGGCCCTCTACGAGGACGCCGAGAAGCCGAACGCGGTGTTTGCAAGCGAGGTACCGAATCGGGCGGCTGTGCTCCTGGCAGACAACGAGAATTACCTGCAGCAATTCGGAACCAGCCGCCTGTTGCAGCTGATCGACGACCCCTCGTTCGACAACCCATCAGTTCGGGAACGGCTGCTCGACTGCCAGCAAACCTGGTCGGACGTGTTTCAGGACCTGCTGCACCTGCGTGTCGCGATGACCACCGATGCGGCGCACAAGCAGGTAGCGCTCGACCATCTGGTCGAGGAACTGGGCCATAACGACAACCTGCGCAACCAACGGGGATCAGCTCACGCACCGGTCACCGATGCGACGTTCGTATCGACAATGGAGTGGTTCAGGCATCAAATGCTGTACCGGAGCGACATGGTGCGCACTCTTCTGATGCATGTGGTGCTGGAAGGTAGTGGCGAAATCTGGCACCGGGAAGCGGCGCGCGCGTTTCCGGCAATCCCGCACTTCCAAGAACACGGAGACGACGACGGCGAGCACGTGAGCATGGGTATGGATCTGCTCGATCGAGCAACGCCGGCCGAGATCCGAGAACTCCGCGAAGCACTCGCCGAGGGATGGAAGATGATCACGCAATTGTGCGACAGAATCGCGTCGATCGCCCTGGCCGACACGGCGGTCCCCACGTACTCCACATGCTGAGCGTCCTCAGGAAAATGGTCTGGTTCGAGGTTCCCAAACCTCGAACTCGGCTCGACCCATCGCCCAACGCCGCGCACCTCGCCAGGTGGCACCGGTGGTGTGATGCGGCGCAGCGGGACAGCGTGAACGCGCCCCGAGGCGAGCGACTCAGCAGATCCGTATTCGGCGGGCTCCGTCGTGACATCATGCTCGGGCTCGTGGCCATCGCGATCAATGCAGGATGCGCCTTCGGTGCTGCGATCACGCTGAAATCGCTGATCCAGCACCTCGTCGCCGGCGGTTCAGCGCTCACGACGAACCTCATGCTGGGCATCACCTGCATCGTGCTGACGTACTTGGCGTGGCTTGCGTTGAATCACACCTTCATGCAAGCCGACGTGGTAGGCATCGGAGCCCGGACGTACGTCGAACAAAGGCTGCTGCACAAGAAACGCAGCGTTTCCCCTTCCGACCAACCAGTCGACCTTGTCACAATGCTGGACCGGGAGGCATCACGCGTCGAAAATGCCTGGTCAGGACTGATTTTCATCATTCTGGCACTCGCAACCATCTCCTTTACCTCCGCGTACTTCTTCGTGGCGCTGGGGTTGAGTGCTCTGGCGGCTCTGTCGGTGATTCTCATCAGTTCCGGGGTGATCTACTGGAACGCCAAACAATTGAATGCCGCGCATGCCGCACTATCGGCGATGGCGGCAGATCGCATCGAAGTCGGCCTGTTTTCGATGAACAATCGCCTACTCGCGTGGCTCAAGAACTGGAACGACGAACTTTTTCGGCGCTATGCCGACAAGCGAGACGGTGAGGAGCGCGCGCTCCTGAAAGCGGCGCGTCTTGTCGCGCGGATCAACCTCATATCGACGCTCACTCCGGTCGTTGCCATGCTTGCCGCGGTATTTACCCAGCTGGCCCACGTCGGGTACGTCGATCCAGCGGGCCTGTTGTCCGCAATGGCGCTGGTCGGAGGTTTGAAATCCGTCGCTAACAATATTCCCTTCATTGTTCAGAGCCTTTCCCAGGGCATCGTCGGGCACACCAATGTCGCGAAGTATTTATCCAGTCCCCACCCGCTGAACACCGATTCGACGGCAACGCGCCTACCGGCAACAACGGCGAAGCACATCGCCGTGGTCGGCGGGGCAGGCAGTGGCAAGACTTCCGTTCTGAAAATCGGTGCACGCCGCAGCAGCCAAGTGAGCAGCAAAACGTTCTTCGTACCGGACGAACCGTGGATATTCCCTGGCGGGCTCTACGAGAATTTGTGTCTCTATCGAAGCGAATTCGCGGACGACGAGGCCCGCCGAGCCTTGAACCTGTCCCGACTTCCCGAAACCTTCTACGACGACTACCTCGCAAGCAAGTCACGCGACCGGACCGAGGGCTGGGACGTGTCCCGTGGGCAGGGGAAGCGGCTGGAACTGGCACGGGCAATATTGGCCGAACCGATGTTCGTGTACCTGGATCAGCCCACAGCAGGGCTGGACGACGACCTGGCGAGTGGGCTGTTGGCCTCGCTTCTGCGTGGCCCATGGCGCGACACCACGGTCGTTTATGCAACGGACAAGCGCGATGAAATAGACGCTGCAGACGAGATATGGGTGGTGGCCGGAGGCGAGGTAGTGGAGGTGATGCCAAACCTCACACCACATGCGGCGAATCCTGTTCACGACCGCAAGAAGCGGCTCGCTCGAGAGGATCGGTCGCGCCGTCCCCAGGCCATGGACCGACCGGAATTCGCGACCTCGTCACGCCGCAGTCTGATGAACCTGGGCGTCGCGAAGGTCGCGGTTGTCGCATGCGTCCTGTTTGCGTGCCGAGACGTTCTGACGATTGTCGGTGATTACATCGCTGCCAGCGGAATTTCGACGACGAATGCGCGGACAGCAGCGATAGCCCTCATCGCAGCACTGTCGGCTGGGGCACTGCTGTCGATGTTCACTTCTCTGCTCATAGTCAAGCGCAGCATCTTGGCGGCATCCGTGAAGTGTCGGAGATACTTCACGGCAGTCACGAGTTCAAAGCCGTCCAGGCCGGCCTTCGACGAGGCCAATCAGGACTATCAAGGCAAACTGACATGGGATCAACGACGTATCGACGAAGTTCTGCCAGAAGTACTTCTGAATACGCTGGGTGCGGCCACGCTGCTGTTCACGACCGCGGCATTCGTATTGAGCAAGAACATTTTCGTACTGTTGCCCCTTGCTGCGATGTGCTTCGCCTACTGGCACAGTTCGAAGCGATCCGGAAGGCGACTGCAGGACTTCAACGACAGAGAGATCGGTACGACGTCGACAGTGATGGAGCGGGTCGAGGCCATTACCTGGAGCTCAGCGAGATTCGACTTGGCACGCGACAACTCGGCCCTCGTAAATTGGCTGAACAAGAGTTTGATGAATCGCGCCTTCGCATCGATGGACAATGCGGGCGCGCGCCGCTGGTTCAATTACAAGCTCGATTTGATGGGGGTGCTCTTCCTGTCTGTCGTTGTCGGTTCGACCGTGTTTGTCCATGTCGGCGGCGGACCCGGCCTCACCAGTGTTCTCGCGCTCAGTCTCTCGTACAGCCTCATCGCTGTTTTCGCGCGCGCGGGCCGCTGCCTGGTAGATCTCAGGCAGGTTCTCGACAGCGCGGATCGTCTCCACATGCCTTTGATCGAACCGGTGCCGTGTTGGACCGGCTCAGCAGTCGAAGACGCACCGCTCGTGTCGTTGTCGGAGGTCGCATACGTCGCGCCGCGCACCGGGGCGGTGCTGCTGGAGGAGTTTTCGGAGTCGTTCGCCAGCCGAGACGTCGTGGTCGTCATGGGCCCGAGCGGGGTCGGGAAGTCGACATTTGCGAAGCTGGTCGTCGGCAGTCTGCAGCCGACAACAGGCGTCATCTCGACATTGGGCCGGACGACGGGATACGTTTCGAATTCCCACGCCGAGGACATCCTCCTACTGACGTCTACTCCGATCTTCAAGCCGGGACGACTGATCGAACACTTCAACAGCACGTTGCCGCTCGAATTAGCCTGCGCGGTCGACTATCTCGACGTGGCAGACGTCGTCAGGCGACTACACTCCGGATTCGACGAGCCCGTCCCCGCCACCGGCCAGTTGAATCTGAGCAAGACGGAACTGCAGCGGCTGGCGCTCCTCGACCTTGTGATCAATCGCCCGGCGATCGCAATTCTCGACGAAGCGACTTCCGAGTTGAGCGCAGAAGCAGAGCTCTCGCTATTGCGGACCTTGATCTCCGCCCTGCCGGACACGCTTTTCTTCATCATCACGCACAATCCCGAGCTGACCACACTTGCCAATCGAGTCTTCCACTTCAACGGTGAGCGGCGTCTCGTCGAGAATTCTGGCCAGTCGCACACGACACCCGATCGGAACTGGAATGGAAAGGAGGAAGACCATGGAATGGCTGCCCCAACGCGATGCGTTCTGTAACAGTCACAACGTTCCACGGCCACAACTTCCGCTGAGGAACATCGCGCACTGGAACGCGGTGCTCCAGCGAGGTACGAGCAGCGATGACGCCCTGCATCACGAGCGAGCGTACGTCGCACCCGGATACTTCTACATGCCCGTGTGCGACGAGCCCGACGATCGGACACTGGCGGAACTGTCGAGTCTGGCATCAACCGCCGACTGGTTGCTGGTCCCTTCCGTTCGCAGATACGATCACGGTCGGCGCGCCGGCGTCGTTACCGTTCCATTCATGCAGGCGGCATTCTTCCGATCTTCGCGAAGCGTGGACGCCGCTTTGCGAACAGCGGTAGGAGCCAGTCAATACAAATCGATCGTCAGGCTCACGAGGAAGGCTGAGGCGGCGTGCACAACCGAGATACACCGTCTCTCGGAAGTGGCGGAACACGATCGAGTTCTGAGCGATTTCGCCGGCCTTCAGGCATTGAATGTGGCCAAATATGGACACTCCCGGAACCTCTACACGAGCGATGTGCTGCGGATGCTGGCACGCTCGTCCGAAGGTGAGAAATACTTCGTGAAGTTGGACTACGACAAGTCTTCGAATACCCCATTGGCCGGATCATTGAGCTACGCCGACGATCACCGTGGCGTGTTCACCAAGCTCGTTCGGGGACTGGACCATGACCGAATTCCGCGTGGGTTGAATCTGTATATCGCCGACTACTATCAGATGTATCATTTCGCGGATCGGCTGGGCTTCACGGACATCTGCCTCGGGCGAGGCGCCATCGACGCCAAGGTCCGGGTGGGCGCAATTCACATTGTCGACCTGGACAATTGGCTGATTCCGGTCAACACAAGGCGTAGACAGGCAATGCAGGAATACGCGCGATCGCGACATGGAGACTAGATGATCAGCGAAACAGCTTGGGCAGATGGAAGATTCGTCCGATTCGACGAGGTGCGCCTGTCGCCTGCCGCCCATGGGTTGTCGTATGCCACATCGGTATTCGACGGCATACGGACGTACGGCGGAAGCATCTTCAGATGTGACGACCATATAGCCAGGTTGCGGCGGTCCGCCGAGTTGTTCGGGCACACCCTGCAATATACGAATGCGGACTTGGCCGATGCCTGCCGCCAATTGGTGCGGGCCAACGATCTCGCCGATGCGTACATAAAGTGCTTGGTTTTCTACGACGACACCGATGTGAGCTTCAAGGCGCAGGGCTCCTCCAGCAAGGTGGTCCTGTTTGCCCTGCCCTTTCCGTCGAATTCGACCGCGGAGCGGTATCGACTCTCGACGGCAACGTGGCGGCGTGCACCCGCCTCGTGTCACCCGTATCAGGCGAAAACGTCGTCCACCTACGCGTTGAGCTACTTGAGCCACCACCAACGGGCTGCCGGCTACGATGATGTGCTCTTTCTCTCGACAGCCGACATTGTTTGCGAGTCGAGCGGTTCGAACGTGTTCTTCGCCAAGGGAGACGCATTGTTCACGCCCACTGCCGAATTGGCGCTCGACGGAATCACCCGACGGGTGATCATCGATGAGCTGTGTCCGCGACTGAATCTCTCGGTAACGGAACGCGACATCGCATACGGCGAGATCGGATCGTTCGACGCCGCATTTCTGTGTGGCACTGCGATCGAAATCATGGGGCTTGCCTGCATCGACGAGATTCGGTACGCGAAGTCCGCATTGGTCGATGCGATTGCAACCGAGTATCGGCACTTGACCCGCGGCAGGTCCGCGATTCGATAACGACCACGAGAGGTGGGCGATCTATCCCCCCAGGGTTACTTGCCCCACGCCCGTCGGCTCGGGATAGTAGAGCGAAAGTCCATTACGTCGATCGGTATTCCATCCAGCGGAGCATCTGAATGAAACTGTTGATCCTCCATCGCGTTCCCTATTCCTTCATCGAATACCATCGTGTAATCGATCATGGAACTCACGATGTCGTCTACGTGGGCACCAGCGCGCAACTCGCAACCGTGCCGCCCGACCTTCCCTGCAGAAAAGTTGAACGGCCGGGTCGAGCAGGTCTGGCCGAGGAGGTTTGCACCCTGTTCTCCTCCGACGATTCGTTCGACAGAGTCATCAGCGTCTCCCAATACGAGATGATGGAAGCAGCGCAGATAAGGCGGAGCCTCGGAGTAGAAGGGGTATCACCGGAGCAGGTCCACATCGTGAACGACAAGGTAGCGATGAAAGCCGCGGTCGCGGGATGCGGGCTTCGCGTGCCCAGATTTGTTCGCTGCGATGAGGCGCTCACCGCTTCGTCCGCCGATGTCGCTCCTTGGGTTGGGAAGACGGTGCTCAAACCACTCGACGGAACCGCCAGCAAGGATGTTTTCGTTTTCGCCACCTACGCTGACGCGGGCACTGCGATTCTCAACAGCCCGCCAGGTCTGGAGGGCTGGGTTCCGGAGCGCTTCCAGCTCGAAGAGTATGTGGAGGGGCCGATCTTCCACTTCGATGGCGTGATGCTTGCCGGTGCGCCGGTGGCGATCGTCGCCAGCAGATATTTGGGCACGTGCCTCGAATTCGCCCAGGGAGTTCCGCAGGGATCGATTCAAGTCGACGACGACGGTGGGCGCTGCAAGGTAGCGGTCGAGTACCTTCGGGCCGTGGGTATCGACAATGGCCCGTTTCATCTCGAAATGATCGAGGCCGCAGATGGAATGGTGTTTCTGGAGGTCGGCGCCCGCGCCGGCGGCGGACATATCAAGGAAACGTTCCGGCTTGCCACGGGCATCGACTTGGTCGCAGCCGGTTTGGCCTGCAACCTCGATTGGTCACCTCTCGAAATCAATCCACTGAGCCGGTGGTTCGAAAGGACGGCGAGTAGCAAGGTCTACGGGGACTTCATGTTCCCGGGTCACCTGCTTCGGTCGCGGCACTGCTCGATATCGGGCGGGGAAAGATTTCACACCCACCCGGATGTTGTTCGATGGAAGGAGCTGGATGCAGGCGCTTCTCTTCCGGATACCGTGAGCTATTTCGATTTTGAATTACCCGTCAGCGGCATCGTCGCTGGTCGGTCGAGCTCCGAAGTGACATCGCTCATTCGCGAAATTTTAACGACCGTGCGTGTAATGCCGATCGAGCAGTCCACGCAATGCCCCACACCCTGATGACCGGGCAGTACGTGGATCTGCCCTGTCAGTGCGAGAGCGGGTTCGTCGCCACCCGAATCTGAGCCTGCGCGTCGGCCAGCCGGCGCTCCGCGTCCACGAGATCGGTGCCGACCGCGACAATGACGCCCTGTCGATCCGCAGAGGACCGGAGCGGACCGAGGTGTTGCCCCGGTTCGAGAGAACACTGCAATCGGATTATCCCCTCGGTCCGACGCGCGGCCTCGATGCCCTGCACGCCTTCGATTACCACATTCTCGTAGGCGAAGAATGCGACGCAGCCCGCACCGCGCCCGGGTGTTCGCGTCTGCGGCGGCAGCCCGGCGAGATGACAGATCGACTCCCGGACCAGGTCGCGTCCCATCGCACGGAGCACCAGCTCCCAAATGAAATCGCCGCCCGGGCGGGTATTGCCCTCGATGATCCGGGGCCCGGCCGGGCCGAAACGCACTTCGGTATGGGCCGGCCCGAAGGAATGACCGATCGAGCTGAGGAAATCGGTGACGAGACCGCGGATCTCGGCAAGGGCCGATGCTGCGAGCACGGCCGGCATCAGATGACCGGTTTCGATATACCGTGGCGGGCCGGTCGTGGTCTTATGGGTAACTGCGATGATGTCGTGCCGGCCATCCGTGCTGAAGGATTCGACGCTGTATTCGGGGCCGTCGATGAACTCTTCGACGAGGGTCGGCCCGGGGTACTCGCCGCGAGAGCGGGCGAATGCGGATTCGACCTGGTCGAGGCTCGAGACGCGAAAAACGCCGGAGCTGCCGGAGCCAGCGGCCGGCTTGACGACGATCGGGCCGCCCACTGCGCGAAGAAAGCTCCGTACCTCGGAGGCCGAATGGCAGCTTCGGGTCAGCACAGCTCCGAAATCACGGCCGGCCAGGTGCTCACGCATGGCGATTTTGTCGCGGGTCAACCGGACGGCTTCCAGCGTGTTGCCCTTGATGCCTAGAGCCTCTTTGATCACGGCGGCCGGCATGAGGCCGTGCTCGGTGAATGACACGACGGCATCGACGGGTTCGACTTCGTGCAGCGCCCGCGCCATGCGGAGCGCCTCGGTCTGGTTGCGGTAGTCGAATACGCACAGCCGGTGGGCGCGCCTCTCCTGCCGCACTGTGACCGATTCGGAATTCTGAAAAACAGATAGCTCGACCGGTAGATCCTCGATCATTCGGAAGGTCTCGTCATGGCCGCCGACGATCAATATGTGAGCCATGCCGACCCAGCTCCTCGACGTCCGCTGGAGCGATGCAGGAGCTCGTGCGCCGGTCTCACTTCCCGCCCTCGATTACGCTGAAGCCGCAGGGCAGGAGCGTACTGCCGGTGAGCTCGAGGCCGGCGCGCTCGTACAGGCGCGCGTAGTCCTGAATCGTTCGCTCGCGGCCGCCCGTCATGACCAGCATGGCGACGTCTACCACGTTTCCCCAGACGTATCCGCCATCCTCGCTGATCACCCGCTCCAGGACCAGAATCCGGCCGCCGGGCTCGAGCGCGTTCGCGCAATTGGCGAGGATGCGTACCGAGTCGTCGTCGTTCATCGTATGCAAAACGCTCTTGAGCAGGTGAACGTCACCCCCGCCAGGCACTTCTGCCAGGCCGTCGCCGGGCACGATGTCACAGCGCTCGTCGACGTCATATTCCCGCAACGTGTGGCCGGCCCGGGCCAGCGAGAACTCCAGGTCGTAGATCGTGCCTCGCAGATGACCGTATTTGCGCAACAGCTGGGCGGTCACGATGCCGTAGCCACCGCCGACATCGATGACGTGCCGATTGTCCGTGAAATCAATCGCTTCCGCGGTCTCGAGACCGGCGCGGATCGAGATCTCGTGCCAGCCGAGATGGAAGCGCTGGGCGGAATCGGGGTGATCGGCCAGGTACTCGAAGAGGGGTTGCCGAAGAACTGACCGAATCCCGTCTGTCCCGTCCGAGCGGAGTGGAGCAGCTCGCTCCAGGCCAGGTACGTTTCTGCGCCGGCAAAGAGCTCCACCTCGCTTGCGATCGATTCCGGGTCATCCCTGCGCAAATACTCGGCTCGCGGCGTGAGTGCGTACTTGTCCTGCTCGTCCACGGCGAAGATCCCGGCGCTCATCAGCAGACGGAGGATCCGCTTCAGCGCATCGGGATCAGTTCCGCTCAGTTGGGCGAGATCGAGAAGCGATAGCGGGCCCTCCGCCAGCAGATCGGCGAGCTCCAGCTCGACGGCCACGAATAGGCAGCAGGATATGTTGTAGCCGTGAACCATCTCTTTGACACAGAGACGTTCGGGCTTATCTCGGAAGTCGAAATACATTGCGCGCCTTCGATTAGCGGTTGAGGTCCCGGACTCCCGGGCTTCCAACCAGCGTGAGGCTTCACCGCGTCGCGCGATAGACACCCCGGGGCTGGCAACCATTCACCCCGCAGAGACATCGCGGCAGCTGGCTACGGAATTACGGCTCTCCGCGGAGCCCCTCGAGGAATTCCTCGACCACCTTCCGGTACTGCTCCGGCTGGTCGTCGTGGACGAGGTGCCCGGCCTGCTCGATCCGGACGTACCGGGCGCCGGGATGCTGCTCGGCCATGGCCAGCATCTGGCCGTCGGGGGTGATGGTGAACTCGCCCTCGATCAGGAGCGCCGGAACCGTGACCGCCCCCCATTGGTCCCAGAAGTGCCTGCCGCCCCACTCCTCGGAGATGTCGCGGAACGTGTCGACGTCCCCGTGCAGGTACCACCCGTCGGCGCGCTTCTCGAACGAGTCCAGGAAATACTGTCCGGCAACCGGACCGAAGAACTCGAACAGGTCCTCCCGTGTCGCGAACGGCTGCGGCCAGTTCGAGATCATCGCCGCCCAGTTCTCTGCAGTGCGGCCACGGAAGTCGGGCGCCATGTCCTCGAGTACCAGCGCCGCGACCTTCTCCGGGTATTCGGCCGCCAGGAACCAGGCGTGGAGAGCGCCCATCGAGTGGCCGATCACCACCCATGGCTCGGTGACGGGGGCGAGGGCGGCGGCGAGGTCGTCGACGAAAGCTTCGGTGGTCAGTTCCGGAGGTGTGGGACGTCCGTGACCGGCGGCATCGAACGTGAAGACGTGGCCGTGCTCGCGGAGCCACGGCACCTGCCGACCCCACGTCCGGGCGCTGCCCATCAGTCCGTGCAGCAGCAGAATCGGCTGTCCCGTTCCACCCTCGTCGTGCAACGCACTCTCACTCGCCACCACTCCGACGCTAGCGGAGTAACCTCGCCCGCATGGCAGTGGTGAAGATCAACGCAATCGACATCCCCGAGGGCGCGGGCCCCGAACTCGAGAAGCGCTTCGCGGGGCGCGCGCACGCCGTGGAGAACTCTCCCGGCTTCCTCGGCTTCCAGCTCCTCCGTCCGGTGAAGGGCGAGAACCGCTACTTCGTCGTCACGCAGTGGGAGAGCGAAGAGGCTTTCGCGGCGTGGCGCGACGGTCCCGCCAGGGAGGCGCACGCCGGTGAGCGGCAGAAGCCGGTGGCGTCCGGGGCGTCGCTGCTGGAGTTCGAGGTCGTTCTCGACGTCACGGCGGCGAACAAGAGCTGAGCGGTGAGGCGGGCCGGAAAGATTGACACGACGGCCCGCCGGGTGCAAAAGTTCGCAGGACAATGCGATGGTTCGGCAGGAATCCGGTGTAATCCCGGAGCGGTCGCGCCACTGTAAATCGGAGTAGTCCCTCACGGGAACCACCTCGACAGCCAGATACTGCGGCCATCGCCTGGACCTAGGGGACGCGAAATCCCAGGAGGAACTATGGCACTCGCCTACGCACCCGGCTCGTCGGTCGACACGACCCGTCTCGCCGTCATCTCTTTCGCGATCGTTCTGTTCGCGATGCTCGCTCTCTACCTCGTGGGATTCGACCAGGGCGCGATTTCGCGCAGTGGCATGTACATGCACGAACTGATGCATGACGGACGCCACCTCCTGGGTCTGCCATGCCACTGACCGATTCCTTCACGAAACTCCTCGTCCGCGGTCTGCTCGCCGGCCTCATCGCAGGCATCCTGGCCGGTGGCGTCGCGTTCGTCCTCGGTGAGTCGCACATCGACGCGGCCATCGCGATCGAGGAGTCGCACAGCGCAGCGGAAGCTCCGGAGCACACGCACGACGCCACTGCGGCGGACGAGCCGGCCGGGCACTCCCACGACGAGGAAGATGCGCTGGTCAGTCGGAACGGACAGCGCTTCGGGCTGTTTCTCGCCACCTCCCTCGCGGGGCTCGCGCTCGGCGCGATCTTCGCCGTCGTCGCCCACTACGCGCGACGGGTGACCACGCTGTCGGGGCCGGTACTCGGTCTGACGCTGGCCACGTTGGGCTGGCTGGCCATCGAGGCGGTGCCGTTCTTCAAGTACCCCGCCAACCCGCCGGCGGTCGGGGACCCGGACACGATCAACCAGCGCACCTGGCTGTGGCTCGCCGCCGTCGTGCTGGGACTGCTCGCGGTGGTGGCTTCGGTGTTCGCGTCGAAGGCAGTCGCGGCGCAGGAGTTCCTGTCGGTGCGGATCGCGGCACCGGTGCTCGCCTTTCTCGTGGTGGTCACCATCGGATACCTCGTGCTGCCCACCGTCAACGAAGTGGGCGACGACTTCCCCGCAGTGCTGCTGTGGCAGTTCCGTCTGTCGTCGCTCGCGACCCAGGCGACGCTGTGGCTGGTGCTCGGATTGGGCTTCGCGTTCCTCACGGAGCGGGCCAGCCGGGCGAAGGCGCCCGTTGCGGCCAACGCCGTCTGAGTTCGGCGTCAGCGGGAGTTGTCCCATCGGGCCGGGTCCGCCTCCAGGGCGGCCCGGTCCCAGCCACCCCGGTCGGCGGCCGCGTCGTACGTGCCGTGCAGAAACTGCAGCAGGACGGCATCGGGATCGTCTGCGGTGCGGACGGTCTCGTACGGCAGCAGGAACTGCCGGAACTCCGCGCTGTAGAAGGCGCCGTCGGGCCCGACCGGGTAGTCGGCGAAACCATCCGGTTCCGGGTAGGCGTACGCATAGAACGCTCCCTCCGCGCCGCCGCCCGGCCAGAACCCACAGCTACTCAGCTCGTGTGAGTAGCCCTCCACCATCACCCAGTCTCCGCAATTGGGTGCTCCCCCGGGGTGAGTCGGCGCGGTCCGTCCCGAGAACCGGGTGCAGGCCAGGTCCAGCGCACCCCAGAAGAAGTGCACCGGGCTGACCTTTCCGATGAAATGGGACCGGAACTCGTGCAGAACACGGTCGGCCTGCACCAGCTGCCGCCAGAACTGGCGCACCGACTCCCCGTCGTACGAACAGTGCTGGGTGTCCTGCGCGAACGGCACCGCGGGCTCCACCTCGTTGGGCCGGGCCAGGATCGTCGTCGGCACGTCCAATTCGGCCAGCGTGTCCATCGTCTCCGCGTAGAAGTCGGCCACCGACTTCGGTTCGAGTGCGACCGTCCCCCTCGCGCCCTCACTCGTGCGGATCACCAGTTGCTGGTCGAAGAAGTCGAATTCGATGTCGAAACAGCCGGTGCCGTACGGAACGGTCGACGTGGTCAGGCCACGGGGACTCACGTACAGCGGCACCTGCCACCAGTGATTGATCAACGGCGCGTGCACCAGCCGGATCTTCCCGACGATCTGCGTCCACATGTGCAGGGTCTCCCTCGTGGACGTCCAGTCGTCCACCTTCAATGCGGGCCATGCATCTCGGATTCCTGTCTGCTCGTGCACGGTGCCTCCCTGCTGACGACGTGCCTGTCAATCTGCCCGCCGTTCCGGGTGTTGGCAAGAGGCCGGGTCACGCATCTCGTCGCGGTAGTCGCCGCGCTGCATGTTTCGGCCCCACGCGAATCGCTACGTCGCGCGCACCTGATCGTCCGCGCTCGCCTGCGCCAGAAGCTGCAGGAACACGTCCTTCGGCTGTGCACCGGACACCGCGACGCGGCGGTTGGCGACGAAGAACGGCACCGCCGACACCTGCAACGCACGCGCCGTGTCGAGATCGGCACGGACGGCGTCCGCCGCCGCATCGGACGCGAGCGCGGCGCGCACGGTGTCGGCGTCGAGCCCGGCGCGCGACGCGATGCCAACGAGGGTCTCGCGGTCGTCGATCACGGCACCTTCGGCGAAATGGGCGCGGAACAGCGCTTCCACCACGGCATCTCGCCGGTCGTCCGCGAGATGGATCAGCCGGTGCGCGTCGAACGTGTTGGCCGCGATCGTCGAGTCGAAGTCGAGACGCAGGCCCTCGTCGGCCGCCGTCTGCGCAACGTGGCCGAACATCTGCCGGACCTGTTCCGGCGCCATTCCCTTGCTCTCCACGAGGGCGTCGAGTTCACTTCGCCGCTGCCCTGCCGGGGTGTCCGGCGACAATTGGTACGACCGCCACACCACGGTCACGCGGTCGCGCTCCTCGAACTCGGCGAGGGCCGACAGGAAGCGATGCTTGCCGATGTAGCACCAGGGACAGGCCACGTCGGACCAGATTTCGATCTCGATGTCGCCGCCGGCGTTCTGCTGTGTAGTCACAGTTCTGAAGAACAGATCGGTGCCGCATTCTGTTCCGGCGCGTTCCGCGCAGAGATTGTCTTGGTTTCCCATGGTGCATTTACGCCCGCCGAATTCGACCGAACGGTACGGTGAGGGTGTCGACACGGCGAGAGTAACGTCGTATCGATCGTGCCGCTGAACGAGGGGCGCTCGTCGCGATGCCCGGACAATCGACGGCCGATGGTTGCGGAACCCGAACTCCTCCAGGAGTAGCCATGGTTTACGTCTCGTCACCGAGCAAGTCCGTCGAATCACTCGCAGTCGTGCTGATTGCCGTCGGAGTCGTCCTGCTCGCACTGCTCACCCTCTACCTGGTCGGCTTCGACCAGGGTGCGATCTCCCGAAGCGGCATGTACCTGCACGAATTGATGCACGACGGTCGCCACCTCCTGGGAGTTCCCTGTCACTAGTTGCACCACAACGGAGCACGCGATGAACTCTCCAGCAGATTTCGATGCACAGGCGAACAGGGTGGCGGGTTACAACCCCGTCCATCACGAAGAGATGGATTCGCCGTACTACCTGTCCAATTCCGCGTTCGACGCGTTGCGGCACGTCCTGCACGATGTCGGCGGCCAGCCCGCCCTCCCCGTCAAGTACGAGGAGAAGGTCGAAGAGGACTGGGAGATGAGCACGTACGTCACCTGCGAATGCCTCGGCTGGCGGGGAGTGTGGAACTCCGAGGAGCGCCGCCGGGCCGAGAACGACCTGGGTGCCACGCTCTACTTCGGATTGCCGTACTACGCGCGGTGGATCACGGTGGCCGCCAAGACCCTCATCAACAAGGGCCTGATCACACCGGACGAACTCTCCGCCAAGATCGACGAGGTGCGGGCCCGGACCGCCGGCGGGACAGCGGCGGGAGGCCGGTCATGACGAAGAAGTTCGAGATCGGCGACCGCGTCACCGTCAAGCATGCGACGTCGATGTTCCATACCCGGACCCAGGCATTCATCCGCGGACACACCGGCGTCGTCGTCGAACACCGCCCGGAGTGGGTGATTCCCGAGGACGAGGCTTGGGGGCGGGTGGACGACGGACGGACCGAACCGTTCTACGTCGTCCGCTTCCAGCAGACCGACCTGTGGCCCCGCTACACCGGATTCGAGATCGACACTTTGGAAACCGAGTGCTCCGAGCGCTGGCTCGAGCCGGCAGGAGAGGCGGACACATGACGCATTCACACGACGATCACGCACCGATCCAGGCCTCGGAGGAAATCAGCGAATTCGAGGTCCTGGAGACCGCCATCCGAGAACTGTCCATCGACAAGGGGCTGTTTTCCCGCGAGGATCACCGCCGCTTTTCGGAATGGGCCGAATCGGTAGGGCCGTCGGGTGGTTCGCGATTGGTCGCGAAGGCGTGGGTGGATCCGGAATTCAAGAAGCGACTGCTGGCCGACGGCACCGAGACCTGCAAGGAGGTGGGGATCGACTGGCGCGACCCCACCGGGTCCGGCACGCCGAGCGACTACACGTACTTCTACGTGCTGGAGAATACCCCGAAGGTCCACAACGTGATCGTCTGCACGTTGTGTTCGTGCTACCCGCGCCCGGTTCTCGGCATGTCTCCGGACTGGTACCGCACACCCAACTATCGCCGCCGGCTGGTGCGCTGGCCCCGCGAGGTGATCGCGGAATTCGGCCTGCACTT
The DNA here is from genome assembly GCF_014256275.1 of Rhodococcus sp. 4CII. Taxonomy (NCBI): domain Bacteria; kingdom Bacillati; phylum Actinomycetota; class Actinomycetes; order Mycobacteriales; family Nocardiaceae; genus Rhodococcus; species Rhodococcus sp. 4CII. Next base: position 3,003,325 of record NZ_JACCFE010000002.1, read on the forward strand.
CCCGGCGGACGTCGAAGTGCGCGTGCATGATTCGAATCAGAAATCGCGGTTCATGGTGATGCCGATGCGCCCCGAGGGCACCGACGGGTGGAGCGAGGAACAGCTCGCTTCGATCGTCACCCGCGACACCATGATCGGCGTTGCCGTCCCGCAGGTCGACTGGACGGCAACCGCACCACCCTCGGACAACGGAGGAACCGCACGATGATGACGGACAAAGGTTACGACGTCATCCTGAACACGTTGACGCCGGAAACAACTCGCGACGACGTGACGCTACCGGACCTCGATCGCAAACCCGACCCGTGGGAATCGAGCATGCAGGCCACCGCGGAATGCCTCTCCTGGCGTGGCGCCTGGGACAATCTCGACAGGCGCCACACCGAGGACGAGCTGGGCGAAACCATCTACCGCGACTTCCCCGTCCGCTCCCGGTCCGTCGTCGCCACCGCTCACGCGCTGATGGACAAGGGCGTCATCAGCCCGGACGAACTGCAGGCGAAGATGGAGGAAGTGCGCGCTCGGTTCAACCGGCAGTAGCGGTCTGCACTCAGGATTCGAGTGCCGCGTCCAGCGTGATCTCGACGCCGGTGAGTGCCTTGCTCACCGGGCACGACTCCTTCGCGGCCTGCGCGGCCTTGGCGAAGCCGTCGGCGTCGAGACCGTCCACCTCGCCACGGACCGTCAGCTTGATGCCGGTGAGCTTGAAACCCGGGTTGTCCGGCCCGAGTGAGACATCGGCCTTGACCTCCAGGCTCTGCGGGGTTCCGCCGGCCTCCGCGATGAGTGCGGACAGCTGCATCGCGTAGCAGGACGAATGCGCCGCCGCGATCAGCTCCTCGGGGCTGGTGGTTCCACCCGCCTCCTCGGCCGCCCGCTTCGGGAACGAGACGTCGAAGGTCGCGACACCGGAACTGGTGAGTTCCACCTGGCCGCTTCCCTGTTCGAGCGATCCGTTCCAAGCAGTCCGTGCGGTACGTGTCGGCATGCCACATCCTCTCGTGATTCTTCGGGTGTACGTGTCGAACCTACTCGTACCGGGCGGACATCCGCAGCGCCCGAGAACGCAGGGCGGCCCGCAGATCGTCCGGTGCCAGCACTTCCGCGTCCGCACCGAACGACCACAGCACCCCACTCGCGTGGGCGTCGTCGCCGAACACGACTTCCAGGCGCACCCGGTCGTCGTCGAACGGTCCCTCGGATCGGACGTCGAAGACGCGCTCCACCAGATCGTCGCGTCGCTCCCGGCGGACGAGGATGTCGGCGAGCACCGGTGTCCCCCGCGCCCGGAATTCCGCGCGGCGACGTTCCCAGATCGCGGCGAGGTCGATGTCGGCGGATCGCTGGGCGGGCTCGTCGAGTTCGCGAACGTCCTCGATCCGGTCGAGCCGATAGGTCCGGTCTCGTCCGGCGTCCGTCGCCACCAGGTACCACCGTCCCGCCGCGTGGATCAGGCCCTGCGGGTCCACGACGCGCCAGGCGGCATCGTCGCCCCGCGACGCGTAGAGGATGCTCAGCCGCCGTCCCACGAACACCGCCTGCTGGATCAACCCCAGATGGTCGTCGACCTGTTGCGCATCGGTCAGCCACGTGCCCTGAGTGACGAATACCCGCTCAGCCACCTTCGTCGCCGCCGCGCGGTGCGCGTCCGGCATCGCCGCCACCACCTTGCGCATCGCCGACGCGAACGCGGGCGCCATGCCCAGCGATTCCGATGTCACCGCCGAACCCGCCGCCAGGAGTGCCTTCGCCTCGTCGACCGTCAGACCGGTGAGGTCGGTGGTGAATCCCGGAAGCAGTTCGAAACCGCCGTCCCGGCCCCGTTCGGCAAAGACCGGGATTCCCGCCGTCGACAACGCGTCGATGTCCCGCAGCACCGTGCGGGGCGACACCTCGAGTTCGCGGGCCAGGGCCGAAGCGGACATCCGCCCGCGGTTGCGGAGCAGGAGGACGAGCGAGAGCAGGCGGTCGGCGCGCATGCGACAAAGTCTCGCAGAAATACATGACAGCAGATGTCATGTATTGCCGCGATAGTTGCCTCATGACAAACATGACAGATCCCCGACCCCTGTACCGCGACGCCCTCGCCTGGACCACCGGCCTCATCGACACCGTGCGTGAAGACCAGCTGACGGCGTCGACACCGTGCGCCGACTTCGACGTCCGCACCCTCCTCGGCCACCTGGTCGCGACAGTGGAACGCGCCCGAGTGATCGGCGAAGGCGGCGACCCGGGCACGGTTCCGCTGGTCGTCACCGACATCCCGGCGGGCGGGTACGGCGACGCGTATCGTTCCGCGACCGAACGCATGTGGCCCGTCTGGACCGGCGACGACCGCCTGGACGCGACGGTGACCGCACCGTGGGGCTCTGTGCCCGGCCGGGCCGCGATCTGGGGCTACATCAACGAGACCCTGGTACACGGCTGGGACCTGGCGATTGCCACAGGGCAACCCTCCGAAACCCGCCCGGAACTGGCCGAGGCGATGCTCGAAGTCGCACGGCACGCGGTCCCCGCGGAGACCCGGGGTGGGCACGTGCCGTTCGCGGAGGTCGTCGAACCGCTGCCGACGGCGGGCCCCACCGAGCGGCTCGCCAACTGGTCGGGGCGCAAGAGCGTCTGACCCCGCACACACGAACGGGCCGCCGGTGGTAAACCACCGGCGGCCCGTTCGTTCGACTACTGCCTGCTTACTCCGAGTCGGCTGCGCCCGACTTCGCCAGGTCGACCGGAACCTCGTCGGGCACCGTGACCGGCTTGGTCTCGCCGCGGAACGTGAACTTCGCGTCCTCGCCCGCACCTTCACCGTCCCAGTTGTCGACGTCGACGTACACGATCTGACCGGGTCCGACCTCGCCGAAGAGGATCTTCTCCGACAGCTGGTCCTCGATCTCGCGCTGGATGGTGCGACGCAGCGGCCGTGCACCCAGGACCGGATCGAAGCCACGCTTGGCCAGCAGTGCCTTGGCCTTCTCGCTGACCTCCATCGTCATGTCCTTGTTCTTCAAGGCCACCTCGACGCGCGCGACCATCAGGTCCACCATCTGCACGATCTGCTCGGTGGTGAGCTGGTGGAACACGACGATGTCGTCGATGCGGTTGAGGAACTCGGGACGGAAGTGCTTCTTCAGCTCGTCGTGCACCTTGAGCTTCATCCGCTCGTAGTTCGACTCGTCGCCCTTGCCGGACGTGAAGCCGAGACCCACAGCCTTGGAGATGTCCGAGGTGCCGAGGTTCGAGGTGAAGATGAGCACCGTGTTCTTGAAGTCCACGGTCCGGCCCTGACCGTCGGTGAGACGGCCGTCTTCGAGCACCTGCAGGAGGGTGTTGTAGATCTCCTGGTGTGCCTTCTCGATCTCGTCGAACAGGACCACGCTGAACGGCTTGCGACGCACCTTCTCGGTGAGCTGCCCGCCCTCTTCGTAGCCGACGTAGCCGGGAGGGGCACCGAACAGCCGCGACGCCGTGAAGCGGTCGTGGAACTCGCCCATGTCGATCTGGATGAGGGCGTCGTCCTCGCCGAACAGGAAGTTGGCGAGCGACTTGGCCAGCTCCGTCTTACCGACACCGGACGGGCCGGCGAAGATGAACGAACCGGACGGACGCTTCGGGTCCTTCAGGCCGGCACGGGTACGACGGATGGCCTTGGCGACAGCCTTGACCGCGTCTTCCTGACCGATGATCCGCTTGTGCAGCTCCTCCTCCATGCGGAGCAGACGGGTGGTCTCCTCCTCGGTGAGCTTGAACACGGGGATGCCGGTCCAGTTACCCAGGACCTCGGCGATCTGCTCGTCGTCGACCTCGGCGATGACATCCAGGTCACCGGAACGCCACTGCTTCTCCCGCTCCGCGCGCTGAGCGACGAGGGTCTTCTCCTTGTCGCGCAGGTTCGCGGCCTTCTCGAAGTCCTGCGCGTCGATCGCGGACTCCTTCTCGCGGCGGGCGTCGGCGATCTTGTCGTCGAACTCGCGGAGGTCCGGCGGTGCGGTCATCCGGCGGATGCGCATCCGGGCTCCGGCCTCGTCGATGAGGTCGATGGCCTTGTCCGGCAGGAAGCGGTCGTTGATGTAGCGGTCGGCGAGGGTGGCGGCGGCGACGAGAGCACCATCCGTGATGGATACGCGGTGATGTGCCTCGTAGCGGTCGCGCAGACCCTTGAGGATCTCGATGGTGTGCTCCACCGTCGGCTCGCCGACCTGCACCGGCTGGAACCGGCGCTCGAGGGCGGCGTCCTTCTCGATGTACTTGCGGTACTCGTCGAGGGTGGTGGCACCGATCGTCTGCAGCTCACCACGGGCGAGCTTCGGCTTGAGGATCGAGGCCGCGTCGATGGCGCCCTCGGCCGCGCCTGCACCCACGAGGGTATGCAGCTCGTCGATGAACAGGATGATGTCGCCGCGGGTGTTGATCTCCTTGAGGACCTTCTTCAGGCGTTCCTCGAAGTCACCACGGTAACGGCTGCCGGCCACGAGCGACCCGAGGTCGAGCGTGTACAGCTGCTTGTCCTTGAGCGTCTCGGGGACCTCGCCGTTGACGATGGCCTGAGCGAGACCCTCCACGACGGCGGTCTTACCGACACCGGGCTCGCCGATCAGCACAGGGTTGTTCTTGGTACGGCGCGACAGCACCTGCATGACACGCTCGATTTCCTTCGAGCGGCCGATGACGGGGTCGAGTTTGCCCTCGAGGGCTGCCTGGGTGAGGTTACGACCGAACTGGTCGAGCACCAGCGACGTGGACGGGGTGCCCGCCTCGCCGCGCGTGCCGCCGGACTCGGCCGGCTCCTTGCCCTGGTACCCGGAGAGCAGCTGGATGACCTGCTGACGCACCCGGTTGAGGTCGGCGCCGAGCTTGACCAGCACCTGCGCCGCGACGCCTTCACCCTCACGGATGAGGCCGAGCAGGATGTGCTCCGTACCGATGTAGTTGTGTCCGAGCTGCAGTGCCTCGCGCAGGCTGAGCTCCAGGACTTTCTTGGCACGCGGGGTGAAGGGGATGTGGCCGGACGGGGCCTGCTGGCCCTGGCCGATGATCTCCTCGACCTGGCTGCGCACTCCTTCGAGGGAGATGCCCAACGACTCCAGCGACTTGGCAGCGACACCTTCGCCCTCGTGAATGAGGCCGAGCAGGATGTGCTCCGTACCGATGTAGTTGTGGTTGAGCATCCTGGCTTCTTCTTGAGCCAGGACAACAACGCGCCGTGCGCGATCGGTGAACCTCTCGAACATCGCTCTCCCTCACACTTTCCGACGTGCAGTCACGAGACCGGGTGTCTCGTCCCTGTTCGCCGCGTTTCGCTCCGGCACTACAAGCAGATCGCCAACGCCTGCTCCGAGGGCAGAAGCCTCGAACCGACGAAGGTTCCACGACCCCATCTATTACTGTAGTTGGCTGCCGATCGACCTGCTGCCCCTCCACCCCTTTAGGTGGGGGAGCAGGCCTGCTTACCCGTATTCAACGCCCCAGCTCCGGCAATCGTTTCCCTTTCGCTGTACGCCTGGAGCGAACAGGTCGGGCAAAGGCGATCGGACCACCATTTCGTAGCCACCGGAGTGATCGAGGTCGGCGACCCGCGCCCCGAAGGGCGCGAGGCCTGCGTATCCGGACAGGGTATGTCGGCGAGCTGTGAATTCGCTACCCGTTCGTTTCCGTCGGTGTCGTCGTCCATACCAGCGGGTTGGTCCGAACTCCCCCGGTAACCGGCAGCGCAGCAGGATGAAGTCCGGGGCGGGCTACCCCGCGACAGGCGCGACGAACCGGCACGGCACGTCGCGCGGATGCCCGGGATCGAGCGCATTCAGGACGAAACCCGCGGCGCGTGCCGAACCCGCCACCGCGACGTGGTCGGAGTAGTCCTGCTCGCATCCGTCCTGCACGACGATGTTGGTGGTGGTCGGTCCCGGTTCGATGCCGCTCGTGTACGGGACGACGAGTTCGTCGTAGCGGGTGGTGATGTTCGTGTAGTCGATGCCGGGAGCGTAGACGCCACCTGCACGCATCCGGTCGATGAACGCCGAACCCTGCAGCATCTCGGGGCAGGCCCCACAGACGGGGAAACCGGCCGCCACCTCGTCGTCGATGCCGAGCGAGCGCATGAACCGGCCGGCACTGACCTGATCGTTTCCGTACGTGCCGTGCCACGGCGGCGCGAGCGACACGATCTTCGCCACCTTGCCGGCACCGCCGAAGAACTTCACGTAGTTGTTCGCCTGCACGGTGCCCTGGGAATGTCCCACCAGGTCGACCTTCGACGCCCCCGTGCTCGACAGCACCTCGTCGACGAAGGCGGCGATCTGAGCGGTGCCTTCGTCGATCGGCGTCATCCCACCGATCGCATCCAGCGGCCACGGCAGGTCGGGGAAATTGCCGTAGGTGAGGGCGTACACGCAGTAGCCCGCGTTGGCGAGAAGCGGCGAGTAGACCGCCCAGTTGGTTTGCCGTGCGCCCCCGGTGCCGTGGACGAGGACCACGGGTTCGGGGTGGGCGTCACTCGGCCGGCAGGACCAGTCGTTCGAACCGGGCGCCGAACCGCCCGGATTCCCCAGTTCGAGCGGCACACCGGCGAGGAAGGAATCGGGAACCGGATAGACGGGCGCCGCGGTCGCCACCCCCGCGCCCGCCCACATCACGAATGCCAGGATCAGGATTCCCGATACGGACACGAAGCGACGCACAGCTACCCCCAGCCTTACCCGATTATCGGATCAGAGCGGGACGGTAACAGCCCAGGTCGCTTCGCGGAGCGGATCAGAGAATTTCGTTCCCAGCTAACTTTCAGTTCGCCTTGTTGTAGGCGTCGATTATTTCGGCGGAGATACGGCCACGGGCAGAAACCTTTTTGTTGTTCTTCCGCGCCCATTCACGGATCGCGGCACTCTGCTCGCGATCGACCGAAACTCTGGACTTGGTGGCCGCGGGAGCTGCCACCGCCTTGCCGCGCTTGCGCGAGCTCACCTTGCGGGCGTGAGAAACCCACACGTCGAGCTGCTCGCGCAATTTCGCCGCATTCTCCGAGGAAAGGTCGATCTCGTACTGAACACCGTCGAGTCCGAACTCGACCGTCTCGTCGGCAGACGCCTCTTGATCGACATCGTCGATCAAGGTGACCGTGACCTTCTTTGCCATGGGATGAATTTCCTCTCGAATGAAGCGACGTCTCATCGTCAACGTGAGCTACGACCCGGAGGTAACCATACCCCTGTTCTTCCGAATCGGAATACGAGGAATGGATCTAATTCAACCGCGCGAATTCACCCTGGTGAATCAGCGAGAAGAAGGACGAACAATGGGAAACAGGATTGTTTCCCGGATTCCCAATCCAGTCAAAGCCATGAGCAGACGGTCGATTCCCATTCCGGTACCGGTGGTCGGCGGCATTCCCTGCTCCATTGCCGCGAGGAATTCCTCGTCCAGGACCATCGCCTCGTCGTCACCGGCCGACGCGAGCCGCGCCTGATCGACGAACCGCTCACGCTGGATGACCGGGTCCACCAATTCCGAATAGCCCGTGGCCAACTCGAATCCGCGAACGTACAGGTCCCACTTCTCGGTGACCCCCGCCTTACTGCGGTGGTCACGGGTCAACGGGGACGTCTCGACCGGGAAGTCACGGACGAACGTCGGCTCGAACAACTGATCACCGCACTGGTGCTCCCACAGTTCCTCGACGAGCTTGCCGTGCCCGTAGCCCTTGCCCTTGGGGACCTCGAGGCCCACCTTCTCGGCGAGAGCCAGCAATTCCTCGACCGTCGTATCGGGGGTCACCTCGACACCGATCGCCTGCGACAGCGACGGGTACATCTCGAGGGTCTTCCATTCACCACTGAGGTCGTATTCGGTGCCGTCCGCGAGGGTGACGATCTGTGAACCGAAAACGGCCTGCGCCACTTCCTGGACGAGCTCGCGAGTCATGACGGCCGAATCGTCGTAGGTGCCGTACGCCTCGTACGTCTCGAGCATCGCGAATTCCGGCGAGTGCGTCGAATCGACACCCTCGTTGCGGAAATTCCGGTTGATCTCGAACACCTTCTCGATACCACCGACGACGCACCGCTTGAGGAACAACTCGGGCGCAATTCGAAGGTAGAGATCGATGTCGAGCGCATTGGAATGGGTGACGAACGGCCGCGCCGCGGCGCCGCCGTGCAACGTCTGCAGCATCGGCGTCTCGACCTCGAGGAACCCGCGACGCTCGAGCGCGTTCCGAAGTTCGCGAACTACCGCCACACGCTTACGCGCATTCTCCCGCGCCTCTGCGCGCACGATCAGATCGGCATAACGCTGCCGGACGCGGGACTCCTCGTTCATCTCCTTGTGCGCAACCGGGAGGGGCCGCAGCGACTTGGACGCGATCTGCCACGAATCGGCCATGACGCTCAGCTCACCGCGGCGGGAGCTGATCACCTCACCGTGCACGAACACGAAGTCACCGAGGTCGACGTCGGCCTTCCAGGACGCGAGCGCGTCCTCCCCGACGGCGGCGAGACTGATCATCGCCTGCAGCTGGGTGCCGTCGCCTTCCTGCAGCGTCGCGAAGCACAACTTGCCCGTGTTCCGGACGAAGATCACCCGGCCGACGACCCCGACCTGGTCGCCGGTGGCCGTGTCGGGTTCGAGTTCGGGATACTTGGCCCGGATCTCCGCCAGTGAGTGGGTGCGCGCCACCGACACCGGGTACGCCTCACGTCCCTCCGCGAGGATGCGCTCACGCTTCTCCTGGCGGATCCGAAGCTGCTCGGGGGTGTCGTCGACTGGCTGGGCTGCTACTTCACTCACGGGTCACCAGCCTAATCGACAGCCCCGCGTCCCCCTATTCCGAGGTCAGCCCCACTCGACGAGTCAGTGAGCCGAGACGGTGGCCAGCTCCCGCGCGCAGTGCCGGGTCGCGATGAGCGACCCCAGCAGACCCGCCGCCTTGATCGCCTTGTACCCGCCGACGAGATCGGTCGCCTTGTGCAAGCCCAGCTGCTGCAGGGCGGCCGCGGCGAGACTCGAGGTGTAGCCCTCGGAGCAGACGATGATCCATTCGACGTCATGGTCGACGGCCAGCGCCAGGTGAGCCGAGCTGGTGGGATCGCAGCGCCACTCGAGGACGTTGCGTTCGATGGCAAGCGCGCCGGGAAGTGTTCCCTCGATCGCCCGCTGCGCCTGCGGCCGGATGTCCACGACGATCGCGCCGCGCGCCACGGCCTCGGGCAGTTCGAACGCGTACATGCGGTCGATCTTGGTGCGGGCCTCTTCGAGCATCTGGTCGATGTTCACTTCGAACCACCCTCGGGGAGATCGGTGAGCTCGGTCCGGGTACGGCGCAGGGTGCCGTGGTCGGTGACCTCGTAATAGGACATGGCCGACAATGGTGGCGAATAGGCGTGCACACTCAGCGTCGGTGTCACCACCTCCGCCCCGGGTGCGTCGGGCGCCCGCACCACGTCGTGGACCCAGCCGAGCGGGAACGAGGCCTGATCGCCGGCGTCGAGAACGCGGTGACGCAGTCGGTCACCCGCCCAACGGAACTCGGACAGGGTGCCACTGAGAACGGTGAGCGCGCCGAAAGAGCCTGCATGGTCGTGTAATTCGGTGTTCCGGTCGGGAACCCAGCTGATCAACCAGACATCCACGTCGTCGTCCGAGTAGAGCCGGGTCGACCAGCGCTCGTCGGTGGGCCAGCTCTGCGGAAGAAGAACGTCGTGGCGGCCGTCGAGGACCTCGGAGGCACCCTGATCGGTGATGCGCAGCAGGTCGGCCGGGCGAAGACGGGTGGGTACAGATGCAGAAGAATACGTTGCGAGCACGAGAGAGACTCCCAGAAGTGTGAATTGGTCAAGGCAGCGTTCAGCCTCGACAACACTCCTGAGCACTCGTGCAGAGATTCACGGGGACCATTCTGACATAACTTCCGCGAAGAGGGAACCCATCACTCGAGCGGACTGCGACGCGCTCCCCGGCGGGCCTGATTCCGCTCGTAGACCAGGCGCAGCCCTTCCAGGGTGAGGTCGGGCTCGTGCTCGTCGACAGTCTCCGTCTCGGGCATGATCAGCGGCGCACGGTCACCGGTCGCGATCACCACCACATCGGAACCGGAGAACGCGGGCAGTTCCCTGCGCACACGACGCACCAGTCCGTCGACGAGGCCGGCGAAACCGAACACCGCACCCGACTGCATGCACTCGACGGTGTTCTTGCCGACGACGGAGCGGGGACGCACCAGTTCGACCTTGCGCAGCGCCGCCGACTGGGACGCGAGGGCGTCCGAGGAGATCTCGAGACCGGGCGCGATGGCGCCGCCGAGAAATTCGCCCTTCGCGGACACGACGTCGACGCACGTGGAGGTACCGAAGTCGACCACGATGCACGGCGCATCGTAGAGGTGATGCGCGGCAAGGCTGTTCACGATCCGGTCGGCGCCGACCTCTTTGGGGTTGTCGACGAGCAGCGGGACACCGGTTCGCACGCCGGGCTCCACCAGCACGTGCGGCACATGCCCCCAGTACCGCGTCAGCATCACGCGGATCTCCCGCAGCACCGACGGCACCGTCGACAGCGCGGACACACCGGTGATCTGGTCGGTGTGCCGGCCCAGGAGCCCGCGGAAAATGAGGGCCAGTTCGTCGGCCGTCATCCTCGCGTCGGTGCGCATCCGCCAGTCCTGCACCAACTTCGAGTGTTCACCGGCACCGGTGAACAGTCCGAGAACAATGTTGGTGTTCCGGACGTCGACGGTGAGGAGCATGGATCAGACCAGACTGGATTCGCGCTCGGCGTCGAGCGTCGACAGCATGCGCGGGGTGATCAGGCCGGAGCCCTCCGGCGCGTGGGCCGGGTCGGCGCCGAGTTCGACCGGCGCGTTGGCGGCGTCGACGAACACGACACGCGGTTCGTAGTCCCGCACCTCCTGCTCGTTCATGACGCCGTAGGCAATGAGGATGACGAGGTCACCGGGCTTGACCAGATGCGCAGCGGCACCGTTGATTCCGATGACGCCACTTCCCCGCTCGCCGGCGATGACATAGGTTTCGAGCCGCGCGCCGTTGTCGATGTCGACGATGCACACCTGCTCGCCCTCGAGCAGATCGGCGGCGTCCATCAGATCCTGATCGACGGTCACCGAACCCACGTAGTGCAGGTCGGCGTGGGTGACGGTGGCGCGATGGATCTTCGACTTCATCATGGTGCGAAACATGTTCCGGTCCTTACTCTTCTAGCGGGAAAGAAGCTCGTCCGGCGCGGACGGGTCCGACGCCTCGGTGTCACGTTCGAGAAATCCGGTGCCGACGGCGACACCGACGTTGTCGATCAGGCGGGTGGTTCCGACCCGGGCGGCGACGAGCAGCCGGCCGTCTCCCCGCTCCGGGGCGGGACCGAGATCGACCCCCCGCACTTCGAGGTAGTCGACGTCGACCTCGGGGGTCGACGCCAGCACCTCGCGGGCGGTGGCCAGAATCGCCTCGGCACCACCGGCGGCGGCGTGCGCCCCCGCGATCAGCGCCGCGGACAACGTGGTCGCCGCGTTGCGCTGCTCCTCGTCGAGGTAGCGGTTCCGCGAGGACAGCGCGAGTCCGTCGTGCTCACGCACGGTGGGCACACCGAAGATCCGGACGTCGAAGTTCAGATCGGTCACCATCTGCCGGATCAGCGTCAGCTGCTGGTAGTCCTTCTCGCCGAAGTACGCGGCGTGCGGTGCGGCGATCTGCAGCAGCTTGGCGACCACGGTCAGCATGCCGGCGAAGTGCGTCGGCCGAGACGCACCCTCGAGTTCGGCGCCGAGCGGTCCGGGAAAGATCGTCGTCCGCGGGCCTGCCGGGTACATGGTGGCCGCGGTGGGAACGAACACCAGCTCGACTCCGGCCTCACGCAGTAGTTCGAGGTCTGCATCGAGGGTGCGCGGGTAGGCGTCGAGGTCTTCGCCCGCCCCGAATTGCAGCGGGTTGACGAAGATCGAAACGATCACCACCGCGCCGGTCAGCTTGGCCTGACGCACCAGCTCCAGGTGGCCTGTGTGCAGGGCCCCCATCGTCGGCACGAGCGCGACCTGACGACCGACGCCGCGCAGCGCCTTGGAGACCCGCGTCAAAATCTGCGGGTCGTGGTGCACGGTCAGTTCTCCGCGCTTGTATCCGCCGCGCAGATCGCTCACGGAACTCACCTCCGGTCTTCCAGGATGTCGAGCAGTTCGGGTGACGCGCCGGCGCGTTGCGCCGACCGCAGTGAGAGAGCGCGGTAGCCGGCCGCGATCTGCGGATCGACTTCCTCGAGGACCCGCAGGTGCGTGGCCACCGCCTGGGAGTCGCCCCGCGCGACGGGCCCCGTCAGCGCCGACGGCCCACGCCGCAGGGCGTTGTCGAGTGCCGCCGAGAGCAGCGGCTGGAGAACACGTTCGGCCAGACCGTTGGGCTCGTCGCCGATCAACTCCTGGCCGAGCAGTTCCTGGCCTTCGAGCGCGACCCGCAGTGCGGCGACGGCGTCGACGACGAGCGTGACGAGGTGATTGCTGCCGTGGGCGAGGGCGGCGTGGTACAGCGGCCGCATGTCCTCGCGGACCCGGACGGGCTCCCCGCCGATCTCGAGAACCAGTGACTGCCCGATCGCGTACCCGATGTCATCGGCGGCGGTGACGCCGAAACAGGCTGACGCGAGACGGACGGTGTCCTCGTCATGCCCGGTGAACGTCATCGCCGGGTGGATCGCGAGCGGCACGATGCCCTGCTCGGTGAGCGGTTGGAGAATTCCGATGCCGTTCGCTCCGGACGTGTGGGCCACGATCGCACGGTTCGGCACCGCCCGGGTGGAGGCCAGGCCTGCGATCAGCGACGGCAGTTCGGCGTCGGGAACTGCGAGGATCAGCAGTTCGGAGCGGGCGGCGACCTCCGCCACCGGCAGGACCTCGGTCTCAGGGAGCCGGGTGCGTGCCCGGTGACGTGACGCGTCGGAGACCGCCGAGCAGGCGACGACGACGTGTCCTGCCCGCTCCAACGCGGCACCGATTGCTGTACCGACCCGGCCGGCGGAGACGATTCCTACCGTCAACCTCGCAGGCGCAGGGCCATTAGTGATCCCGAAAGAGGTCACCTTCGTCCTCTCGTTCGTTCCAGTCCCGCTCGGCGGGTACCAGACGTTCCAGGTGAGGATAGCCCGGGTCGAACGCACCCCGCCATGCGCCGGCAGAGTGATATATGCCTCACACGGTGTGGGTTGTCCCGGGCGCGTCCGGCGCTAGTCGGCGCGGCGACGCCTGCCTCCGCCGGCCTGGGCGGACCCCGATGTCGACTGCATGTTCGCCATGATCTCGGCGACGGACAGCCCGTTCGAATGCGCGCCGGACTGTTCTTCGTCCTCCGCTGCGCGTCGGCGCCCGCGGCGTCCCTCCGCCTCCGGTTCGGGCTCGATCGCGGGTTCCGTTCCGGCCGCGACCTCGGGTTCGGGCTTCGGTGCGGGCTTCGGTGCGGGCTTCGGCTCCGGCGCGCGGTCGGGCACTACCTCGGCGACTGGCTCCGGTTCCGGCTCGACCTCGATTTCGGGTTCGACGCGGCCGGCGTCGAGGGGCTCCACGATCGACGTCTCGGCGGTGACCGGATCGTCGTCCGGATTCGCGAACGGTTGCGACTGCTGAGCCGAGCCGCTCTGGTGCCCCGCCCCGGCGGCGTGTCCCGCACCCGGGACGTACAGGCCGGACGCGGCCGGCTGATAGCTGCTGTAGGAGCCGCCGGCGAGTTCCTGCACACGCGTCGAATCGGCGCGCAGCGCGATCCGTTCGGTCGGCATCGCACCGTCGAACAACGCTTCGAGATTCTTGCGGAGCGACGCGAGCTCGGCCCGCAGCGCGGCGAGTTCGTCGGCGTCGGCGCGCACTTCGCTGCGCACCCGCTTCTCCACGGTGAGTTCGTATTCGCGCCGCGCCGAGATCTCCCGCTCCAGCTGCAACTCGTACACGGTCTGCAGATCGTTGACCTTCGCCTTGTCCAGCGCCGACTCGCGCCGGTACTTCGTCATCGCGATGGCACCGACCGTCGCGGCCCAGAGTGCCGCCACCAGGCCCACTCTCAGGAGTTGGACGCTGTCGCTGAAGATCAGGAACAGGGACGCGATCACCGCTAGAGCCAGCAACCCCGCAACGATCATCTGGCTCGCGCTGCGCCTGTTGCGGCGCGCAGACTTCAGGCGACCAGGATTCGTCATGGTGCCAGGGTACTTGGCCCACAAGGGTGCGCCGCGCATTCCATCCGTCCTGCGGCGATCCCCCACAGCCCTAATGCGCCGGCTCGTCCGACGGGTCGTCGGGGGTGCGGCAGCAGTGTTCGAGCCACAGTGCGGCGCCGACGAGCGCCAATGCGGCGACGAGACCCACCCACGCTCCGGGGCTGTCCGAGACCGCCGCCCGGAGCACCGAACGCTGCGGAAGCAGGTACAGCAGGAAACCGCCCCACACGCCGGCCGTCGCCGCACCGACGAGCGCGGACGCCTTCGCCAGCGCCGCGACCCGGGCCGCCGTGATGGGGTGCAGCTGATGCGGGCCGTCGCCCAACTGATGATTGCTGACCCGGGATCGCACCATGAAGGCGAGTACGACCTCGATCAGCGCGACCGGATACAGCGACGCACCGGCGTACACGGGAATGGGGGGAAACGACCCGTAGAACACGCGAACCAGAATCCAGGTGGCGGCGAGGGCGAGAGCGGCCAGGAACAGCAGATCCCAGATCCGGGTGGGTTTCATCGTGCCCGTCGGTTCCGGCTTCATCGCGACCGCCGGTTCAGGACGAGGTCCGTCCGGTGCACACCGGCCCGTTCGTCCTCGTCCAGCAGTGCCACCAGCGCGTCGACCCGGGTGCTCGTCCCGTCGACGGGCAGCACGGCCTCCGGGTCGACGTCCAGCCACGGAATCAGCACGAAGGCGCGTTCGTGCGCCCGCGGGTGCGGCAAGGTCAGTTCGGGGTCGTCGCTGCGGACTTCGCCGCACGAAACGACGTCGACGTCCAGCGTGCGCGGGCCCCACCGTTCGGTGCGCACCCGATCGGCGGCGGCCTCGAGTTCCTGCCCGCGCCGCAACCAGCCGTAGCCGTCGAGTGCGGGATCGTCGACGACGACGACCGCGTTGAGGAAGTCCTGCTGCTCCACACCGCCCCACGGCGCCGTCGAAAACACCGCCGAGACGGCCACGACCGCGTCGTCGAGCCCGTCGAGGACGGACTGCAGATGGGCGAGGCTGTCGCCGACATTCGACCCGATCGACAACACCGCGCGGCTCATGGCCTCGACCTGTGTGCAACCACCGCCACGTCCGCGAAGGTCAGCGGGATCGGCGCGGACGGCTTGTGCAACACCACCTCGGTGCTCCGGACACGAGGATCGGTCATCACCCCGTCCGCGATCTCCGCGGCCACGGTTTCGATGAGGTCCCGCGGCGGCCCGGCGACGATCGCGGCCGCGCGCTCGGCCAGCCCGCCGTAGTCGAGGGTGTCGGCGAGGTCGTCCGACGCGGCCGCGACCGCGAGGTCCATCCAGACGGTGATGTCGACGTAGAAGTCCTGACCATCTCGCTTCTCGTGTTCGAAGACGCCGTGGTTGCCACGAACCTTCAAGCCGCGCAACTCGATTCGATCACTCACGTCCGGCTGCACCCTTTGTCCAGGCTTCGGCCACCGCGATGGCGTCGAGGGACGCCTGCGCGTCGTGCACGCGCACTCCCCACGCGCCGTGCGTCGCGGCCAGCGCCGACACGACCGCCGTCGCAGTCTCCCGGCCTGCCGGTGGCCGGGGATCGCCGTCCGCGTCCGCCAGCAGTGCGCCCAGGAACCGTTTGCGGGACGCGCCGATGAGGACGGGAAAACCCAGCTCGTTGAATTCGGGCAGCGCCTTCAGCAACGCCCAGTTGTGGTCGGCGTTCTTCGCGAAACCGAGACCCGGATCGAGCACCAGGGAACCCTGATCCACCCCGGCCTTCACGGCCACGTCGACCTGGGTCATCAGTTCGTCCCGGACCTCCCGGACCACGTCTTCGTAGTGGTCGGCGGTGCCGCGGTGCACGTAGTCGGCAGCCGAACGCCAGTGCATCAGGATCCACGGCACCCCGGCGTCCGCGACGACCGAGGCCATCGCCGCATCCGCGCGGCCACCGGCAACGTCGTTGATGATCGACGCGCCCGCCTCGATCGCGGCCTCCGCGACGGAGGCCCGCATCGTGTCGACGCTGACGCAGATGCCCTCGCGCACCAGGTCCGCGATCACGGGTGCGACCCGCGCGGCCTCGACGTCGGGATCGACCCGCGCGGCGCCGGGCCGGGTGGACTCGCCGCCGACGTCGACGATGTCGACGCCGAGGCGCTTCAACTCGAGACCGCGTTGCAGCGCCGCGTCGCGATCGAGGAAACGGCCCCCGTCGGAAAACGAATCGGAGGTGACGTTCAGGACACCCATCACCACGGTTCGGCCCGGCGAGGGCAACTCGATCACGGTCACTTCCGCAGAATAAGGTCCAGAGCCTCGGAACGTGAGGCCGCGCTGGACTGGAGGAGACCACGCACCGCGGAGGTGGTGGTACTCGCACCGGGCTTGCGGATTCCCCGCATCGCCATGCACAGATGCTCGGCCTCGATGACCACGATGGCGCCGCGCGGGTCGAGTTTGCGCATCACGGCATCGGCGATCTGGCTGGTCAGACGCTCCTGGACCTGCGGGCGCTTGGCGTACAGGTCGACGACGCGGGCCAGCTTCGACAGCCCAGTCACCTTGCCCGTCCGGCCGGGGATGTACCCGACGTGGGCGACGCCGTGGAACGACACGAGATGGTGCTCACACGTGGAGTACAACGGGATGTCGCGAACCAGCACCAATTCCTGGTGCCCCTCGTCGAATGTCGTGTTCAACACGGTGTCCGGGTCGGTGTAGAGGCCCGCGAAGACCTCCCGATACGACCGCGCCACCCGGGCCGGTGTGTCGCGGAGTCCGGGACGGTCCGGGTCTTCACCGATCGCGATCAGCAGTTCGCGCACCGCCGCCTCGGCCCGCGGCTGATCGAACACCCGGCCTGTCTCGAGTGCGACGGGCTCACTACCGAGATGATTCACCGACAACCGAAACTCCTCCAGTACCGGGACCCATCGTCCCGAAGCAACAGCCTAGTGTCGGGCGGATCAGTTCGATCCGTCCGGTCCTTTCCAGGCCCTCGTCTGAGCGTCGTCGTCCCCGGTGCCGCGCTGCTCGTGCGGCGGGTTCCACTGATTCCCCGGACCCTGGTTTCCCGAACCCTGGTCACCGGGCCCCTGATTTACGGGACGCTGGTTACCGGGGTACTGACCCTCCGGGTTCTGGTTGCCGGGATCGCGTGGCGGCCAGCCCGGAGCGGACCAACCCGCGGGGGCGCCGTAGTCGGGACGCGGCTGTGGCATCCCACCCTGCGGCCGGGTCGGCGCCGGCTGCGAGTAGCCGTTGGCGGGCGCCGGGTGCGGGTACTGCTGCTGCGGCGGAGCCGGCTGCGACTGCTGCTGCGCGAACACCGGCTCGGGGTGCTGGGGCCACGGCTCACCGCGCTCCACGGCGAGTTCCCGCGGCGTCTTGACCGGCGGCTTGTCGGACGGGGTCCGGTGGCCGAAGTCGTTGAACGCGGTGATCCGGGGCCGCTTCTCGACGCTGTGGAAGATCTTCTCGAGATCCTTGCGGGTGAGGGTCTCGCGCTCGAGCAGTTCGGTGGCCAGGATGTCCAGCACGTCCCGGTATTCGTTGAGGATGGCCCACGCCTCGGTGTGCGCCGCTTCGATGAGGTTGCGGACCTCTTCGTCGATCTCGCGCGCGACCTCGTGGGAGTAGTCGGACTGCTGCCCCATCGAGCGGCCCAGGAACGGGTCGCCGCCCTCCTGGCCGTACCGCACCGCGCCCAGCTTGGCGCTCATGCCGTATTCGGTGACCATCGACCGGGCGATCTTCGTCGCCATGTCGATGTCGGAGGACGCACCGGTGGTGGGCTCGTGGAACACGAGTTCCTCGGCCGCGCGGCCACCCATCGCCATGACGAGCCGGGCGATCATCTCGGACCGCGTCATCAGGCCCTTGTCGTCCTCGGGAACCGTCATCGCGTGACCGCCGGTGCGGCCGCGGGCGAGGATGGTGACCTTGTAGACGGGCTCGATGTCGGGCATCGCCCACGCGGCGAGCGTGTGCCCGCCCTCGTGGTACGCGGTGATCTTCTTCTCGTGCTCGCTGATGATGCGGCTCTTGCGGCGGGGACCGCCGACGACGCGGTCGACCGACTCCTCCAGCGCGGCCTCCGTGATGACGGTGCCGTTCTCGCGGGCCGTGAGCAGCGCGGCCTCGTTGATGACGTTCGCCAGGTCGGCGCCCGACATTCCGACGGTGCGCTTGGCGAGGCCCTCGAGGTCGGCATGCTGATCGATCGGCTTGCCCTGCGAGTGCACCTTGAGGATGGCGCGGCGACCGGCGAGGTCGGGGGCGCCGACCGGGATCTGCCGGTCGAAGCGGCCCGGACGCAGCAGCGCCGGGTCCAGAATGTCGGGGCGGTTGGTGGCCGCGATCAGGATGATGCCGGTGCGGTCACCGAAACCGTCCATTTCGACGAGCAACTGGTTGAGAGTCTGCTCGCGCTCGTCGTGGCCGCCACCGAGGCCGGCGCCACGCTGGCGTCCGACGGCGTCGATCTCGTCGACGAAGATGATGCACGGACTGTTCTGCTTGGCCTGATCGAACATGTCACGCACGCGGGACGCACCCACACCGACGAACATCTCGACGAAGTCCGAACCGGAAATCGTGAAGAAGGGCACCCCGGCCTCGCCTGCCACCGCACGGGCGAGCAGCGTCTTACCGGTCCCGGGCGGGCCGTACAGCAGGACGCCCTTGGGAATCTTCGCGCCCAATGCCTGGTAGCGCGCCGGATTCTGCAGGAAGTCCTTGATCTCGTAGAGCTCCTCGACGGCCTCGTCCGCACCCGCGACGTCGGCGAAGGTCGTCTTCGGCATGTCCTTCGACAGTTGCTTGGCCTTCGACTTGCCGAAGCCCATGACACCGCCGCGACCGCCGCCCTGCATCCGGCTCATCACGAAGAAGAAGATGCCGAGCAGGATCACCATCGGCAGGACGAACAGCAGGATGGACGTGAGCCAGCTCTCCTGCGTGACCGTGGTGTTGTAGCTCTGCAGGCCCTTGTCGGAGATCTCGTTGAAGATCTGCTCGGACGCCGACGCCGGATACTTGGCGAGGATCTCGGTCTTGCCGTCGGTGGCGTCGTTGCCGTCCTTCAGCCACAGGCGCACCTGCTGCTCCCGGTCGTCGATCTGCGCCTTGTCGACGTTGTTGGCGTCGAGTTGCGCGATCGCCACCGAGGTGTCGACACTCTTGAATCCGCGCGTGTCGTTGCCGAAGTAGCTGAAGGCGTAGATCACCAGCAGGATGCCGGCGACTATCGCCAGGTTTCGAAACACAGTCTTACGGTTCATACAGGTCGGCCGAGCTGGCCGGTCCTTTCGAGAGTGCGGGTCTTCCGGGTGCGCCTTCCGGCTGCCAACCGGACAAACCAGGTTACCGCGAAGGCACCCCGGCGACTCCAGGTAGCAGCCAACCGCTGTCGGGAGCGGTCTCTCCCCTGTCAACGCACACGGACGCCCATCGGTTCCCCGGGACTCGATCCGGATGCGAATGTGCGGGAGTTCACCGGGCGGGCGCGACCCTCGGCCAGCCGCCCACCCGCTCGATGTGAGCGGCGAGCGCCAGGATTCTCGCCTCACCGCCGGGCGGCGCGGCGATCTGCACGGCGAGCGGTGTGCCCGAGTGCGAGTGCGTGCCGACGGGAACACTCGCCGCCGGCCAGCCGACGAGGTTCCACAGCGCGCTGAACGGGGCGTACCGCACATTGGCCACGACGTTCGACGCCCACGACCGCTCGCTCCACGCCGTGGCCGCGAGCGGCGGCTGGGCGAGCGCGGGCGTGACGACGACGTCGTATTTCTCGAAGAACTCGCGCAGCGACTCCTCGAGCTTGTCGACCTGCTCCGGGCGGACGAACCGGCCCAGCGCCCGGCCGAGCGCGACATGCCTGCGGGTCCGCGGTTGCAGTTGCCGCCGATCGAGCCCTTTCGCGTCGGCGGCCGTTCCCGCGGTCCAGCGGGCGAGGACAGGAAGCAGGTTGACCGGATACGGCAACGTCGCCGGTTCGACGTCGTGCCCCGAACCGGTCAGTTCCGTCCCGGCGCGGACGGCCGCGTCCCGCCACTGCGGGTCGACCGTGGCCAGGAATGTGGGCGAGCCGGCCGCCACCGCGATGCGCAGCGGCTCCGACGCGCCGATCCGGGCGAGGTCCGGGCGGTCGGCGAGCACGGAGAGCATCAGGGCGGCGTCGCCGACGGTCGTGGCCAGGGGCCCGTTCTCGGCCATCCCGAACCATGAGGTGGCACCGAGTTCGGACGGCACGACCCCGCGGCCCGGTTTGATGCCGAACACCCCGCAGTTCGCCGCGGGGATGCGGATCGAACCCAGCCCGTCGGTCCCGTGGGACAGCGGCACCATTCCCGCGGCCACGGCGGCAGCGGCGCCCCCGGACGAACCACCGCAGGTCCGGGACAGGTTCCACGGATTGCGGGTGATGTGGCCGGGCGCGTCGGTGGATCCCCACACTGCCAGTTCGGGGAGCGTCGTCAGGCCCACGACCACGGCTCCCGCCGCTTTCAGTCGTGCGACGACGGCGTGGTCGGTGGCTCTCGGTTCGGCGCTGGTCGCCGTCGATCCCTCGCGCATCGGCAGTCCGGCCACGGGGATGACGTCCTTGATCGCGACGGGCACTCCCGCCAGCGGAAGAGTGGCCAGATCCGGCCGTTGTGACAGCGCTGCCGCGTCGGCTCTGGCCTGGTCCTCGAGGACGGTGACGAACGCCCGGATCTTCGGGTCGCGCTCCGCGATGGCGGCGAGCGAGGCCTCCACGGCCTCCGTGGGGCCCGCGACGCCCGAGCGGACCTGCTCGGCGACGACGGCGGCGGGAGTGAACGGGGAATGCCCCATCTCACGAGTATATGGTGCCGCGGACCAGGGATTTCCAGTATTCACGCTGGATGCGTCAGGTCTGCGGGGTTACCATTCGCTTGTCCCTGGATGGGACTCTTCACACCGCTCCAGACAACTCGATGTGCCCAGAGAACCCGCCCAGTAGAACCCTCGATGTGCAATGAGCAGAGGAAACGGGTCGGGCAGAGACGGATCGGCCGCTGGATCGGACTCTGCCGAACGAACCGTCGGAGCCACGAACTCCGAACAGACCAGCGAAGCGACGGTCGCGGCCGGCCCGTCGACGGTGACCGCTGAGCAAACCCTGTCGGCACGGACGATGACTGCCGGGCAGACCGCACCCGCCGCGTCCGAACAAACCGCTGCCGCGGAACAGACCGCCGCTGCCGAGCGAACCGCAGCCGCCGACCGGACCGCGACGGCCGCGACGGCCGCGACGGCCGCTCCGACCGTGACGGCCCGGCAACCGGACACGCTCATCACGAAGCCGCCGAGCAACGCGGCTCTCGACGATGTGGAGGTCGGGCAGCAGGTTGACGACTTCGACCTGCTGATGGGTCTGGGCAGCGGCGCGTTCGGCCGGGTCTTCCTGGCACGCCAGCGGTCGATGCAGCGGCTCGTCGCGGTGAAGATCTCGCACGACAAGGGGAACGAGCCGCAGACCCTCGCGCAACTCGACCACGACTACATCGTGCGGGTGTTCGACCAGCGGCTGCTCGAGGACCGGCAGCTGCGCCTCCTGTACATGCAGTACCTACCGGGCGGCACGCTGCTGCGGGTTCTGCGCCGCGTCCGCGTCACCCCGGAACAGGACCGGACCGGCAGACTCCTGCTGGACGTGGTCGACGAGGAGATGCGGGAGAAGGGCGAGATCAGGCCCACCGACTCGAGTGTGCGGGATGAGATCGCGTCGCTGACCTGGCCGGAGACGATCGCGTGGCTGGGGCGGCGACTGGCCGAGGCCCTCGATTACGCGGGCAAGCGCGGCGTCCTGCACCGCGACATCAAACCCGCCAACATCCTGCTGACGGCGGAGGGCGTGCCCAAGCTCGCCGATTTCAACATCAGTTTCAGCGACAACGTCACCGGGGCTTCGCCGCTCGCCTATTTCGGCGGGTCCCTGGCCTACATGTCCCCCGAGCAACTCGAGGCATGTCACCGCGGAATGCCCGGAACGGCGGCTGACCTCGACACCCGCAGCGACATCTTCGCTCTCGGGGTGATGCTGTGGGAGCTGATGTGCGGGCGCCGACCGTTCCAGGACGAGGACGTGTCGAGCGAGTCGCTCGCCGCACTCGAGGCGATGCTGGACAGCCGCAGCCGCGACGTCGACCCGGAGTTCCTCGACCAGTTGCCGCACGACTGTCCCCCGTCGCTGCGGCGGGTGCTCCTCACCTGTTTGGCGCCGAAGCCCGAGGACCGGTGGTCGTCCGGCGCCGAGCTGGCCCAGCAGTTCGACCTGTGCCTGAACCCGCGGGCCCGTGATCTCGTCGATCCGCCGCCGAACAGTTGGCGTATGCGGTTGCGCCGCTTCGCCCTCCCGATTCTGGTTTTCGGTATCGCAGTGCCGAACGCACTCGCCGGCGCGTACAACTATCACCACAACAAGATGCTGATCATCAGCAACCTGACACCGGAGGCGCAGCAGTCGTTCGAGGGGATCCAGTTGGTCATCAATTCGATCGCGTTCCCGCTGGGCGCGATCCTGCTGCTGTATTGGTGCCGGTATCCGCTGCTCGTGCCCCGGGGGCTGCGCAAGGGAAAGACGTACGACCGTCAGACGCTGGCCCGCGCCCGCACCGACACGTTGCTGCTCGGCGACCGCGTGGTGCTGGTGGTGTTCGGGTTGTGGCTCATCGCGGGTATCGCGTACCCGATTTCGCTGCAGCTCGCGGCGGGGAACGTGCCCCCGGGGGCGTATGTGCACTTCATCGCGTCACTGATCGTGTGCGGCGCCGTGTCCGTCGCGTACCCGTTCTTCGTGGTCGCGTTCTTCGCGGTGCGCTGCATCTACCCGACCCTGCTGCCGCAGGACATCGCCAGCAGCGCCGACGCCCACAAGCTGCGGGGTCTCGACCGCCGCAGCACGCTGTACCTGGCCGTGGCCGCGTCGGTTCCGCTGGCCGGGGTAGCCGGGGTGACGTTCCTGTCGCCCGACGAGATCACGCTGGTGATCATCGCGGTCCGCATCCTGTGCGTCGGCGGCATCTTCGCGTTCGTCGGCGTGTACTGGCTGTTCCGGCAGTTGGAGCAGGACCTCCGGGCGCTGGAGCTCGCCGTGTCCCACGACCCCGTCCGCTGACGGGTCGAACTCAGCCGCCGTAGACGGACGGCTCGAGCGTTCCGATGTAGGGCAGGTCGCGGTACCGCTCGGCGTAGTCGAGGCCGTAGCCGACGACGAATTCGTTGGGAATGTCGAAGCCGACATTCGCGACGTTGACGTCGACCTTGATGGCGTCGGGCTTGCGCAGCAGGGTGACGACCTCTAGCGAGGCGGGGTTGCGGCTCGACAGGTTGCGCATCAGCCAGGACAGGGTGAGACCGGAGTCGATGATGTCCTCGACGATCAGCACGTGCCGGCCGGCGATGTCCTTGTCGAGGTCCTTGAGGATGCGCACGACGCCGGACGACGACGTGGAGGACCCGTAGGAGCTGACGGCCATGAATTCCATCTGGGTGGGGATGGGCAGCGCCCGCGCGAAGTCGGTCATGAAGAAGATGGCGCCCTTGAGGACACCCACCAGGAGCAGATCCCCTTCCGGGGCGCCCTCCGGGTAGCGCTTGGCGATTTCCTCGGCGAGTTCGACGGTACGTCGACGAATCTCGTCCTCGGAGATCAGTACCGATGCGATGTCGCCTTCGTACACGCGATCAAACCCTTCGTTGGTCGTCCAATCCGACGTTCAGCCTGCCACGTCGTCGACGGACCACCAACCTCGCGTCCGGTGTTCCGCCCCCGACCGCCACGTGTCCCTGCCCGCGCCACCGCGCGACGAGGCCGTCCACGGCTCGCAGTTGGGTGTCTCCGAGCCCGCGCGCGCCCGCTGCCAGCAGCCAGCTCCGCAGCACCCGCCGCCGCACGGGTGGAGCCGACAGCGCGAGACGTGCCGCGTCGATTTCCCCGTCCACCACGACTTTCGCTGCGGTGTCGGCGGCCGCCGCGTCGAGCACGGCCCCCTCTTCCCGCAGTTGCTCACCGGTGCGGGCCAGTGCACCGGCCACACCGCCGCCCAGGACGTCCTCGAGAAGCGGCAGCACCTCGGTACGCAACCGCACCCGCACGAAGTCGGGTGACGAATTGTGCGGATCCTCGTGTGGGGCGAGGCCCAGCTCCGCGCAAGCCTGCCGGGTCACCGCGCGCCGCACGTCCAGCAGCGGTCGTCCCCACGGGCTGTCGTAGGCGCTCATCCCCCAGATGGACCGGCCACCCGAACCACGCGACAGCCCCAGCAACACCGTTTCGGCCTGGTCGTCGAGGGTGTGTCCGAGCAGCACCGGGCAGGTTCCGCGGGCCGCGTCGAGGGCGCGGTACCGGGCCTGCCGGGCGGCGGCCTCGAGCCCACCGGACCCGCTGACGTCGACGGGGAGCACCTCGGCGGACGCGCAGCCGAGGATCCGCGCACGTGCTGCCGCTTCCCCGGCGACGTCGGCCGACCCCGGCTGCAGCCGGTGATCGACGATCAGGGCGCGAACCGAACGCGCCTCCGCGGCAGCCGCCGCCGTCAGCGCCAGCGAGTCGGCGCCTCCCGACAGCCCGACCGCGAGGTCACCGTCCGGGGCGTACGCCGCGATCCACCGCCGCACGGCGTGACGAACCTCGAGGATCGCCGGCTCCTCGGGAAGCAGCATCACCCGTGTCAGCCCAGTACCCGGGACACCCAGGCGTCGGGATGGTCGATCTCCGCGAGTCGGGGCAGAGTGTCGGGGCCGGTCCAGACGATGTTGAACCGCTCCATCCCGACCTTGTCCACGACGGCGTCGACGAACGCCTTGCCCCGCACGTACTGCGCCATCTTCGCGTCCATCCCGAGCAGAGCCCGGATGACGCGCTGCACAGGGTTGCTCTTGCGGCGACGCCGATTGTCGAACGCGGCGCGGATGGCGGCCACCGACGGCACGACCGCGGGGCCGACCGCGTCCATCACGTGGTCCGCGTGTCCCTCGAGGAGGGTGCCGAGCACCAGGAGCCGGTCGAGTGCCTCGCGCTGCGGTTCGGCCTGGGTGGCGCGCAACAGTCCGACGATGCCGCCGGGCGCGCCGGACTCGTCCGGTTCGGTGCGCCCGCGGTCGCGCACCGCCGCGGAGAGCCGGCCGACGATGTCGCCGAGGGATTCGTCGTCGGCGGATCCGAGGGTCTCCACCGACTGCTGCATGTATCCGGTGAGCCACGGCGACGAGGAGAACTGCACCCGGTGCGTCACCTCGTGCAGGCACACCCACAGCCGGAAGTCGGTGGGCTGCACTCGCAGGGTCCGCTCGACGGACACCACGTTGGGCGCGACCAGCAGCAGGGTTCCGTCTTCGCCGGTGAACGGGTCGTACTGGCCGAGAATCGCCGAGGACAGGTACGCGAGCATCGCCCCGGCCTGGATGCCTGCCGGCTTGCCGACCAGCAGACCGGGAGCGGCGTCGCCGCCCGTGAGTTGCGACATCGAGTGCGCCGCGGCGTGGATCCAGCCCGCCCGGTCGAGGATCTGCGCGGTCGGGACCGGCAGTCCGTCCGCGAGGCCGGTCACTTCCCGGACGGGTAGTTCGGCGCGCATCGACGCGTCGGCCAGTTCCGCGACCACGGCCTCGGCCGTGTACCTCGACGTGGCCGGGCCGCTGCGAGCGAGTTTGACCCCCGTCCTGGCTGCCAGGTTCCAGTCGACGGCGCCGCTGAAGGCGTTTCCCTCGGCGGCCATCACTGACACCCGCACGTGCGGAGCGCAGCCGCCAGTGCGTCGAGTGCGGGACGACTGACCTCCGGCGGCCGGTCGTTGGACATCAGCGCGAACGTGAGGACCCGCCCGTTCTGATCCACCACGTACCCGGCG
The DNA here is from genome assembly GCF_014256275.1 of Rhodococcus sp. 4CII. Classification (NCBI taxonomy): domain Bacteria; kingdom Bacillati; phylum Actinomycetota; class Actinomycetes; order Mycobacteriales; family Nocardiaceae; genus Rhodococcus; species Rhodococcus sp. 4CII. The sequence continues at coordinate 3,029,361 of NZ_JACCFE010000002.1, forward strand.
AGGGCGCTGGCCGTGGACAGGGTGCCGGTCTTCGCGCGCACCCATCCGGCACCGGTGCGGTTTCCGGAGGCGTACCGGTCCGACAGGCTGCCCGTGGCGCCTGCCACCGGCAGATAGTCGAGCATAGGCCGCAGCGCGGGTTTGCCGTCCCCCGCGGCGGCCGTCAGGACCTGATCGAGCAGTTGCGGTGCGATGCGGTCGTCGACGGACAATCCGCTCGCGTCGTGCAGTGTGAGCCCCGACAGGTCGAATCCGGCGCCGGACAGCGTCTGGCCGATGGTCGCGACGGCTCCCGTGAACGATGCTTCCGCGCCCGCACTCATGGCAACCTCCCGCCCGATCGCTTCGGCAAGCACATTGTCCGAGTGTTCCATCATCTGCTGCAATCGGTCGCGCAGCGGCGCGGACTGCACACTCGCGACGGTGGCCGCACCGGGCGCGGCGACGCCGGAGGTGACCGCGGACGGGTCGATGCCGAGCGCACCGGCGAGCGTTCGCCCGGCGTCCAGGGCGGGCGTCGAACTGCGCGGCGACTCGTCGACGAGCGGGTCGGCCCGCCCGCCGTCGATCATGATCGGCTCGGTGGGCGTGATGAATCCGGCACCGACGTCGGTCGGGAACCACCCCTGCGCCATGGTGTCGCCCGAATAGATGCTCGTGTCGACGACGATGCTCGTCGCCTGGATGCCCGCGGTCCGGATCTGATCGGCGAGTTGCGAGATGTGCGCCGCGCCCGGGTAGTAGCCGTTCTCCCCGACCGGTTTCGCGGTCAGGGTGGGATCACCACCGGCGACCAGGACGATCTGTCCGGGAGCCGACCCCTGCACCACCGTGGTCGACACCCGGTGGTCCGACGGCAGCGACAGCAGTGCAGATCCCGCGGTGAGGACCTTGGTGGTCGACGCGGGCGTCATCGGGGTCTGCGGGTTGGCACTCCACAGCACCTGACCGGTGACCGCGTCGGCCACGGTTCCGCTGAACTTGCCGAGGTCGGGGTTGGCGGCGGCCGGACCGACGGCCGCGGCGATTCCCTGCGCCGACGGAATGGGTGCGTCGTCCGGGACCGGCGTGACCTGCGGGGCCGCGATGATCGGCGCCGGTTCCGGGGCGATCGTCAGTTCTCCCCGGCCCGCCGACGCGTTGTGCGCGGTCACCGCGACCACCAGAACAGCCGCCATCGCGAGCACCACGACGACGACCGACGCGAACAGGATTCGCATGTTCCGACGGTGGCGTCCCGCCAACGAGCCCATCTTCTTCTTTCCCTGGCCCGGCAACGCGCCTCCGTCTTCACTGCGATTCGTGGGTGGTCAGACTCCCAACCTTATCCTCGACCCGATATCCTCTCCCCGAATCATCATCGACACGACAGCGAGGAATCGGCGTGGAGTTCGACGTCACCATCGAGATCCCCAAGGGTCAGCGAAACAAGTACGAGGTCGACCACGTGACCGGTCGCGTGAAGCTGGACCGCTACCTGTACACCGCGTTCGGCTACCCGGCCGACTACGGCTTCATCGACAACACCCTCGGCGAGGACGGCGACCCGCTGGACGCGCTGGTCCTGCTCCCCGAGTCCGTGTTCCCCGGCGTCATCGTCGAGGCACGCCCGGTCGGCATGTTCAAGATGGTCGACGAGGCCGGCGGCGACGACAAGGTGCTGTGCGTTCCGGCGGGCGATCCGCGCTGGGATCACATCCAGGACATCGGCGACGTCCCGCAGTTCGAACTGGACGCCATCAAGCACTTCTTCGTCCACTACAAGGATCTCGAGCCGGGCAAGCACGTCGAGGCCGCCGACTGGGTTGGGCTGGCCGAGGCGAAGGCCGAGGTCGAGGCGTCGCTGAAGCGTTTGAAGGACAACGGCGGGCACTGAGCTGTAGCAACTGAGCCATACCAGCGGCGCCCAACTTCGGTCTCGAAGTTGGGCGCCGTTGGCGTCTCAGGCCTCCGCGTCCCCCCGCGCCGCTGCCTGGAGTCCGGACTCGCTGCGGAGGGGGACTTCCTTCCAGAGCACGGTGAGGACGAAGGCGACGACGGCGAGCATCGAGACGGTGAGGAAGACGGATCCGATGGCGTCGGCGAACCCTTGCTTGAACGGCAGGGCCAGCACGTCGTCGAGTCTGCCGATCACCGAGCTGTCCGTGAGGACACCGCTGACCCCGGCGTGATCGGGGCTGAGCATGCCCTGTCCCATGGCGGCCTCGGCGGGGTCGTTGCTCTGGGCGGCGGCCACCACGGCTCGGCGGAATTCGGGTGTTCCTGCCGCTGCCGTCACACGTTCGCCGATAGCAGGGGTGAGGCGCGAGAAGAGGATCGACAGGAAGATCGCGACGCCTGCGGTGCCGCCGATCTGGCGGAAGAACGTGGCGGCGCCGGTCGACACCCCCATGTCCTGCGGCGGCAGCGCGTTCTGAATGGCGAGGGTCAGTGGCTGCATCAGATTTCCGAGGCCGAGCCCGAGGATCAGCATGAATGCCATGACGACGGGCATCGGGGTGCCGGCGGCCACGGTGTGCAGCAGGAAGGCGCCGATCACGATCAGAGCGGTCCCGAGGATCGGGAAGTACCGGTAGTGCCCGGTGCGAGAGATCATCTGACCACTGACCACCGATCCGGCCATCAGTCCGAGAACCATGGGCAGGATCTGGAAGCCGGCGAGGGTGGGGCTCGAGCCCTTCACCACCTGCAGGTACTGGGGCAGGAGGGTGATGCCGCCGAACATGACGGCACCGACGACCAGACTGATCACGACGCCGAGCGCGAACGTGCCGTTGCGGAAGAAGCGCATCGGAATGAGTGCGGCGTCCTTCATCGCCAATTCGACGAGGACGAAGGCGAGCACCCCGATCACTCCGATGACGTAGCACACCAACGACTTCGAGCTGTCCCATCCCCAGCTGTGCCCCTGTTCGGCCACCACCAGCAACGGCACCACGCCGATCGCGAGAGCGACGGCGCCCCACCAGTCGATCCGTTGATTTCCGGTCGGGCGCTTCGGGAGATGCAGTACCCGGGAGACGACCGTGAGCGCGACCAGCCCGACAGGCACGTTGACGAGGAAAACCCAACGCCAGCCGTCGATTCCGAGGATGACGTCCTGCCCCGCGAACACACCGCCGAGGACGGGACCGAGAACACTGGACGTCCCGAACACCGCGAGGAAGTACCCCTGATACTTGGCTCGCTCACGGGGGGAGACGATGTCGCCGATGATGGTGAGCGCCAACGAGAACAGGCCGCCGGCACCGAGTCCCTGGATCGCACGGAACGCGGCGAGGACGTACATCGACGTCGAGAACGTGCACAGCACCGAACCGATCACGAAGACCGAGATCGCGAACATGAAGAACGGCTTGCGGCCGTAGATGTCGGACAGTTTGCCGTAGAGCGGCGTCGCCAGCGTCGCGGTGACGAGGTACGCGGTGGTGGCCCACGCCTGCAGCGAGTACCCGTCGAGGTCGTCGGCGATGGTGCGGATTGCCGTCGCCACGATCGTCTGGTCGAGTGCGGCGAGGAACATGCCGAGCATCAACCCGCTGAGTACAGCCAGGATTTGCCGGTGCGTGTATGCCACCGGCGTTTCGACCGAATTCGCCACTGTGTCCTCGCTGCACTGTTCGTTTACTTGTAGTCGGCAAGTATGCGAGCGCGGCGAGGATTCGGGCAACTGTTGGACTGGGCTTTACCTGCGGATAAGTGTCCGATCCCGACAGTGCGGACGGATCACTCCCCCTTGAAGTCGGGGGTGCGCTTCTCGAAGACGGCGGTGATCGCCTCGGTCAGGTCCTGCGACGGCAGGAACGCCGCATTCCACGCGGCGACGTAGCGCAGGCTGTCGTCGACGGCGGCGGCGCGCGAGTGGCCGAGGACGTCCTTGATGCCGTGCACGACGAGCGGCGGGTTCGCCGCGATCTCGGCGGCGGTCGCGTGTGCGGCGGCGAGGACCGCGTCGGCGTCCTCGAGGACGTCGTTGACGAGACCGATCTTCTCCGCGCGGGCGGCGTCGATATCTTTGCCGGTGAGCGCCAATTCGCGCAGGTGACCGTCACCGATGATGGCGGGCAGCCGCGCGAAGCTGCCCATGTCGGCCACGATGGCGACCTTGACTTCACGGATGCTGAACTTTGCGTCGATGCTCGCGTATCGGATGTCCGCGGCGGAGATCAGGTCGACGCCGCCGCCGATGCACCAACCCTGGACGGCCGCGATCACCGGCTTGCGGCAATCGGCCACCGCGTTGATGCCCGACTGCATCCGCTTGATCATGTCGTGGAACGTGGTGCGGGGACCGGCCTGCGCCTTGTCGGCAAGGACGGAGCCGAAGCTGCCGCTCATGGCGGGCAGGTCGAGACCGAAGGAGAAGTTCTTGCCCGAACCGGCGATCACGACGGCCCGCACGTCCGGATCGGCGTCGAGTTCACCGAAGATTTCGGGGAGCTCGCTCCAGAAATCCGGGCCCATCGCGTTGCCCTTTCCGGGCCCGATGAGCGTCACCTGCGCGACGTGATCCTTGCGCTCGACGGTGAACGCATTCCAGGTCTTCTGTTCGGTCATTACTCCAGAGTAACCACCGCCCGAGCAGGCCAGGCGAAATACCCTGGAGGTCTCTGCACCGTCGTGCGAACGGACCGCGTCGATGACTCACCCGACGAGCCCCGACGGCGCCGTCGTCATCGGCGCCGGGATGGGCGGTCTGCTGGCCGCGGCCGCTCTCGCCGGCATCTACCGGACCGTCACCGTCCTCGAACGCGACGTCCTACCCGAGACGGCGATCCCCCGCAGGTGCGTCCCGCAGGCCCGGCACGTGCACGCCCTTCTCGCCGGCGGGCAGGCCGCGATGGAGGATCTCCTGCCGGGGTTCGTGGCCGAACTCCTCGCTCTCGGTGCCACCGGAGGCGACGCACTCGGCGACATCCGGTGGGTCGTCGACGGGCACCGGATGGCCCGCGAGACCAGCGGGGTTCCCGGCATTCTCGCGAGCCGGGCGCTCGTCGAGTGGCACGTGCGCCGACGGGTGCGGGCCCTGCCGAATGTCCGGATCCTCGACCGGTCGGACGTCGCGGCCCTCACCGTCGAAGACGGGAGGATGACCGGTGTGTCCGTGCAGCACCGGGGTGGCGCCCTTCCGGAGGTCGTCGCGGCCGATCTCGTCGTGGACTCGTCGGGCCGGAGTTCGCAGAGTGTCGCCCGGCTCGGCGCGCTGGGGTTCGCGCCCCCGTCCGAGTCGCGGGTGGCCGTCGACGTCACGTACGCGACGCGGCACTTCCGGCTCGAGCCACCGCACCTGGACGGGGATTCCGGCATCGGGATGGCGCCGGGACCGTCGCATCCGCGCAGTGGATTCATGGGTGTGCAGGAGGACGGCACCTGGATCGTCACCCTCGCCGGGTACGGCGACGACGTGCCGCCGCTGGACGCGGGCGGCTTCCTCGACTTCGTGAAGTCGTTTCCCGCCCCGGACATGTACGACGCGCTGCGCACCGCCGCGCCGGTGGACGACGGCGTGCGCTACCGGATCCCGACCACCATCCGCCGGCACTTTTCAGCGGACGATCTGCCGTCGAACTATCTGCCGTTCGCGGACGCGATCTGCTCGTTCAATCCCATCTACGGCCAGGGGATGAGCGTCGCCGCGGTCGAGGCGACCGTCCTGCGGGACTGCCTGCGGTCGGGGCGTACACAGCTCGCCCGCCGGTTCCTGCGCGGAGCGAATCGGTGCATCGACGCGGCGTGGAACCTCACCGTCGACAACGACCTCCGGATTCCGGCGGTGCCCGGACGGCGGTCGGCGCGGGTGCGGATGGCGAACGCGTACGCGTCCCGGATCGACCGGGCGGCGGCCGTCGACCCGGCGGTCGGGTCCGCGTTCCTGCGGGTGACGCATCTCCTCGACCGTCCCGGAACGTTACTGCGGCCGTCGACGGTGCTGCGGGTTCTGCTCGCGTCCCGCTGACGAGCGACCACGGTATTACCTGTATGTTTTCGTAACAGATACATGCAGACTCTGCGCCGCCCCGAGAGGAAAACCGTGCTCGACATCGCCTGGAACCCCACGCTGAACACGCTGACCCGCAACGCCTGGCGACTGTCGTTCGGCGGCGGGATCGCGCCGGTCCAGCGGACCCCGTCGACACTCATCCACGAGGCACCTCATCAGGACCTCTACCGGTTCGACGGCGAGGCCGACGGTGGCCGGCCCATCCTCCTCGTGCCCCCGCTCGCGGCGCCCGCGCAGTGCTTCGACCTGCGGCCGGGCCAGAGCCTGGCCGCGCATCTCGCCGGCACCGGCAAGGCGACGTATCTCGTCGACTACGGCACGATGGGCTACTCCGACCGCGGTCTCGGGTTCGAGGACTGGATCGACGACATCATCCCGGCGGCCGTCGACCGCGTGTCCCGCCTCCACGACGGGTCGGCCGTCGACCTGATCGGCTGGAGCCTCGGCGGAACGATGTCGCTGCTGACGGCCGCGGGCCGGACCGATCTGCCGATCGGTTCGGTGACAGCGATCGGCACGCCCATCGACTACGAGTCGGTGACCATGATCGCGCCGCTCCGCGTGGTCGGCCGGTTCACCGGCGATCGCCCCCTGACCACCGCCACCAGGGCTATGGGTGGCCTGCCCGCCCCGTTGGTCCAGGCCAGTTACCGATTCACCGCACTCCAGCGCGAACTCACCAAACCGTGGTTCATCGCGCGGAATCTGCACGACACCGAGACCCTCGCCCGGATGGAATCCATCGACCGGTTCATGGCCGACATGCCCGGCTACCCCGCGCGCTTCTTCCGACAGGTCTGCACTCAGCTGATCCTCGGAAACGCACTCGCCACGGGGAGCTTCGAGACCCGGAACGGCGCGATCGCCCTGGCCGATCTCACGGTGCCGGTCCTCGCGATCGGCGGCACCGAGGACGTCATCGCCCCGATCGCCTCGGTGCGCGCGGCGACGGACGTGCTCACCGGTTCCCCGTCGGTGCGGTTCGAGTCCGCGCCGGGCAGCCACCTGGGTCTCGTCGCGGGCCCGAAGGCGAAAGACACCACCTGGGCGCACATCGACGGTTTCCTGGGCGGTGATCAGATCAGCCCGGCCCGGGCGACGGCGCCCGCGAACAGTGCGGTGACCGCGGCGCCCATCGTGGGCTGATCCACCTCCTCGGGGTCGACCGAATGCTCCAGGACGAGTCCCGAGATGAGCGCCATCAGCGAGATCGCGGTGGTGCGGACGTCGAAGCCCTCATTCACTCCCCACTCCCGCGCACGCTCGCCGATCAACTCGACGAGCCTGCCCCGCAACTGTCGCCTCTCGCGCAGATAGGCCTGCGCGATCTGCGGGTCGCGGGCGGCGAGCACTCCGAATTCGAGGACCAGCAGCGACCATCCCGGCTCGCGCACCATCCACGACGCGATGGCCTCGCCACCCTTGCCCGCGGCGTCCGACGGGTTCATGCCGGAAATCTCGGCGAGCACGCGTCCCGCGAGTTCGAGTGAGCGCGCCGCGAACAGTTCCGCGAACAGGTCCTGCTTCGAGTCGAAGTTCGAGTAGACCGCGCCCTTCGTGAACCCGGCCCGGCGCGCGACCTCGGCGAGCCTGGCCGCGCTGAAGCCGCGTTCGGCGAATTCCTCCGCCGCGGCGTCGAGGAGGCGTTGACGCACGACGTCACGACCGGGACGCGTCGTGGGCGCCCATTCGGTGTGACGACGGTCCGGTTGACGATCTTCAGTCACGATACCTAGGGTATTCAATACCCACGGTATCGACAAGGATCGAGGACGTCCGATGACCACCACCGCCAGCGAACCCACCACTTCGGCTCCCGTGCACCACGACAGTCCGGTGTCGAAACACGGCGCGCCCAAGGTGATGGCCGCGCTGGTCTTCGGCGTCCTCCTCCTCCAGCTCGGCTTCATCCTCAGCTACGTGGCCGCGTTCCATCAGCCCACGCCCCGCGACATCGAGATCGGGGTCGTCGCAGCGGCGGGACTGCCCGCCGGGATGGACCAGCAGGTCGCCGACCGGCTCGACGCGATCGAAGGCGGACCGGTCCGCGCACGCGTCGTCTCGGACACCACGGAAGCCCGCCGCCTCCTCCACGACCGCGAGATCCAGGGCGCGTTCGTCGTGAATCCCGCCGGCCCCGACACTCTCATCACGGCGAGCGCGGGCGGCAGCTCCATCTCCAGCGCACTCGAGTCGGTGTTCGCCCAGGTGGAGGACAGTCATGGTCGCCAGTTCACGGTTCGCGACGAGATCCCCGTCGGCGCGCACGACAACCGCGGCCTGTCCGGTTTCTATCTGGCGGTCGGGTGGGTGGTCGGCGGCTACCTGCTCGCGGCGGCGATCGGCCTGTTCATCGGCGCCCCGCGGACCCTGCGCCAGGCCGCCGCGCACACTGCCGCGCTGTTCGGTTACGCCCTGGTCTCCGGCGCTCTCGGCGCCCTGATCACGACGCACGTGCTCGGCACGTTCGCGGGTCACTGGTTCCCGCTGTGGCTCCTCGGCACCGGGGTCGTCTTCGGCACGGCCGTGTTCACCCTCGGACTGCGCGCCTCGGTCGGCATCCTGGCGGTACCCCTCGCGATCGCCGTTTTCGTGATTCTGGGCAACCCCAGCGCCGGCGGGGCGTTCGGTTCCAACGTCATTCCCGCCTTCTATTCGGCCATCGGCCGCTGGATCACTCCCGGCGCGGGTACCGAGGGAATCCGGAGCATCGTGTACTTCGACGGCGTCGGGCTGGGGCAACCGGCGCTCGCGCTCTCGCTGTACTCCGCGATCGGTCTGGGACTGCTGTTCGGGTTCACCGCCAGACGTCTCCGGAAGGCGGAATCGACTACGCCCCGTTCCGATGTCGTGTCGGACGACGCTTGTTGATGTCGTTCCGGGGGAATGGACCTACTCTTGGTTCATGCCGACGCCCCTGCACCCCCACGCCGCGCATGTCGCCGAGACACTGATCGCGCGAGGACACCATGGGGTGATCGTGACCCAACCCGACTCCACCCACTCCGCGGCCGAGGCAGCGGAATCCCTGGGGGTGGACATCGGGGCCATCACCAAGTCGCTGGTGTTTCTTCTCGACGACGATCCGATCCTCATTCTCGTGTCGGGGGCGCACGAGGTGGATCTGGCGAACACCGGCAAGCGACTGCAGGGAAATCTGACCCAGGCACCTCTCGACATGGTGCGGATGGCCACCGGCCAGCCGATCGGCGGTATCGCCCCGCTCGGCCATCCCACCAATCTCCCCACCTACGTCGACAACGCCTTGTCGGAGCACGCGGAACTGTGGGCGGCCGCCGGGCACCCGGACACGGTCTTCCGCACGTCGTTCTCGGAGTTGGTGCGGATCACCGCCGGCCTCGCGATCGACGTCGACTGAATCCCCTGCCTGCAGCGCCCCTATAGTTGACGGCACATCTCGTGACCGCGAGTGGCACAGTGACCCACACGGGCCGACCCGGAGAATGATGTGTCCGACAGAGCCGAGAACGCCGATACCGTCGATGGTTCGCGTCTCCCCCGCGACCCCCGACCCGCGCCCGGAATCAGCGCGGACGACTACCGCGCAGCCCTGCGTCGTCACCCCGCGGGGGTCACCATCGTGACCCTCGACGCCGGATCCGGCCCCGTCGGCTTCACCGCGTCGTCGTTTTCCTCGGTGTCCCTGGATCCGCCGCTGGTGTCGTTCAACATCGCGAACACGTCGTCGAGCATCGAGGCGCTGCATTCAGCGGAGTCGCTGGTGATCCACCTTCTCGGGGAGCACCAGCAGCACCTGGCTCAGCGGTTCTCGCGCAGCGCCGACCAGCGGTTCAGCGACGAGTCGCTGTGGGCGCGGCTCGGCACCGGCGAACCGGTCCTCCACGGGACTCCCAGCTGGTTGCGGGTCGTCGTGGACCAGTTGCTTCCCGTCGGCGACCACACGCTCGTGATCGGCCTCGTCACCCGGGTCCACGCCGAGGCCGACGACGATTCCGCGTCCGCTCCCCTGCTCTACCACGAGGGCCGGTACTACCGGCCCACGCCGTTGGGTTCGACGAACAACGGCAACTGACCGGATCAGGAAGCAAGTACCCGCTCGCGGCTGGGCAGGTCGAAGCGACGCAGCGCTTCGTCGACGGCGTCGGCGGAGGTGACGAGGCCACGTTCCTCCAGCCACGGAAGCGTGCCGTCGACGAGCTGTTCCAGAACCCTGGGCAGCGACAGCGGCAGCAGCGTCACACCGTCGGCGACGCCGGCCGCCTGGATGTCGGCGATGAGCCCGGCCAGACCCACCGGAGTTCCGACGTACTGCAGCGACACAGGTTCGCGCGGGGTCTCCAGCGCACTGTCGAGGAGAGCGAGTTCCTTGCGCGCCGCACGGGCTTCGGTGGCGATGAGCACCTCGAGGTCCACCAGCACGGTGACGCCGTCGGGGTTCCGGCCGTCCGCGACGAGTTCGGCGCGGATCCGTGCGCGTTGTTGCTGCGCCTCGCGCAGATCGGACGCCCGGATCCGGACGACGTTCGGCGGGAACGACGTGAGGTCGAGCTGATCCGTCGAATCGGCGGTCAGGTCCACCCAGTAGTCGGCACCGTTGATGGGCCGTGTGCCCGCGGCGCCCTCGGCCGCCGGGTGGTGACCCGATCCGGTCAGTTCGACGGCGACGCGAAGGGGACGGGAAACGAAGGCATTGTCTCGAGACATTGGGGTTCCTCGGGAATGACGTGTGAATGAAACGGAGCCGGCAGAACGGTCAGCTCGAACACATACCCGAGGCGGTTCGGCAGAGATCTACATGCCGACGGCACCAGTGAGCAATCATTGTGCTCCCAGCCTGCGATGCCATGGGCTCATACTAGCGCGTCCCGCGAAAAGCGAGTCTCCGGCACCGGATTCCACTGTCCGCTCTCCTTGGCGTAGTCCCAGTTCCGACGGCCGGCGACCAGGGTGCGCACGGCCTGGACCAGTCGATCCACGTCTGCGGAGCAACTGCCGAGCCCGACACTCACCCGGACGGCACCGTCGGGCCGCCCGAGGCGTCTCAGCAGCGGATGCGCGCAGAAGCGGCCGTCGCGTACCCCGATGCCGTGCTCGGCGGACAGGTAGGCGGCGATTTCCCCCGGCTCGAAGCCGTCGATCGTGAACGTCACGATTCCGACCGTGTCGGGGGCGTCCGACCACAGCCGCAGGAACTCCAGACCGTCGACGCAGCCGAGTCCGTCGTGGAGCCGGGCGGTGAGCGCGGCCTCGTGTTCGGCCACGGCGCCGAAGTCCAGCGCGGACAGCGCGTCGCACGCGGCGGCGAGGGCCGCGGCACCGAGCACGTTGGGCGTGCCGGCCTCGTGCCGGGCAGGAGCGGGTGCCCACTGGGTGGATTCGACGGTCACGTTGCGCACCGCTCCGCCGCCTGCGAGGTAGGGATCGGCGGCGTCGAGCCAGTCCCGGCGGCCCACCAGCACACCCGCGCCGAACGGGGCGTACAGCTTGTGCCCGGAGAACGCGAGGTAGTCGACACCGCACTCCGCGAGGTCGATGCGGCGGTGCGGTGCGAGTTGCGCGGCGTCGACGAGAATCCGTGCACCGCAACGATGCGCGACCTCGGCGAGGGCCGCGATCGGCAGCACTTCACCGGTGACGTTGGAGGCACCCGTCACCGCGAGCAGGGCGGTGGGCTTCGAGCACAGTTCCGCGACGAGCAGCCGGACGGTCTCCGCCAGAGTGTCCGCAGCCCTCACGATGCGAGAGCCCTTCCACGGCAACAGATTCGCATGGTGCTCGATGTCGAGAACCACGGTGCTGCCGGGAACGCATCCGGCGAGCAGATTCAGCGAGTCGGTCGTGTTCCGGGTGAACACCACCACCTGGTCGTCGTCCGCACCGACGAACCGGGCAACGGAGTCGCGGGCCTTCTCGTAGCATTCGGTCGAGATCCGCGACGCGTAGCCGGCGCCGCGGTGCACGCTCGAATAGGTGGGCAGCAGCGCCGCGATCCGGTCGGTGACCTGCGCCAGGGCAGGCGCGCTCGCCGCGTAGTCGAAGTTGACGTAGGCGCAGTCGCCGCCCTGCACCAGCGGAACCCGCAGGTCGGAGCCCGAAACTTGGGCCAGCGGGGCTACACACACGTCGGCGGTCAATACAGCAGTCATCACGACATCCCTCGTAGTCAGGGACTCGTCGCAGGGTCGGTGCCCTCTCGGAGTCCGCGCTTGCCGGGTCCGGTGTGAACCACAGCCTGGTCGTCACCCGGAGCACCCCGCCGCGGTGGAGGGTTGCCGACCAGCTAGCCGGGGCTTGACGCTGGTACTCGTGACCTGTTTCGAAGATTGCAGGATCGGCGCGCAGATGTCAACCCGAACGTCGAGAGGACCCGGAGTCGGGGAGGCGAACTCGCGTCAGCGAGGCGTCACCCCGAGGAGCGGCGCCAGCTGATTCGCAATCGGGTTGAGGTCCAGCCTGTTCGGGTCCTTCTTCGGTTTCGAGTCCCACGGCTGAACGGTGGCAGGGTCGCCGAACACGATCCGGTTCGCGCTGCGGACGCCGGTGAGGCTGCCCTGCGGGGCCGCACAGGACGCGGCGGTGTTCTGCGGGAAGTCCTGCTCCGTGTCGTCGAAGTTCGGGTCCTGCCGCTTCATGTCGGCGAGGATCGCCCGAGTGCCCTCGTAGCCGACGGTGCACGACGGGGGGTTGCCGGTCTCGGCCACCAGACCGAGGTGGACGGTCCCGTCGTCGGGCGCGATGGTCGACGACGCCGCCGCCACCCCCGGCAGATAGACGAACAGCGTCTGCAGGGCCGTGGCCTGCGCCGAGATCGTCTTCGCCGTCACCGAGAGGTTGGCACGGTACGTCGTGAGGCCGGGGCCGACGTCCGAGACCAGTTGCCCCAGTTGCTCGCTCGCTGGGTTTGCGTTGTCGATCAGCCGCCGGACGTCGGGGTCGCTGATCCGCAAGCGATCCGCAAGCGAGTCCAGATCTGCACTGAAATCCTCGATCGCCGAGGACTGTTCGGACTGCGTCTCCAGAACAGTCCGGCTGTCGCGCACCAAAGCAACTGTCCGGTCGAGTGATTCGATGCCGGATTCCGACATCCCGGACAGCGAGTCCGCGAGCGACCGAAGGTCGTCCCCTCTGCCGCCGAATGCCGCGCCGAGTTCCGTCACGACGGTATGGAGCGCGTCGATCGGCACGGACTCGGTCAATCCCTGTGTGCCCGCCAGCAATTCTTCGACGGGCACGGGTGTCGAGGTATCGACCGCGGCGATGCGGGATCCGTTCGCCAGGAACGGCCCGCGGTCCGTGTCCGGCTGGAGGTCGACGTACTGCTCGCCGATCGCGGATCTGTTCGCCACAACGGCTTTCGCTGACGCGGGGATGTCGGGGGCGCTCTTGTCGATCTTCAGTTCGACGACGACGCCGTCCGCGGTCAGGGACATCTCCCCGACGCGCCCCACCGGCACGCCGCGGTAGGTGACTTCGGCATTGGTGAAGATTCCGCCCGACGTTTCCAACTCCAGGTTCACGGTGTATTCACCGAAGCCGAGGAGATTGTCGAGGCGCACGTAGTTGGCACCGACGTAGACGAGGCCCGCGAGGGCCACGAGAACGAACCCGATCAGCTGCCACCGGACGAGCGGCGACCTCACCGTCCACCGTCCATGCCACATGAACCGAGCGCCCTCCCGGCTGCGGCGAGTCGGGACCGGCTCGCGGAACGACGGTTGACGTTGGCGGCAGACACAGGCACTCCGATGACAGAGACATACATGAGACTAACGGTCACACATATATCTAGTCCGAACTCGTCAGCTGCGCAAACTCCGCACCGGCGCCGGTGTCGCACGTCACTCACCGGTCTTGACTGAATTTTCAGTTTGGAATATCTTCGGTACCCAACAGGACGTGATGACGGTCACCTCCGCCACCGAAAGTGAGGTCCGCAGTGTCCACGAACCTCGACCCGACGACGCCCCTCGACGACACCGCCCCCTCCCCACCGGAGGACCGCTTCGGACACGTCGAGACGATCGGGGTGGAGTACATCCCCGAATCGGAGCGCGATTCGCGACCGCTCAACATGCTCGCCGTGTTCTTCGGCGGCAATCTGGCGTTCTCGGTGATCGTGTTCGGCTGGCTGCCCATCACATTCGGACTCGGTTTCGGCAGCGCGGTCGCGGCCAGCGCGGTCGGCATCGGGCTCGGCACCCTCCTCATCGCGCCGCTGTCGCTCCTGGGTCCGCGCACCGGCACGAACAACACCGTGTCCAGCGGCGCGCACTTCGGAGTCAGCGGGCGGATGATCGGCTCCGGCCTCACCCTGCTGTTCGCCCTCGCCTATGCGGCGATCGCCGTGTGGACCTCGGGTGACGCACTGATCGCCGCCGCGCACCGCCTGTTCGGCACACCGATCGACAACGGCATGCTCGCGCTCGGTTACGGCATCATCGCCGCCGAAATCGTCGCCGTGGCGCTGTTCGGCCACGGCACGGTGGTCGCGCTCCAGAAGTTCGTGCTGCCCGTCGTCGCCGCGCTCCTTCTCCTCGGCGTGTTCGCTTTCGGTGGGCACTTCCACGGCGCGGACGGGGGCGGTGACTATCTGCTCGGCGGATTCTGGCCCACCTGGATCCTGGCCGTGGTGCTGGCCGTCGGCGGCCCGCTGTCGTACGCCCCCACCTTGGGCGACTACAGCAGGCGGATCTCCCGCGTCCGGTTCACCGACCGTTCCATCGTCGCGGCCACCATGGCCGGCATCTTCTTCGGACTGTTCCTCACCGCGGCGTTCGGGTCGTTCACCGCCTCGACGTTCACCACGCTCAGCGACTCCTACGTCGCCGACCTGGTCGCGGAGGCGCCCGGCTGGTACGTGCTGCCGATCGTCCTCGTCGCCCTCGCGGGCGGCCTCGGGCAGGGCGTCCTCAACGTCTACGCCAGCGGGCTCGACCTGGAAGCGCTGATCCCCCGGTTGCGGCGCGTCCACACCACCCTGATCACGTCGGCGCTCGCCGTCGCACTGCTCTACATCGGCGTCTTCGTCGTCGACGCCGTCGATTCCATCACCGCGATGACGTTGGTGCTCAACGGTTTCGCCGCCCCCTGGGTGGCGATCAACGTCGCCGGGTTCCTGGTGGCGAGGCGAGGACGGTACGACCCCGTCGACCTCCAGGTCTTCAACCTCGGACGCAAGGGTGGGCGGTACTGGTTCACCGGCGGATGGAACCTGCGCGCCGTCATCCCCTGGGCGGCCGGATCCCTGTTCGGCGTTCTCGCCGTCGACACGTCGCTGTACTCCGGGCCCCTTGCCGACATCGCGCACGGTGTCGATGTCAGTCTTGTCGGATCGTCGGCCCTCGCCGTGGCCGGCTACCTCGTCGCGCTGCGACTGTGGCCCGAACGCGTGGCCCCGGTCGAGGCGCCGACACCCTGAGACGGCACGAACCGAAGGAGATTTCCCGATGAGCGAGCGACGCGATGCGATTCTGAAGGCCAGCGCAACGGCCATCGCCCAACGAGGCATCCGCGGGCTTCGCGTCAACGATGTCGCGGAAGTCGCGGGCGTGTCGCCGGGCCTGCTGTACTACCACTTCAAGGATCGCATCGGCCTCCTCGAGGCCGCCCTGAACTACATCAACGACCGCGCCCGCGCCTACCGCAGCGAAGGCGAGGAGTCCAGCGACTCCGCGCGCGACCGGCTCACCCGCTCCCTCCTCGGTGAGATCCAGGACCGCCCGGAGGTCGTGGAGAACTCGTTGGCCTGGAACGAATTACGTGCATCCGCCGTGTACGAGGAGGCCCTGCGGGAGCCACTCGCGCGGACCACCGCGGCCTGGGTCGCGGAGATCGCCGACGCGATCACGCAGGCGCAACTCACCGGCGAGATCTCCCGCTCACTCGACCCCCAGCCCACCGCGGTCACGATGACCGCCCTCGTCGAGGGACTGTCCGGGCGGTGGCTCTGCAAGGAGATCACCACCGCGGACGCCCACTCCCACCTGCTCGGCGCGATCGACGTCGTGATGTCCGAGCCCACCCACCGCACCACCGACACCCCCGTCACCAGACCGAAGGAAGAACAATGACCATCCGCACGATCACCGCGCCGTCCGCACCCTCCTCCCCCGCACGCTCCACGGAGTCCGCGCGCACTCCGCTGCGCGTCGGGTTGGTACAGCACCGCTGGCTGGCCGATCCGGACGCCCTGCGCACCGGGTTGACCGACGCGATCGGCGAAGCGGCGGCACTCGGTGCGACGGTGGTGTTCCTGCCCGAACTCACGCTGTCGAAGTACCCCGCCGACGTCCGCGCAAGCGGTACGCCCGGTCGTGACGCCGAGGACCTGACGACCGGACGCACGTACAGTTTCGCGGCCGCCGCTGCCGCCCGCCACCAGGTCTGCGTCCACGCCTCGCTCTACGAGAAGGCCGACGGCCCTGACGGTCTCGGATTCAACACCGCCATCCTCGTGGCCCCGTCCGGCGAACTGCTCTCCCGGACCCGCAAGCTGCACATCCCCGTCAGCGCCGGTTACTACGAGGACACCTACTTCCGCGGCGGTCCCGCCGACGACGCCTACCCCGTCTACCGGCCTGCCGAACTGGACGGGGCCGCCATCGGACTGCCGACGTGCTGGGACGAGTGGTTCCCCGAGGTCTCCCGCATGTATTCGCTCGGCGGCGCCGAAATCCTGGTCTACCCCACCGCGATCGGGTCGGAGCCGAGCTTCCCCGCGTTCGACACCCAGCCGATCTGGCAGCACGTGATCGTCGGAAACGGCATCACCAGCGGCACATTCATGGTGGTCCCCAACCGCTGCGGCAACGAGGGCGGCATCGACTTCTACGGTTCCTCGTTCATCTCCGACCCGTATGGCCGCGTGCTCGTGTCCGCTCCCCGCGACGAGGAGGCGGTCCTGGTGGCCGACCTCGACCTGGATCAGCGCAAGGACTGGCTCGATCTCTTCCCGTTCCTCGCCACCCGCAGGCCCGACACATACACCCGGCTCACGGACCCGGTCGACCACGAGCACCCCTACGGACTGACGGCGACGGTGGCGGCCGCGGAGATCCGGTCATGACCTGGCGAATGCCCAGCGAGACCGAACCGCAGGAACGGGTGTGGATGGCGTTCCCGCCTCTCGGGGCGTCGATGACCGCAACGGAGACAGACGCCCACGAGGCGCGGACCGCGTGGACCGCGGTCGCTCACGCAGTCGCCGAATTCGAACCGGTCACCATGGTCGTCGATCCGGGGGACCGCGATGCCGCCCGGAAGTACCTGTCCTCGGACGTCGACGTGGTCGAAGCTCCCCTCGACGACGCCTGGATGCGCGACATCGGACCCACGTTCGTCCTCGACGAGGAGAACCGCCTCGGTGCCGTGGACTGGACGTTCAACGGCTGGGGACAACAGGACTGGGCCACCTGGGACCACGACAAGTCGATCGGTGCGGCCGTCACGGCGTGGTCCGGGGCCCGGCCGGTGCCGTCGTCGATGGTCAACGAGGGCGGCGGTATCCAAGTGGACGGGCGCGGAACCGTGCTCGTCACCGAGACGGTGCAACTCGACCCGCTGCGCAACCCGGCACTGGACGCGGCCGGCGTGGAGGCGGAACTCGCGCGCACGATCGGCGCCGAACACGTCGTCTGGCTGCCGCGTGGTCTGACGCGGGATTCCGAGAAGTTCGGCACCAAGGGGCACGTCGACATCGTCGCGGCGCTCCCCGCGCCCGGGGTGGTGCTGCTGCACGCCCAGCGCGACCGATCCCATCCCGACCACGAGGTGACCGCCGAGATCCGGAAGGTACTCGCCGACAGCCGTGACCGTTCCGGTGCGCGGTGGGAGATCGTCGACGTGCCCGCCCCGAACGTCCTGCGCGACGAGGACGGCTGGGTCGATTACAGCTACATCAACCATCTCGTCGTCAACGGCGGTGTCATCGCGTGCGGCTTCGACGACCCCCGGGATGCTGTCGCCCGCGACATCCTGTCGGGCGTCTATCCCGGACGCCGCGTCGTGACGGTGGACGCACGGCAGATCTTCGCGCGGGGCGGCGGCATCCACTGCATCACCCAGCACCAGCCGCGCGGGCGAATCTAACGGGCACCGTCCACCTCCGCCAGTCGCCTGGCGAGGAAACGACGGGTCGGTTCGTTCGCCGCCAGTCCGATTGCGGCGCGGTACTCCTCGCTCGATTCGGCGTGCCTGCCTGCTCGGCGCAGCAGGTCGGCACGAGTGGCGTGCAGGGTGTGCGTCCGCGCCAGCCGCGGGTTCCCGGCGAGCGCGTCCAACTCGGCGAGTCCGGCGTCGGGACCGTCCCGGAATCCCACCGCGACAGCACGATTGAGACGGACCGCGGGCGAGTTCCCGTACGCGCAGAGTTCGTCGTATCCAGCGACCACGGCGTTCCAGTCGGTCGCCGCCCAATTCGGCGCGGTGGCGTGGGCGGCGGCGATCGCGGCCTGCGCGCCGTACGGACCGCCTCCCCGGCGCCGCGCGGCCCGCAGGCACACGACGCCCTCCGTGATCTTCGTCCGGTCCCACCTCCTGCGGTCCTGGTCCTCGAGGGTGACGAGATCGCCGCCATCGTCGGTGCGCTCGGCCCGCCTGCTGTCGTGGAACAGCATGAGCGCCAGCAGCGCCCACGCCTCCCCCTCGTCCGGCATCAGCTCGCACAGCAGCCGGCCGAGCCGCAGCGCCTCGTCGCAGAGTTCGTCCCGGATCGCGGTGTCGCCGGCCGTGGCCGAATAGCCCTCGGTGAACACCAGGTAGATGCAGGCCAGCACCTGCGGGGTGCGCTCGGGCAGCAGATGGTCGGGCGGGACCCGGAACGGGATACCGGCGGTCCGGATCTTCGATTTGGCGCGGGTGAGTCGCTGGGACACGGTGGGTTCCGGGGCGAGGAACAACCGGGCGATCTCCGCCGGCCGCAGTCCGGCCACCAGCCGCAGCGTCAACGCCACCTGCGACTCCGGGGACAGCGCCGGGTGGCAGCACGTGAACATGAGCCGCAACTGGTCGTCACGCACTGGCCACACCTCTTCCTCGTCCGGCGGCGGAACGAGCCGCGCCGCATCGTGCTCCTTGTCGCCGCGCAACGACTCCCGGCGCAGCCGGTCCAGTGCCCGGTGGCGGGCGACGGTCGTGATCCATGCGCCCGGGTTCCTCGGCAGACCCGCATCCGGCCAGCTGCGGAGCGCCTCGGCGAAGGCGTCCTGCACCGCATCCTCCGCGAGGGACAGGTCGCCGATCATGCGCGCCACCGTCGCCAGAGCCCGGCCGGATTCCTCCCGGAAGATGCGGCTCAGAGTGTTGTCGTCCATTACTCGCCGTCGGCGACGATCTGCCGGAGTTCGATGCATCCTTTCGGCGACACCGGAATCTTCGCCGCCCACGCGATCGCTGCCTCACGGTCGTCGGCGGCGAGCACGTAGAGGCCGTTCGCGACTTCCGCGGTCTCGGCGAAGGGTCCGTCGGTGAGTAGGAGTTCCCCGTCCCGGACGCGGATCGTGGTCGCGGAGTCCGGCGTGTGCAGGGCTCCACCGCCGCGGATCGCGGACCCGGCGAGGCGGCCGAACTTCTCGTGCTCGGCCATGCCCTCGTCCCACTGGGGCGTGCCCGGCGATACCGCCGCCGCCACCGGTTCCCGGAGCAGCGCCAGCCAGCAGCCCTTCTGATCGGTCACGGGCATCCACTCGACCATCGGCCACAGTTCGACGGACCCCTCGGCGGCCTCGGGAATGTGCCGCGCGATCTCCAGCACCTCGTCGAGGTCCGATCCCTGGAGAACGTAGAAACCGCCGATCACCTCCGCCGTTTCCGCGAACGGGCCGTCCGTGATCAGCGCACGCCCGTCCTCGTTTCTGACGGTCGCCGCCTCCGTGCTCGGGTACAGGGCTCCGCCGCCCGCGAGCGCGGAACCGGCGCGCTCCCAGAACGCCCGATGGCGGCCCAGTGCAACGGCGAACTCCGGGCTGTCCGGACCCCATTCGGTGGCGTTCGTCTCGCCCGCCAGCAATGCCAGGTAGTACATGACGTCATCCTTCCGCGATTCGAAGGAACTCGGGTGCTCCTTCTGACCAGACGACGAAGAAGTCGGGCGGACTTCTACATGTGCGGCGAGAAACCTGCGAACGACAGGTGAAGAATGGTCGACGAAGCCCTACCCACCACCAACTGTTCACCATCTGGTCACGTGATCGTGAGATAACGGGCCGTACGCACCACCACCGCTCAGAGAAGGAATCCTGGATTGTCTCTCCAGTCGCCGACGGATTCGGACCTGTCGCTCCGTATACCCCGGGAATTCCTCCGCCGCGAATTCGCGCCGGCGCCGCGCACCCTCGTCGACATCCTGGTCGCGACAGCCGAGGCGAACCCCGAAGCCCCGGCGATCGACGACGGCACGACTTCGCTGACGTACCGCGAACTGCTCGAGGAGATCCGACAGACGGCCGAGGTCCTCGCCGATTCGGGCGTCGGGGCCGGCGATCGGGTCGGTATCCGCATGCCGTCCGGGTCCTGCTCGCTGTACGTCGCGATCCTCGCGACGCTCGCCGTCGGCGCCGCCTACGTTCCGGTCGACGCGGACGACCCCGAGGAACGCGCCGAACTCGTGTTCGGTGAGGCGCAGGTCCGGTGTGTGGTGACCGGCTCAGGTATCACCGCGGGCACCGCCCCCGACAGGGAAGAGTCGCCGAGCGCCCGCCCGCCGACCGTCGACGACGACGCCTGGATCATCTTCACCTCCGGATCCACCGGCACCCCCAAAGGCGTCGCGGTGAACCATCGCAACGCGGCGGCCTTCGTGGACGCCGAGGCCCGGATGTTCCTGCGTGAAGACCCGATCCGGCCCGGAGACCGGGTGCTGGCCGGACTGTCGGTGGCGTTCGACGCGTCCTGCGAGGAGATGTGGCTCGCGTGGCGGCACGGTGCCTGCCTCGTTCCCGCGCCCCGGTCCCTGGTCCGCAGCGGCATGGATCTCGGCCCGTGGCTCGTCGCACGCGACGTCAGCATCGTCTCGACGGTGCCGACCCTGGCATCGCTGTGGCCCGCCGAGGCCCTCGAGGCCGTGCGCCTGCTGATCTTCGGCGGCGAGGCCTGCCCGCCCGAACTGGCGGAGCGGCTGGCCGTCGACGGACGCGAGGTGTGGAACACGTACGGGCCCACCGAGGCGACGGTCGTGGCCTGCGGCGCGCTGATGGACGGCAAGAGTCCGGTCAGCATCGGACTCCCGCTGGACGGCTGGGATCTCGCCGTCGTCGACGCGGCCGGCGAACCCGTGCCCGAGGGTGAGGTGGGTGAACTGGTCATCGGCGGTGTCGGCCTGGCCCGGTACCTCGACCCGGCGAAGGACGCCGAGAAGTACGCCCCGATGCCGACGCTCGGCTGGGAGCGCGCCTACCGCAGCGGCGACCTCGTCCGACTCGACCGCAGCGGGCTGCTGTTCCAGGGTCGCGCGGACGATCAGGTGAAACTCGGTGGCAGGCGCATCGAGCTGGGCGAGGTCGACAACGCCCTGCAGAATCTTCCCGGCGTCGGCGGTGCGGCCGCGGCCGTGCGCAGGACCGGTGCCGGTCACCAGATCCTCGTCGGCTATCTGGCCAGCACCAACCCTGACTTCGACCTCAAGGCCGCGCACGCCGCGCTCGTCGAGCAGCTCCCGGCGGCGCTGGTCCCCCGGCTGGTGCTGGTCGACGAACTGCCCACCCGAACGTCGGGCAAGGTCGACCGGAACGCCCTCCCCTGGCCCCCGCCGGGCGTCGACGACGCCGCCGAGAAATTGGGTCTCGAGGGCACGCAGGCGTGGGTCGCGGGGTTGTGGGCGTCGATTCTCGGCGCCGAGATCACGGGGCCCGACGACGATTTCTTCGAACTCGGCGGCGGATCCCTCTCCGCCGCCCAACTGGTCACGGCGCTGCGCGAACGGTTCCCCGAAGTGACGGTCGCGCAACTCTACGACCATCCGCGGCTCGGTTCACTCGCCGAATACCTCGACCAGCTGGCGCCGATCGACGCCGCCGAACCCCGCGTGGTGGTCCCGACTCCGCGTCGAAGCCAGCTCGCGCAGATCGCGGCGACCGTTCCGCTCACCACCCTCACCGGTCTGCAGTGGGTCACCTGGTTGGCGATTGCGAACAACGTCTTCTCGTGGTTCACGACCGTGTCCTGGGCGCCGACGGTGTCGTGGTGGTGGATTCTGCTCGCCTTCTTCGCGTTCATCAGCCCGGTGGGCCGGATGGCGATCTCGGTGCTCGGTTCACGGATCCTGCTGCGGGGGCTCGAACCGGGAACCTATCCCCGAGGGGGCAGTGAACACCTGAGACTGTGGGTGGCCCTGCGCCTCACCGAGGCCAGCGGCGCCGCGAACCTGTCCGGCGCCCCCTGGATGCTTTATTACGCGCGGGCACTCGGCGCCACGGTCGGCAGGGGCGTCGACCTGCACACCCTGCCGCCGGTCACCGGCATGCTCGAACTCGGCGACGGCTGCTCGGTCGAACCCGAGGTCGACCTGTCCGGGCACTGGGTCGACGGCGACGTCGTCCACATCGGCGGGATCAAGATCGGTCCCGGCGCGTCGGTGGGCGCCCGATCGACGCTGCTGCCCGGCGCCGCCATCGGGCGGGGCGCCGAGGTCGAGGCCGGCTCCGCCGTGTTCGGGCGCGTCAAGGCCAATCAGCACTGGGCCGGTTCACCCGCGGTCAAGGTGGGCAAGGCCGTCCACCCGTGGCCCGAGGAGACGCCGCGGCGTGCGTCGTACTGGGTTCCCGTGTTCGGCGGGACGTCGATGCTCATCGCCGGGCTGCCGATCTTCGCGCTCGTCGCCGGAATCGTGCTCATCGGGTGGTGGATCCGCGACGCTGGCACGCTCGGGTCCGCGGTGCTCCAGTCGCTGGTGATCCTGCCCGCCGCGACGCTCGTCAGCCTCGCCGTGTTCGCCGGCCTCACGGTCGTGTCCGTCCGGCTGCTGTCGATCGGGCTGCGGGAGGGGTACCACCCGGTCCGCAGTCGCATCGGCTGGCAGGTGTGGGCCACCGAACGGCTCATGGACTCCGCCCGCACCTTCCTGTTTCCGCTGTACGCGAGCCTGCTGACGCCGGGATGGCTGCGGTTGCTGGGCGCCCGGATCGGCAAGAACGTGGAAGCGTCGACCGTGCTCATGCTGCCGAAGTTCACGACCGTCGCCGACGGCGCGTTTCTCGCCGACGACACGATGATCGCGAGCTACGAACTCGGCGGCGGTTGGATGCACATCGAACACGCCAAGGTCGGCAAGCGCGCGTTCCTCGGCAATTCCGGGATGACCGGTCCAGGTCGGCGGGTTCCCAAGAACGGGCTCGTCGCGGTGCTGTCGGCCACACCGTCGAAGGCGAAATCGGGTTCGTCCTGGCTGGGCAGTCCCCCCGTCCGTCTCCGGAGGGCGCCCGGTGACACCGACGCCAGCCGCACGTTCCGCCCGCCGTACCGGCTCAAGGTGGCGCGCGCCTTCGTCGAGACGTGCCGCCTCATTCCGGTGATGGTGACGTTCGGGATCGGGCTCGGCGTGTTGTTCGCGCTGCAGGTCATGGCCGACCGCGTCGGTTTCTGGCTCGCGGGGCTCGCCGGCGGCATCGTCCTCCTCGTTGCGGGTGCGGTCGCCGGGCTGATCTCCATAATCGCGAAATGGCTGGTCGTCGGACGCATCGGGAAGATCGAGCACCCACTGTGGAGTTCGTTCGTGTGGCGGAACGAGGTGTCGGACGCGTTCGTCGAGACCGTCGCCGCGCCCTGGTTCGCCCGCGCCGCCACCGGCACCGCCGTGCTTAACGTCTGGTTGCGGGGCCTCGGCGCCACCATCGGCAAGGGCGTGTGGTGTGAAACCTACTGGCTTCCCGAGGCCGATCTGGTGACGCTGGGCGACGGCGCGACCGTGGAACGGGGGTGCGTCGTGCAGACTCACCTGTTCCATGATCGGATCATGTCCATGGACACCGTCATCCTCGGGGCCGGCGCCACCCTCGGCCCGCACTGCGTCGCGCTGCCCGCCGCCCGGATCGGGGAAGGAGCCACGGTCGGCCCGGCCTCCCTCGTCATGCGCGGCGACACGGTGCCGCCGTCCACGCGCTGGCAGGGCAACCCGATCGCCCCGTGGCCGGGCGCGTGAAGCCCGCCAAGGGGATCGACGAGCCGGTCGACCCGTACCTCCCCCAGAACGGCAACCGCGGATACCGGGTGTCGCGGTACGACCTCGAACTCACGTACAAGGTCCACAGCAACCGGTTGGCGGGCAAAGCCACGATCACGGCGGTGGCCACCGAGACACGGTCCCGGTTCGCCCTCGACCTCGCGGCCAACCTGCACGTCACCAAGGTCGCGGCCAACGGGTCCCGCAGCACGAAATGGCTGCACCGGAACGGGAAGCTGATCGTCACTCCGGCCCGGGAGATTCCGGCCGGCGCCGCTCTGGTGCTCACCGTCCAGTACGGGGGTTCCCCGAAACCGATCCGCAGCGTGTGGGGCGAGGTCGGCTGGGAGGAACTGTCCGAGGGAGCGCTCGTCGCCAGCCAGCCCAACGGCGCGGCGTCCTGGTTTCCCTGCGACGACCATCCGAGTTCGAAGGCCAGTTACCGCATCTCGATCTCGACCGATTCACCGTACTACGCGGTCGCCAACGGCACCCTCGTCAGCAAGCAGACCCGGGCCAGTCAGACCACGTGGGTGTACGAGCAGACCGAGCCGATGTCGAGCTATCTGGCCACCGTCCAGATCGGGCCGTACGAGCGCCGCAGCTTCGGGTCCGGTGGTGTTCCGATGTTCGCCGTCCACCCGCCGCGACTGCGTGCGTCGTTCGACGTGGACTTCGGCCGGCAGCCTCAGATGATGGACCTGTTCGGCCGGTTGTTCGGACCGTACCCGTTCGCCGACTACACGGTGGTGGTGGCGGACGACGAGTTGGAGATCCCGCTCGAGGCGCAGGGACTGTCGATCTTCGGCGCCAACCATTGCACCGGCCGGCGCTGGTCCGAACGTCTGGTGGCGCACGAGCTCGCCCATCAGTGGTTCGGCAACAGCCTGACGCTCGGTCAGTGGCGGGACATCTGGTTGCACGAGGGATTCGCCTGTTACGCGGAGTGGATCTGGTCGGAGAATTCGGGTGGGCCGTCGGCGCATCGGCTGGCTCTGCAGGCGCATCAGGGTCTGTCCCGGAAACCGCAGGATCTGGTGATCGCCGACCCGGGACCGCAATTGATGTTCGACGACCGCGTCTACAAGCGGGGTGCGCTCACGCTCCACGCACTACGACGCCGGCTCGGCGACGACAAGTTCTTCGCGTTGCTCCGGGAGTGGACGCTGGCCCACCGCTACTCCACGGTCACGAGTGAGCAGTTCACCGATCTGGCAACCCACTACACGGACGAGCCGCTGCGCCGGCTGTGGGACTCCTGGCTCGGGGAGAAGACGCTGCCGTCGATGTGATCCGCCGCCTCCTGATTCGGGAGGTGCGAGCGCCACTTCGCAACTGCGAGCGCAAGGCATCCCGCGGCCGCGACCGCGCCGAACACGAACATTCGCGGATATGTCACCGCCGGGAACGTCTCGGACAGGTAGGCCATCACGGCGGGCATCCCGAATCCCAGGTACGTCAGCGAGTAGAAGACGGCGGTCAGTCCGGCGAGGTCGTCCGGTCCCGCTATCCGCTGGATCTCCTGCAGTCCCGACACCATGGCCATGCCGTATCCGCAGCCGAGCACGACGCCGGCCACGAGCGCGAGCGGAACGGTGAGCGCGGACGCGGCGGCGACGGCCGCGACCATGCCTGCGAGGACGACGGCGAGCGAGACGACGACGGCGCGTGCGCTGCGGGGAGTGTCGATCTTGCGGCCGAGTGCCTGGATGGCGAAGCCCGCTCCGAGGCCGAGCATGCACATCAGCGCGGAGAACGCGAGCGGCAACCCGCCGGTGTGCCCGGACATCAGCGACGGGAGCACCGCGTAGGCCGCGGCCGCCGTACCGAACACCCAGGGTGCGAGCGGGGCGATCACGAACAGGAATCGCTTGTGTGCGGCGGACGGGATCGCGAGGTCGCGGACGAGCGAAACCCGTTCGGAGACAGGCTGTGCCGCGCGGGTTTCGGGGGCACGCCACAGTGCGACGGCAGCGGAGACGGCGATCGCGCTGTGCACGACGTAGGACAGGACGCTCGGCATCGGCGCCCACTGCGCGAGAACACCGGCGACGCCCGCGCCGAGGCCGAAACCACCGGTCAGGCTCATCGCGGCCCGCCGCGCCCCGGCGCCGTCCGTGGCCACCGGGTCCCAGGGCGCGGTCGACAGTTCCTTCACCCAGCTGCCGCCGACGGCCATGCCGAGGCCGAGCGCGACGCCGCACAGGACCCGCCCGACGATGAGCATCGCCGCCGAGTCGGCGCCGAGGGCCAGGAGTGCGGAGCCGGCCACCGTCAGGAATGGTGCCGGCAGCAGGATCGGCCGACGTCCCAGCCGATCGGAGAGTGGGCCGCCCAGGAGCAGGGCGGGCACGATCCCGACGACGTAGGCGAACAGGAAGAGATCGACCGTCACCGGTGCGAAACCGTGGTCGGCGCGGTACATGCCCAGGAGCGGCGTGAACTGGTTGCCGCCCCACGCCACCGCGAACATGGTCGTGGCCACCAGCAGCCAGGCGCGCGGCGACGCGAGGGCCTCGGGCACCTTCGCCGGGGATTCGCGGACGACCGTCATCGCGCAACTCCTCTCGGATTGAGGGCGTGGACCTGGCGCATGTGGACGAGCACGGCGGCGTCGAACCCGGCGACGTCCCCGGCCGCGACGAGTTCGGTCAGACGCTCGTGGTCGGCAATGATCTTGGGCAGCTGTCCCGGATCGCGCGCGATCGAGTGGGCCGTCATCCGGCGCTGCCGCTCACGGATGCTGGAGTAGAACGTGGCGAGCAACGGGTTTTCCCCGGCCTCGACGATCATCCGGTGGAAGTCGGCGTCGGCGGCGCTGAAGGCGGCGACGTCGCCCCGCTCGGCGATCGCCCGCTGTTCGACCAGGTTCTCGCGGAGCCTGGCGACGAGGAGTTCCCGTGGGCGGGGCTGGTCGGCGAGCAGCCGGACGCTGTGCGTCTCGACCAGCTGGCGGGCGTCGACCACGTGTTCCGCCTCGCCGTCCGCGACGGGTACGACGAGCGCGCCCCGCTTCGGGTACAGCCGCATCCAGCCCTCGGCCTCGAGCCGGAGGAACGCTTCGCGCACGGGGGTGCGGCTCAGGCCCATGCGTCCGGCGATCTCGCCCTCGCTGATCAACTCACCGCCGGGCAGACCGCCCGACAGGATGAGCTCCTTGACCTCGCGATAGGCCTGCTCCGCAGCGGAATACAACATAGACACAAGATGTATTTATACCGCGCACCCGCTGTCGCGTCTATGGCGCCGCGGCGACTGTGAGCTCTATCTCCAGAGGTGCACCGGACGGCAGGGGGGTGTCCACGCCGAGGTCACGCGCGCAGGCGATCCGCATTCTCGAGAATCGCGGCGCGGAGCGCCTGCTCCGGCTCGCTGAGAACACTCCGGCGGGCCTCCAGCACGAATTCGACGTCGACCGCGGGCCCCCAGTCCTCACGCGAGCGCATCCGCACCGGGACCAATCCGGCAGGGGGCAGGGTCTCGGCGTGGAATACGACGCCGAGACCGGCAAGACACGCGGCGCGGAGTCCGTTCAAACTGTCGGTCACACAGGCCACGCGCGCACCGCGTCCGGACTTCTCCAGGACGTCGAGCGCCGCTTGCCTCGTGATCGACGGCGGCGGATACGCCACCAGCGGCACCGGTCCCTCGGTGTCCAGAACGAAATCGGGTGCGGCGAAGAAGGCCAGCCGGTCGGTCCACACGAGCTCACCGTGCCGATCCCCGCGGCGACGCTTCCCGAAGACCAGGTCCAGGCTGCCGTCGTGCAGTTGCCGGAACAGCACTTCGCTCAACGCGACGGTGAGCTCGAGATCGACGAGCGGGTGACTGCGGCGGAACTCCCCCAGAATCCGAGGGAGTTCGTGCAGGACCAGATCCTCGGACGCTCCGAACCGGACGCGTCCACGCACACCGGATTGCGTGAAGTAGCGCTCGGCATCCGAATGCCGCTCGAGTATCGAGGTCGCGAAACCCACCATCACGGAGCCGTCCGCGGTCAATTCGACCGAGTGCGTGTCGCGCAGGAACAGGCGCCGCCCGGCAGCGATCTCCAGCTTTGCCACATGCTGGCTGACGGTCGACTGCCGCAGATTCAGACGCCGGGCCGCGGCGGTGAAACTGCGGGTGCGCGCCACTGCCAGGAAGCTCCGAAGTTGGACGGGATCGAACATGTCCCATTGTTATCACGGTTCAGCATTACAGTAATCGTGACTATCGCCTTCCGGAATATCGGCAGCGTGCCTAGGGTTTACCCCATGCTGACGAAGATCCCGCTCCTCGGACGTCTCGATCCCTTCATTGTCGGCATCCTGATCACGGTCGGGATCGCCAGCCTGATACCCGCCGACGGCACGGCGCTGACCGCGTTCACCTGGGCCACGAAAGTGGCCGTCGGACTTCTGTTCTTCCTCTACGGCGCAAGACTGTCCAGCCAGGAGGCGCTGCACGGTCTGCGGCACTGGCGTCTGCACGTCACCATCCTCGCGGCGACGTTCGTGATCTTTCCCCTGCTCGGGATCGCCGCGCGCGTCCTGGTGCCGACGGTCCTGACGCAACCCCTGTACCTCGGCCTCCTCTACGTCTGCCTGCTGCCGTCGACGGTCCAGTCGTCCATCGCGTTCGTGTCCATCGCCCGCGGCAACGTGCCCGGCGCGATCGTCAGCGCCTCGTTCTCCAACATCCTCGGCATCGTCGTCACCCCGCTGCTCGTCGCGTTGCTGATGACGAGTGAGGGGGCGGGTTTCGACGCGTCCTCCGCGATCGGCATCCTCGTCATGCTCCTGCTCCCGTTCATCGCCGGCCAGGTCCTGCGACGGTGGATCGGGACCTGGGTTACGGCGCACGGCGCGCCGCTCAAACTCGTCGACCGAGGGTCGATTCTGCTGGTTGTCTACGTCGCGTTCAGCGAGGGCATGAACGAGGGCATCTGGGGCACGCTCTCCGTCGGCCGGTTGCTCGCACTGCTGGCGGTGTGCGCGGTGTTGCTCGCGATCGTTCTGTCCCTCACCTGGTTCGGGTCGAAGCGTCTCGGTTTCGACCGGGCGGACCAGATCACGATCACGTTCTGCGGATCGAAGAAGAGCCTCGCGACCGGGCTCCCGATGGCCACCGTCCTGTTCGCCAGCCAACCGATCGGCCTGATCGTGTTGCCACTCATGCTGTTCCACCAGTTGCAGCTGCTGGTATGCGCGTGGATGGCGGGCAGGCTGGCACGGCGCGCCGCGTCCGAAGAACCGGACCTCGCGACGACGTCGCGCTAGCCGGAACTCAGTTGGCCAGCACGGCCTTCAGGAAGGTCTTGGTGCGCTCGTGCTTCGGCGCGGTGAAGATCGTCGCCGGGTCGCCTTCCTCCACGATCCGGCCGGCATCGAACATCATCACCCGGTTCGAGACGTCCCGCGCGAATTGCATCTCGTGCGTGACGATCAGCATCGTGATGTCCGTAGTGCGGGCCACGTTCCTCAGTACGTCGAGGACATCCGCCACCAGTTCCGGATCCAGCGCCGACGTGACCTCGTCGAGCAACAGAATGTCGGGGTCCATGGCCAAGGCTCGCGCGATCGCGACCCGCTGCTGCTGACCACCGGACAGTTGCGTCGGGTGCGCGGTCTCCTTGTCCGAGAGCCCTACCATCTCGAGCAACTCGCGTGCACGCTTCACCGCAGCGGCCTTGTCGAGTCCGAGGACGTGAATCGGCGCTTCGGTGATGTTCTCGATCACGTTCATGTTGGGAAACAGGTTGAACTGCTGGAAGACCATGCCGATCCGGCGACGTATCCGGCGGGTGTACTTTTCCGACGCCGGGACGAGTTTGTTTCCCTTCTCCTCGTGCGTCAGGCGGTCTCCGTCTACCCAGATGACTCCGTCGTTCACCTTCTCGAGCGTCATGACCAGTCGCAGGATGGTCGTCTTTCCCGAACCGCTCGGACCGATCAGGGTCACCCGGTCGCCGCGTGCGACCTGGAAATCCAGATGGTCGAGCACGACGTGGTCGCCGAATTGCTTCACGACGTCGTCGAATCGGATCATCGGGGTTGCTGCACTCGCATCATCGGGCAAGACGTCTCTCCAATCGCCGTATGAGCAGGGACGTCGGGTAGCTGGCCAGCAGGAAGATCACACCTGCCAGGGTCAGTGGTTCGAGGTACTGGAAATGCCGGGCGCCGAACTGCTGTGCTGCCGTCACCATCTCCACGACCGTGATCGCGAACAGGAACGGCGTGTCCTTGAACATCGACACCGCGTAGTTGCCCAGCGCCGGGACGACGCGACGGATGGCCTGCGGGAGGATGATCGCCCGCCACGTCCGAGTGGGCGCAATCGACAGCGCCTGCGCCGCCTCCCACTGCCCGACGGGCACCGCTTCGATCCCTGCCCGGTACACCTCCGCCATGTACGTCGAGTAGTGGATTCCCAGCACCACGACACCGATCTGCAGCGGCGAGAGTCCGGTGAACGTGTAGTACACGAACAGCAATTGCACGACGAGCGGGGTGAGCCGGATGAACTCACTGATCGCACGGACCGGCATGCCGACCCATCGCGGTGCCGCCTGCCGGATCAGCGCGATAACCAGTCCGAGGACGACGGAGATCAGAAACCCGAGAACCGTTGCGATCAAGGTGATCTTGAATCCGTCGAGCAGCACCGGCAGAGCCTCGAACGCACGATCCCAACTCCATTGCACGCTCACTGTTTCGCGGCCTCCAGTCCCCTGGGATCGGAGGGGGCGAGGCTGAAGATCTCACGCAGCGACGGCCCGGTGCCGAGGCGATTCTTGGCGCGCACCTCCAGCGCGTTCATCAGCAATGTCAGGACGTAGCCGATGACGAAATAGATGACGAGTCCGACGCCGAACGCGAAGAGGGTGTTCCCGGTTGTTTGCCGGAGCTGGTCGATTTCGAAGGTCAAGTCCTGCAGAAGAATGTAGCTCGCGAGCGCCGTTCCCTTGAGGAGCTGGATCAGGAGGTTCGTCAGTGGGGGAATCATCTCCGCCCACGCTTGCGGGAGGACCACCCGGCGCAGCCGCTGCCAGTGGCTGAAGTCCAGCGCCGTCGCTGCCTCCCACTGCGACTGCGGCACCGAGTTGATGGCGCCTCGAACCACCTCGGCTCCGTAGGCGCCATAGTTCAGTCCGAGCGCGAGGATCCCGCACAGCACCGGATCGAGGAGATAGCCGAACAGCGGGACCACGTAGAACAACCAGAACAGCTGCACCAACAGCGAAGTGCCTCGGAAGAATTCGATGAATGCACGCGCCGAGCCTCTGATCACGATGTTGTGCGCACGTGCCGCCAGCCCGAGGGCCAGCGCAAGGACGAAGGCCAGGAGCGCACCACCCGCCGTCAGTTCGAGCGTGACGACGATGCCTTCCTGGATGCTCGGCCACGCATCCAGCAGCGCGTCGATGTTCTCCTTCACAGGCAGTGGACCAAGGCGCTCAGCCGGCCCCGCCGCACAGTTTGGCCGTCGTCAGATTCGGGTCGGGCAGTTCCTCCGCGGTGAATCCGAACGGTCCGACGATGGACAGGTACTTGTCCTTGTCAGAGGTGATCTTCGCCAGTTCGGCGTTGTAGGCGTCCCGCAACTCCGTGTCCTCCTTACGGAAGACGGTGCCGCCCGCACCCACCTGGGGCACCCCGTCGATCACGGCGACGAACGAGTTGGTGACCTCCACCGGCACCTGTGGATTGTTCTGCGCCAGCCAGTTCAGCGAGATTCCGGTAAGCGCGAAGACATCCGCTCTTCCGTTTGCGACGGCGTCCATTCCGTCCTGCGGCGACGCCACCTGCATCGCGTCGATCCCGAGTTCCTGCGCATAGTCCGATTCGATCGCCCCGGTCATCGCTGCCATTCGCACTCCGCTCTGCTGCACCGACTGCATGTCCGTGAGGTTCGCGGGATTGCCTTTGGGGACCATCAGCGCGGTCGTGTAGTTGAACTCCGGCTCACTGAACGCTGCCTGTTCGCATCGCTGCGGGAGGATCGACATGCCGGCACTGACGACGTCGAAGCGCCGAGCCTGAAGTCCGGGGATGAGTGCGCCGAAGTCGGTGCTGACGCCTTCGACATTGTCGATGCCCAGGTTCTTGAAGATTTCCCGGTGCAGCGCCACGGTGGCTCCGGTCAGCTGTCCGTCCTGCTCGAAGCTGTACGGCGCTTCGCCGGCGAAACCGACGGTCACCGTTCCGCTGTCCTGCAGCTGCTGAAGGAGTGACCCGCCGCTGGACGTGTCGGTCTTCGTGCACCCCGCCAGGGAACCGGCCGCCACCATCAGGCCGGCGAGGGCGACAGCGGCTCTGACCGTCGGACCTTGTTTCGACATCGCGCTCGTCACCACAGATTCCCTTCGTCACCTCGGGTGATCCGGGCGGGTGCGCACGCTCGGCACGATCCCACCGGATCTGCCCGGGCCACGTTACGCAGGCGAACGACTCGCCATAGGCGAACCGTGGGGACGTTACCTCAGCGTTATCAAGCAGAGGTCCGACAGGGCTATAGAAAAGCCGAAAGCCCCCCAACGGTGTTGGGGGGCTTTCGGTAACGGATGTTCGGCGGTGTCCTACTCTCCCACACCCTGTCGGGTGCAGTACCATCGGCGCTGGAGGGCTTAGCTTCCGGGTTCGGAATGGGACCGGGCGTTTCCCCTCCGCTATGGCCGCCGTAACTCTATGAAACTGTCACACGGAACATCGGCGAAGATCCCACCACCCAGGTGGTGGTGTTCTTCGTGGTCTGCTCCGAAACGTGTGTTGTTTCAGATACCGCACAGTGGACGCGTAGCTTCTTTGTGGTAAGTCCTCGGCCTATTAGTACCAGTCACCTGCATCCGTTACCGGACTTCCAGTTCTGGCCTATCAACCCGGTGGTCTGCCGGGGGCCTTACCCCCTCGAGGGGGTGAGAAACCTCATCTTGGAACAGGCTTCCCGCTTAGATGCTTTCAGCGGTTATCCCTTCCGAACGTAGCTAACCAGCGGTGCTCCTGGTGGAACAACTGGCACACCAGAGGTTCGTCCGTCCCGGTCCTCTCGTACTAGGGACAGCCTTCCTCAAGTTTCTAACGCGCGCGGCGGATAGAGACCGAACTGTCTCACGACGTTCTAAACCCAGCTCGCGTGCCGCTTTAATGGGCGAACAGCCCAACCCTTGGGACCTACTCCAGCCCCAGGATGCGACGAGCCGACATCGAGGTGCCAAACCATCCCGTCGATATGGACTCTTGGGGAAGATCAGCCTGTTATCCCCGGGGTACCTTTTATCCGTTGAGCGACACCGCTTCCACTTGCCGGTGCCGGATCACTAGTCCCGACTTTCGTCCCTGCTCGACCTGTCAGTCTCACAGTCAAGCTCCCTTGTGCACTTGCACTCGACACCTGATTGCCAACCAGGCTGAGGGAACCTTTGGGCGCCTCCGTTACATTTTGGGAGGCAACCGCCCCAGTTAAACTACCCACCAGGCACTGTCCCTGAACCAGATCATGGTCCGAGGTTAGAGGTCCAATACGATCAGAGTGGTATTTCAACAACGACTCCACACTCACTGGCGTGAGCGCTTCACAGTCTCCCACCTATCCTACACAAACCGAACCGAACACCAATACCAAGCTGTAGTGAAGGTCCCGGGGTCTTTTCGTCCTGCCGCGCGTAACGAGCATCTTTACTCGTAATGCAATTTCGCCGAGTCTATGGTTGAGACAGCTGAGAAGTCGTTACGCCATTCGTGCAGGTCGGAACTTACCCGACAAGGAATTTCGCTACCTTAGGATGGTTATAGTTACCACCGCCGTTTACTGGGGCTTAAATTCTCAGCTTCGCTCCGAGGAGCTAACCGGTCCTCTTAACCTTCCAGCACCGGGCAGGCGTCAGTCCGTATACATCGTCTTACGACTTCGCACGGACCTGTGTTTTTAGTAAACAGTCGCTTCTCACTGGTCTCTGCGGCCCCACCCAGCTCACACTGCAAGAGTGATCACCGGACGAGGCCCCCCTTCTCCCGAAGTTACGGGGGCATTTTGCCGAGTTCCTTAACCATAGTTATCTCGATCGCCTTAGTATTCTCTACCTGACCACCTGTGTCGGTTTGGGGTACGGGCCGTGTGAAAGCTCGCTAGAGGCTTTTCTCGGCAGCATAGGATCACTGAATTCGCCTCATTCGGCTATGCGTCACCTCTCAGGCTGTGTGAATGGCGGATTTGCCTACCATTCGCCCTACAGGCTTACACCAGTATTACCACTGACTGGCTCAGCTACCTTCCTGCGTCACCCCATCGCTTGGCTACTACCAGATCAGGTCCCATGCATCCACGTCCAGGGCCCCCGAAGGGACGTAAGGACGCTTCAGGATGGTTAGTATCACTGATTCACCAGGGGCGCGTTCACACGGGTACGGGAATATCAACCCGTTGTCCATCGGCTACGCCTGTCGGCCTCGTCTTAGGTCCCGACTCACCCTGGGCGGATTAACCTGGCCCAGGAACCCTTGGTCATTCGGCGGACGAGTTTCTCACTCGTCTTTCGCTACTCATGCCTGCATTCTCACTCGTGTGGCCTCCACGGCTGGGTCACCCCGCCGCTTCCATGGCCACACGACGCTCCCCTACCCATCCACACCACTGCCCACGACTCCGCAGAATCGCAGGGGTGCATTGTGTGAATGCCGCAGCTTCGGTGGTGTACTTGAGCCCCGCTACATTGTCGGCGCAGGATCACTTGACCAGTGAGCTATTACGCACTCTTTCAAGGGTGGCTGCTTCTAAGCCAACCTCCTGGTTGTCTTCGCGACCCCACATCCTTTTCCACTTAGTACACGCTTAGGGACCTTAGCTGGCGATCTGGGCTGTTTCCCTCTCGACTACGAACCTTATCGCCCGCAGTCTCACTGCCGCGCTCTCACTCACCGGCATTCGGAGTTTGGCTGATTTCGGTAAGCTTGTGGGCCCCCTAGACCATCCAGTAGCTCTACCTCCGGTGAGAAACACGCGACGCTGCACCTAAATGCATTTCGGGGAGAACCAGCTATCACGGAGTTTGATTGGCCTTTCACCCCTACCCACAGCTCATCCCCTCAGTTTTCAACCTAAGTGGGTTCGGTCCTCCACGACGTCTTACCGTCGCTTCAACCTGGCCATGGGTAGATCACTCCGCTTCGGGTCTAGAACATGCCACTACGGACGCCCTATTCGGACTCGCTTTCGCTACGGCTACCCCACACGGGTTAACCTCGCGACATGCCACTAACTCGCAGGCTCATTCTTCAAAAGGCACGCCATCACCCCCCACACCGAAGTGTGCAAAGGCTCTGACGGATTGTAAGCGCACGGTTTCAGGTACTATTTCACTCCCCTCCCGGGGTACTTTTCACCTTTCCCTCACGGTACTAGTCCGCTATCGGTCACCAGGGAGTATTCAGGCTTATCGGGTGGTCCCGACAGATTCACACCAGATTTCACGGGCCCGGTGCTACTTGGGTTTCCATCACAACAGTCGTCACATTTTCGTGTACGG